>CP139021.1:6300000-6982052 GCA_034044135.1 Flammeovirgaceae bacterium SG7u.111 | reverse complement strand
TGCTTGGGCTTGCGCTCGATCCCGATTTTGAAAATAACTACAGGCTTTACCTTTTTTATTCGCCCAAAGGAGATAAGCCCATCCAGCGGGTATCGAGGTTTAGTTACATTGGCGATAGCCTCTTGCTCGATACAGAAAAGACCATTATTGAAATGGATGTTCAGCGAGATGAGTGCTGTCACTCAGCAGGCTCTATGCAGTTTGGTCCTGATGGAAACTTGTACATTGCCTTAGGAGATGATAGTAGCCCTTTCAATACAAATCAAGAATTTGATACAGATGGATTTGGCCCTATGGACGAAAGGGAAGGCCGCTCTCCCTTCGATGCTCAAAAGTCTTCTAGCAATACAAACGATTTGAGGGGTAAAATTTTGAGAATAAAACCTGAAATTGGCGGGACATACAGTATTCCCGATGGTAATTTATTCCCCAAAGACGGCTCTCAAGGCAGACCTGAAATATTTGTAATGGGCTGTAGAAACCCTTACCGAATGTCGGTTGACAGCAAAAAAGGTTGGCTATTTTGGGGTGATGTAGGGCCAGATGCAGGTAATGACAACCCTAATAGAGGGCCAAGAGGCTACGACGAATTTAATTTGGCAAAAACTGCTGGCTACTACGGTTGGCCGTATTTTGTAGGAAATAACTACGCTTACCGCAAAATGAACTATGAGACTGGCGAAGTTTCTGACTTTTTCGACCCTGAAAACCCAATAAATACTTCACCCAATAACACGGGGATGAGGAAATTGCCACCAGCACGTCCTGCGCTTATTTGGTATCCGTATGCCGAAAGTCCAGATTTTGAAGATATGACCAAAGGAGGTAGAAATGCCATGGCAGGACCTACTTATTATTATGACCAATTCCCTTATTCTAAAAATAAATTGCCCAAGTACTACCATAATAAGGTTTTCCATTACGACTGGAGCAGGAACTGGATTCATGCGGTTACTTTGGATGCAGAGGGGAATTTCATAGAACACGAGCCTTTTTTGCCCAATATGAAATTTGAGAAGATTATCGACATGGAATTAGGTCCTGACGGAGCATTATATGTGCTGGAATATGGAGCCAATTGGTTCTCTCGTAATCCAGATGCCGTACTGGCAAGGATTGACTATGCCGAAGGAAACAGAAAGCCAATTGCAAGGATTAGTGCGGAAGGTTTGGTAGGGGCAGCACCGCTCTCGGTTCAGTTTACAGGAGAAGGATCTACGGACTTTGACGAGGAAGATGAGTTGACTTATGAGTGGATTTTTGAAGGAAACGAAGTACAGTCAACAGAAATGGCGCCATCTTACAAGTTTACCAAGCCTGGTGTTTATAAAGTGAGAATGAGGGCATCCGACCCTAGCGGTGGTTCTTCTGTTGCAAACATTGAAGTACAAGTAGGAAACGATATTCCGAATGTAGATTTGCAACTTATGGCTAATGAGACTTTTTATTGGCCGGGGGAAAAGAAGCAATACACGATAAAAGTGACCGATACGGAAGATGGCACACCTGACGACAGCCAAGTCCAAGTATTCTTTGATTTTATCTCGATAGGAGAAGATTTGGCGGCAGTTGGCCCTGGGCATAAGCAATCATCAGCGGTGCTGAATGGGGAAACCTTGATAAATGAAAATGGCTGTAAAACTTGCCATGCAATAGATGCCGCTTCGGTAGGACCAAGTTATACGGAAGTAGCTCAGCGCTACGAGACCAACCAAGAAACTATTAGCACTTTGGCTGCTAAGGTAATAAGCGGTGGAAATGGAAACTGGGGCGAACGAATGATGTCTGCCCATCCGCAATTATCTGTAGAGCAAGCGGAGGCAATGATAGGCTTTGTCCTTTCTCTTGACGAAGAGTCTACCAAGCCATCTTTGCCATTGGCCGGAGTGTTGGATTTTGACCAAGGAAACGGGAAATATATACTTAAATCTTCTTATACCGATAAAGGAGGGGAGGTAATAGGATCACTAAACAATACGAAAACCATTGAGTTCCGCCCAGCTAAAGTAGAAGCAGAAGATTACGACAGCTTCTTCAAAATTGCCAAGAGAAGACCTGCTGGAACGAACGTTACCTACCTTCATAGGATTCAACCAGATTCCCATTTTATGTTCAAGGGAATCGACCTTTCTGGAGTAGATAAAATCACTATGAGAACTTCGGCAACAGGTTCTGAAGGCTTTAAGATAAACCTCAGGCTTGGTAGCCCCAAAGGTGAGATAGTTGCATCGGGTGAAGTTCCTTTCACTACAGGCAAAAGGAATGATTTCTCAGAAACCATCCTCACGTTTAGCAAACAAGTAAATGCTACGCAAGACATCTACATTACCTTTGAGTACGCTGGAACTGAAAATGCTTCAGTTGAAATAGACTGGTTGCTCTTCCACAAAGCGGGGGAAATGTAGGATTGAGATAATATGTTGCCATAAACAAACAAGGCTTCCATTCATCATGAATGGAAGCCTTGTTTGTTTATCTTTTCAAGAAAAGCTTAAAATTGGTGAACTTTCCACTCTTTTGCCTTTTCTAGCGTTTGCTCCAGAGGCAAAATACCGTTGGAACAAGAGGCATCCAGCATGCAGCACCCCGCCATGGCAGAAGCCAGTTCTAAGCCTTTTTCGAAGTCCAACCCTTCGTGGATTGCCCACAAAATTCCGGTCATCACCGCTTCGCCTACCCCAGCATTTCCCACATGTTCTTCCTTCGGCACTATCGGCTTGCCTTGTAGCCAGACCTTTCCATCTTTCTCTACCAATAAAATCCCTTTGTCGAAGTGGACGCTTACCAAGTTGTTCACGCCCATATCCAGTACTTTTTGCGCAGCTGAGGTCAGTTTTTCAATATCAATTTCCCCGTTTGTTTTTACCTCTATTCCACTGAGCTTAGCAGCTTCATAATCGTTTAGGAAAAAGTAATTGATGAAAGGGAGCGAGGGGGTGGCAACTTTTTGATAGTCGGCATCTAGCAAACTTATGACATCAGCCGAAGTTTTCATGCCGAGGTTTTGAGCTTTTTCTAGCAGGTACGATGCCTCTGTTCTTCCTTTTTCATCTAGCTCGTCTAGTTTGCTGAGCAAAAGGAGGTAGCCTAGGTGAAACATTCCCGCCTTGTATTTGTCAAGTCGGAAGTGCTCCGTGGAGAGCTGGGCGCAAGTACCTTGTTGGTGGAAAAAAGTTCTTCTTCCCGAAGAAGCCGAAGTAATAACATCGGTGAAGGAAGTGATTGCCTCTTTTTTTACCTGAAGCCATTTTTTGTCTATACCGTTTTTTATACAATCATCAATGATCCACTTGCCATTAGAGTCTCCACCCACTAGCCCAGCAGCCGAAAGCTTGATAGAAACACCTAGGCGTGCGAAGTTCTTCAATAGGTTGTAAGGCGAACCGCCATTGCTCGTGCCTTGATATAAAATCTTGGCAAGTTCATCTTCTTGGGGATAAAAATCTACGATCTTGACTTGGTCAATAATCCAATTTCCCCCTGCGACTATCCCTTTTTTTGAAGGTTTCATGTAAGTAGTGTGTTGTGTGTTGTTTTGTATTGAAAATCAGTGGTTTATTGTCAGTTATAATAGATTGCTTTTGGCTAAGCTTAAATTGAACTGTTGCTGATATATTTGAATTCTAATTTCATTATGAAGAAAAAGTAGCATTGACGAATCTTGATTGTTATTTTTGAATTTTTTAAACCGTAGCTTCAACTCAGAACTCCACTCATGAATATACTTCTTTTCGATCACCCTAGCAGTAAAAAAGGCTTGTTGCCACTTACCTATTTGAGGCCTGTAGCCGAAATTAGGGTCGGGATTATTAAGATCACCGAAAAGTGGAAGACTCGCTTCCCTGCTGATTATTCTTTTCTTACCGAAAGCTACTTGAGCAAGAAATTCCCTCCACATTTTGAGAGGTTGAACTATTACGTGCACGGAGGGGTCTCTCCTGACGATGCCTTTATAGCTGCGGTTAAGTCCTTGTCAGAAAACCAATCCATCGAAAAAGATGGGATGCTGTTGGCTTTTTGTAGCTCTGCTAAGTTCACTACTCCCGAAGAGTTGCTAGAAGCTTCTCAATCAGGCAATAAGTTGACTTGGGAAAATAAAGTTGCCATTTTCAATAAAAACTGGGAGATATTCAAGAAGAACAGGGCAGAATTGGATAAGGATTACCAATTAATAACAAAAGGTCGGAAAAGTGAGCCAATAACTGACCCGCACACCATAGTTTATAATCCTGAAAATATTTTTGTAGAAGAAGGGGCTTCCATAAAAGCAGCGATACTAAATGCTGAATATGGGTCAATTTATATAGGGAAAAACGCAGAGATCCATGAGGGTGCTTTGGTGAGGGGTGCATTGGGCTTATGTGAAAATTCCCATATCAATATGGGGGCAAAAATCAGGGGTGACAACACTTTTGGACCTTTCTCAAAAGTAGGTGGCGAAGTGGCCAACTCGGTTATTTTTGGGTATAGCAATAAATCGCACGATGGGTACTTGGGGAACAGCGTAATAGCTGAATGGTGCAACTTTGGTGCTGATAGCAATACCTCTAACCTAAAGAATAACTACTCCAATGTGAAAAACTGGGATTATTCGGTAGATAGTTTTGTAGATACAGGTTTGCAGTTTTGCGGTCTGATGATGGGTGACCATACTAAGTCAGGTATCAATACCATGTTCAATACGGGTACGGTAGTAGGGGTTGGTGCTATTCTTTACGGAGCTGGGTTCCTCAAAAACTTCATTCCTTCTTTCGGTTGGGGTGGGGAAGGAAAAGTGGCTACTTTTAGGCTGCCTAAAATGTATGAATTAGCCAGTAGAGTTCTTGCTAGAAGGGGGTTGGAATTGACAGAAGAAGATAAGAGTATTCTTGCCCACGTTTACGAGATTACAGAAAAATACAGAAGCTAATCACTTTTTCAAAAGAAAATATCTTTACACTTTTGAGTAGGAAGGATATAATTTTACTTTTGATAGGCATCGAGGTTTTATGTTCGGTCTGAGAGAAGCTGTTTTGAAAATTTATTCCCAAGCAGCTTCTAAAAGTTTTATTTCTAACTTAAAAAATGCGCCCTGTGCGAAAATTTCACATACGAACTGCCATATCGAGCAAGCTAGAAAGAGCTTTAACTTGGAAAATACGCTATATTTCCGAAAAGAACTTTGTATTCATCATAAGTGGTATAGTAGGGATCGTGGCTGGCTTGGCCGCCGTGGCGCTTAAGCAGTCGGTACATTTTATTCAGCACAAGCTCACTTCCGAGACCTTTAGCTACAGTTATCTTCAGATAGTGCTGCCCATGCTAGGGCTTCTGATCACTATTTTCCTAGCCCGAATTCTGTACAAAGAGGCCCAGTTGGGGCATGCGATTACCGATATTTTATACTCCATCTCCAAAAAATCGGGGATAATCGGTAAAAGCAAAATGTATTCGCGGATGGTGACCAGCGCCTTTACCGTCGGGCTTGGCGGCTCTGCAGGGTTGGAGTCTCCCATAGTGCTTACGGGTTCGGCTATTGGATCCAACATAGCCCAGCTGGTAAACATGAACTATAAAATGCGTACACTCATGATCGGCTGTGGTACGGCAGGGGTTATTTCTGCTATTTTCAATGCACCCATTGCCGGCCTGATCTTTAGCCTCGAAGTTATTCTATTCGATATTTCTGTAGCCAGTTTCATTCCCCTGCTCATGGCTTCGGTAAGTGCTACAATGGTATCGTTAGTCTTGCTGGGCGAGGATGCGCTTTTCTCTTTCAGGTTATTAGATACGTTCAACGCCTTTGATATTCCGCTTTACATCGCACTTGGAGTAGTATGCGGGTTTATTTCGAGGTACTTCACCGATTTCCTCCACTGGATGGAAATGATATTTGAGAGGATAAAAAATGGTACTAACAGGGCTTTGGTTGGTGGTGTTTTGCTTTGCTTGGCCATATTTCTTTTCCCCGCAGTGTATGGCGAAGGTTATCTTTTTATAAAAGATATGCTCAATGGAAATACCGCGGGCTTATTAGATAAAATGCTCTTTTTTAAGAGTGCCGATACCAATAGCTGGACTTTCTTTGGCTACCTCGTTGCCCTAATTTTGGTAAAAACCATCGCCTCTGCCATTACGATTTCGGCAGGAGGCAGCGGTGGAACATTTGCCCCCTCTTTTTTCCTAGGTGGGGTTACGGGCTATTCTTTTGCCAAATTCATCAACCTTTCAGGTTTAGCCTTTATTTCCGAAAGCAACTTTGCTTTGGTGGGGATGTGCGGCGTACTTTGCGGTGTGCAATATGCCCCGCTCACCGCTATTTTCCTCATAGCCGAGCTTACGGGAGGCTACACGCTCTTCATTCCACTTATGATCGTTTCGGCTATTTCCTATTCTACCGTTACCTATTTCAATGCAAACTCGCCCTACATCCGCGATCTGATGCATCGAGGGGAATACGTGCAAAATGGACAGGATATGCAGGTGTTGGGGAATTT
Organism: Flammeovirgaceae bacterium SG7u.111; assembly: GCA_034044135.1. Lineage (NCBI taxonomy): Bacteria > Pseudomonadati > Bacteroidota > Cytophagia > Cytophagales > Flammeovirgaceae > Flammeovirgaceae bacterium SG7u.111. The sequence goes on along the minus strand of CP139021.1, from coordinate 6,975,576 downwards.
GAGCATCAATAAAATTATTGAAAGGGAATTTAAAGCAGTTCCTGTTGATGGAAAATTGAAAGACATGGTGAAGTCCATCAGCGTGAGCAAACGAAATATTTTCCCCGTACTAAACGAAGATGGAGGCTTGGAAGGAATAGTCACCCTCGACGATGTGCGGGACATCATGTTCAACCCCGAAAAGCAGAAAGAAGTAGATATCGCCGATATTATGGAGCTTCCTCCCAACTATGTGGAATACGGCGAGAGTATGCAATCCGTTATGCACAAATTTGAAACCTCCCAAGCCTGGAACCTACCCGTAATCCGCAAGGGAAAATACGAAGGTTTCGTCTCCAAATCCCGCATTTTCAACGTGTACCGAGAGCAAGTGATTAAGCAGCAGAAGAAGTAGTTTTTTCGATGAGAGGCTGAGGAAATTTGTATATGAGGGTATTTAACCCTTATTTGGTCATCCCGAACTTGATTCGGGATCTCCTGCCTACTGTGTAAAATAGCTGGAATCAAAAGAATAGTAGGTAATGATTTTTTTAATTCAACCTCTCGCTCGGCGCTAGTCGAGTGATGGGTGTTTTTGATTATTAAATTTTAATCATCATGAATGAAGAAGAGATAATATTTTACTGTATAACAATTGCTGCGTTAGGTTTTGGAGTATATAACTTTCTACGTCTAGCTTATGTAAAAAAGAATTGGGTAAGAGTTGATGATGCTATAGTACAGGAACTAATTAAAAAAAGTGGAGGAAATAGCACAAGTATTCTTTATTACCCAGTAATTAGGTTTCAGACATTAAAGAAAGAGTCGAAGACTGTTACTAGTTCGATTGGTTATTTTCCTGCATACTTAACGGAAGGTGATTATGTGACAATTTATTATGATCCACATTATCCTATGGATATAGTCATTGAGAAATATAAAATTATATTTGGAGGGATTGGGATAATAGCAAGTGTATTTCTAACGATTCTATTTTTTTAAGCAGCTTACCTGTTGCTTCACCTTCTAGTTTGAGGAGGAATTGAATAAAATAAACTCGGACATTTCTGCCCGAGCTACAGTATCATTTTTTCCTCTTGTAGCTGGAGCTACAAGACATAGTGAGCACTCGGCTAGAGCCGAGCGGCATGAACCTCTTACGCCAATCCTTCCAAAAAGCCTTTAAAGTCAGCATATTCCGTAGAAAGAGGAGTTGCTTTTTTCTCTTTTTTCAAGAAAGCTTGCAGCCTTTCAGGGATTTCTACTTTGGTGTTTAGCGTTTCTTCTACTACGTCCATAAACTTGGCTGGGTGGGCAGTTTCTAGGAAAATACCTGTTTCTCCTTCTTCCTGCAACTCTTCCAAAGCAGCGTAGCCAACTGCCCCGTGTGGGTCGGCGGTGTAGCCGTGTTTCTTGTAAATGCGTTCCATGGTTTCCCTAATCTGCGCATCGGTTTGGGTGAAGCCCGTAATCTCGGCTTGCATGGCAGGGTGCGAGTGCTTATAAATTTCCAACATACGGACGAAGTTGCTCGGGTTGCCCACGTCCATGGCATTGGCAATAGTTTTTACCGAAGCCCTCGCTTCAAAAATACCACTGTTGAGGTAGCTAGGCACTACATCGTTCACATTGGTAGCAGCGATGAACCGCTTGATAGGCAAGCCCATTTTGTAGGCAAAAAGCCCTGCGGTGAGGTTGCCAAAGTTTCCGCTTGGTACAGAGAAAACCACGTCTTTTGCTTTTTCTCCCAACTGGGCAAAAGCATGGAAATAATAAAAAGACTGGGGTAAGAACCTTGCCAAGTTGATGGAGTTGGCAGAGGTCAGGGTCAGTTTTGCATTGAGGTCATCGTCCACAAATGCATCTTTTACCAATCGCTGGCAATCGTCGAACGTGCCGTCAATTTCTACAGCGGTGATATTTCCACCGTAAGTGGTCAACTGCTGTTCTTGTATGTGGCTCACTTTTCCCTTTGGGTAAAGCAACACCACTTTTATTCCTTCCACATTGAAAAAACCACTGGCTACGGCAGAACCCGTATCGCCCGAAGTAGCAGTCAGAACGTAGGTATCTTTCTCCCTTTTTTCGATGAAATGCGCCATCATCCTCGACATAAACCTCGCCCCTACATCTTTGAAAGCGCAAGTAGGGCCGTGGAAAAGTTCAAGGCTTCCGACTTTGTCGTTGAGCATTACCAAGGGCACATCGAAGTTGAGTGCATCTTCGCAAATCTCTTGCAACTTGGCTTTGGAAACATCCTCACCAAAAAGTGCCTCAGATACCGCTGTGCCTATTTCGGCAAGGCTGAGGTTAGGCAAATTCTTAAAAAATGATTCGGGAAGAGCAGGGATTTGCTCGGGCATATACAATCCTTTGTCGGGGGCAAGCCCTTTCAACACAGCCGATGACAAATCGCTGAGAGGGGCTTTTTGGTTTGTGCTATAGTATTTCATTATAGGAAGATTCAAATAAGGTTGTAATATTTGTCTTTTGCACAGAAGCTGAAACCTGTAAATTAAATTTAGCTTCTTGTCCTTTTTGCTTGATCAAAAAGGACGAAAAAATCAACAGCGTCGGCTGCCGAAAAATCTAAAGCTTATCCCCGCAAGCCCAACGCTCCTCTCCGCCAGATTTTCGTGCCATCGCACTTATAAAATGTAATAGCAGTACTATTTAAATTATCAAATAAATGACTTTTTTAGTTTAAGAAATAATGGAAATGCCAACAGGGTTGATTTTGGAAATGTAATTGTTGGTTTCGATGTCCAACTTCTCAAAAACAGCTTGGATGGCATCTGAAGTCGCTTTTGCCGCTTCTTCTGACTTGCTAAGTGAGAACATGGAAGGACCTGAGCCAGAAATGCTACAGCCTAAAGCGCCTGCTTCAATCGCCGCTTTTTTTGCATCTTCGTAGCCAGGAATCAAAATCGAGCGGATGGGCTCGATCACCACATCTTCCAAAGACCTGCCAATCAGTTCGTAGTCGCTGTTGAAAAGCCCTGCTACCAATCCCGCAATGTTTCCCCACTGAACCACGGCATCTTTCAAGGCTATTTCCTTGCGGAGAATCCTTCGGGCATCAGCCGTTTTTACCTCTATTTGAGGATGGATAATGGTGCAATATAAATCTTCTGGATAGGGCAATGTCACCACGTCGAGCGGGTTGTAGCTTCTGATGAGGGCAAAGCCACCCAACAGGGCAGGGGCAACATTATCGGCATGGGGCGAACCGCAAGCCGCCGCTTCTCCTGCCATGGCAAATTGTACCAATTCTTTTCTGCTAAGCGGACTGCCTAGCAAATGGTTGGCGGCAAATACTCCCGCAGCCGAACTGGCGGCGCTCGAACCAATTCCGCTTCCGGGCTTTATTTTTTTCAAAATTTCCATCTCGAAACCTTGCTCACTTCCGAGGTGGTCGAGAAAAGCTTGCATGGCAACCGATGCGGTATTCTTGAGCGGATTTTCGGGGATTTCCTTATACTCCGTACTGTTGATGATTTTGATACCGGGGGTGTCCGTTTTCCTCACCACTATCTCATCTCCAGGATACTGGAGGGAAAGACCCAAAATATCAAAACCACAGGCTACGTTTGCCACGGTGGCGGGGGAAAATACTTTTACCGATTCGCTCATTGATTTATGTCTTATGTTAAGAAGCCTTCAATGCTTTCTTTTTTGCTTTCTGAATTGTGCTGAAATGGTACGAGCGGAGGCTCGCTCCAGTGCTTATTAGTTACATTTTTTTAACTACGCCACCACACGGATAATATCCGCAAATACGCCTGCTGCGGTTACTTCTGCTCCAGCGCCAGGACCTTTTATCATTAGTGGTTGCTCCAAGTACCTTTCGGTGGTGTACAAGATAATGTTGTCGCTGCCCGCTGCTGCGTAAAAGGAATCTCCTTTGTCGTAGGTGTTCAGGCTGATGGAGGCTTTGCCGTTTTCCAACTTAGCTATCACACGGTACTTCTGCTCTTTGGCATCGAGTTTTGAGCGATCTGCTTCAAAAATACCATCAAATTCCTCTAGGTTTTTGAGGAATTGCTCCACGCTATCTGCTTCAAAATACTTTTCAGGAATAAATGGTTTCATCTCCACCTCGTCGATGTTCATGTCGTAGCCGAGTTCCCTGCTCAAGATTAAGATCTTACGGGCAACGTCTGATCCGCTGAGGTCAATTCGTGGGTCGGGTTCGGTAAAGCCATTTTCCCTAGCTTCTACCACCACATCGCTCATTTTCCTTTCGCTGCTCACGGTGTTGAAAATGAAGTTGAGCGTACCTGAGAGAATCGCCTCTATTTTCAAGATTTTATCTCCGCTGTGCACAAGGTCATTGAGCGTGCCTATTACAGGCAAGCCAGCGCCTACGTTGGTTTCAAACAAGAATTTAGCCCCACGTTTGTGGCTCAGTTCTTTCAATTCCTTGTAATACTCCATGCTTCCCGAGCAAGCAAGCTTGTTAGGCGTTACGATGGAAATACTCGAATTGAGGACTTTTGCATATTGCTCCGAAACGTCTGCACTTGCCGTAGCATCTACAAATACGGAGTTGGGCAAATTAGCCTTTTTCATTTCCTCAACGAATTTTGGTAAATCCGCATCAGAGTCTGAGCTGCCCAAAATTTCTTTATAGTTATCTAGGTCAATTCCCTCTTCAGAAATCAACATTTTTTTAGTGTTGATAAGTCCGGCAAGCTTCACGTCAATGGCGTTGTTTGACTTGAGCCATTCGGAATGTGCTTTTATTTGTTTTACCAGTGTAGTTCCTATCAGGCCAGTAGCCCCTGCAACAAATATATTGAGCACTTTGGTGTCGGATAGGAAAAATGCCTCATGGATTACGTTCAAGGCTTTGCTTTCGTCCGAGCGGTTGATTACGAAGGATATGTTTAGTTCCGAAGCGCCTTGAGCAATGGTGAGCACATTAATGCCATTTTTCCCCAAAGAGCTAAATAGCTTTCCTGAGATACCTGGCGTGTTTTTCATGTTTTTACCAACTACGGCCACCACCGAAAGCCCGTTCTCCACTTTCACGTCTTCAATTCTGCTCGCTGCTATTTCTTCTTCAAACTCTTCTCTGATCAGTTTGGCTGCTGCATAAGCTTCCAGTTCTTTCACCGCAATAGTGATAGAGTGCTCGGAAGATGCTTGGGAAATCATGATAACGTTGATCTTGGCATCGGCAAGGCAGTTGAAAAGCCTTTTTGCCGTACCCGTTACCCCAATCATCCCGCTACCAAAGAGGGTAATGAGCGATACGTCTTTCATAGAAGAAATACCTCTGATCGGTCTTTTGCCGTCAGGCGCATTGGTGTTGATAAGTGTGTCAGCACCTTCAGGATCGTAGGTGTTTTTTACTGCAATAGGGATGCGCTTGTTGTACGCAGGCTGGATGCTTGGTGGGTAGATTACCTTCGCCCCAAAGTAGGAAATTTCCATTGCCTCTTCGTAGGAAATCTCTGGGATGGTAAATGCTTTCTTCACCTTTTTAGGGTCAGAAGTCATCATGCCGTTTACATCCGTCCAGATTTCTAGCAAATCGGCGTTGAGGGCCGCTGCCAAAATAGAAGCGGTATAGTCTGAGCCGCCTCTTCCTAATGTACTGGTTTCTCCCTGATCTGTACTTGCCACAAAACCTGGCACTATTTGTAGCGTAATATCTGTATTTTTAAAGTACTCAACAATTTGCTTGTTGGTAACTTCGAAATCAACATCGGCATTTCCAAAAATTCGGTTGGTGCGAATGAAATTCCGAGCATCGGCAAATTCAGTATTTACATCCTGTTCTTTGAAAGCTTCGCTTATAATTCTTGCCGAAAGCCTTTCGCCAAAGCTCAAAATGAAATCTTGCATTTTTGGGCTGAGTTCTCTCACTAGGTATACCCCGTGAAGAATATCGTCCAGCTCGTTGAAAAGGTATTTTATATCGGCTAGCAAACCGCTTTGCTTGCGCGCGTGTACGAGTTCTTTTATGGCATCGATGTGCCTATGTTCAATGGCTTTGTAAAGCTCCTTATACGTAGCGTCACCTTCGGCCGCTTGTCGGCTAATGGCAATTAGCTGGTCCGTGACCCCTCCAAAAGCAGATACTACCACCACAACTTTTTCTTTGAGCGTAGCAGGTTTTACAATTTTAATTACCTGCTTAATGATTTCCGGAGACCCTACTGATGTCCCTCCAAATTTGAGTACCTTCATTGCTTTTTCTGAATCTTACTTTTTGCCAACTGCCTACAAACGCAGTTTTGAACATTAAAAAATATAATCCCGCAAAATTGCAAACACCTAAGCAAAAAGCAGCATATTTTCCGAAATTTATTCCTAAATGCGGGTTTTGTTTAAGAGTTCTTCATCAGGTGTTTACAAACAAAGTCAAACTGAAAGCTAGTGGGATTTTTAGAAAGCTCTTCTTGTATCTTGTTCTTCGCAACATACTTGTGGATGGAAGAAATGTCTGATTTTACCTGTTTTAAAAGTTTCTGTTTTTGCCTTTTCTTACTTTACATCAATTTCCCAAATCATTTTTTGATATTTGTGGTTAATTAGATTGACATCCACTTAAAGCTTCACTTTTGAAAGAATTAGCCTACTTAAATAAGTATTTTCTCAAGTATAAATTTCGCTTATTGCTCGGTGTAGCTTGCGTAACCCTTGCCAACATATTTGCGATTTTCCCTGCCCAAATGGTGCGTTACGCCTTCGATTTGGTGAACGAGACCTTACAAGTGTATCCTATGTTTGAAGGGAGTGGATTTCAACAAGAGTTTTACGAAGAGTTTGGGTACATCGTCCTTTTCTACGGAATTCTGATTGTGGTGATGGCTTTTATACGTGGCGGTTTTTTGTTCCTCATGCGCCAGACCATCATTGTAGTATCGAGGTATGTTGAATACGATCTGAAAAATGAAATATTCAACCATTACCAAGCCTTGTCCATGAGTTTTTACAAACGAAATAACACGGGTGACTTGATGGCGAGGATTTCGGAAGACGTAAGTAGGGTGAGGATGTATTTGGGACCTGCGGTGATGTACGGTATCAATCTTACCGTAACCTGTGTTTTGGTAATCGGCTATATGCTTACTGTAAATGTGAAGCTTACTTTGTATGCGCTTGCACCACTTCCGATACTTTCAATCAGCATTTATTATGTAAATACGCTTATAAACAAGCGCTCAGAAGCTATTCAGGAAGGGCTTTCCGATATGTCTACTTTTGTACAAGAAGCATTTTCGGGTATAAGAGTGTTGAAAGCTTTTGCCAGAGAGGCGGATTCTTTGCACAATTTTGAAAAAGAAAGTGACGATTATAAAGTGAAGTCCCTTCGCTTGGCGATGGTAAATGCCCTATTTTTCCCACTTATGTTGGGGCTAATTGGGCTGAGTACCATTCTTACGGTGTATGTGGGAGGGGTAGAAGTGATCAACGGGGCGATTACACCGGGAAACATTGCCGAGTTTATCATTTATGTCAATTTGCTTACTTGGCCAGTAACGGCTCTTGGTTGGGTAACTAGTATTATCCAGCGAGCGGCGGCTTCGCAAAAAAGAATCAATGAGTTTTTGAACACACCAAATGATATTGTTTCTGAAAAGAACCTTCAGAAGGATGTACAGGGTAGAATTAAGTTTGAAAATGTATCCTTCGATTATCCGGATTCGGGGATAAAGGCACTAAAAAATGTGAGTTTTGAAGTAGAAAATGGGGAAACACTGGCTGTTTTGGGAACAACTGGTTCGGGAAAAAGCACCATTGCCAACTTGCTTTGCCGCCTCTATGATACTACAGGAGGTGAAATTTATGTAGATGAAACACCGATTGCCGAATACAATATCAACAAGCTGCGTAGCCATATAGGTTATGTTCCTCAAGATGTTTTCCTCTTTTCGGACACAATAGAAAATAATATCGCTTTTGGAGCCAATGATTTGAAGTCAGAAGATATTATGAAGGCGGTGAAAGATGCTGACCTTTATAATAGCATCGAATCATTTAATAAGGGCTTAGAAACGATGGTTGGTGAGCGGGGTATTACCCTTTCGGGAGGGCAAAAGCAACGTGTCTCCATAGCAAGAGCGATTGTGAGAAAACCAGAAATTTTGATCTTGGACGATTGCCTTTCGGCGGTAGATACCAAAACAGAAAATGCGATTCTCAACAATCTGAAATCCATCATGGAAGCGAGGACTTCTATTATTATTTCCCACAGGGTTTCCTCGGCTAAGCTGGCAGATAAAATTATAGTGCTAGATGGCGGAGAAGTAAAAGAAACAGGGACTCACGAGGAACTGATGATGCGAAATGGGACATACAAAGAGCTTTACGATAAGCAATTGCAAACAGAAGAAGAGCAAGGGGCGTAGTGAGAATAAATCATGTTTTTTTTGAGTGATTTATTGTGAGTGTTTGTATTTGCTACACCAAGACTGCAAATGGCCAACCATTGAAACCATCGATTTTTCGATTTAAAGTGAGGTTAGCCATGCCTCACAAATAATTGCCCCAAAGTTTTTCCTTCTCGAGCAATTATTATTTAGCTTTGAGTCATTGCTATTCAACACATAGGCGTGTTTAGCCCTATTCATGCTTTTGAATAATGCCTGACTAAAGCGCTTTAGTTTTGGCAAAACGACCTACCATATTAACCAACTCACTAACTTTTTATCGACATTTTAAAAACAACCACAACTATGGATGGGAATGCTATCGTATTAACAAACGGACAATTGGATCATTACAGCGCCAAGACTGCGCATGGGTTGATCAGAGGAACGGAACGCTACAAAATAGTAGGAGTAATTGATCCTGAATTTGTAGGAAAAGATGCAGGCGAGGTATTGGATGGAAAGTGTAGGGATATTCCTGTTTTTTCTTCAGTAAAGGATTTTTTGAAAAATGGTGAGGAAGAAGCCCAGTACTGCATTATGGGTATTGCCAGCAAAGGAGGCGTAATGCCTGAAGAACTCATTCCTGAGCTGAAAGACGCCTTGAATGGTGGTGTGTCATTGGTGAGTGGCTTGCACGAATGCCTTTCGGATAATCCTGAAATAGCTGAGATGGCTGCCAAAAAAGGGCTAGAAATTATAGATATCCGTAAGCCAAAATCCTTCAAAGAACTTCATTTTTGGAAAGGGAAAATAAGTAAAGTGACTTGCCCGAAAATTGCCGTATTAGGTACAGACTGCAACATGGGCAAAAGGACGACGGCTAGGTTCATAAAAGAAGCCTTGGTGGAAAATGGTTTCAAGGCGGAGATGATTTATACAGGGCAAACAGGTTGGATGCAGGGAAACAAATACGGATTCATTTTTGACTCAACGCTCAACGATTTTATTTCAGGAGAAATAGAGCATGCCATTGTGAGCTGCTTTGATGCTGAAAACCCAGATGCTATCTTATTGGAAGGGCAATCTGCACTCAGAAACCCGTCAGGACCTTGCGGAGCGGAGTTTATTATTTCAGGAGAAACCAATGCCGTAGTTCTGCAGCACGACCCAGACAGAACCTACTTCCATGGGTGCGAAGGGTATAAAAATACCATTCCCTCTTTGGCGGAAGAAATAGAGTTGATCAAAACCTATGGAGCGCCTACCATTGCGGTTACGCTCAATACTAAAACGATGAGCAATGAAGACGCGGAAAGCTTTAGGGCTAAAGCCGAAGAAGAGTTGGGCATCCCAGTGATTTTACCGCTCAAAGGAGTGGATAGACTTGGGCAGGTAGTATCGGATTTTGTGAAAAATTTTAAGTAGAAAACAATGAAAATTAAAGACATAATAGTTCGGAAGGAAGAGCTTGGGCTTACAAGACCTTATACCATCGCCTTTAAAACTACAGATTCCGTTTCGGTTTCTTATGTAGAGATTATTGGAGAAAACGGTATGTATGGGCTAGGTTCAAGTAACCCAAGTCCTTACGTGATAGGCGAAACCTTGGATGAGACCATGGCTACGCTTGAGGCTGAAAGCTTCGATTGGCTTATTGGAAGGGATATCCGAGAAGTACAGCAGCTTCTATTTGAGGTAAATGCAAAATACCCAAGCCAGCCAGCGGTTAGGGCAGCGTTGGATATCGCTCTTTACGATCTTTTTGCCAAGTATTTAGGAGTTCCTTTGGTGAAATTCTTGGGGCAGAAGTTGTACGAACTTCCAACTTCTATAACCATTGGGATTAAGAACGTAGAAGAGACGCTGGAAGAGGCGGAGGAATATGTGGAAAGAGGTTTTACCAACCTGAAAGTAAAGCTTGGTATTTCTTTGGAAGAGGATATAGAGCGTGTGACCAAGATTTATGAAAGGTACGGTGCAAGAATTATCCAGCGGGTAGATGCAAACCAAGGTTACAGTGTTGAGCAGGTGCTTGAGTTTTACAAGCGGACGGCTAGTTTAGACCTAGAGCTGGTAGAACAGCCAATGGAAGCGGGAAATATTGAACCGTTAAGGCATCTTTCTGAGCCAGTAAAAAGGTTGATTGCAGCCGATGAATCTTTGATTTCTCCTGAAGATGGCTTCAAATTGGCTTCACCGCCTGCAGCTTGTGGTATTTTTAATATCAAGCTGATGAAATGTGGCGGGGTGTCGAAGGCGCTGGAGATAGCAACAATTGCTAAAAATAGTGGGCAAGACCTCATGTGGGGCTGTAATGATGAAAGTATCATCAGTATCACGGCAGCGCTCCATGCAGCTTTTGCCAGTGAAAAAACACGCTACATCGACTTGGATGGTAGTTTGGATTTGGCTAGGGATTTAGTGAAAGGCGGCTTTACTATCACAGATGGGGTGATGCGCCTAACCGATGCGCCAGGGCTTGGGGTAGAGAAAATATAAGGTTCCCCAGTGTTTGTTGCTTGGGCTTTTTATGACCCCACTTGGTAAACCCAACTATTGGAAAAGTTTAATAGTTAAGAGGTTAGGTGCGAGGAATTAGAGGTTGGAAAAAGTTTCTTTTTGAAACTTTTTCCAACCTCTCTTCTTAACCGTAAACCATCACCAATAAACGAGGTTTTACTGAGGTCTCAGGTAAAACCATAAAGCACTTTTGGTAGGTGGCTAGTCCTGTTCAAACTCCAAACTCTTGCGGAGTCTATAATCGATCTACCTGATCGAAGTTGCCCTTGGTGAGCCTATACCGCAAGCCAAGGGCTTCTATTATTTCCCCCTCTTGGGTTTCTGCAAGGTTTATCAAATCATCGCTGATGGTGTGGATGGAGCCCTTGGTTTCTCTGGCAATTTTGAGGTAATCGGGATGGATTCCTTTTTTCTCTGTCAGTCCGCAAAGGATTATCCGTACAGGTCTATTTATTTTGGGCAGAAGTTCCAAATCCCGAACCGCACTTTTATTGTCGGCAATGAGGACGAGTTCTCCAAAATCATCAAATTTATTGATGCCATATAGCATAGCTTCAATATCATTTTCAGGGTCGTCTCCTCCAGCGCCTCCCACCATCACATCCTTCATTACCGTGATTATTTCTTTTATGCTGTCTGCCCTAGCGGCATAAATCCCTCCTGTTTTCCCAATTTCTTTTTGGTTGTTTATTTTTTGATTTCCATCGTTGAAAAAGACGAGGTATTTAATCTTTTCTTGCTCGCCATGAAGCCGGTGCCAAAGGACAGCTTGTGCGCAGTAGTCGTACATACTTCCCGTCCAGTCGTTTACCACCAGCATATCTTCCCAATCGGGGTTGCGCTCAAAAGCTCGGAAAACAACAGAGTCTTCAAAGCTCTTTTTGCCAATAATAATATCTCTTACACTGCTCATGGCTATCCGTAAGCCTTTCGAAAGCTTGACCCTGTATTTGACTACTGCACCATGAAACATGTTTTTGGCCGACTCGGCATCGGGGCAGTCTGTTTGCAAAACCAAGTTCCATTTTACCAGAGAATCTTCTTTGAGCTGGGGAATTAGGCTAGTGATGGCATCGATTCTTTTTTGGAGCAGGGTATCGTAATTGGTAAGCCAGTCAGCTTTGTTTTTGGGATAATTTGTGTAGACCAAATCTACTTCATATACCTTTTTTTTGCGTCGATCGGTTTTCCAAAGAATTGGGTTTTTGATCTCGAAATCGGCATATTCCATTTCCAATACGGCAAAATAAGGTTTGTCTTCTATTTCGTATTCGGATACTACCACATTGTTGAACCTATCGGGATCGAAAGTTCCTGATACGCTACTGTGCGAAGCTGCTATGAGAAATAGAAGTGAAAAAATAACCTGTATCCTAACGTTCATCATTGGTATTTTGCTTTGATCTCGAAAAGCTTACTTAAGGGGAATAAACAACAATTACTTCTCTTTTTTTTATTTATTAAGGTTTGCTTGCAAGTTCTATTGCCTTGTAATGGTATAGTAAAATTTATAAAACCTACATATCCTATTGAAAAACAGTGTTTTGATTGATAAAATTCTTTTCTGCTGAATCCATTTTATAAGTGTGTATTTCTAACAGTATATCTGCTTTTTTTTCAAAATATAATCCCTTTACCGTCGTTCCATTACATAACAAACCAAATATCCTACCCAACTGTCCTTAGATATCAAGAAAAAGTGATTTGATCCTTTTTGCTGATAATGAGGCCTTGTTTCATATACACTGTTGGAGGTCTAACTATCAAAATTACGTAACGGATTATACATTCAAAATTCTTATAAACTTGAGAAAACTAATCATCTTTATCGCACTAATTTCCCTACCTGTTTTGTCATTTGCACAAGGTTGGCAAGAGTTTTACTCTAAAGGAATGGTAGCCTACAAAAACAAAGATTATAAAAATGCTGTAACGATGTTTTTGAAATCTAGGGTGAAAGCAAGCGAGCAGTTTGGGAATAAAAATGAGACCTATCGTACCGTAGTACTTTACTTGGCTAAATCGTACCAAGAACTGGAAGATTATGGCAATGCTGCTGTTAATTATTTGGACTTAGAGAGGGCTTTTAAAGAAGATAGGGCTACAGGTACGTCAGAATATGCCGATATGCTTGAGGGATTAGCACATTGTTACCTAAGTGGGAAGAAATATGGAAAAGCTGCGGAGAATTTCACGAAGTGTTTGCAAGCAAGAGAAAGGCTGGATGGAAAAGATTCGAAAGAATATTTGAGTACGGCTTATGAACTGGCTAATCTTTGTTTGATAGGTCAAAAATATGACTTGGCAAAAGGGTATTTTGGTACTTTGTACGAAAGTGGAAGAAAGGTGTATAGCCCTACTTCGGAGGAATTTAGAGAGATTATTGCAGGTTCTGGCGAAGTTGCTTTCCGTACAAGAAAGTATGAAGATGCAATAGCCAAATTCAACGAGCATATTGCCTTTAGCGAAAAAGCAAAAGCAGATAAAAAGGAATTTGTAGAATCTTATGAAAGAGTGGCTGCTTCTTACTACAAGCTTGAAAATAAAGAAAGAGCAGTCGGTTCTTACAAGGAGTATTTGGGCATTCTTTCTCAGGTGAAAGATTTGGAAGAGCAGTATGCCAAAGAAATAAGTAATACTATCAATCTGTTTGTGAAGCTTGAAGAAAATAAAGAAGCACTTGTTTTGCTGGACAAGAAGCTCAAACTGATTGAAGAAGGTAAAGGAGCAGAAAGCATAGAGTATGCTGATGCGCTAAAAGAGAAGGCTGGTGTTCTTAAGTTGGAAAAAGAGTACGACCAAGCAGGAGAAGCCTTGGCAAAATCAGCCGAGATAAAGGAGAAAGTTTTGGGTAAAAAAGCCCCTGCTTATGCTTCGGCACTTAGCGATGTGGCCGATTTGTATATAGAAGCCAAAAAGTTTGATCTTGCTGAGTCTAAACTAATAGAAGCTCAAAAGTTGAGAGAAGAAAACCTTGGAAAAGATCATTTAGATTATTTACAAGGACAAGATTTGCTGGCGGAGTTTTACATTGGCCAAGAAAAGTATGTTGAAGCCGATACAGTTCTGAGTCGTACCTTAGTGCTAAAAGAGAAAAAATTCAAGAAGAATCATGGAGAATATGCTAATACGCTGGCTCTTAAAGGCAAAATGAGAGCTTTGCAAGAGAAAGACAAAGAAGCAGAAGCGTTGCTGGTTGAAGCCTTGAATACCTTTGGTAATTATAGTGGAAGGAGTACAAAGGAGTATACCCTTTGTTCGAAAGCTTTAGGAGACTTGTACAAGAAACAAGAAAAATATCCAGAAGCAATGAAAGCTTACCGAGCCTCACTTTCTGTATTTGCTAAAATAGGAATGGCTAAGAGTCCCGAGGCAGATGAAGTTCATAAAAGTGTTGAAGAAATCAATAAAGCTCTGGAAGGAAAATAAGATAGATTGGGTTATATATCAACATTAGCTACCACTGCGGGTTTCCCCGCTGCGGTAGCTTTTTTTATTGCAATAAATACGGAGTTTGCTGGTAAACGTAGTAGTTAAGCCAGTTGGAAAAAAGCAGGTTTGCGTGGCTTCTCCAACTTATTTTAGGATGCTTGGTAGGGTCATCGTTAGGGAAATAGTTTTTAGGTTTTTCAATGTCCAGGCCTTTTTTTACATCCCTGTCATATTCTTGCTTTAGCGTGAGCGGGTCGTATTCGGAATGCCCTGTTACAAACACTTGTCTGCCATCTTTAGAGGCTACCATGTACACTCCAGCTTCCTTCGATTCCGATACCAAGACCAGCTCCTTCACCTTTTTAATATCTGATTTTCTAATTTCGGTGTGCCTAGAATGTGGGGCAAAAAAAGCATCGTCAAATCCTCTTACCAGTGGGATTCGCCTTTCCGTGAGGTTATGCTCAAACACGCCAAACATTTTTTGCTCAAGTGGATATTTTTGGATGCCATAATGATGGTACAAGCCTGCTTGTGCACCCCAACAGATATACAAAGTAGATGTGACATTTTTCTTGGCAAAGTCCATGATACCCGTGACTTCTTCCCAGTAATTCACCTCTTCAAACCTGAGGTGCTCAATGGGTGCGCCCGTGATAATCATACCATCAAACCGTTTGTCGTGTACTTCATCAAAAGTCTTGTAAAAAGACTCTAGATGCTTCTTTGACGTGTTTTTAGACTTGTGGCTTTTGGTATTGAGTAAAGTTATTTCCACTTGCAAAGGCGAGTTAGAAAGCAAGCGGAGCAAGTGCGTTTCTGTAGTGGTTTTGATCGGCATCAAATTGAGCACGGCAATCCTCATAGGGCGGATATCTTGGTGGATAGCCCTAGTTTCTTTCATCACAAAGATGTTTTCCTTTTCCAGTTGTTCAACTGCTGGCAAGTTATCTGGTATGTTCAGCGGCATGATATCCTCTCAATTTATTGGGCTACAAAGCTATAAAAATCTAAATACCAAAGGCAAATTTATAGTAAGAGTCTATCCTAAAGCTTATTGCTATTACCCGCCAAAAAGTTGTGGAGATAGCGTAGGGTTATGTTTGAGATAAGGAGTAGTTGGGAAAAAAGCTCAAAACCTTTATTCTTGAGGAGAGTTAAATTCCCAAAATTATAATTCTTTGTGCAACTCAATTTTTTTGAAGAAGATGAAAGCTATTAGAAACTTTATTTTCCTAGTATTGCTAGGTATCACATTATCTGCTTGCAACATCGTAAACGTAACGAGCGTGACAAGTGATTCGTCCGACTTTAGTGCATATCAAACATATCAGTTTGATAAAGATGCAGGTAGGGCAAACTCTGTGTTACTTCAATCGGATCAGGACCGTATAATGGAATTAATCCAATCCGAAATGGAGGCAAGAGGTTATGAAGAATCAAGCTCACCTGATATTTTGGTAGACTATTTCATCACCATTGAAGATAAGGTGCAGAAAAGAGAAAGTACGATTCAAGATGCTAGGATGGGGTATATGGGACAACGGAATTACAGTTGGTCTGCCTCAGATAGCATTGTAGTGAGTCGCTACAAAGAAGGAAGCCTCGTTATAGATATCATAGACGCCAAAAAGAAAAACATGGTGTGGGAAGGAACGGCTACAGCCGAGGTGGTGAAAAACAGGAAAAATAAAGAAGAGTTTTTGCAGAAAGTGGTGAGCTCCATATTTTCCAAATTCCCCCACCAAGCTTCTAAGGCGGGGGAATAGTCAGCTATACCAACTTTGTAGCTGGTCGGTTTTTCTCAACAAAATACTCAATGGCTAGTCGGTATCCTTCTAGCCCCAAGCCGGCTATTTGCCCAACGCACTTAGGGCTCATGAAGCTTTTGTGCCTAAAGACTTCTCTCGCATGTATGTTTGAAATATGAACTTCTATCACAGGAGTGTTCACTGCGGCAATGGCATCGGCAATAGCTACTGAGGTATGGGTATATGCTCCTGCGTTCATCACAATTCCATCATAACTGAACCCTACTTCATGGATTTTATCAATTAAAAAACCTTCGGTGTTCGACTGGAAATAATGCAGTTCTACATCGGGGAATTTTTCTTGCAATTGAACAAGATATTGCTCGAAGGTAAGGCTGCCATATATTTCTGGTTCTCGTGTTCCGAGGAGGTTCAAATTGGGCCCATTAATCACTTGTATGTTCATATTTTCATGTTTTTCTTTAAAATCAAAATTGTGAATTTTTTGGAACTAATCTAAATAAATTAGTCTTTAGTAAGATATATATGGTTTTATTGAAAATAATTCAAAAAAATATAGGTTTCTTTGATAATTAATAAGAATTGCCTAGCTTGCGGCACATTTCTCGGTAAAAGGGAAGTAATTTTTATAAAGAAGCGTGGAGAGACAGGCTCGATGAAGCGCTAGCAACCTGCCGCCATTTTGGTGAGGTGCTAACTCCTGACCCAGTAAAATCTAGGGGAATATAAACATTACAGAATTATGAAAAAAGTGAAAAATTTCCATCCACATATCTCCAATAGAAGCCTAGCGCTTTCCGCCAATAACTCAACAAAATGTTGTTGCATGTGCTGTTGTTGTTAAAGGGTTTTCCTTGGCATCACAAGCTACTACTACCCTCCTTTTTTTGAGCGGTATCTTCAAACATAACAATCACATTTTATTTTTAGACTAACGAATGAGTAAAGAACACCAATTTGAGACAAATGCGATTCGTACGCAAAGCAAAAACAACCTGTATAGAGAACATTCTGTTCCCGTTTACATGACTTCTAGCTTTGTGTTTGATGATGCTGAGCAGGCGAGGGCATTGTTTGCTGATGAGATCGAAGGCAATATTTATTCTCGTTATTCTAATCCTAATAATAATGAGTTTGTAGAAAAGCTCTGCCAGATGGAAGGTGCAGAAGACGGAATTGCGACGGCATCGGGCATGGCAGCTATGTTTTCAAGCATGGCGGCATTGCTAAAATCGGGTGATCATGTATTGGCTTCTCGTTCAGTATTTGGCTCAACGCACCAGATTTTAACCCAAATCTTTCCCAAATGGGGCATCACGCATACCTATGCTGATGTGAACAAACCAGAGGAATGGGAAGGTTTGATACAAGAAAACACAAAAATGCTGTTTGTGGAAACTCCTTCTAACCCTGCCTTGGACATATTGGACTTGGAGTGGTTGGGCGAGCTGGCAAACAAACACGATTTGATATTGAATGTAGATAACTGCTTTGCCACGCCGTATTTGCAAAACCCGATAAAATGGGGGGCACATATAGTGACGCATTCGGCTACAAAATTTATAGATGGCCAAGGAAGGACTATTGCAGGTGCTATACTTGGCTCAAAAGAGTTGATCAAAGATATTCGTTTTTTTGCCCGCCATTCAGGGCCGGCACTTTCCCCGTTCAACGGTTGGGTTCTTTCCAAAAGCTTGGAAACTCTGGCGATAAGAATGGAAAAGCATTGTTCAAATGCCTTCGCTTTGGCGAAAGTTTTAGAAAAACACCCTGAAGTAGAGTTGGTGAAGTATCCTTTTTTGGAGTCGCACCCTATGTATGCCACTGCCAAAAAACAGATGAAGCACGGAGGGGCTTTGGTAACAATGATTGTAAAAGGTGGCTTGGAGAGGGGACGAACTTTTCTTGATAGCCTAGAGTTACTGTCCTTGACTCCCAACTTAGGAGATACACGAAGTACCGTTACTCACCCAGCTTCTACCACGCATTCCAAGCTTTCTGCCGAGGAGCAAGAAGCTGTGGGGATTATGCCAGGGTTGGTTAGAATATCGGTTGGCTTGGAGCATATCGATGATATAATTTCAGATATAGATAGGGCACTAGAATTGTCTAAGTAATTGATAATGAATAACAATTTTAAACATATCGCTTTGATGTTCGCAGTTATGATGTGCAGTTGTTGTTGCGCATGCTGTTGTATGCCCAAATATCAGCCGTAGAGCTTACGTAAATTGTTTTCAGATCAATTGAAAAAATATACAAAGTCCCTGCGAAGCGAATCACAGGGGCTTTTTTTATAAAAATACAAGTTGAAAAATCTAAACCCAAACCATAATTAGCCATGGATTTCCTTAACAACGAAAACCTATCCCAAGACGTAAAAGACGATATTTTAGAATTAACCAATAAAATATCAGCCTTCAAAAAAGGGCAAATTCCAGAGGAAAGATTTAAAGCATTCCGCCTTACAAGAGGTGTTTACGGTCAGCGCCAAGCAGGTGTGCAGATGTACCGTACCAAAATACCTTATGGTAAGCTCACTACCACTCAGCTTATCAGATTGGCGGATGTTGCTAAAGAATATACAAATGCAAATCTCCATGCGACCACTCGCCAAAACTTCCAGATGCACTACATCCACTTGGAAGATTCGGTAGAAGTATGGGAAAAATTGGAAGAAACAGGTGTGACTGCACGTGAAGCTTGCGGAAATACAGTAAGAAATGTAACGGCTTCAGCCAATGCGGGTGTCGATCCAGAAGAACTATTCGATGTTTCTTCTTATGCCCACGCTACTTTTGAGTATTTCCTCAGAAATGCGGTATGCCAAGATATGGGGCGTAAGATCAAAATCGCTTTTTCTTCTTCCGATAGAGATGCAGCTTTTGCTTACATCCACGATTTTGGGTTTATCCCAAGAATCAAAGATGGCGTAAGAGGCTTCAAAGTACTAGTAGGTGGCGGATTGGGAGCACAAGCATTCATTGCCCCAACTGCTTTTGAATTTATGCCAGCCAACGAAATAATTCCATTTATGGAAGCCGGATTGAGGGTGTTTGACCGCTACGGAGAGCGTGAAAAACGTCACAAGGCTCGTATGAAATTCTTGATTGAGCCGAAAAAAGGCTTGGGTCTTGAGAAGTTCTTGGAGTTGGTAGAGATTGAAAGAAAAGGATTGGCTAGCCAAACGGTAGAAATTGATCCTGACTTGGTGAAGCAGCCTGAGCCAGCACCAGAAAAAGAAATTCCTGAAGTGGAAATTCTTGACCAAGCTAAATACGACCTTTGGCTGAAAACCAACGTATTTGAGCAAAAGCAAAAAGGATGGTACGGTGTGAATATTAGCTTGCCAGTAGGAAATATTTCTTCTGGAAAAGCAAAGCAACTCGCCAAATTGGTGACAGATTATGCGGCTGACGATATCCGCATTACCATGACCCAAGGTTTGATGCTCAAATATGTTCGCAAAGAGGCACTTCCATTTTTGTTCTATTCTTTGAACCACTTGGAATTGGCTGAGCCAGGCTTCGAAACCATAGCAGATGTAACGGCTTGCCCAGGAACTGATACATGCAATTTGGGTGTAACGAATAGCACCGGAATAGCTACTGAGCTGGAGAATGTGATCAAAGCAGAATATCCTGATATAATCACAGATTCTGATATAAATATAAAGATTAGCGGTTGCATGAACTCTTGCGGACAACATATGTCTGCTCAAATTGGGTTACACGGTAGTTCTATCAAAAACGGTAAGCTCATTGTTCCTGCTATGCAAGTAGTATTGGGCGGCGGAGTTGATGATCAAGGAAAAGGCTTTATCGCCGATAAGGTAATTAAGCTTCCTACTAAGCGTATTCCAGATGCATTACGCTCGCTATTAGACGATTTTGATGCCAACGGAGAAGAAGGCGAATACTTCAACGATTATTACAAACGCCAAGGAAAAATGTATTTCTATGGTTTATTGAAGCCATTGGCAGATCTTTCTACATTGAAAGATGACGAGTACAAAGATTGGGGACAGAACGACGAGTACATTCAAGAAATTGGTGTGGGGGAATGTGCCAGCGTAAGCTATGATATGGTGGGAACCATCATCAACGATGCAGAGGAGAAGCTCTACTTTGCAAACAAAGCTTTGGGCAAAGATAAATTGCCAGATGCTATTTACTACAGCTACAGCAGTTTTGTGGTAAGTGCAAAAGCATTGCTTTTGAGCAAGGACGTGAATTGCAATACGCACAACAAGATAATCAGCGATTTCGATGAGCAATTTGTTCAAACTGGTGAATTCGACTTGCCAACTGACTTTACTTCGTTGGTATTGCAAGTAAACAAAAACGAGCCTAGTCTCGATTTCGCTAAGTCGTACATGGCTCAAGCGAGAACATTCTTGGATAATGTGTTGAAGTTTAGAAAAGAACAATTAGGTAGCGAAGAATCAGATGAGAAATTGGTTGTTAGCAACTTTTACAAAGCATAAGCCAACAAGGAAAAGCCCTCGCCTCACGTTGGTGGGGGCAGGTCCTGGCGATCCTGAACTGGTTACGCTCAAGGCAGTGAAAGCCATTTCCAATGCAGATGTGATTCTGCACGATGCCTTGGTACATCCAAGTTTGTTGGAATATGCCAAGCCCGAAGCGAAGAAGATATTTGTGGGGAAAAGGGCAGGGAAACATCATCATAAGCAAGAGGAAATCAACCAATTGATTGTGGAAAATGCGCTTGACCACGGGCATGTGATAAGGTTAAAAGGAGGCGATCCTTTCGTATTCGGTAGAGGAAAAGAAGAAAAAGAGTTTGCCGAGAGTTTTGGGATAGAAGTAGATGTGATTCCTGGAGTAACCAGTGTTACTTTGCCAGGGTATTATGGCATCCCTCTTACCAAAAGAGGCGTAAACGAGAGCTTTTGGGTGATAACAGCGACTACCAGCAGTGGAAAACTTTCAGCTGATGTTACCTTGGCAGCGCAATCGACAGCAACAGTGGTGTTGTTTATGGGTCTGAAAAAGGCGAGAGAAATTGCAGAGGTCTTTGAGGGAGTTGGGAAAAATCATTTGCCTGTGGCAATTATTAGCCGAGGATCTTGGGAGGATGGTAAGGTGCATTTTGCTACCATAGATACACTTGAGGAGCAAGTTGCCTCTCAAAAAATAGCTTCGCCAGCGCTAATTGTGATAGGGGAGGCGGTGGGAAGCCACGAGTATTTTTACGAACAAATGAAACAAGTGACTGCCGAAATTTGGTAGTATACTCAGATTATAATTCCTAGTGTCAATAAAACATACTATAACTAACTCCTAGTGTCAAATTAATTTTAATAACTTTTAAGAATACGATTAGAAAATAGATGGAAGAAAAAGGCAACGTATTATTTCCCATTTTTTTGAAGATAGACCAACTGAACTTGTTGGTAGTAGGCGGGGGTAATGTGGGGGAAGAAAAGCTTGAGGCGTTATTGAAAAATAACCCAGAAGCTAACGTTACAGTTGTATCCATCGACTTTAAGGACGAGGTGCGGGAACTTGCCAAAAAACATCCATCTATTAAATTAATTCATCGAGCTTTTGAAGAAAGTGATTTGGACGATGCCGAAGTTGCAATTTTGGCTACGGCCGACAGAGAGGTGAACAGGGAAATAAAAGTGCTTGCAAAAAAAAGAAAAGTACTTACAAATGTGGCAGATACGCCTGATTTGTGCGATTTTTACCTTGGGTCAACCGTAAAAAAAGGGGATTTGAAAATAGGGATTTCTACTAACGGAAAATCACCTACATTTGCCAAACGGTTTCGCCAAGTTTTGGAGGAAATCTTACCAGAGCAAACGGATGAATTGTTGCAAAATTTGCGTATTATCCGCGATAAGCTGAAAGGCGATTTTAGCTATAAAGTGGAAAAACTCAACGAAGTAACCGCTAGCTTGGTAGATAAAGATTTAAAGAAAAAATAAAGGCTTTTAGCCTTATAAAAATACTTCCTGATTCGAAGTACTTAGCTGTTTAATAGATAGCTAATTGTGGTTGTTGTTGAAAAGATTGCAAGTATTACTTGCAATCTTTTTTTGTTTGTGGGGCTTTGTCAAATACTTATCGAAAAGTGCTAACTTCATATGGCGATTTTACAAACCTGAATATTTCACCCAATGAAAATCAGATATAGTTTACTAAGCGGATTTTTCTTTGCGCTAAGCACAGTTTTGTTACAAGCTCAAAACCTTATTCCCAACTACAGTTTTGAAAATAGCGATCTTGTGCCTGAAGCTGAAGCCGAAGCGCATAACTTGGAAGGTTGGGAAGTACTAACACAAAAAGGGGATGATTTCCATTATGCCATTCCTGATTACCTGCGAGTGGATGGGAAAAATAAAGCAAAAGTATCAGAAGCCTATTTTGGAAAAATAGAACCTTTTGAAGGAAAAGGAATGGTCGGGCTAATGGCATACAATCAGGTAATTCGAGGCTTTAGGGAATACCTCAGTATCAGGCTTAATTCGCCGCTCGATACCAACCAGACTTACAGACTGATAGCGCATTTAGCCAATGGGAATAAGCACTATGGAAGGTTGGGGACTTACTTTGGATTTTATTTTTCCGAGGAATTACCTAGCCAAAATGGGCATGATGCCATGGATGTTACGCCGCAACTTGAAACCACCGATGTGATTTTTTCAGAGAAGTGGCAAAAGCATCTTTTCTCATTCAAGCCCGATAAACCCTACGAATATTTGACCATAGGCAATTTTAGAACTGATGAAAATGCAGCCCCCAAAGTTTTTTCGGAAGATGGAAATAGTTGCGCCTATTATTTGGTAGATGCTTTAATTCTTGAACCTATAAAATTGCCCAAAGCGAAACGAACCGAGCAATCGACAGAAGATAGCTTGAAAAATGTTGCTTCAGAGCTTTTGGCGACGATTTCGGCGGAAAAGCTTGGAGGAAGACCTGTGTTGAAGCAGCAAGTAATAGAGGTGGAAGGCGATATATTAGAAGTGAAAATATGGGACGATAGGGAAGTGGACGACGATATGGTTTCGCTTTACCTCAATGGGAAGTGGGTAGTTGAAAATTATACGTTAGGTAAAAAGAAACTCCAATTGGAGTTGCCCCTTAAGAAAGGGAATAATAATTACCTGATTTTGTATGCGCCATCCATGGGCAACAAGCCTCCCAATACGGCAGCCCTTTCCTACCGAGATAAAGATGGAAAGGTTAAAAAACTCTTATTGAAATCGGATTTACAAAGCTGTGGAGCTATCCAAATTATATGTAAATCATAAGGCTTGGGGTATTTCTTCTGCTCTTTTGGGGTACAAGAAAAAGTTAAGAAAGCTCCCCAGAAGCATGAATGCAACCGATCCTATTATGATAAAATCAAACCCATAGCCTTTGTCGAGGAAAAAGCCCATGCATAGCGGAGCAGTCGCTGAGCTTATGACGGTAAGCGTGCTGTACATGCTTTTTATTCCCCCTAAGTTTTCAACACCAAACATTTCGGCGAGCACGGCGGCATTAAGGCTGGCCATCATTCCAGCCGTGGCGGCAATTCCTATCAGATAGGGAATGGCAATAAATTTATTGTTGAACCACATAAAGAGAAGCAGCCCAATCATGAATGGAGTGAGGAAATAAGGCATCAGCTTTACGGCAGAATATTTATCGATCAGTACACCCGTGTAGATAGAAGAAACTGCTCGGGCAATGGCATGGACGATGAAACAAGCGGCAATCCAGTTACCAGCCCAACCTTTTGACAAAGCCATTTCCACTTGGTAAAAATGATAACCTGTGATAAGGAAATGGATGGAAAAAGCGCCTGGCAATATCAAATAAGTTCTCGGATCTTTCAAAATCTCTTTTCTCGACCAAGTACTTTTAGGCTTAGGCGCTGTATCGGCTTGTACAGCTGCAGCCCCTTTTTTCTCTACTATTTTGAAGCCTTTCTTAAAGATATAAAACAAGGTAGGAATAAGTACCAAGGTGATGATGGTAGCTTCTATCCATAGAGTGTGTTGCCAGCCTACATAGGCGATTAGTAATGAAATAGTGATAGGGAAAATAGCTTGCCCGGCAGCATGGCCCATTACTGCTACGCTCAAGGCTTTGCCTCGCAACTTGGTAAAGCTTTTGGCTATGGTAGTAAGGGAAATGTGGGTAAAAAGTCCTTGTCCACAGAGGCGGTTGATAAAGAACCCGATGCAGAGCATCCAAGCGCCCGGAGCGAGCGACAGTACTAATAATGATAAAATTAGCCCAACAACTGTGGTAAATGTGAATTTATTTAAAGGGACGGTATCAATTTTTTTCCCAACATAAACTAATGTAAAGCCTCCACAAACAGTACCTATGGCATAAATGCTTCCGAAAGCAGTGTTGCTGAGGTCGAAAGCTTTCATGATGGAAGGGACAAACTGTGCATGTACATAGGTTTGTCCAAAGCTGGAGAAGAAAGTCATTAAAAATCCGAAAAGCAAAATCCTCGGGTTGCCCTTTATTACTTGTATGTAGTTCATCTAAGAGTATTTGAAAAGGCAAAAATAGATAGGAAGAAGTACTTTAGTGGATTAAATGTGTAAAAAGCTAAAAATACAACTGGAAAAAGGAAGCGAGTTTTATTTTACAACTCTTTTGTTGCAGTAGGTGTCATCAGTGTGGAGTTAATCAATAAAAAATACTATTTGAGAATAGAGTTATGATAAAAAAGATTTTTTTGGTTTTTGGGTTGAGTTCATTGCTTTTTTCTTGTATGGACAATGATCTCGAACCTCAAACCTCTCGTCATGATTTCTTTTCAGCTTTTAGCTTTGAAAATGGCGATGGGGAATGGGTAGGCGAATTTTCTAACTATCCGGAAAGTGAACAGGCAAAGTATGGGTTAGAAGTGGCTCATGATACTCTTCCAAATACATTTGCAGGGGGAAGTTATAATGATATGGCGATGAGGCTTACAGGCAGAAGCCTGAATGGGGAATTGTTTATGTACATGAAAGTTCACATAGAGAACTTGGAACCAAATGTAAGCTATGATTTAGATATTAATATGAATGTAGCATTTGATGTTGAATCCGACTCAAATGTGGTTGATGCTAAAAAAATATATGTAAAAGCAGGTGCGGTCACTACAGAACCTGTTTCCACTCTTACACCTGATGAAGCCGAATTAGGCTACATAGGATATACAACTAGTTTTGATAAAGGTAACCTCGGTAGCGATGGGGCTGATTTGGCTTATTTGGGCTCGATTGAAATTGGTAAAACTGCTTATGAGGATAATGTTTTCACCGTTGATAATAGGAACGAAAAAATCACAGGTACTACCGATGCCGATGGTAAGCTTTGGTTAATAGTTGGGATAGAAACAGAAGTGCCAACAAAACTAGATACCTATTTCACAGAAGTATCGGTTTTTTATGATAACCCTCTGAATAACGAATAAGGAACATTGGTTTCCTTTCCATATAAATGAGCTAAACTTTCAACCAGAAAGGCTTCATATAGGCTCAGTTCTAGACTTTCTAAAACTCCTATGTGATGCTAAAAACTTTGTCAGATTACTATTTCCCACGACAGCGCCCTGGAATTTCCTCGGCGTTGTCTCTTTTTTAGGCTGGATATTTTCTTTTTCCATATAAAAAAGTCCCTACAAGTATCTGATTGACTTGTAGGGACTTTTTCATTTATAATGAATTAAAAATGGCTACCCAAGCTTTAGCTTTTGACCAATTTTAAGTTTGTCGGTTTTAAGGTTATTCGCTTTCCTTATTTTATCAACCGTTACTCCGTTGTATTTTTTTGAAATTCCCCAGAGCGTATCACCTTCTCTTACTACATGTACTTTTCCATTGGCAGTGTACTGAACTTGGTTTGCCGAAGGTTGTGTGTTCTTGGCAACTGCTTGCGTGGAAGGTTTTGCTGGAGCTGCCCCAGCACCGTACATTACCAGCTTTTGACCTGGGTAAATGGTGTTTGTATATAAATTGTTCCATGATCTTAGGTTAGAAAGCTTTACTCCATGTCTTTGCGCAATACTTCCTAAAACATCTCCTCGCCTTACTGTGTAATATACTTTTTCCCCACTTCCTACTTTTCCTCCTGCGTAGTAAGTAGGTTTCTTGCTTGTAACTTTTACAGAATCCAATATATCTTGCTTGTTTGCCATGAAATAATCGAAGCGAGCAGCTGGAATTTTTACAGGGCAATCTTTTACACCTGATGGCACATATTTGTACCTAAAACGAGGATTGAGCTGTGCTAAATCTTCTTCGCAGATGTTGAGTTTTTGAGCAAGTTTGCCAAAGTCAACTGATTGACTTACAAATATTTCTTGAGAAGGAGTTGCATAAAATGGCTGTTCTTGCACCAAGTTGTGCTCATCGGCATAGTTAAGAACATAAGCCATGGCTACGAATTGGGGTAAATACGAACGAGTTTCTCGTGGCAGTTTTTCATAAATATCCCAGAAATGAAATTTTCCAGAACGCCTTTTGGCTTTGTTTACATTGCCAGGACCGCAATTGTATGCGGCAATGGCTAGTTCCCAGTCTCCGTACATATCGTGCAAAAACTTCAAATATTTACAAGCAGCAATGGTAGCTTTTTCGGGATCCATTCTGTCATCCATCGAATAGGATTGCTTTAGGCCATAAGCCCTGCCCGTACGGGGCATGAACTGCCATAAACCAACTGCGCCCACCCTAGAGCGAGCCGAGGGAACAAGTGCCGATTCGATGATGGAAAGATATTTTAACTCATCTGGCATGCCATATTCTGCCAGTGTTTTTTCAAATAGAGGGAAATACAGATTTTTACGCTGCATGATTTTGAGCGTAAACTCTCTTTTTCTTACCGAAAAGAAATCGATAAAGAGGCGAACCCTAGCATGGTAGTTCATTGGGATCTCACCTTTCTTTTCCATTTCTTTTAACCTAGCCATGATCTCTTCATCCGATACGGTTGGGATATAATCCCTATCGTAGGCTATTTCTTCCAAAAGAATAGCGGAGGTAGTATCAAATTTGAGAAGGTTGGCCTCTTGGATCACATCTGAAGCAGAAACAATTTCCTCTTCGGGTGCCCAAGGGAATTCATACCCCTCTGGAGGCTCTACAGTGTAAGTGCTGTCAATTTCTTGCGAAAATGCTGGGCTAATTAGTAGACATGTAGTTGCTAATAAGAAAAGCCTTTTTAATGATGGCATAATAAAACTGGCTAAATTTTGAGATTATGAAGCTTAAAAATATAGAAATATGTCAAACTTTAAAAATATAAGCATATTATCTAAATTCTTAAAGCTTAACGAGTTAACCTTTTGTTTGGTCTGCCAAGATGTTTTTTTCGAAGTTATGGGCGAACGCCAAGAGTTTTTCTTCTTCAAATGCACCAGCCATAATTTGGATTCCTAAAGGAAGATTATGGTCTCCTTTGCCATTAGGTACGGAAATAGCTGGAATGCCTGCAACAGAAGCTTGCACTGTGTAGA
Source organism: Flammeovirgaceae bacterium SG7u.111 (assembly GCA_034044135.1). Lineage (NCBI taxonomy): Bacteria > Pseudomonadati > Bacteroidota > Cytophagia > Cytophagales > Flammeovirgaceae > Flammeovirgaceae bacterium SG7u.111. The sequence goes on along the minus strand of CP139021.1, from coordinate 6,948,068 downwards.
GGTCGGCAAGGTACATTTCCAAGGCAGAGCTTTCGCTAAAACTGCCCAGCTCCATAGCGGGAGTAGGCGAAGTTGGAGAAATTAAAAAGTCATATTGGGTCAATAACTTTTCGGTTTCTTCTTTTACCAATCGCCTTACTTTTTGTGCTTTGGTAAAATAAGCATCGTAATAGCTGGCGCTAAGTACGAATGTTCCCAACATAATCCTTCTTCTTACTTCTTCTCCAAACCCTTCTGAACGGGATTTTTTGAACAACGACTCCACATCTTTGGCATCGGGGCTGCGGTAACCGTAGCGTACCCCATCGAAGCGGGACAGGTTGGTGCTTGCTTCGGCTGTGATTAAAATATAGTAGGTAGGAAGCACATATTCCAACATAGGGAAATCGACGGCTTCTACTTCGTGTCCATCAGCTTTCAGTTGTTCAACAGTCTCAATGAAATTGGCTTTTACATCTTCGCTGATTCCCTCCGCCTCAATGGTTTCTTTGATGTAACCAATCTTATATTTTTCATTTTTAGAAAGTGCTTTAGCGTACTTTCCTACTTTTTCTTTCGAAACAGTTGCATCAAATTCGTCCGGTCCGGCCATTACTTCCAACACTTCCGCTGCATCGGCTACATTGTGCGAAAGGATTCCAATTACATCGAAAGAAGATGCGTAGGCGATCAGCCCATGGCGAGAAATTCGTGAATAAGTAGGCTTAAGACCCACTACGCCGCAAAAAGAAGCCGGTTGGCGAACAGAGCCACCAGTGTCTGAGCCTAAAGAGATTAAGCACATATCGGCGGCAATGGCTGAAGCCGAAGCACCAGAAGAACCACCTGGCACACGCGTTTCAGCAGCAGCATTAAGTGTAGGACCAAATGAAGAATTTTCATTGGTAGAACCCATGGCAAACTCATCGCAGTTTTGCCTTCCGATGATGATTGCATCTTCTGCTAATAGGTTTTCTATTACCGTAGCAGAATATTGCGATACAAATCCGTCTAAAATCTGGCTGCCTGCTTGGATATGATGGTCTTTGTAGCAAATTACATCTTTGTGACCAATCACCATTCCAGCGAGTTTGCCCGCAGTGCCTTCTGCTATTTTCTGGTCTATTTCTTCAGCTCTTTTCAGAGCTTCCTCTTCATACACTTCCAAAAAAACATTGAGGTGCTTCTGGCTTTCTATCTGTTTCAAATAGTAATTTACCAGTTCTTTGCAACTGGTATCACCGTTGGAGAGAGCGGTTTTAATATCCGCAAATGAGCTGTACTTCTTCAACTTACTTCACTTAAAAAATGAAAAACAGGATTGCTCCTGTTTTTGTATTAAAACTTTTATTAAATATCTAGTTCCTGAGAATAGGAAAGGGTTACTTTTTGTCTTTTACACCTTCCTCAATCTCGTCTTGGATTTCCTTGGTAGCATCCTTGAATTCTCTGATACCTTTTCCTAGGCCTCGTGCCAATTCTGGGATTTTTTTCGCTCCAAAAAGCAACAAGATAACGAAAATGATAATAGCCATTTCCCATCCACCTGGCATTCCAAATAATACAATTGATGATAAAGTTGTCATAACCGTTTGTTTTATATATAAATATTTTGCCCCAGTAGCTTATGGGCGTTTTTTATTTGTGAAATTTCATTAAACAAGGTGAATGTTTAATGGTTAGGATTCCTGTTTTATCTTTTCACCTATATGTAAAGATACTAAATCTTTTGTACCGCTTAAAAACTGAATTGTTAAAAGGTAAGTTATTTTGACGAAAATAGGATTTCCCCCAAGGTTTCGCCTTGATTTCTCGACGGAAGTAAGAATTTAGGCTTTTAGAAATAACACATAAAGCAGTAAAACAAATCCTTGATTCACATCTTTATCAACTATTTTTGCCTCAAAGGTATGTTTGGATTTCACCTGTTTTAAGACCTGAACACGCCCCAATAAAAAAGAACTATGGATGAGTTAAAATTAATAAGAGACTTACTTCACAACGAAAAAGAGGCTGACCTGAAGCAGTACCAAAAAAATGTGCTGCAAACCCCGCTGGGTGAAAGGAGGAAGAAGGGGATAAGTTGGTATCCGGTAGTGGTGGAAAACAGCGGGATAGGTACAGGGGAAAAATATTTTGTGACGGTAGAGCGTACGGCGCTTCAGGGCGAATCGCATGCTTTTCAGCCAGGAGGGATGGTCTCGCTTTTTAATAACAACGGGCAGGGCGGAAAAGTAGAAGCAGTGAACGGAGTGGCTTCTTCGGTGTGGAAAAATTCCATGAAGATTGTGCTGAATGTAGATGAGCTTCCCGATTGGTTGGAGTATGGAAAGCTTGGTGTAGATGTACTGTTCGACTCGGCTAGCTACAAGGAAATGGACATTGCCATGGAACGGGTGATAGATGCGAAAGATGGGCGCTTAGCGGAACTAAGAAGTGTTTTGTTGGGGAAAAAGCCTGCTGAATTTGACGAAAACCACTTCCAAATAGAAAACCCAAACCTAAATAGTTCTCAAAATAAGGCAGTAAATAAAATATTATCGGCCAAGGATGTTGCCATTATCCATGGTCCTCCGGGTACGGGCAAAACCACTACGCTAGTGGAAGCAGTTTGCCAAACCCTCAAGCATGAAGAGCAGGTATTGGTGGCTGCACCTAGCAATACTGCTGTCGATTTGCTCACTGAAAGGCTATCGCAAAGGGGGGTGAACGTGCTAAGAATAGGCAACCCGGCAAGGGTGACGGAAGAATTGATGCACCTGAGTTTGGAGGCGAAAATAGCTCAGCATTCAGATTATCGGCACCTTAAAAAGCTGAGGAAAAAGGAAGAAGAATTCAAGAGGATGGCTTTTCAGTACAAGCGCAAGTTTGGCAAGCAGGAGCGAGAGCAGCGTAGGTTGATGTTGGAAGAGTCGAGAAAAATAAAGGCTGATGCTCTCTATTTGGAGAATTTTATTGTCAATGCGCTTATCAACGAGGCTGAGGTAATTACGGCTACTTTGGTTGGATCGGTTAATAGATATATCAGAAATAGACAGTTTTCCACGGTTTTTATTGACGAAGCTGCCCAAGCACTGGAGCCAGCAACTTGGATTCCCCTCACCAAATCGCAGCGAGTGGTTTTTGCTGGAGATCACTGCCAACTTCCACCCACGGTAAAGTCCCATGAAGCCGCTAAGGCGGGGCTGGAAGAAACGCTTTTTGAGAAATGTATTAAAAGGCAAAAGGTGGATGTGATGCTGAAGACCCAGTACCGGATGAACGAGAAAATAATGGGTTTTTCCAACGAACAATTTTATAAAGGAGAGCTAGAAGCAGATACTTCGGTCCAGCATCATTTGCTTACCGCTGACCTAGAAGATGTAATGTTGGCCAGCCCAGTCGATTTTATTGATACTGCTGGCTGTGGCTATACCGAAAAGCAAAATGAAGAATCGCTGAGCCGCTTCAACCCTGAGGAGGCAGGGCTGCTTTTTAGGCATATGGAAAAGCTTTTTATGCACATTTACCAAACCAACAAATCCTTGCTAGAAACGGGATTTCGGGTTGGGGTGATTTCCCCTTACAGTGCCCAAGTTGCTTATCTCAAAGAATTGATCCACAACTTTCCCGATCTCCGAGATTTCAAAGAATTTATCAACATCAACACCGTGGATGGTTTCCAAGGACAGGAGCGAGATATTATGTATATCAGTTTGGTAAGAAGCAATGAAAAAGGCAAAATTGGCTTTTTGGAAGATACCCGCCGAATGAACGTGGCCCTCACCAGAGCTAAGAAAAAACTGGTGATAGTGGGCGATAGCGCAACTATTTCCCACCATGAGTTTTACCAACAGTTTTTGGATTATACCGAAAAAATAAATGCTTATCAGAGCGCTTGGAACTGGATGGAGGAATAGTTTTTCTTTTTACCAGGGTGTTTTATTCTTGCTTAAAAGTTTCGTTTTTAGGCATTTTAGCCGATTTTAAAGTAAACCAAATTGAAGTTTTGTTTGGGTCGGTCGTCTCGTTTACCCCTATTTCTCCTCCCATTATTTCAATATATTTTTTTGCCAAGGAAAGGGAAATATTCGCATTTAGCAACTCTTTGTTTCGGGCATCAAGTTCTTCAAACTCACCCTCTATAAATTGGTTGAGTGTAACCACATCTAAGGTAAAACCTTTGCTTTCAAAGCTGACTTTTAAATCTTTCTCCACATTCAACTCACATTGGATACTCAGCCTTGTGTTATCTGCTGAGTGATTGATGTGTGTTTTCAAAATGGCGGCGATGGCATTTACCAGTATCCTTTTGTCAAAATATACCGACGGTAGCTCCTTTATATAACCTATTTCTAACAACACATTTCGCTGTATCGCATCTATTATAAACTTATCAATAGCTGCGTTCATCGTATAAAATGGATTTTCGAAAACGATGTTGAGCTGTGGGTTTCTTCCTTCCTCGGCACTAGTAGTTTGTATGATCGTCAGGATGTTGTCAAGCATGGAGCTAGAGGAATATTTTATCTGATTGATGAATTTGAGTTGAGGAATAGTGAGGTTATCGGCATCCCTCATCAATATTTCCGTGAGGGAATTTATGGCGCTCACGGGGTTTTTAAGCTCGTGAATGAAGGTAGAGATGAAAGCATTCATCTGTCTTTTTTTCTTTGCCGTTCTTGTCTTTTGAGTTTGTAATCGGTCTACTGTTTTTGCCAGCTTTTCATTTACTTCATTCAAGTTTTTGTTCAGCCCTTCCACTGTTTGTAGAGCATTGGAAAGTTGCGTATTTATTTTTTTTCTTTCAATTGCATTTTCACAAACTCTCAAAATCATTTCTCCAGAAAACTCTCCTTTTATAAGGTTGTCCTGCGCACCTGCTTTTATCGAATCCATGTACGCTTCATTGTCTTTGTGGGAAGAAACTGTTACCACAGGAACAGAAGGGAATTTACGAGTGAGAAAATGTAATCCTTCAATACCAGCTGCATCGGGTAGGGAAAGATCTAGTAAAAAAATATCGATGGAATTGTTTCTTGCCTGCTTCTCTGCCTCTGCCAAGCTGAGGCAATGGATGAGGGAATATTCGTATTTTCCAGCAAGTTTCCTCAACTTCGTATCAAGTTTCAGAAAATCAGTGAGGTTGTCCTCAATATACAAAAGGTTTAGTTTCGATTTTTGCATAAAAATCACTAGATCAAAATGGATTCAAGAAAAATTTTAGTGTAAACGGTAGTTGTTTTTTGCAGGTGAAGAAGGGTGTGTTATGATCCGATGCCTTCCTCTAACTTACTAATAGATAATGGCTTTGTCAAATTCTTGTGTTAGGCTGGAGTTGGAGTTAAAGCCACACTGTTTAGAGTTTTGAACAAAAAATTGATCAGCTTTTTTTATAGGAAGTACACTACTTTGTTTGATTAAAATGCCGAATGTTGGGCATGTTATGCCCTTTGGGTGTTTATGAGAAGTAGGAGAAGGATATTGGTAGTCCATGTGCTTACAAATACTTTTGTTAGCTTAAAAAGCAGAACATATAAACAAAAAAATAGAATACGATTTTTAAAATTAATATATGGACATTCTTAAAGTAACTTTAATCCAGACCGAATTGTATTGGGAAAGCCCCTCGGCAAACCTTGCTCATTTGGAGGAACTAATATGGGGAAATAGATTGGAGACTGACCTGATTATTTTGCCCGAAATGTTTACCACAGGTTTTACCATGAATGCAGCAAAACTGGCTGAACCCATGAACTTGAGTACATTTAAATGGATGGCGCAGATGGCAAAACAAACGGGTGCTTGTATGGTGGGCAGTTATATCGTGAAGGAAAAAGGTGAGTTTTTCAACCGTTTGGTCTGGATGCAGCCCAATGGGAATTATTCGACTTACGACAAGCGCCACTCTTTCCGAATGGCAAAAGAGCATGAAGTTTATTCGGCAGGGACGGAACGCTTGGTGGTAGAGCTTAAGGGTTGGAAAATCTCTCCACTTATTTGTTACGATCTCCGCTTTCCAGTTTGGAGCAGGAACAACTCAGAGGATATGTATGACTTACTGTTGTACGTAGCCAATTGGCCGCAGCGCAGGCAAAGTGCTTGGCAAACCTTGCTGCCAGCCCGTGCGGTAGAGAATTTGGCTTATTCGATTGGGGTGAATAGAATAGGAGAAGATGGAAATAGGATTGCCTACGGCGGAGGCTCACAGGTTTGCGATTACTTGGGGAATAGATTAGCTGATTTGCAAGAAGAAGAATTGGTAAAAACCGTAGAGTTAGACGGAGCAAAACTACAGCGATACCGAGAAAAATTCCCCGCCCAACTCGATGCAGATAAGTTTGAAATTTTATAATCATTATAGCTTTGCGAACGCTGGTGCGATGCCTCTGGCTCGTGCCTATTTTTATGATTTGGGTTTATGGATTTTGGTACACATGAAAAAAATAGCTATTGATATCGTTCTTTTTCCCTCCGAAGAAATTCGGGATGTAGCCATCGAACTGAATAGAAAATTGAGGGAAAACAACCCTCCAAAAATCACCTTGGATACAGAAAGCGTCATGCCCCACATCTCCCTCACCATGGGCGTGTTGGACGAGGAAAGACTTTCCGAAGCAGCGGAAATACTAAAAAATATAGCTGCCGATTTTGGTGCTATGGAGCTTGAAATTCCTGAAATTGCAGTAAAAACCTCTTCGAGTGGAAAGAAAATGAGCAGTTTGCAACTGGCAGACCATCCGGAGTTACAGCAGCTGCACAACCGACTTGTTCAGGACTATACTTTTCTACTAGAAAAAGGTGCAAGCCCAGAAATGTTCCACAGTTCGCCCGAAGTTTCCGAAAGTTCCCTCAGCTGGGTAGACGATTACCTAGGAAAGCATTCAGGAGAAAATTTCTGGCCGCACATCACCCTTGGAGCAGGGGAGCTTGCTGTCAATTTTGCTGCAAAATTTACAGCAAGCCGCCTAGCCCTCTGCCACCTCGGCGACCATTGTACCTGTAGGGAAATTTTGGTGGAAGAAATATTGAAGGGATGATCTATCCTTTCAACAATTTCCCAATCTTCTCCACCAATACCCTATTGATTCTGTCATAAGATTCAATCGTCCAGCCGCCTACGTGGGGCGAGAAAATTACTTTATCGCTTTGGCAGAGGAAGTCAAATGCTTCTTCTTGTTCTGGGGTGAGGGTTTGGAGTTTTTCATTTTCCAACACGTCCAAGCCAAGCCCCAAAAGTTTACCACTTTCCAGTCCATATTTCAGGGTTTGGAGGGAAACTACCTCGCCACGAGCCAAATTGATGAAATGGATATTTTTCTTGAATTTGTCGAGGTATTCGTTATCCACCATGAATTTGCTGCTTTGGTTGAGGGGCACGTGCATGCACAGTACATCGGCTTCTTCCCATATTCGCTCCATGGGTACGAGTTCTGCATCCTCGTTCATTTCTACCTCAGGGTTGATGTCGTATGTCAATACTTTGCAACCAAATCCACTCAATCTGCGAGCGGTAGCCTTACCCATATTTCCATAACCGATAATCCCCACTGTTCTGCCAAATAACTCAATTCCACGGTTGGCTTCCCTTAGCCATTTTTTTCCCCTTACCTCCTTGTTGCCAATTTGAAGATTGTTGTAAAGGCAAAGAAGCATCGCCAAGGTATGTTCGCCTACGGCGTCTCGGTTTCCCTCAGGTGCGTTGAGCAATGTGATTTTCCTTCTGGAAAGTACATCGCCTGCAATCTGGTCCACGCCAGCACCTGCTCGGGCTATGAACCTGATTTTTGTAGCTGCTTCCAGCAATTTCTCATCTATTTTCATTTTGCTGCGAAGGATCAGCCCCTCGTAGTTTCCTATAATTTCAAATACCTCCGCTGGTTTGATGTCTGGTCGGTGGTCTGCTTTTACCCCAATTTCGGCAAGTAGCTCGACTATTCCAGGGTACATGGGGTCGATGATCAGGCAGTTTATCATAGCTTTTTTTGGTAGTTGTAAGTAATGATTCTGCCAAAAATACTTTTTGCCCTCTATTTCCCCAAAACTTGTTTGGATGGACTAACTTTTTGAGGGTTTCGGATTGCAGGTTACTGGTTAGATGTTTTTTGAACCTGCAACCCGCCACTTTAAACCCGCAACCCTTTAACCCTCCCCTTTTTTGGGTGAAGAGATGTAAGTCTTTTCTATCGCTACAGCGAGAAATATTGAATTTTCCAATATGGTTTCAATCACCTTTGCCAAAAGCTTGTGACCCGTTATTTTCACCGTAAATTCGGTAATCAAGGTGCTTTCCCCTTGTATTTGGATTCTTAATGGAGAGACTTGATAATGCAGGTTTGATATTGAAGAGGCAAGGTTCCAGCTTCTAATTTCTATTCAACCATTCATCACCAAAGCAATAGCATTAATAGTGGTATCAAGTAAAACCAAAAAGAACCTCCTTATTCTATCAGTGTCGTATCGATTAGAACATGTACCTATCCAACTCACTAGATGTTACCCAAGAGCAAGCGTCTTTTCAGGTTCAGCAGATTATAACCAATGAGCTGGACGAAGACTGGCATTTTCACCCGGAACTTGAACTCGTTTGTGTGCAAAAAGGAACGGGGAAAAGGTTTGTGGGCAATAGTTTGAGCAATTTTTCTGAAGGAGAAGTGTACCTGTTGGGTCCGGGGTTGCCCCACTTGTGGCAGGGAGATAAACACCGTTCGACAAATGGCTTTCAGTTTGTAGTGGTGCATTTTACAAAAGATTTTTTGGGGAAAGATTTTTTCTGGAAAGCAGAACTGGGACAAATAAAAAGGTTGTTTGAAAAAGCGGCTTCGGGGATGGTTTTTAGAGGTAAGAACATCCCCGAAGTTAGTACGCAAATGGAAAATCTGCTCCAGCTAGGAGGGTATGAGCGGATAAAAATGCTGCTCGATATTTTAGATTTACTTTCAACATCTTCTCAATTTCATACGCTTACCAGCAAAAATTTTAGCAATAGTTACGATGAAGCAGATCAAGTTCGGATGAACAAAGTCTGTAGGTATGTGATCGAGAATTTCAAAAAAGAAATTAGGCTGGAAGAAGTTTCCGAAGTGGCAAATCTGACCCCAGCTCCTTTTTGCCGATACTTTAAAAAACGTACTCAAAAGACTTTTTCCCGCTTCCTCAACGAAGTGAGAACAGGACATGCCTGCAAGCTTTTGGCTGAGCAGCAAACAAGTATTTCCCAAATAGCGCTGGAATGTGGTTATCATTCCCTTACCAATTTCAATCGCCAATTCAAGAAAATTTTGGGGTATTCCCCCGTCGGATACCGTAAGCTGTATTTGCAAAATGAAGAGGTAGAGGTAAGGGGATTAATGAAGTAGCCTGTGGCTCATGGCCCTCCCATTGGCATAGATTTTTTTCCTTTTAGCCCAAATTAGGTTTAATTTGCTATTGCCCTGAAGTAAATTTGGGGTCAACCACAAACTATTTTGACAATCATGAAAAAATTATTGACAGTACTTATCTGCTGCCTACCACTCTGGTTATTGGCACAGGAATACCCCACCGATCATCTTCCCAAGGACTTTCACAAAAAGAAACGAGAGCAGATCAGGGATATGTTACCAGCTAATTCGGTAGCGGTGTATTTTGCAGCCCCCGTGCGCAACCGAGCCAACGATGTAGAATACGTTTATCATCAAGACCCTGATTTTTATTACCTCACGGGCTATTTGGAGCCACATGCCATCCTTTTGGTTTACAAGGAAATGCAAACGGGGAAAGATGGAAAAGAATACAATGAAATATTTTTCTGCCAAGAAAGAAATGCTCGTGCTGAGCAATGGACTGGTAAGCGCTTGGGTGTTGAAGGGGTAAAAGAAAAGTTAGGTTTTGACTATGCTTTCAATGGCAGCGAGTTCAAAAGCTATGAAGCAGAGTTTGGGAAGTTCGAAAAAGTCTTGTTTTTTGATTTTAAAAATGATGTGAGAGATGGAGGAGACGAAGCAGATTTATTCTCGATTATAGAAGATTTTAAAAGCAAAGCGGCGTATCCTGCCGATTATGATGCAAGAAAAGAAGAAGTGTACAGCATGATTCGGAACTCGGATATGTCAAACGCTGCTTCTGTGGCAAGGACAATTGCCTATTACAGCAGGGTGAGCCCGAAACTGGCGAACGATCCGAATATCAAAAACTACCTCAAAAGTGAGACAGAAGAGGAAAGGAAATTGGCGATAGCTTCATTCCCAGAGCCTGAGCATAACTTAGATACCTACAGCCTAAATTCTATAATGGCTACTGCCCGTGAGGTAAAAACTCCCGAAGAAATCAAATTGCTGCGCAAGGCGGTGGATATTTCCTGCATTGGGCAAGCCGAGGTGATGAAAGCGATGAATCCAGACCTTTCGGAAACGGCGGTGCAAGGCATCCATGAGTTTGTATTCAAAAAATACGGTGCGGAGTACGAAGGCTATCCTTCCATAGTAGGTGCTGGGGCTAATGGCTGCGTGTTGCACTATATCACCAACAACCGCATGAAAGTTGGGAACGATTTGGTGTTGATGGACTTGGGTGCTGAGTACCGTGGCTATACCGCCGATGTTACCCGTACTATCCCTGCCAATGGTAAATTTACCCCCGAGCAAAAAGCCATTTACGATTTGGTGTACAAAGCCCAAGAAGAAGCCTTCAAGATTTGCAAGCCGGGCACACCGATCCGCATGACCACACAGGTTTGCCGAAAAGTAATAAACGAAGGCCTGGCTGAGCTTGGGTTGATCGAAAGCGCAGACGCAGAGCATAATTATTTCCCACACGGCGTTTCTCACCACATAGGCTTAGATGTGCACGATAAGGGCAATTATGAAAACTTTGAACCAAACATGGTGCTTACTGTGGAGCCAGGGATTTATATTCCGCTAGATAGCCCTTGTGATAAAAAATGGTGGGGAATAGGCGTAAGGATCGAAGACGATATCCTCATCACCGAAACGGGCTACGAGTTGCTTTCCGACCTTGCTCCACGCAGCTCAGACGAGATCGAAAAACTAATGAAAAAGAAAAGTGCTTTGGCTGACTTTATGTTGCCAGAGTTGGAGTAGGGGAGTAGATTTTTTGCCGAAAAATATAATTTTTGTAGAGCCAAGGTACGTCTTGGCTCTTTTTTATTGTGCAACCACCTGAAAAGCATTCCCAATATTATTGATAATATCTGTAGCGCTAACCGCTTCCATGCCTAGTTTTCGAGCGGCAATATCGCCTGCCAGCCCGTGGAGGTAGACGCCTAGCAGAGTGGCCTCTTTGGGTGGGTAGCCTTGGGCAAGGAGAGAGCCTATCATTCCTGTGAGCACATCGCCAGAGCCGCCTGTTGCCATGCCTGGGTTACCCGTGGAGTTGAAATATATTTTCCCGTTGGGTAAGCCTATGGCTGTATGCGCTCCTTTTATAATACAAACAAACTGGTGTTGCTGGCAGAATTGCCTCAGTTTTTCCAGCCGTTCAAATTCATTTTCCCATTTCCCCACCAAGCGCTCAAATTCCTTTGGGTGCGGAGTGAAAATACTGTTTTGGGGAATGGAGTTTAAGAGGTCGGGGTTTTCCGAAATTAAGTTGATGGCATCGGCATCTATCACCAGTGGTTTTTCAGCTTTTTCCAAGAAATTCCGAAGGGCGACTAGGGTGTCGGGGTGCTTCCCAATTCCAGGGCCTAGGGCAAAATAGCTAGCAGTTGGAGCAGTTTCTATGGTGCTCAAATGTTCATCCTGAGTATCGGTGAGGCACATGGCTTCGGGCACGCAGCTTTGGACGATGGCGTACCCGCATTTGGGGACAAAAGCGGTGAGCAAGCCTACACCTGTTTTCAGTCCAGCTCTTAGTGCAAGTACCGCCGCCCCAATTTTCCCATAGCTTCCTGCTATAATTTGTAGATGTCCATAAGTGCCTTTGTGGCTGTATTTCCCTCTTTTTTTGTACAAATGCTGAACAGTTTCTTTTTTAAGATAGAAAAAAGGAGTTTCATAATCTGCTATTTTTTTTGGCGAAAGCCCAATATTCACTAAATGAAATTCTCCGCAGTATTTATGGTTTTTCGGAAGTAAAAAAGCAAGTTTTGGAAACTGGAAACTTACCGTATGGTCAGGCTTGATAATATTGGGGTCAGCATTGTAGCTATCGCAGTACAGCCCTGATGCGATGTCAACAGAGATAGTTGTACAATTGCCTTGGTTAATTTTCTCGACCAATTTTGCTGTAAAGCCAGAAATGGGCCGGGAAAGCCCCGAGCCGAAAAGCGCATCAATTACTAACCCTTCTGTTATTTTGGGAATACTTGCCTCGTCGGTTATTTCATAAACCTTTGTTAGTTTTTTTAGCCGCTGTTCGTTGAGCTGGAAGTCGGGCGAGCTATTCTTGGAAAAGCGGCAAATAAAAACTTCTACTTGAAACCCTCTTTCCAACAGAAGCCTTGTGATAGCTAGTCCATCTCCGCCATTATTTCCTAATCCACAGAAGGTTTGGATAGGATTTTTATCACTAAACCGCTTTACAAACCAATGTACAAAAGCAAGGGAAGCTCTTTCCATCAGCTCGATTGAAGGAATGGGTTCGTGCTCAATAGTGTAAGCGTCAATTTCTCGAATTTGGGCTGCACTGAATATTTTCATGGTGTTTTGTTGGTGATTAAAGGCAGGGTTTTGCCTTGTTTTGTATCCAAAATAAGCCTTTATCATTATTAAATCTAGTTTACGAACACCTTCCTCAGAAAATCTTTTGCCATTTGCGATTATTCTTTGGTATTTTGTTCAATATTGGGTGAGAGATTTATCTAGCGAATGAGAATAAGCGAACAAACCATACGGAGAGTACAAGAAGCTGCTGATATAGTGGAGGTGGTGGAAGGCTATGTTTCCCTCAAAAAAAAAGGGACAAACTGGTGGGCACTTTCCCCATTTAAAGATGAAAAAACGCCTTCTTTTTCGGTGAATCCTGCCATGGGCATCTACAAGTGCTTTAGCACGGGCAAAGGGGGCGATGCATTCTCTTTTGTGATGGAAATGGAAGGGTTGACGTTTATTGAGGCCGTTCGCCACTTGGCAAAGCAGTACGGAATAGAGATAGAAGAAGATGAGATCACGCCTGAGCAAGAGGCGCAACAAACGCTGAAAGACAGTGTGTTGATCGCATTGCGCTACGCAAAAGATTTTTATAAAAATATCCTTCTCCACAACACTGAAGGGAAATCGGTAGGGCTGAGCTATTTTAAGGAAAGAGGGTTTAGGGACGAAACGCTTCAGAAATTTGAGCTGGGCTATAGCCTCAACGAGTGGAACGCTTTGGAAAATGATGCCCTCAAAAATGGCTACAAAGAAGAAATTTTGGTAGCGGCTGGGCTAGTAGTCAAAAAAGAGGAGGGGAAAAAGTACGATAGGTTCAGAGGCAGGGTAATGTTCCCTATTCACGATGTATCGGGCAAGGTATTGGGCTTCGGTGCGAGGACGCTCAAAAAAGACGACAAACCAAAATACCTAAACTCGCCAGAGTCGGAGGTGTATCACAAAAGTGATGTGCTCTACGGCATGTACCAAGCCAAAGATGCTATCCGCAGGCAAGACAATTGCTATTTGGTGGAAGGCTATACAGATGTGATTTCCCTTCACCAAGAGGGGATTGACAATGTGGTGGCAGCTTCGGGAACTTCGCTGACTGATGGGCAAATAAAGCTGATTAGCCGAAGGACGAAGAACGTAACGGTGCTGTTTGATGGAGATACGGCAGGGATAAAAGCTTCGCTCCGTGGAGTGGATATGATTCTTGCCAAGGGCATGGACGTGCGGATAGTCACTTTCCCCGAAGGGCAAGATCCCGACAGCTACGTGCAGGAAATTGGGGGAGAGGCTTTCAAAAAATACTTGGGGGAAAACGCCAAAGACTTCATCCTTTTCAAAACCCAACTTTTCTTAGACGAAACCAAAAACGACCCGCTCAAAAAAGCAGGTGTAATTCGGGATATTGTAGAAAGTATTGTCAAGATTCCCGATTCTATAAAGCGCTCGGTCTTTTTCAAAGAATGTGGGAAGTTGCTCGATATTGACGAAGAAACGCTGATAATTGAGGCGAACAAAATTGTCAGAAAAGAGGCGCAAAAACAGCAGCAAAAAGAAAGCTACCAGAAAGACCACGAAGTAGATGAATTGCTCGAGAAAATAGAGTCAGGGCAGGGTTTTCGGGAAGCAGGCGCTAGGGCAGAAGCTCCAGATGAGGTTGCGATAAATAAAAATAAGCTTCAAATTTCGGCTGAGTCATTACAGGCTCAAAAAGAGCAAGAATTACTTCGGATTTTGCTCCTGCATGGCGATAAACTTACCGCAGACAATGTAATGCTTTCCAAAGTGATTTTTGAGCGTATAGCTGAGTATGAAGTGGTAGATGAAGTGAGTAGAAAAGTTCTTGATTTTATGCGGAAGGAACTGGAAGAGCGAGAAGTATTTCCCAAAGTGAGTGAGGTATTCCTTATTTTTCAAGACTCAGGCATTAAAGAAAACCTAGTGAACCTGATTTCCGATGAAGGCGAGCTGCACGGCTGGGAAAGAAAAGGGGTGATGGTGAAATCAAAGGACAGTGATTTGGGAGTGATTGTTTACAAGGCTATCCAGCAATTTTTATTGTACCTTTTGAAAAATCACCGAGCCAAAGTGGAGGTGAAAATGAGCGAACGGGAAAAAGAAATAGGGATGGGGGAATTGGATGAAGAGCAAGCGGAGCTGATGCGGGTATATATGAACCTCAACTCGGAAATTAGGACATTGTCGAATGAACTTGGAATAGTTGTTACATGATACACCCAGTACGAAATAGGCTCTATCAACTTTTTTTGGCATTTGGCCTGCTAATGATCAGCTTATTTATTGGAATTTCAGGCTTCATGTGGGTAGAGGACATGGGCTTTTGGGATGCGTTTTACATGACGGTGATAACCATTTCCACCGTAGGCATGAACGAAATCCAAAAGGTGGATGAAGGGGGAAGAATATTTGTTTCTTTTTATATCATCTTTAATTTCAGTGTTTTTGCCTACTTTGTGTCGGTAATCACAAAATATTTGTTTGAAGGAGAACTTAGGGAGATTTTAAATAGCTATATGGTAAACAGGGTTGCAGACAAAATGAAGGGGCATACGATAGTGTGCGGATATGGTAATAATGGGAGTAAGGCATGTGAGGAGCTGTATAGAAGCGGGGTTCCTTTTGCGCTGATAGAACAAAACCCCGATGTGGTGGATGATACCTATGCCCATGCAAAGAATGTATATTTAGTTCAGGGAGATGCTACTTCGGATGATGTATTGCTTTCAGCAGGAATTGAGCGAGCCAAAACGATCATCACCACTCTCCCTCGCGATGCGGAAAATGTGTTTGTGACGCTTACGGCAAAAGAGCTAAATCCCAAAATAAAAATAGTAGCTAGAGCTTCGGACGAAAGCTCTATTTCCAAGCTGGAAAGGGCTGGTGCGCACCATGTGGTAATGCCTGATGCCATAGGTGGCTTGCATATGGCAAACTTGGTTACCCGCCCAGAAGTGGTCGAGTTTCTTGGGATGTTGAATGGGGTGGGACAATCTAAGCTCAAGCTAGATGAGCTAAAGTTTGAAGATATGAAGGATGAGTTTCATGGAAAGAGTATAAGGGAGCTGAATATCCGTGGGCTTACGGGCGTGAATATAATTGGGTACAAAGACTCAATGGATGGCTTCATTTTTAACCCAACTCCCGATACTATTTTTGAAGAAGGCGATGTGATGATTGTGCTGGGGACAGATGCCGAGCTTAAGACATTTATGGTGCATTGTGCCAAAAATCAGACGCATTATTACGATTAATGTGGCTGTCCTGACTATTTTTCCGTGAAAATGACAATTCGACAGGAGGTTTTGCAGCTGTATGCTTTTTGTGAATGATGAATATAAAAGCAAGCAACTACAAATGATAAACAATTATGTTGGTGACGAAAGATAACAAATTGAAGAAACTACTGATAGTTGGGGATAAAGTGTTGATAAAGCCGAAAGCTTCTGGCGATAAAACAGAAAGCGGTTTGTTCTTGCCTCCTGGCGTGCAGGAAAAGGAAAGAGTGCAGACTGGTTATGTAATAAAAGTAGGTCCTGGTTATCCTATCCCTATGGCTTCCGACGATTTTGACGAGCCTTGGAAACAGAATGAGGAGAAAGTCAAATATGTTCCTTTACAAGTTCACGAAGGGGATTTGGCTATTTTTTTATTGAAAGGAGCTTTTGAAGTAATGTACGAAGGCGAAAAATATTACATAGTTCCGCAGCACTCTATCCTGATGCTAGAAAGAGACGAAGAGCTTTTTGATTAAGCTTTTCTAGTATAAAAGTAAAAACGCCCAGTTGAAAACTAATTCAACTGGGCGTTTTGTTTTTTTTAGGATAGCCCTAAAAAATGAAAGGGCACCCAAAATGGGTACCGCTTCACGATTATCTACATGTTAACTAAATGCATTTATATTTTCCTAAAAACGATAAGAGTAATATTTTTTCTCCCCATTCTTTGAAATCCCCTGCAAAATCACTCTTCCTCTTATTTTAGATAGAATTTCTTCCAAGTCCTCGGGTCGCTCTATCAGGTAATTATTGATGGCGACAATCACAAAACCTTCGTTTATATCCATCTTATAAATCAAGCCATTACCGACTACTTTCTTCACTCTTATCCCCCCTTCTATGCCGAGTCTGGCTCTTTCTATTTTAGGAACTACTTCAAATAAGGCTCCCAGTTGGTCAGAATCGTATGTTATCTTCCTCAAAATACTGGTTGTACCCTCGATATTTGTAAGTATCACTTCTCTAACGAAAGTTTCCTTTGCTCTCTTGTATTTTACACTAACTTTATCTCCCGGACGGTAATAGCTTAGTATTTCATCGAAGTCGGCCATTGACTTAATAGATTTTCCATCTATTTCGGAAATTACGTCTCCGGGTGACATTCCTACTTTTGCAGCCGCACCTTCTTTATCTACGGTGTTCACCACTACTCCGTCTAGGTCGTTTGTGCCTAGCTTGTCGGAAATGTCTTCGTCTATGTCCAAGGCACTTACTCCAAGGAATGCCTTCTGGACTTCCCCGTATTTTCGTAGATCTTCAACTATTTTGGTCACAATATCCGAAGGGACGGCAAAGCCATAGCCAGCGTAGCTGCCTGTTCTTGATAAAATTGCGGTGTTGATTCCTACTAGCTCTCCCTGCCCATTTACCAAGGCTCCACCGCTGTTGCCAGGGTTGATGGCCGCATCAGTTTGAATGAATGATTCGATAGGAAAAAGATCTTCAAGCACATTTATTCTCCTGCCTTTAGCACTTACAATACCTGCTGTAACAGTAGATTCTAGGTTGAAAGGGTTGCCAACTGCTAGTACCCAGTCGCCAACAGAAAGTTCTCGAGAGCTACCTATTTTAATGGCTGGTAAGTCTGTTGCTTCTATTTTTAATACAGCAAGATCGGTAGAAGGATCGTGCCCTACCAAGCCGGCTTTATAGCTCTTCTTATTATAAATAACTTGAATTTCATCAGCGCCATCAATTACGTGATTGTTAGTGACTATATAGCCATTGCTGGTAAAAATCACTCCAGATCCAGATCCCGTTACCTGCCGTTCGGTCATCCTGTTGCTGAAAAAATAATCGAACCAGCTGTACCCTTGGTATTGTCCGCCTGCTATGGTCTTAATATAGACCACGCTTTGCCTTGTCTGCTGTGAAGCCTTCACGAAGTCGATATTTACGGATGGTAAGTTGCCGTGTGCACCTTCGCTTTCAAGATTCTCCGAAATGTGGAGTTCGCCTTCTGCGGAATCGTTTGATATGAGTTGGATATTGTCTGCTTTCAATCCTGAAAACCCATTTTCAGATGAGCCTTCTATGAGGCTGAAAATGTATGCGCCTAAAAAACCTGCTATAACGCTTAAAAAAATGCTATAAACTTTCGATTTCATTTTTAAAGTAAATTTAAATGACTGCTTTAGTTACTTATCAATATACCTAATTCAATAGGTGCAAAAGTAATAATAACCAGTTTTTACTCAGATAAGTGGCATCTGTGCTTTTTGGGTGCTTCAATATTAATGTTTTACTAAAATATCCTGCTTTTGTTTAGGTCAGGTGGCTGATGCTACCTACTGATGGTTTTTTGGTGATTGGTTAAAAAGGTGTATTCATGATAAATACGTATTAGTATTCAGTTTTTACCCTAATTAGGAAGCAATATATATTATGCGTATTTTATGAATAAAAAAGTAAGTATAAATACTGATATTAAAAATCTTTATTATTATTGCGCCACCATTAAATAAACCTGCTTAATTCATTAAATAATACGGAGAGTCTTTGCAAGGTGCAAGGGTTGCTGGAAAAAATGCTATTTTGATGAATCGTAAAGAATTAGCTAAAATTATATGTTATTTTTAATGTAAACTTTGTATTATTCATTAATTCGTAATAATTTAGCAGCATAATTTACAAACCTTACCAACAATCGACTGTTTTTTACTTGTTATTACACTAATCAAATAACTATCAACTTAACAATAGCAAGTACAAAAGTAAAACAGTCCTCACCCATGATAAACACTTGTAGAATAATTTAGCCCATATTTTGGTGGGTATAAATACGTAATTTCTTTTTCAGATATAGTGAATTATTATCATCATTTAAATCAATCAAACGCTTATGCTTAATTCATTTACCTTTATCGATGCGGTAAGCCCAATGCTTAGTGGAGGCTTGGGTCAGCTTGCAGATATCGCTGCGGCTTCTAGCGTCGCTCAGGAGGGAGTTGATACTACTCTTTTGACGGCGAATAACATTTGGATGCTTATTAGTGCAGCCTTAGTATTTATTATGTCATTAGGTTTTGCGACTGTAGAGGCAGGTTTCACTCAGTCAAAAAACACAGTGAATATTCTATTTAAAAATACGGTTGACCTTTGTATAGGTATCATCACTTATGCATACTTCGGTTTTAACTTGATGTACCCAGGCGAATTCAACGGATGGATTGGCTTTGCGGGATGGGGTCTTACAGCTCCTCTAGGTGCTGATGGAGGTTTAGACCTTGCTTATAACGGTGGTTATACTTATTGGACTGACTTCATTTTCCAAGCAATGTTCGCTGCAACTTGTGCTACTATCGTATCTGGTGCTGTTGCTGAGCGTATCAAAATCTCTGCTTACTTCATCTTTACTTTCTTCTTGGTAGGGTTTATCTACCCTGTACTAGGTAGTTGGAAATGGGGCGCTGGATGGTTAGACGCTTACGGTTTCTACGATTTTGCAGGTTCTACTATCGTACACTCAGTTGGTGGATGGGCTGCTTTGGCAGGTATCATTGTTGTTGGTCCTAGGGTTGGAAAATATGTTGACGGCAAAGTGATTGATAAACCAGGTTCTAGTGTGCCTTTGGCAGTTATCGGTGTATTCTTGCTTTGGTTAGGGTGGTTCGGTTTCAACGGAGGTTCTGTTCTTTCTGCTGATCCTGCATTGATTTCATTGGTATTTGTTACGACTACTTTGGCTGCTGCAGCTGGTGGTATTGGAGGTCTGATTGGTGCGTACATTACTTTTAAACGTCTTGATCTAGGTATGGTACTCAACGGTGTGTTGGCTGGATTGGTAGGTATTACTGCCGGTGCTGATCAAATGTCGCCTAACGAAGCTGTTATCATCGGTCTTATCTGCGGTATCGTAGTTGTATTCTCTGCGGTTGGTATGGACAAGCTTAAGCTTGATGATTGTGTGGGTGCTGTTTCTGTTCACTTGACTTGTGGTATGATCGGTACTTTGGCTGTTGGTGTATTTGGTCAAATGGCCAGTGGTGAGCAATTTGTAGCTCAGCTAGTTGGTGTGTTAGCTTACGGTGTTGTTGCTTTTGGAGCATCTCTCCTTATCTTCTTCATCCTTGACAAAACAATGGGTGTAAGGGTGACTGAGCAACACGAAATTGAAGGTCTTGATAGCCACGAGCACGGTATCAGGGGTTATACCATCACTTTCGACGAATAGTCCTCTCTTTCTTTTTAATATTCATTCAAACTTATCAAGGCAAGTACCTCGGTGCTTGTCTTGATAAATCCTATAAGCTCATTTAAAATGAGCACAGGGCATGAATTGCCTAAATAATAAAATCAAACTAGCTAAGTGCGGGGTAGCGCTTAAAGACTAACAAGCTGTCAAATTAAAATTTTCATTCATTAAAAAGACTAAGTTATGTTGAGAAAAATATTTACTCTCGGAATGTTGTTTTTGCTTTCTTTCTCATTTGTGCAAGCGCAGGAAGAAGAAGCTCCAGATTTGACTATTTCTGGTTCGGTTGATACCTACTGGAAATATGATTTTTCTGGAAACCCTAACATTCAAACAAGTTTTGCCAACGAGCAAAACTCAATTTCAATAGGAATGATCAACCTAATTGCTTCTCAAGAAGTAGGAAAAGCGTCATTTGTTGCGGATATTTCATTTGGTCCAAGAGGACAGTCTCAGTCTCTTATTAATGCTGGTGCTGATAACAATAGTTTCCATGTTCAAAACCTTTACATGTCATATGCCCTTTCTGAAAAAGTAAGCTTAACTGCAGGTTATATGGGTACTTTTGTAGGTTACGAAGTAATATCACCTGCTGGTAACTTCAACTACTCTACTTCTTACCTTTTTACAAGTGGACCTTTCCAAAATGCAGGTATCAAAGCTGATATTGCATTTTCTGATAAAGTAGGCTTGATGGTTGGTCTTTTCAATGACTGGAATATCTACCAAGATATGGATGGTGTTTCTGACATCGGAGCTCAACTATACTTAAATCCAGTAGATGGATGGGATGTGTACTTAAACTTCTTGACTGGACCATTTTCTGGTACTATTGTTGACTTAACTACAGGTTACCAAATTACTGATGCTTTCTATTTAGGGTTAAATGCAGCTGATTATACTTATGCTGATAGCGATGAGGGTGGATATACTGGTGTTGCTCTTTATCCTCAGTATAGTATTTCTGAAGCTTTTGGTTTAGGTTTAAGATATGAATATTTCATGACAAAAGAAGTGGAAAATGGTGCTGAGAGTGCATCAGTAAATGCATTTACTTTGACTGGTAGCCTAAAAGCAGGTCCTTTGACTGTTATTCCTGAGTTTAGACTTGATAGCGGAGAAGACGGTATGTTTATGGATAGTGATGCTATGCCTGCAAGCAGTGCTTCTCAGTTCTTGATCGGTGCAGTATATGCATTCTAAGAATTGAATATATAGAATTTATGGTGAGGGCTATTTCGAAAGAAATAGCCCTTTTTTATTGAAAAACTTGGGGCTTTGAGGTTCAGTAACTGAACATAAAAACTCGTGGTTTTGGACTGTTTCTTATTCCGTAATGCTTCGACTAGCCGTTCACGATAAAAAAACATTCCGTAGTATAGTATATGCAAGGATTTTTTACCTCGCCTAACGAAAAAATAACCTCGTCCAAATACACGTTTTCTTATTCCCAGCTACTTAAATAAAAAAAGAGATTGACTTAACGTCAATCTCTTTTTGTTTGTGATACTATAATTTTTACTAATTCATCATCTGTTCGGCTGGTTCTTCAACGGCAACCGATTGAATTTTTTTAGCCCTTTTCTCTAATACTTTGAGTTTCTGAAGCTTTGGAGAGTAGGTGTTTGAAACCACCAAGCTTTTTTTAATCGATAATTCCTCTTCCAACTTCATTATAAACGATTCAAGCCTTTTGATAGAGTTGTTAGTGACTATCAGGTCTCTATTTATACCCATAGGAAACTCGATATGCTCAAGTTGGGCTTTTTGCTGAACTTTACCCAATACCTTCTCTATTTGTTCGTACCTATTCTTTAGTTTTTTATTTTGATCAATCAGATACGCCATCACGGAAAGGAATGGGATCAACACTATTAGGACATAAAACATATTGATTTTTGTTTGTATGAAACCTCCAATCTGCATAATAAGAACTATGCATAGAAGTATTAAGTTTCGTTTGTTGCTTCATGCGAAGTTAACAAAGAAACAATATTACATCAATATTTAGTACCTGATAGACCGATAATCTTCATATGACTTTGCTCAGCGTACTTAAGCCGCTTGTAGTGTTTTGCCTTGCTCTTTGTAGATAATCCTTAAAAAAGCAATGTGTATAACAATAGGTACTAATATTTTATAATCGGGGCCAAAGAGGTCATGGATTAACCAAGTGAGGGTGAAAGCTAAGCCAATTGGCCCTGTAAAAGCTGTCAGCGCTTTACCAAACCATTTGCTTGCGCCTATTTTAAGGAATTTGAGTAATCCATATTTCAAGCTTCTATTAAAGGCAAATTTTGCCAAAGAACCTGTAAGAAGAGTAGCTATTAGTCTAGGGGTGATTTTTCCCAAAGTAATACTCCTATTTATTTCACTTATGAGCGAGCTTTTGGTATTGGCGTGCAAATCTACCTGAAATTGGTCTACCAATGCTTGTAGTTCTTCAAAGGTTAACCTTTCCAATGACTGCATCATTACCTTCGAAAGTAGCATGACCTCATTAGCCTCAGTGCTTTTTTCGTCCGAAAAGCTTACATTAAGCTTTTTGCATACCCTCTTTAAGATACTTCTATAGCTTACGCCACTGCCAGCAAATATATTAGCAAAGGCATGCCCTCCATAGATTTGGATTTCTCCAGCTATAAGGTTCCAATATTTTTTGTGTTGGGGGAAATGAGTCTTAAACCTGTCAAGATGCACCATTTTACTAGAGATTCTCTGTTTACCCCCTGATGTTTGCGTAAGCTGGTTTACCAAGAAGCCTAAGTCCTCATGGGTGCAAAATTTCAAAAATTCTAAGTCGCGGTCTGGTAGGTATGACATGGTTGAAATAGTTTAGGTTAACAGTTATTAACTATTATTCAATAATAACTCCCGTTTTTACTTGCTACCCGCAAGTTTCACCCTAAACCTTACACATGCCTTTATTGTCGACTCTCTGCATGCTTTTTTAAGCCTTCTTTGCAAAAAGCGGTCGTACTATACGTAAAATACCTATGATTACTATGGCGATGATTGCCCACTTCAATAAAAACTTAAAAAAGAAGAATATGATACTTAAAAGAACTATTGCAATTACTAGGTAGATGATCAATTTGGCTAAGTCGCTCATTTTTTAATTTATAACGTGATGGAAATTACAAGAAGAGTTTAGGTGTAAAGCCTATATGTAGCAGATACTCCAAAACAAAAGCAGATGTTATGTAAAATACATACTCGGCAAAAAATCTCGATAGAGGGAGTTTTAATAAAGAAACTGATGCATTTCTTACATTAAAGAAGTTTTCCGTCAAGCACCTTCATAATGGCTTTTGCCTTTAATAGACACTCTTCGTACTCCTTTTCGGGTACAGAGTCGTAAGTAATGGCGCTGCCTACTTGATAAGAGAGCTTGCATTTTTCAGCATCGTAAAATAAACTTCTTATTACCACATTAAAGTCAAAATTCTTGTCGGGACTTTGGTAACCCACAGCTCCTGAAAATAGCCCTCTTCTGCTGTCTTCCAGTTCTTCTATGAGCTGCATCGCTTTAATTTTGGGAGCACCCGTCATGCTTCCCATAGGGAAAGCATTTTTGATAGCCTGAACAGAGCTGCACTCTTTTTTGAGTGTGGCAGTCACGGTCGAGATCATTTGGTGGACTTGCCGAAAGCCATAAATACCAAAAAGTTCGGGAACTTTAATGCTTCCAGTTTGGGCACTTTTGGTGAGGTCATTTCGTACTAGATCAACAATCATCATGTTTTCTGCCCGCTCCTTCTCATCGTTTTTCAAGAAATTTTTGAGCCTTTCGTCTTCTTCAGAAGAGTTTCCCCTTCTTGCTGTGCCTTTTATAGGTTGCGAAACCAATTGCTTGCCTTCTCGTTTCAAGAACCGTTCGGGGGATGCACAAAGTAAGTACTGTTCATTGATTCGCAGGCAAGCTGCAAAGGGCATGGGAGATTCTTGGTTGAGCTTTAGAAAAGTTTCAACAGGATCGAGAGTGATGTTTTCCGCAAAAAACTCGATGCAGTAGTTTAGTTCGTACACATCGCCTTCTTCAATGTGCTGGCGAATTTTTTCAACTCGATTGAGGTAGCGCTGTCTACTTGTCCTTTGGTGGAAAGTGATTTTTTGGAGAGGTGTGAAAGGAGTGGTTGCAGTTTGCTGAATTTGATCAAAAACCTGTTGAGGGTTTTCTGCTTCTATAGTTACCGATTTTTCCCCAAAGTGGATCAGGGTTAGGGGGGTGAAGAAAAAAGCTTGGGGGAAATTGTGGAAAGCAGGGTTGTTGCTTTTTAGGTTTTCTATCTCATTTTTGAGGTCATAGCCCCAACAGCCAAATTTCCAGCCAGAAACTGAGTTGAAATAGCCATCTAATTGTTCAAAAACTTCCCCTCTTTCGGGTAGGAAAAGACTTTCAGCACCAACAGCCATTACTCGTTGAAAAGCTTCGTGAGGATAGGGAATGTGGTTATGATCGAAATAGGCGAAAAACCGAGATTTTTGTGCCCATTTCAAGGCTTTTTGCAGAAAGCCACTGTCTCCAATGTCAAACTCTTTTTTTTCCAAAGCTTAATGCATTCTGTCTCCCCTTGGTTCAAGGCTTTCAATAATTTGCTTTTCGTAGGCTAAAAATTCTTGCCAGCGAGCATCAACAGTTTCACGGTCTTGGTAGTTACGCGCTAAGGTGATGAAGGTAGTATAGTGACCAGCTTCGGAAACCATGAGTTCGTAGTAAAAATCTTTCAATTCTTTGTCTTCAAGATTCTGCCAAAGTAGTTTAAACCTTTCGCAACTTCTTGCTTCTATCATGGCTGAAATTAGTAGCCTGTCTACCAATCGGTCTTCCCAAGGTCCTCCTTTCCGCACTATTTTCATCAGTTCGTTCACATAATCGTCCTTTCTGGCTTTCCCCAATTTAAATCCCTTCTTTTTCATCATTTTGAGCACTCGGTCAAAATGCTCCCATTCTTCAGCTACTATGGGCGTAACGGTCTCTACCAAGTCTTCCAAATGAGGGTATTTGACTATTAGGGAAATACAGGTAGTGGCAGCTTTTTGTTCGCAAAAAGCATGGTCGATGAGAATTTCACCGATGCTTTTTTCGGCAATATTTGCCCACCTAGGGTCAGAAGGAAGTTTTAAATGCAACATGTGTATGAATGGCTTGGTGTTGAAAAAATATGTGCAAAAATAAGGGAAAAATAGTTTAGGGTTGAAGGTTTAGTCCCTAGAAGCTGTGTTTTTGAATATCTTCAAAATTCTTATGTGTTCCTTATAAGGTATTTCTTACCTAGAAAAAGGCAGCTTTAAGCTTTACTGCTCCATAAAGTTTCCTCTGAGAACATAGTTTTCCAGCCATTGTCTTTTTGGATCTACTTCGCCTTTTATGTATTGTTCTACCATAAGGCTGGCGATAGGTGCTGCCCAAGAACCTCCAAATCCAGCATTTTCAACATATACTGCAATGGCTATTTGGGGATTGTCGAGCGGGGCGAATGCCATAAAAATTGAGTGATCTTCCCCATGTGGGTTTTGCGCAGTTCCCGTTTTCCCACAGATTTTTATGTCTGGAATCTTGGCCATGCTAGCTGTATAAATTTCGGACATAGCTCGGGCTACGTAGTCGAAATAAGCATATTCTATTCCTGTTTGGTGTTTTTCAAATTGCATGGTACTGTCGCCAATGCTCTTTACCAAGTGAGGGTCTTTGTACCAGCCTCGGTTGGCAATTACGGCTGCTTGGTTAGCAAGCTGAAGCGGAGAAACAAGTAATTCTCCTTGCCCAAAGGCAATGGAATATACATTGGAAAGTCTCCAGTTTTTTATGTAGTAGTTCTTGTCGTAATATTCAGGTGAAGGAATATTTCCTCTACGAGCAAAAGGCAAGTCGATTTTGGGGGTAACGCCCAATCCGAATTTGGTCATTTGATCGTGCCAATGTTGTAAACCAAGGCGGGTGTCCTCGTCTTTGTCTTCCGATTTTCCAGTAAGAATCATCTTGCGGAAAGCCTGTACGTACCAAGGGTTACAAGAGTGCTGGATAGATCCGTAAGGGTTGAGGGGAGATGCGTGGTTGTGGCAGCCAACTAGGCTTTTATCGCAACCAAAATAGGTTCGTGCCGAGTCGAGCGTGCCATCTTGCAGACCTACCAAGGTCATAGCTGTTTTGAAGGTAGATCCAGGAGGATATACCGCTTGGATAGCTCGGTTGAAAAGGGGCTTGTTTGGGTCTCTTACCAGTTCTAAGTAATTTTTCCCCGCTGTTTTATCATCACCAGTAAGGAGATTGGGGTCGTAAGAAGGGAACGAGAGCATGGTGAGGATTTCGCCCGTGCTAGGTTCTATGGCTACAATAGCCCCTCGCTTGTTTTGCATCAATTTTTCTCCATATTGCTGCAGTTCCAAGTCGATGCCCGTTACCAAATCCTTCCCAATTTCGGGGATTGTATCAAGCTCGCCATTTTGGAAAGAGCCTTTCACCACGCCTCGTACATTAAGCATAACATAACTTACGCCACGAATGCCACGAAGCTCTTCTTCGTACTGTTTTTCCAGTCCACTTTTTCCTATCAAATCACCTTGGCGGTAATACTTAGAGGAGTCGGCATCCAAAAACTTTTTATCAACCTCCTTTACATAGCCCAGTGCATTGGCCAAGCTAGAATGAGGATAATCGCGCACAGTACGGGGAGAAGGATACAGGCCTGGGTAATCGGAAAGGCGGTCTTCTATTTCGGCAAATTTTTCCGTGGAAAGCTGCTTAATGAAAATAGAGGGTTTGATGCGGGAGTAGCGTTTGGCTGCATCTAGTTTTTCCCTCACAAACTCCAATTCTACTTCAAATATCTCGCAGAAACGAGCAGTATCTTCGATAGTAAACTCCTCAGGGATCACCATTATATCGAAAACGGGGCGGTTGCGAACTATTAGGTGTTCATTTCGATCGTAAATCATCCCCCTGAGCGGATATTTGACCAATCTGCTTACAATGTTTTGCCTAGCAGCCTGTCGGTAGTTGGTGTCGAACACTTGAACCTGCAAGAGCTTCACCAAAAAGATGATAGCAATGATGATAAAAGCAGCCCGTATGTATATCTGTTTTTCCAAAATAGGTTACCTCTTTTTTAGAATGGATTGGAATCAATTTTTTTGTTATCTAGACTAAAGATAGGGAATTTCTCTAATTTGTTGTTGAACAGACAAATTGAATATGAAGTTCGATTGGGAAACTAAGCTAAAAAGTGGGCATTAAATTTAAAATGTCTTTACTCAGGAGTGAAAACCAAGCTGCTTATTCTTTCTTCGGTGAGGATTTCATTTGCCATCTCCATAATTTCCATCGGGCTTACCGATTTGATTTTATCAAACACACTGTTCAGTGTTTCGATGGTATTGAGGTCCAAAATGCTTTTGCCCATCATGAGCATGAGGCCAATGTTGCTTTCTTCGCTCATGGCGAGCTGTCCCATTATCTGCTGCTTGGTGGTATGGAGTTGCATAGTGCCCAAAGGGACTTCTCTTAGTTTTTTCAGCTCTTTGTTCACCAACTTGATGCAACGCTCCAATGTTTTCGCCTCAGTGGCGAAGTAAATGGAGAAAAGTCCTGTGTCTTGGTAGGCGTGCATGCTGGCATCTATGGCATAGACAAACCCGTATTTTTCTCTGATAGAAAGGTTCAACCTAGAATTCATTCCCGGACCGCCAAGCAAGTTTACTAGCATGAAAAAAGGAATTCTTTTTTCATCGTAAAGTGAGTAAGAAGTTGTGCCAATGGCGCAGTGGGCTTGGGAAATAGCTTTTCCAACAAAAAGGGTTTTAGGGGAAAAGTCGTTAAATAATATGCGTTTTCTGGGAGCTTTGAGATCAGGGATATTTTCAAAATATTTTGATACAATTTTTACCACCTTACTCATGGGGAGTGCACTCACCGAAGAAAATACGATTTTTCCTGTGTCGATATTCTCTTTTATGAACTCATCAAACTGCTCTCGGGTAAATCCGTTTACGCTCTCTTTTGTACCTAAAATATTTTGTCCAAGCGGATGTTCTCCGAAGATTACTTCGTCAAAATCATCTTGGATGGCATCTCCCGGATCGTCGAGGTACATAGACATTTCTTCCAAAATTACCCCTCTTTCTTTCTCAATTTCCTTTTCAGGAAAAGTAGAATTGAAGGTGATATCGGTCAAAAGTTCAACAGCTTTTTCAAAGTGATTATCGAGCAACGACGCGTAAAAACAGATTTTCTCTTTGGTGGTATAGGCATTTAGCTCGCCACCAACAGACTCGACTCTGTTTAAAATATGATAAGCTTTCCGCTTTTTAGTGCCTTTAAAAGCCATATGTTCCCAAAAATGGGCAATCCCCACCTGGTGAGGCTTTTCGTCTCGGCTGCCAATATCTAAGAAAAAGCCACAGTGGGCTATTTTTGTGTGTGGTACTTGCTTATGCACCAACCGAATGCGGTTGGGAAAGACATATTCCTCATAGTCAGTCATTCGCAGGTTTTCCTTGTCTTTCGTGATTGTCTTATCCATTATTTCTAAAAAACAGTTTGCAAAAGTACGGCCAAACCTAAGGGAACACAAGAAAAGCTTGAAGTTTCGGTAGTTGCTATCACTTTTTATTCAAGGAGTTAAAAATTTCGCTACTATTTTTCAGCTCTTGCGGGAGCGGCTGGAGGTTTATTTCGTAGATGTCATGTTGCCAAGGAATCGTTCCCCAGCCTTCTTTCCATTCAAAAAGCCCTTTGTCTATTTCAAAACCGTTTCGAGTATTGCTCACGCCAAAGCTAAAATAGTTGAAGCCCTCATAATGTTTGATCAGGTGGAAAAAGAGGAAATCTAAAGCATTGCTGGCTTTTCCCTCAGCCGTGGAGGCGATGTATTGGGCATGTGCTGTTTTTTGATGTTGGAAAATGACTGTTCCTCCTAAAATTTCACCTTTTTTCTTTGCTACATAAAGCTTGATGTGATCGGGGAAAAGTTTTTTGAGATACAGGATTTCTTTAAGACTATGGACAGGTTCTTTGCCATACCGTTCTTGGAGGTTGCCGGAAAGAACTTCCCAAAAGTCTTCCCAGTTTTCCGATACTTTCCAAATTATTCCTTGTTTTTGAGCCTTTTTTACTCCTCTCAAGCGCCTTTTTTGAATTTCTCCTGAGTTTTGTAAATCTATTATTTGGCTCATTTCCCTGAGAGTAAGCTTCGCATTGGTACAAAAAAGTGGGTACTGATCGTAGAGTGCAGGTGAAATATGGTAATAGGAGGGGAGTTGTTTGTAAATCAATTTTTCAAAACCTCTTTCTTTGAGATAAAAAAGGCTACTGATAAATGCGTGGTAGGCAAGTTGAGCGGAAATCCCGTTTTCAAACACCATTCCGCCATAGCTCAGCCCTTGGTGGGAATAAATATTGAGTTTCGATATGTTTGCTGGTAAAACAGCAATTAGCTTTTCCTGATTCCACACCGTAAGAGAGTAGTCATCAAAGCGGTGTTGGTGGTACTCTATAAAGTCTCTTTTAAGGATAAAAGTCGCTCCATTGGCTTCAGCAACCAATTTGTCCCAGACTACTTTATTTTCTTTGGAATATAGTTTTACTACAATCATATAAATACTGAGAGTCTTTCTTGGTTATACAGGACTCATTTTTTGGCGATTCAAATTTTTTAAATGTTACCATTTCCATACAAAGAAAGCGGAGAGTATCGGGTTTCGAAAGTACTCACTGCCCAAGGTAATGAAGTCTTGATTGCTCTTGTATTCTAAATGCTTCATTATAAGAAAGAAAAGTACATAGGAGAAAGTAGAACTTGAGATACTGAATGCTTGTACGTCTATCTATGGTTATTCGGCAATTTTATGTAGCTTTGCATTCCTTAAATTTAGAGGGGATACTCTCTACATAAATTGTTGGGATAAGAAATAGATATATCAAAGACGTAATTTTTAAGTAGTAATGGCTATTATAACTAAAATCAGGGAAAGATCAGGATTAGCTGTAGGTATTGTGGCAGTGGGCTTGATCCTATTCTTGGTAGGTGGAGATTTACTCTCGCCTAACTCGGTTTTCCTAGGAAATAACAAAAGAATAGTAGGAGAGATCGCTGGTCAGGAGGTTTCTTTCGAAGAGTTTAGCGCGGAAGTGGAAAGGCTGCGAAACAATTATGCAATGGCTACAGGTCAGCAACCTAATGAGGCTCAGATGCCAGGCTTAAGGCAAGAAGCTTGGAATCAGATGATTTTCAAAATCGTTTACCAAGAAGAGTTCGAGAAATTAGGGATTGATGTGACCGATGAGGAAATCATTGACATGGTACAGGGAAACAACATCCACCCATCTATCGCTCAATTATTTACCAACCCAGAAACTGGTCAGGTAGATAGAAACATGATCGTGAACTTCTTGAGGAACATGAACACCTTTCCTCCACAAGACCAAATCTCATTCAGAAACTTCGAGCAAAACCTTCGTCCAGATAGGCTAAGGTCAAAATATGAAGCACTTTTGGGCAAAACATATTATGCAACTACTGCCGAGGCTAAGAAGGAATATGAGGCGCAAAACTCAACTGCCGATATTCGCTACGTGTACGTTCCTTATACATATATTCCTGATTCTTCGGTAACGGTTACCGATAGCGAAATTGAAAGCTATTATAACAAGAATAAAGAAAAATATGAAAGAGAGGCTAATCGTGCTATAGAGTACGTGGTTTTCCCAATAGAGCCTACTCAAGACGATATCGAAGATCAAAAAAATGCATTGGAGAGGTTGAAAACTCAGTTTGAAACTACCGAAGACGATACAGCTTTTGTAGAGGCAAACTCAGATGTAAACAATAACTTCAACTCATATACTCCAGGTCAGCTTCCTGCTGAGTTGGACGTAGCATCTTTAACCGAAGGTGGTGTTTATGGACCTGTTCGTAGCGGTGAGTCTTTCATGCTTTACAAAGTTTTGAGTATTGTAGAAGATACGTTGGACTATGCAAAAGCAAGCCATATTTTGATTCAGTTTGAAGGTGACGATAAAGCTGCGGCAAAAACTAAAGCTCAAGATGTATTGAACCAGATTAAAGGCGGCGCTGATTTTGCAGTAATGGCAGCTCAGTACGGTTCAGATGGAACACGTACTCGTGGTGGTGACCTAGGTTGGTTCGATGAAAACACAATGGTTAAGCCATTCAATGATGCTGTGATGAAAGCTACTTCGCTTGGTTTGTTACCAAATTTGGTTGAAACCGAATTTGGTTACCATATCATTGAAGTAACAGGTTTGAAGACCAATACGAAATACAATATAGCAAGTGTCCAAAGCGATATTGCTCCTAGCTCTGAGACTATCGATATGATCTACCGCAAGACAATCAATTTCGATGTAGCGGAAAGTCGTGATGACTTTATAGCTGCAGCAGATAAAGATTCAACTTTGATCCGTTTCCAAGCATTGACTATCGGTCCAAATGCTAGAAACATCAACAACATTACTGAGTCTGGCGTAAGGCAAATTGTTCGTTGGGCTTATGATGATGAGACTGAAGTTGGAGCTGTTTCTGAAGTATTCAGCCTTGATGAGCAATATATTTGTGCTAACCTTACTGCTAAGCGCGAAAAAGGTCCTGCTAAGTTGGATGACGTAAAAGATGAAATCCGCAGGGAGCTTGTCAAAGAAAAGCAAAAGGAACAGATATTGGCTAAGTTCGAAGGAATGACAGGTGCTGTAGATGATATGAGAACTGAATTTGGAACTGGAGCTTTGGTAAGTACAGGTACAGATATCACGTTCAACACTACTGCACTTCCTATTGCAGGCTTTGCCCCAAAAACAATTGGTAGAGTATTTAGCATGTCATTAGGAGATACTTCAGAGCCAATTGCAGATGAAAATGGTGTGATAGTATTTGAAGTAGATAGGATGGATAGAGCTTCTGAAGCTGCTAATTATGCATTATACAAGCAACAGCTTGAGCAAAATTACGCCCGTACAGTATCTTTTAAAATTGCTCAGGCAATGGAGAAATTTGCCGATGCTGAGAATGAGCTTTATAAATATTACTAAGAACTCAATTGAGTTTTTGGAAAAAGGAAAGCCACGCACATTGCGGGGCTTTTTTTATGCCGCTCGGTTTGTATAGTCCTGAAATAGGTTATCTTATTCTTCCTCAATTAAGCCGATAGGGAAATCTTGTCCGCTGGTGTAGACCGTTGGATATTGCGCCACCCCTTTGTATTGTTCGCTGATATCGGGAATGTTTTGCTCTACAAATACCCTAAGTTCACCTACTGTGATTTTTTTGTCACCTTTTCCTGAATCTGCTTCACCCTCTAAAGCTTTTAAAATACTATAAGTAAATACTCCGTGCCCTAGCTCTTCTACTTCGGCAGCAAACTGTTCCGAATCACTGGCTGCAATCAACGCCACTCCCGTACTCCGCGCAAGTTGTACAATTGCTTTTTCTTCCGTAGCTCCTCTTCTGCTAAAAGCTCTAGCAGCTCCACCAGATTGGCATGCATCGAGTAAAACCAATTGTTTTTGGGCTTTCACTTTTTTGCAAAGGTCTTTCAACTCTCTAGCGGATAAGCCATGGTTTCTGAGTATTCGTTCATTTCCATACATTTTGGTGACATCGTGGGGGCACAAATAATATTCCCTACTTGTGCGGCTTTCGTTCATGACACCATGCCCAGCATAAAAGAAGATAAATACATCATTTTCCGTAGCTTGATTGATTATTTCCGCAAAAGTTGCTCGAATATTTTCGACTGTAGCTTCGGAATCATAAATTTTTCGGGAAATGATATTCTTAAATATTTTTCTTCCTCCTTTCACTATTTGAGCTTCAATGGCAGTAGCATCCGTTCTCGCATAATTAAGGTTATATTTTTTATTCTTATACTCGTCTATACCTATGGTAAAAAGGTAGAGGTTCGATTCGGGTACGATAAAAGATTTGAATGCAATTTCCAGAAAATCGGGAAGAGATTCGGTTCTATCATTATTTAGTGCAATAGCTGTGAACTTGTTTATTCCCTCGGCTAATACGATATCGAATGTGTAAGATTTATATGCACCTTCTTCCGCGGGCGACCTGAAAGTGCTATCGGTTACAGCAATAAGTTTGTTATTTTGGAAAAGTTGAATTTCATCTATTCCGCCACCTTGATCATACGCCTCTATTTTTACCTGAATATTGGCTGTGTCGCACATTAACCCACTTTGAGTCACTTTAAAATGCCCTTGGTTCTGTTTTCTCCTTGGGTAGGTGAAATAAACTTCGGGTGGAGTGGAAAAAGTTGCTGGAACTTCTACATCAGCAATAGCCTCTTCTTCACCCCAAAGAATAGCTCTCCATAAGCCTGGAGAAAAACGTTTTTCATACAAGGCGCTTAGCGGAATTACATAATCTTCTAATACGAAGTGGAGCAAGTTGTTTATCCCTTTTTCCGTTCCATCGAAGTATCCATCGGGGTTAGTGACCACAAAGTTGTTTCCCTTGTCTGCGGGGATAAGGGAAAGGATTTCCATCCCTTCTTTCAACCTCCAAATTTTAATTTGTTGGTCTTCACCTGCGCTAATTACCAATTCCCCATCGGGACTAAATTTAGCACCGTTCACTGTTCCGTCGTGCTCAAAAAGGGTTCGGGAAACTTTACCTGTATGTGCTTTCCAAACTCTTGTAATTTGGTTTGTACTTCCCGATACGATAAAAGCCCCTGTGTGATCGTAGGCAACCGAAGTGATTGGTGCTGAAGTTCCTTCCAGAGATTTTTCTTGTTGTTGGGTAGCAATATTCCAGATTTTGATACTTTCATCGTTGCTGGCACTTGCTAAATGAACTGTATCTGGACTAAAAGCGACCTCATTAATTACACCGGCGTGCCCTTCAAAAGTCGTTTTTAAATTTCCTGTAGCCAACTCCCATATTTTTATGGTTTTATCACTGCTTCCGCTAGCGAGCAAATTTCCATCGGCACTTACAGAAAGACCGTTGACACTGCCCAAGTGTCCAAACAAGTTTCGAAGTTCTTTACCAGTATTTATATCCCAAATTTTGATAGTTTGGTCACTACTAGCACTTGCCACCGACCTGCCATCGGGTAAGAAAACTACTGCATTTACGGCTTCGAAGTGCCCTTGGAAAGTCCTGACTTCTTTTCCTGTGGCTGTGTTCCATACTTTCACAAGCATATCCTTACCACCTGAAACTAAGTATTTCCCATCTGGGCTGTACGCAAGGGATGTTACCTGAGATTTATGTGCATGAATGGAGCGAATAATTTTCCCAGCTTTAGCATCCCAGCTGTAGATCATTCCTACTTTGTTTCCAAAAGAGAATTGTTTGCCTTCAGGGTGCCACTCAATTGTTTTGATGCTAGCAGCTTCACTCGTAATTACTTGATAGCGTCTGCCGGTGATGCTGTTCCATGTAGCAAGCGTGGCATCATCACTGGCACTGGCTAACAAATCTGACCTGTCGCCAATAGAAAGTGCATTTATACTGCCTTTGTGGCCTTGCATCATGAGCACCTTTCTACCCGAAGCAAGCTCCCATGCTACAATTATCCCATCTTTTCCTCCGCTGTAAATCAATTTACTTTGTTGGTCTGTAGTTACCGCTTTTACTCCTCCAGCATGTCCAAACATCACTTGCTTAAGAGACCAATCTGAGGTATCCCAAACTTTTACAGTTCGGTCTTCACCAGCGCTTACAAGCCATTTTCCATCAGGAGTGAAAGAAATGGAATGGATGGAGTCGGTATGGGCTTGGAAGGATTTTACTTGTTTTCCCGTAGTCAAATCCCAAATAATAATGAGCTTATCAGCTCCCGAGCTGGCTAACTGCGGATGGGTAGGGTGAAAAGATAAATCGAGGACACTGCTTCTGTGCCCATCCAAAGAATGCTTTTCCCTTCCAAGTTCATCCCATATTTTTATAACTTTATCATCAGCTCCGCTGGCAAGAACACTTCCATCATCTGACCATTGAAGCGTATTAATGGCTCCTCTATGACCGTAAAATGTCCTGAAAGCAGTTTCTTTTTCAATGTTCC
Source organism: Flammeovirgaceae bacterium SG7u.111 (assembly GCA_034044135.1). NCBI lineage: Bacteria > Pseudomonadati > Bacteroidota > Cytophagia > Cytophagales > Flammeovirgaceae > Flammeovirgaceae bacterium SG7u.111. Next base: position 6,912,999 of record CP139021.1, on the reverse strand, counting down.
ACAGCTTAATAGTCTGATCGGAACTTGCTGTAGCAATGGTTTTGCCATCTTTTCGGAAGCTAAGCGCATAGATGCCTTCTTTATGCCCGAAGAAATTTTTTATTTCCTTACCTGTAACAGCATCCCACAATCTGAGGCTTTTATCTTCACTTCCACTGGCTATGATTTTGCCGTTGGGGCTATAGTCGAGGCAATGAACAGGACTAGCATGTCCTGTCTGCACCTGGAGTTTGGGCTGCTGGGCAGATAAGCCAAAAGAAACCAATAGTTGACTTAAAAAGCTGATTAAGGCTATTTGGAATGGTTGTAGTTTGATAATTGTTTTTAGCATGTTAATTATTATCAGAATAATTTGATAGAAATTCGGACTCCCACCATAAACGTCCATCCTGATTATATCATGCAACTTTGTGGTTGATTTATAGGAAAGGATGGGGTATTAAGTATAAAAAAACAATTATCGTGTAAAGTTGCTCGGCTACTTGAAATATTTTTCAATATCACGCCTTTCTTTTTTAGTAGGTCTGCCTGTGCCTTTTGTTCTGTCAAACTGTTCGGCGAGTTTATGCAACTCTAATTTTTTTACCTCTTCTTCTGCTGTAGTTTCTTCTATATAATCCTCTACAAGTTTTGCCCCAACTCTGCTTTTTAATAGAGCCTTTACCCGATATGTTCTCCAAATCGGCATTTTTTTTACTTTTATTTCTTCGCCTTCTTTTACTTCCCTAGAAGGCTTTAGTGTTTGGCCGTTAATTAATACCTTCCCCGCCTTGCATGCTTCGGTTGCTAAGCTTCTTGTTTTAAAAAGCCTTACTGCCCATAAAAACTTATCTATTCTCATCAGATTTTTGTTATTTATTTGTCAAAATCATCGTTCTCCGATTTTTTTCAAAAAAACAGTATAAATTTAGAAATACTATTACTTGCTATTGGTACTTACCCAAGTATTTTTCTATATAGGAAGTTCCATCTTATAAAAAGATGAAAAAAACTGAAACTAACCAGTGAGCCTTACTTCTTTTAAACTAAAACTTTTCGTTAATGAATAGGTTAGTCTTTCTTTCAGCCATCTTTTTGGTATGTAGCTGTAATCAGCTTAAAAAAGTTGATAATGAACAGCGCAAACTTCTCCCACCTAATATTATTTTCATTTTAGCAGATGACTTGGGCTGGACACAGCTCGGCTGCTATGGTAGCGAATACTATCAAACCCCAAATATAGATAAGTTGGCAGCCAAGGGGATGAAGTTTACCAATGCCTATGCGGCGGCGGCTGTTTGTTCTCCAACAAGGGCATCCATTATGACAGGGAAATATCCTGCAAGGCTCAAGTTGACTGATTTTATCCCTGGAAATGCTGCGGCTGATCATACGCTTCTTGAACCTCTCTGGCAGAAGTTTTTACCTCTAGAAGAAATAACTGTAGCAGAAGCATTAAAACCCAAAGGCTACACCACGGCGCTTTTTGGTAAGTGGCACTTGAGCAAGGAAAAAACTTCACCAGAAAGTGATGCTTTTAATCCTGATAAGCAAGGTTTCGATGAATTTTTTATTACTTACAAACCTAAAAATGGGGAAAAGAAAGAAGATGCCCACAATGTAAAGGCGATTACTTCTCGCTCTTTGAGTTTTATAGAAAAGAATGCTGAAAAGCCTTTTTTACTATTTGTATCGCACAATTCTATCCACGACCCTCTTACGGAAAGCTCAGAAACAATAGCAAAATATGAGAAAAAAGCTGGGGCGGGTGAGGAGAAAAACAATCCTACAATCGGGGCGGTGATAGAAATACTTGATAACAGTGTGGGGCAGATAGTGCAAAAAGTAGAAGAATTAGGGCTGGAAGAGCATACTATGATCGTGTTTTTCTCTGATAATGGGGGAAAGGAAGCCCATGCATCCCAAGCGCCGCTAAGGGCAGGGAAAGGCTGGTTGTATGAGGGTGGAATACGAGAGCCATTGATAGTCCGCTGGGATAAGAATATTGAGGCAGGAAGCACTTCCGAAGCTCAGGTGATTTCTACAGATTTTTTTCCTACTTTGCTAAATGTTGCAGGGCAAGATTCCATTCAAGTGGAAAATTTAGATGGAGAGGATATGTTACCAGTCTTACAAAATACAGGATCTATTTCTAGAAAATCGCTTTATTGGCATTATCCCCATTACCATGAAGGTTCGGGGATGAGACCCGCTGGTGCGCTAAGGAAAGGAGATTATAAACTTATTTTTTGGTATGAAAAATACATTACTGGAGCAAATGATCAGGTAGAGCTTTATAATTTGAAAAATGATATTGGTGAAGAGCATGATCTGGCAGCGGAAATGCCCGAAAAGGCAAAAGAACTGAAAGATGAATTTAGCAAGTGGAGGAGGAATATTGGAGCACAATTGCCAGGTATCCATCCAAATTACTCTACCCAATAATTTTTCTTTCTCAAACAGATCGCCATTTTTGAAGTTTATCAGAGTGAATTTTAATTAGTGAGGACAAGAAACAGAAACCTATGAATCCTTTGTTGGAAAAGTGGGAGACGGTATTGGAAACCGCTCCATTCGAAGAAATAAAAACAACACATTTTTTACCTGCGATAGAAGAAGGAATAAAGCTCGGGAAGGAGGATATCGCTAAAATCACTGAAAATAAGGAAGCTCCAACTTTTGAAAATACGATAGTAGCACTTGATCTTGCTGGAAAGTTATTAGATAGGGCATCCACTATTTTTTTTAACTTGAACTCTGCTGAAACCAACGATGAAATTCAAAACTTGGCCAGAAAGATTTCTCCAAAACTAACTGAGTACAGCAATGATATTTTGCTCAATAAAGATCTTTTTGAACGAATTTTGACGGTATATGAGCAAAGAGATTCACTGGATTTAGATGTGGAGTCACAAACTTTGCTCAGAAAAAGTTATAAAAGTTTTGTGAGAAATGGTGCAGGCTTAGAAGAGGTAGATAAAGAGAAATTGAGGGCAATAGACAAAGAACTTTCGCAGCTATCCCTCACTTTTGGAGAACACCTGCTGAAGGAGACCAATGATTTCAAAATGGTGATCAGCGATGAGGCAGAGTTGGAAGGCTTGCCCGATAGTGCTATTGAGGCAGCGGCTATAGCTGCCAAAGAAAGAGACTTGGAGGGGAAGTGGGTGTTTACCCTCGATTTTCCAAGCTATATGGCTTATATGACCTATGCTAAAAACAGGGCTAGGCGTGAAGAATTATTCAAAGTATTTGCATCAAGAGGGTGTAAGGGTGATGAATTAGATAATAGTGAAATAGTAAAAAAAATAGTTGCACTTCGAAGTGAACGAGCAAAGCTGCTGGGCTATGCTACGCATGCTGATTTTGTGTTGGAAGAAAGAATGGCTGAGTCGCCAAAGCGTGTTTATAGCTTTTTAGAAGACCTTTTAGAGAAAGGTTTGCCTGCCGCCAAAGCAGATGTACTTGAGGTAGAAGAGTATGCAAAGAAGCTTGATGGTATTGACCAATTGCAGCGATGGGATTTTTCCTACTATTCTGAAAAGTTGAAAAAGGAAAAGTTTACCATAGACGATGAAGTACTGAAACCTTATTTCCAACTCGAAAAAGTGGTTGAAGGAGTATTTGGTGTGGCAAATAAGCTTTTTGGTTTAGTCTTTACCGAAAGGAAAAATATCCAAGTGTACCATCCAGATGTTACAGCTTATGAAGTAACCCATACTAGTGGGAGGTACATTGGTGTTTATTATGCCGATTACTTTCCTAGGGCAGGCAAGCGAAATGGTGCATGGATGACCTCGTATAGGGGGCAATCCAACTACAATGAGGTTGAAAAAAGACCACATGTATCCATCGTATGTAATTTCACAAAACCGACTACTTCTCGGCCTTCTTTATTGACTTTTAATGAGGTTACCACTCTTTTTCATGAGTTTGGGCATGCGCTTCATGGCTTATTGGCAGATAGCAAATATGAAGGTTTGAGCGGTACAAGTGTTTTTTGGGATTTTGTGGAGCTTCCCTCTCAGGTCCTTGAAAACTGGGCTTATGAAAAAGAATGCCTCGATATGTTTGCTATCCATTATGAAACAGGGGAAAAAATTCCAGAGGAATTGATCAATAAGATAAAGGACAGTGCGAAATTTATGGAAGGTTATGCCACTGTAAGACAGCTGAGTTTTGGCTTGCTGGATATGGCATGGCATCAAGGTGATGGAAAAGTAGAAGATGTGATGGCTTTTGAAAAAGAGGCCATTAAGCGAACCGATTTATTCCCAGAAGTAAAAGGGACAACTTCAAGCTGTGCTTTTGCCCATATATTCCAAGGAGGTTATTCTGCTGGGTACTATAGCTACAAATGGGCAGAAGTATTAGATGCCGATGCATTTGAGTACTTTAAAGAAGAAGGGATATTCAATAAAGAAGTGGCAGAAAAATTCAGGGAAAATATACTTTCAGCAGGAGGTAGCGAGCATCCTATGACGCTTTATAAGAGGTTTAGAGGAAAAGAACCATCTCCAGACGCTTTGCTAAAAAGAGCAGGGCTTCTTAATTAAGTTGTGGTTCTTACTATACATAAGTTATGAAAAATGTCCTTCAAGCACTTGGAGGACATTTTTCATATATATACTCAACTTATGCTTTTTAAACCACTTTTGGAGTATAGGGAATCAAATTGAAATCAAGTTCAACATCTTCTTTGTATTCTTCCCCACTTTCCAACATATCTATATCGCTTTCCTCATAATACCAGTTGATGGTCACATTGCCTTCTTTATCTTCCTGATATTCTTCTAGCATGTTTAATATTTCCAAAAATCTCCTTGATGAACTCGTATTGAAATACGTCATCTTAAAATTAAACGTGACATCTTTACCCGGTTCGTCTAAATATTCTTCCAGCCATTCAAAAACTGGTTGGAAAAACTCTAGTGTATATTCGTGGTAAGATTCTCCTTCAATTTCAAGAACTGAAGTTTCTGCATTAAAATCTATTCTGGGTATATAAGTTGATCCCTCAATATAAAAGTTTTCCATCACTATACTTTATTAATTTTCACTGAAAGGATGAAGAATGATTCGTTTTCGTCAATTTTTTTTATCATATAATCAAGTGGGTGCCCTGACTTTCTTCTCATGTCAATAAAGCCAAGGTTAGCTCCCGGTTTGTCTTTTCTTTGGGGTTGCTTTCTTTGCTTTTTATAGAGTTCTTTCAGTTCATCACTTGACAAATGGTTGATCTTGGCAAATCGGTCATCTATTTCTATACCATCTTTTTGGTAAATATAGTTCCCTGAGCTTATTATGTAACAATCATCATTTTCGCTTATGGTCAATATCCCAATTCCAATATCTCTTTGAAGCTCTTTAGAGTAAACTCTTTTGGCAGAGTAATGGTGGACATTTTGAGCCATTTCTACTACCAATGCAAAGATTTTTTTGCTAACAAAGTCACTATTAGGAATTTTCTTTAAGTTGATAGCTATCAAAGATAATATATCTTTCGAGAAAGCTCCTTGGAAAGCCATAGAAATGGAATTCGATTTGATTTCATTTCGAAACTGTTTTACACTGAAATGCTCATAAAATTTATCCATTCCAAATTCTGATTGATTGTAAATAGATGATAAGTATTACTAAATGCTGGTTTTTAAAGATGTATTATCATCCGTAAGAACAGTATTTGCACGTATTTATTATGTTCTTAAATGAACTATTGAGGAGCAATGTACTTTATAGCAGTATTGATGTTTTTATCATATTTTGAACATCAAAACCAGCATTTTTATTGTTAGATAAAAGTAAACAGTAGCTAATAGGCGACAAGATGAATTTTAGATGGCTTCTATATGCTGTCTTTTATTACTTATTTGTTTTAGTTTCGTTAGTTTTAAAGTCATATTACGTAAGAGTATTCTTTTGTATTAAAAATCAGATTAAATGAAAAAGTTTGTAACTATCCTTGGGACAGTAATGTATTTGTTAGGCACTGTAGCTATTACAAATGCACAAGAAAAAGGAAAGGTAGAATTTGATAAGCTTCAACACAGTTTTGGGGATATTAAAGAAGAAGGTGGTCCTCAAGAGGTTGTGTTTAGCTTCAAAAACACTGGTAAAGCGCCTTTGAAAATAACCAAAGTCCAAGCTTCGTGTGGCTGTACTACTCCCGAATGGACTAAAGAATTAGTAAAGCCAGGAGGAGAAGGTTATGTAAAAGCCTCTTATAACCCAAAGAATCGCCCAGGACCTTTCAATAAATCGGTTACGGTATGGACGAATGGCGAGCCTGAGATTGTAGTGTTGAGAATTAATGGTAAGGTATTGCCAAAACCAAAAGGTCCTGAGGATTTCTATCCGATGGCAATTGGTAATTTGCGTTTCAAGACAACTCACATAGTTTTTGGAGATGTGATGAATGATGGCGTTGATACAGCGTCTACTGTTGTGTATAATGCTGGAGAAAAGGCTGTTACTCTTGATTTGGAAGCTACAAAAGTTCCTGGTCATATTGAATTTACTTCTTCAAAACTTACTGTTGCTCCAAAAGAGACAGTAACGTTGAGTTTCAAATACGACGCAACTAAGAAAAATGATTGGGGCTATTTGTTTGATTATTTCAAACTGATGACAGATGATTCAGATCGTCCAGAAAAAAGGATAAATGTAAGCGCAAACATTAAAGAGAATTTTGGGGAGATCACTGCCGATACGAAGTTACCAAAAGTGACTTTCGATAAGATAAAGCATGATTTTGGAAGTATCGAAGAAGGGACTAAGGCCAATACAAGCTTTAAATTGACAAATAATGGTGATGCTCCTATGATTATCAGAAAAACAAAAGCATCATGCGGATGTACGGCTACTCGCCCACAAAAAACCAGTCTTGCTCCAGGAGAATCAACTACTATTGATGTTACATTTAACAGCAAGTCAAGAACTGGAAAGCAAAGGAAAACCATCACGGTAATTTGTAATGATCCTAAAACTCCTCAAACCACTTTATGGATAGAGGCAAATGTAGAAAAGACAACTGGTTCGCAAGGAAACTAAGATATCATTCAGTCCCGGGTGTAGTAGCTTCGGGACTGTTTCTTTTCTAATCAATAAAAAAAGACTTTAGCCAATCTTTATGATATTACATCTAACTACTAAATAACCAATCGACTTACTTTTTCCAATAGCCAGCTTTATTTACTTATAAGTCAATTGGCAGAACTATTATTCTGTAATATGAAATTAATTAAAAAGATATCTGTATTTGTGGTGCTTGTTCTGTTCTTGCCTTTAAGCATGATGGCGCAAGACTGGCTAGCTTCGCTAGAGCAGGCTGATGCAATGTTTTTGAGAAAAGAATATGCTGAAGCTCTTTCTGCGTATAGACAATTGAGAACCACATACAACAAATCTATCTTCAATTATAAAATTGGGCTGTGCTATTTGAAATCCCCAAATCATAAAAAAGATGCTGCATCTTATATTGAAAAAGCACTAACAGAAAATGACGGCACTGTACCTATCGATGCCTTTTATTATTTGGGAAAAGCATATCATTACAATTATCGTTTTGTGGATGCGGTGAATGTATTGAACGAGTATTTAGAAAAGACTACCATAAGTGATGAAATGAGGCAGAAGGCTAATGAAATCATTGGTTTTTGTCAAAATGGTAAAAAATTACTGGGAAGGAGAAGGATTGATGTGAATGTGAGCTTTATGGATTTTCCTATCAATACTTCATATAATGAGATCGCTCCAATTGTCTCTAGTGATGGGCAATCTATGTTTTTGAGTTCTGATAGGCCAAAGGATAGGCTTGAACTAGTATTTGGTGATCAGTTTGTATTCATGCCTAAAGAATTGCGCTCTAACCTTGATGATGTTTATTTTTCTAGTTTTCCAGCTGAAAATACGAGATGGGAGCATCCTACTGCCCAAGGAATAGAATACCCTTATGTTGCAACGCTTTCAATGACCGATGATGGGGAAAAGTTGTTGGTTTATTTAGGTCAAGATGAAAGTGAAGGAAGTTTTTTTGTGGTCAATAGAAAGAATAATGGAGATTGGCAAAGACCACAGCCAATAGACTTGATGGTAGATAGGGGGACAGCTGTTAGAGGTGCATGTATGGCTTCCAATGGAAATGTTATTTACTTTTCTAGTAACAAGCCAGGAGGATTTGGCGGTTTTGATATTTATAAAATGCACAGGATAGATGGGAGCAGGTGGTCAATTCCCGAAAACCTAGGAGAAGGAGTGAATTCTTCTGCTGATGAGGTAAATCCTTTTATGCATCCAGACCATACTTCCTTATACTTCAGTTCCAACGGTCATGATTCAATGGGATATTTTGACATATTCCGTTCTAAAAAAATAGGTGCATCGTGGACAAAAGCTTTGAATCTGGGTGATCCAATAAATAGTGTATATGATGATGATTACTTCCAAATTACTCCTGATAACAGTAAGGCTTACTTGTCTTCTGACAGAGGAGGAGATGGTTCTTTTGGTTCATACGATATTTTGAAAGTGGTTTGGGGAGAAAGCCCAATGCCTCTTACCAAAGTATCTGGGGTAATTCAATTACATAAAAATGGTAAAAGTGTTCCTGTGCAGCTTAAAGTCAAAGAAGGAGGAACAGGAGCTATCCAGCAATATGTGTATAGCCCAAAGCCTGAAGATGGGAAATATTTTATGGTGCTTTTCCCTAATAAATTCTACTCAGTAGATGTGATTTATGAGAAGCAAGCTATTGAAAATATAGAGTTAAGGATTGAAGAGGATGTGTTTAATTATCAGTACAGCCTCCAGATAAACATAGATGAAGTTACGGCATTTGGGAAGGTTGTAGCAGATATTGTTGAAATAGAGCCAATGTATAAAACATCTAGCACTACTGATGCTGGAGCAGAAGATGAGATCAGGACGAATCGGTATGATATGCTAGTTGAAGTGCTAAATAAAATTATTGAGTATGCCGATTCTACAGGGAGGGATAGCCTATATCAATATGTCGATGATCCTTTGATACCTAAAGAAGTTGAAGTTCAAGATGTATATGATAATTTGGTATCAACTCTCGATAGAGCTATTCAGACAGGAGAATATAGTATAGTATATAGACTGAAAGGTCCCCTTAATTCACTTATGAATGACGTGACCTGTAGAGGTGCTTATTCTAACAGATTAGGTAGGTGTGTATGCGTAGAAGGCGACTTTCCTTATGCACAAAGTGGAGTTAGTCCTGATGCTCAATTTGAAGAAGATTTAGGTGAATTGGCTTCTCTTCTTAAATCAAATAGACAGCATAAGATTGAATTAGTACATGTGCATTCTCTTCGAAACAATAAAAGCCTATCGACTAACCGCCTCAATTACTTGAGAGATAAGTTGATGGAAAAAGGAGTGGCTTCTTCGCAAATACTAACCTATGATAGTTCTCAGACAACGAATACCTATGTTAACAATCAGGTGTATGATGTGGTAAAAGTGACTATTTATTGTGATTGAGCAGAAGATGATGAGTATATAGTTATAAAGGTATATAAAATAGTATCTTAATATAAAAGTGAATGATTATATTGGGAATAATCCTTAAATTCAAATATTCTTTTGGCAATTGAACAAATTAACGTTAAAGCATTGACCTATATAAAACCAAATGTGAAGAGATTATACGTGGGTCTTCTATTATTGGGTGCTATTATTTTGTTGCCTAAAAAAACACAGGCACAGTGGAAGGAGCATGAAATAAAAGGAGGGTGGGTGTATCACTTTGCGAGATACGTAACATGGCCCGAAGATGTTTTCAAGAAAAACGTAATTGTATTGGGCATTTTAGGAGACGATCCGTTTAGGGGTGTGTTGGATGAGCTTGTTGCCAATCGGAAAGCAGGGGGTAGAACTATCGAAATTCGTAGAGGAAATACCATCAGAGAACTAAAAGGGTCCCATATTCTTTTTGTCGGTCGTTCGGAAGAATACAGGATGAATGAAACGCTTGGCGAGATTTTAAAGTACCGTTCTTACGGGGTGCTCACCATCGGCGATGGAATAGAAGGATTCTGCGAAAAAGGCGGGATTATCAACTTTAATAGAGAAAGGCCAACCTTTAATATCAATATGCAAGCAGCTACCGAAGCAGGGTTGTACTTCGATCCTAAGCTTTGGAAAATGGCTGAACAAATTATTCCTAATAACCCTAACCCGCCTAAAGGACCTGGTAAGTAAAAGAGCCAATACTTGCTGGTAGAAAATGCAAATTTTTATCAGAGGAGAAGGTAAGTTATTAGATTAATGTTTTATGTAAATTAGCTCGGGTGCTTAATGAAAATCAAAGTTGTTCAATCCTTTCTAGATAATGCTCCCATAAAGTATAAGCTAGTAGTTATTACAATTTGTACCAGCGTAATAGCATTACTATTATCTTATAGCTCCTTTGGTATTTATGACTTTGTGAACTATCACGATGGGATGGTGCAAGGTCTGGAACAAAGGGCTTACCTCTTAGGCGATGACAATAAGATTTATGTGAACCTGAAAGGTGACAATGCTATAGAACAAGCTCAATGGGCTACTGTGACAGCCTTACATGAGACAGAAGACATAATGTATGGGGCTATCTTTGATGAAAAAGATTCGGTTTTTGCCTATTACGACCGTCAATTGATTGAAAGAGGCATAGCCCAAAAAGTGCCTAACCAAGCCCAAGGTGCTGCTGCCTTAAAGAAAGAAACTGTCTTAAGCGTTACCAACAGCCCTTCCTTGGCTTTGAACAAAAGTAGCTTTACTCCTATTTATACCTCTTATCGATTTGAAGCTTCCGAGCTGAGTGCCCTTCAAAAATTTTGGGGCTATGTTAAGATTTACGAGCAGGGCTATATTGATATCTGGGTAGATTTATACGATGATGATTTTGCTTCAAAAAGTAAGATCTTAACGGTATTTATTCGGTCTGATTTAAGAATTCCTCTCGATAGGTATAAAAGCTTCGGGAGCGTAGTGGCAATCGTATTTGTCATTGGTTTAATTGGTGCTTATTTACTTTCAATCTGGATCCAACGAGTAATTTCTCGCCCAATTATCCAACTCACCAGTACTACCAAAAAAGTTTCGGCAGAAAAAGATTACTCGATCAAGGTCGATCAAGATTATAGAAAAGACGAAATAGGTACTTTGGCTTCTGGTTTTAATCATATGCTCGGGCAAATAAAAGTACAAAACGAAGCATTGGTGAGTGCCAAGGAACAGGCTGAGCTTTCGCGTGAGCAAGCTGAAATAGCAAGAGAGCATGCCGAAGAGTCGGCAAAGGCCAAGCAGACTTTTCTGGCAAATATGAGCCATGAAATCAGGACACCTATGAATGGCATTATGGGGGTAGCAGACCTTTTGGGCGATACTAAGTTAAATGCTCTGCAACATAAATACTTGGACACCATTCGTTCATCTGCCAGTAATCTGCTTACCATTATTAATGATATTCTTGATTTTTCCAAGATTGATTCGGGCAAGCTTACTTTTGAAGAAAAGGATATTGATATAAAAGAGGTGGTGAAATCGGTAGTGGATAGTTGCCAAGTGAAGATCAAGGAAAAGCAATTGAAGGCAAATGTGTTATTAGACGATATGTTGCCTGATTACATTGTAGGTGACCCAGTAAGATTTCGTCAGATTTTGCTAAACCTATTTTCCAATGCAGTGAAATTTACGAGCAAAGGAGGAGTCGTTACCATAGGAGGTAGGTTGTTGGAAGAAACACACGAATATTTCATTATTCGTTTCTATGTGAAGGACACTGGGATTGGAATAGAGAAAGAAAAGTTTGAATCTATATTTAGTATTTTTTCCCAAGCAAGTGACGATACAACCCGTAAGTTTGGTGGAACGGGGCTAGGTTTGAGTATATCACGCTCGCTAGTAGAAATGCAAGGTGGAAAAATGACCTTAGACAGTGAAGTGGGTAAAGGAAGTACATTTGCCTTCGAAATGTCTTACAAAAAAACAGACCCAAGAGAAGAGCCAAAAGAGGATATAAAAGTAAATGATGTGCCTATCGAGACCATTTCGGCTGATTCAAATTCAGGAAAGACTCAAATTTTGCTGGCAGAAGACAACGAAGTAAACCAAATGGTGGTAGTGACCTTGCTAGAAGATTGGGGTTTTGAGGTAGATGTAGCAGAAAATGGGCAAAAGACGCTTGACCTCATGAAGGGGAAAGACTATTCCTTGGTACTGATGGACGTACATATGCCTGTAATGGATGGCTACAATGCTACCTATGCAATAAGAAATGAGTTTGAGCCACCGAAAAGCGAAGTGCCTATCATGGCACTGACCGCAAATGCATTGAAAGGTGAAGCCGAGAAATGTTTTTCGGTTGGGATGAACGATTATATATCTAAGCCTTTCAAACGAGATGTTCTAAAGGAAAAAATTGTATCTCTTCTCAGCAATACAAAATCGGTTTCCAAATAAATTTTCCTAATCAAAGATGATTGTCCTATTTTCGAAATGAAGGAGTTTATGGTTGATATGATTCCATATAGCTCTAGAAAGTACTATTTTTTCTAAATCTTTTCCTTTTCTTATCAAATCTTTCACTGAGTCTTTGTGGCTTACCCGAGTTACACCTTGGTCAATGATTGGTCCCGCATCCAGCTCCTCTGTAACGTAATGGCTCGTTGCACCAATAATTTTCACCCCTCTTTCATGGGCAGCATGGTAAGGTCTCGCACCTATAAATGCAGGTAAAAAAGAATGGTGGATATTGATGATTTTATCTGGGTATGCTTTTATGAAATCTGGAGAAATGATTTGCATATACCTCGCAAGAACAATAAGATCGATTTGGTGCTTTTCCAAAATAGCTATCTGTTTTTTCTCTTGTTCTGCCTTATTATCTCTAGCAATGGGCAAATATTCAAAAGGAATTCCGAAGCTTTGGGCTATAGGTTCAAGGTTTTTGTGATTGCTTATAATCACAGGTATTTCTATTTCCCACTCCCCCGATTGTCTCCTTGATAAGATATCGAATAAGCAATGCGACATTTTAGAGACAAATACAGCCATCCGATGTATATGGCTTTTAAAAAAAAGCTTGAAGGTCATGCTATACCTCGAAGCTATAAGTGTTTGGAAATAGTCTCGAATTTTATCTTTTGGCACTACAAAATCATCCAATTCAACCTCTAACCGCATGAAAAACATTTTGCGTTCTGTGTCAACATGCTGATCTAGGTAAATGACATTACCTTTGTTTTCTTGCAAAAAACTTGTCACCGATGCTACTATTCCTTTTTGGTCGGGGCAGTACATCAATAATACCGCAATGTCTTTTTCAGTAGTTGTGCTCATTTGTTGTCAAATTCTCATTTTTTTCCTTCCAAAGTTATTAATCCTTTAATGGATAATGAAATTAATTATGGTGATAGAAAAAGGTTGAGATTATAGGGATAATTTAGTAATTCAAGGAATTAAGTTGCTTTGTAAGTTGTTGCCCACAAGGGCTTGTTTAGATCATAAAAGTCACCGAAAGCCTTGATGGATATCATAAACTTAGAGGGCGTTCTATCGCTATGTTTATGAACTAAAATTATAAGAATGGTGGAAAACCATCTAAAACTGACAAGATTCTTTTTTAGAATGAATCTAAACTAGATAGTGGTGCCTGTTCCTTTTTGTGCTCCAGAAGTTTATGGACTACTTTTGCAGTTAGAATGCACAAAAAATACAAAAACACGAACAAAGTGTTTAGGATCAAGGCATCCAGTTCAATAACATAAATCAATTCTGGATAATTAAAGTGGCGCAGAGCCTGATTTTTATGCAGCACCAGTTCAAAGCAATATCACTTTCACACAAAAACGCGTCTCTTGAAGTCCGTGAACTGCTCTCGCTCAGCGAGCAAGCCTGTCACGACCTGCTTCATAAGGTGCGAGACATTACTACTACCTCAGAAGCATTGGTGGTTTCAACCTGCAATAGAACCGAAATTTATTATTCGTCTGATGTTGACTATTCTGAAACCCTAATAAAGTTATTGGCACTTGAGGCAGGTATAACCGATCTATCTAAGTTTTCCCCTTATTTCGAGAAAATTACCAACCATAAAAAAGCTGCGAAGCATTTGTTTCATGTGGCTATTGGGCTAGAGTCGCAAGTAATAGGAGACCTTCAAATTACCAACCAGCTCAAGCGAGCTTACCAACGTTCAGCCGACTTGAACTTAGCAGGGCCTATTTTGCACCGCCTCATGCATACTATCTTTTTTACCAATAAAAAAGTAGTGCAAGAAACAGCTTTTAGAGATGGAGCTGCTTCGGTTTCTTATGCAGCTGTTGAGCTGATAGAGGAATTGGTATATGGGCAAAATAACCCAAAAGTATTGGTATTAGGTTTGGGTGAGATTGGAGCAGATGTAGTGAGAAACCTGAAAAATACAGAGATTGCCGATGTGGTGATTACCAACAGAACGCATGAAAAAGCAGCGGAATTAGCTGATGAGTTTGGATACAAAGCTGTTCCTTTTGAGCAAGCTTGGGAGCAAGTAGAGCGAGCTGATATCATCGTTAGTGCAATAGCAGCTCAGGACGGTGCTTTTTTCACCAAAGAAGAAGTGGCCAAGCTCAACCTCCTTTCTTATAAAATATTCATTGACCTTTCTGTTCCAAGAAGTGTGGACGAGTCGATTGAAGAGGTAGTTGGCGCAATAGTTTATAATATCGATGATGTAAATGTACGAGCTTCGAAAGCAATAGAATCGAGAAAACAAGCAATTCCTGCCGTAAAAGGTTTGATTGATGAGGCGTTGCACGACTTCGATGAATGGGTACATGAAAATAGTTTTGCTCCGGCCATTCAAAAATTTAAAGATGCTTTAGAGCTTATTCGTAATGAGGAAATCAGTAAACACCTTAAGCAACTCGACAATGTGGAGGCGGAAAAAGTAGAAATGATTACCCGCAGTATCATGAACAAAATCATCAAGCTTCCTGTGCTTCAACTGAAAGCGGCATGTAGAAGAGGAGATGCCGAAAACTTGGCAGAAACGCTTAACGATCTTTTCAACATAGAACTTAGCCAAAAGGCAGAAAAATAAATACGATTAAGAGTTCAACAGAAGCCCAGTCCCATTTGAGATTGGGCTTTTTTATTTTCTAAAAACTAAGCTATGACCTTATCTGAGTAATTTTTTTCTCTATCTTAGCTTTGAATACATTCTTGAACCTAACAGCCTTTTTTACGAAATGAGTATGATTACCACTACCCCTGGCATGAGCCATCCGCTCGGTGCTACCTTCACTAAAAATGGTGTAAACTTCTGTGTTTTTTCTGCCTCTGCCGAAGCGGTAGAGTTGCTTTTTTTTGACGGACCAGATGATGAAGAGCCTACGAAAATAATCAAGCTCGATCCTAAGGTGAATAAAACCTTTTATTACTGGCATATAAATGTACAAGGAATAGAAGAGGGTCAAATTTATGGGTTTAGGGTATATGGCCCCATGAATCCAATCAAAGGGTTGCGTTTTGATGGTTCTAAGCTCCTGTTAGATCCTTATTCTAAAGGTGTTGCTATTGGTAAGGGTTACAGTAAAAAAGCAGGGGAAGAACCTGGTAGCAATATAAAAGAGGCAATGAAAAGTGTGGTGTTGGATAGCTCTAGTTTTGACTGGGAAGGTGATAAGCCTCTTTCAAGGCCTTTTTCTAAGACTATTATTTACGAACTCCATGTGGCGGGCTTTACTAAGCACCCAAGCTCAGGTGTGGCAGATGATAAAAAAGGAACATACTTGGGGCTGATTGAAAAAATCCCATATCTCAAAGAGTTAGGGGTGACGGCCGTGGAGCTATTGCCAGTTCAGCAGTTCGATCACCAAGATGCCCCAAGTGGAGTCAATTATTGGGGATATAGTCCTATTAGTTTTTTTGCCCCTCATCATGCCTATGGCACTACTGACGACCCTATTCAGACGGTAAACGAGTTCAAGGAAATGGTGAAGGCTTTCCACAAAGCTGGAATAGAAGTGATTCTTGATGTGGTATACAATCATACATCGGAAGGTGGGGATACAGGACCTATTCAATGTTTCAAAGGCTTTGAAAATAGTGCGTATTATTCGCTCAATGCCGAAACAGGAGAGTACAAAGATTTTTCAGGTTGTGGCAATTCCCTCGATGCCAGCCACTCTATAGTGAGAAGGTTGATCATGGATAGCCTTTGCTATTGGGTGAAAGAAATGCACGTAGATGGGTTTCGGTTCGATTTGGCTTCGGTACTTTCCCGAGACGAATACGGTAACCCGATGAAAAATCCTCCTATTCTTTGGGAAATTGAATCAGAGCCGGTTTTGGCAGGTACGAAGATCATTGCCGAAGCATGGGATGCCGCTGGGCTTTATCAAGTTGGAAATTTCATTGGAGACAAATGGGCGGAATGGAACGGCATGTTCCGAGATGATGCCCGTGAGTTTATGAAAGGTGATACCGATACTGTTTGGGGCTTTGGTCAACGTTTGATCGGCAGTCCAGATATGTTTTCGGTAAGAGATAGAGACCCCAACCGAAGCATCAACTTTATCACCTGTCACGATGGTTTTACGCTTAATGATTTGGTTTCGTACAACGAGAAGCACAACCTAGCAAACGGTGAACACAACCGAGATGGGGAGAAAAATAATGCTAGTTGGAACTGTGGGGTTGAAGGGCCTACTCCCAATAAAGAAATAGAGGCATTAAGGCTCAAGCAAATCAAGAATTTCTTTACCATCCTTTTCCTTGCCCAAGGTACGCCTATGATCTTGATGGGAGATGAATTCCGAAGGACACAAAAAGGAAATAATAACGCCTACTGCCAAGACAATGAACTTAGCTGGGTAGACTGGGAAATGCTGGATGATAATAAAGATGTATATGGCTTTGTAAAGTCTCTGATCAAGTTCAATATTTCGCACAGCATTTTTCAAGAAGATCGCTTTTGGGTTGATTTGCATGAAAAGAAATCTCCACATATTCAATGGCATGGAGTAAAATGCGGGAAGCCTGATTGGGGGAAAAACTCTCATTCAATTGCTCTCACTTTACATAAGAAGAAAAAAGATCCGATTATCCACGTAATGTTTAATGCGTATTGGGAAGATCTTTATTTTGAGCTTCCCGTGATGCACGACAAGCCCAAGTGGCGTAGGGTAATCGATACATCATTGCCTTCTCCAGAGGATTATTGCGAGTATGAAAAAGGGATTGAAATAAATAAAGCAGTTTATAAAGTTCAGTCTCGGTCTATAGTAGTTGTTATGATCAAGTAAGTAATGAAATCAATGATTTTCAATAATTGCCTGTTACAAATGGCATGGTTTTGTATTAAATATAGATAGTCGGAGAAACCGGCTATTTCAGAAACACTCTTAACCCATACATCAGTGATGTATGGGTTTCGTATTTTTTAAGCTTTTATATTCTTGGGTTTTGTTCAGAATACAAAAAAAGCATAGACTTATTTAAGCCTATGCTCATCAAAACCACTTTTCTGTTCTTTCCTAATTTGCTATAATCTTAAACTCAGTCCTCCTGTTCAGTTGCCTCCCTTCTTCAGTTGTATTTGGCGCAACAGGCTCTTTCTCGCCATATCCTTTGAAAGTCAGGCGACTTTGGGCGATTCCGGACGTATTTACCAAATAATCCACTACAGCTTTTGCTCTTTTTTCAGATAAACTTTGATTGTAATCGTCCGTGCCTTTGCTGTCAGTATGACCTCCTAGTTCTATTTTTAGCGATGGAGCATCCTTAAGCATTTGGGCTAGCCTTTCAAGCTCCGATGTTGATTCGGGGCGAAGAGTTGCTTTGTTGAAATCAAAAAAGATGTTTTTCAGGACTATCTTGCTGCCCACGGTCGCCTTTTTGAGGTAAATTATTTTTTCAAACTCTTGGTAACCATTTCCTTTTGGCATATCAAAATTCTCAGAATGGAATAGGTAATCGGAATGTTTTACCGCTATACCATAGTTACGGCCATCGGGCAAGGATACTAAGTATTTACCCGATGCTTTGTTTGATTGGAAAATGGCAACCTGTTTGTTTTTTGAGTTATCCACCAACTCAATTTCAGCCATAATCGGCTCTTTAGTAACTGCATCGAGCACCCGTCCTTTTAAGAGAGAGGCTTGGGAAATAGCCATTTCCGCCTTGGGTTCTATTAGCTTTTCGCCAATAGGGTTATGCAAATTGGCTAATAGTGGATCTTCTGAAGTAAGTAAAAGTTGTTTCTCAGCGCCAAGAAAGGTGATTACGTAGATGTCTTTCTCACCAAACCCATCTGTTCTTGCAGAAGCATAATATCCGTGCTTGCCATTAGCAGACACGATTAAGAATACATCATCATCTGGAGTATTTACAGGATAGCCTATGTTTTCAGGCTCCGACCATGTGTCATAATCTTCGTTGTGAACGGTCTTGAAAATATCGTACCCACCCATGGTATCATGCCCTTTAGAGCTAAAAAACAACGTCTTTCCATCAGGGTGAAGGTAAAGGCCTATTTCATCATATTTTGTATTTATCAATGCTCCCATATTCTTAGGAGAGCCCCACTTTTCTTTTTTATCATCCCAGTCACAGTAAAAAATATCATGTGTATATTCTCCTGTTTCATGATCTGTCATCCCTAGGTTATCCTCTGGTTTATTACTTACGAAGTAAATTCTTTTTCGGTCGAGAGAATAAACAGCCTCTGTTTCGTGGTAATTTGAATTTATCTGCTTGTCCAAAAGTTCGGGCTTAGTCCAATACTCGCCATCTAGGTGCGACTCAAATAATGCCCCTCCATCTTCATCTTTATACATAATCATATATTGACCATCAGGACCAAGACTTACCGTGGCATCATGTCCCTTGTCGTTGATTGGCGTTCCTAGGTTTTTGGCTACTCCCCAATTACCATTTTTATCCCTCACACTCATGTAGATGTCTTCCGTAGTTTCGTCAATCGAATTTTTTGAACTAAACCCGATCACATCAGGTCTTCTGGAAGTAAAGAGCATCATCGATTCGTCGGCAGAAATAGTGACGCCGTACTCTGAATAAAGAGTATTGATAGTTGGCCCAATATTGTCAATAAAAACTCGTACTGGGTTGGCTGCCATTGCTTTGCCATACTCACATTCCTGTATTTTTTTATTCACTACTTGAAGCTGTAGATCTACAACCTCTCTGTTTTTTCTATCTTCAATAGCGATCAATTGCGCTTTGAACTTCTGATACCATTCAATGGCCTCGTTCCAGTTGCTTTTGTAATGGTAGGCTTCTGCCAAATAAAAGAAGATGCCTGGATCTACCCTTTCATTTAGCTGAAAAGCTTTTTCCAAGTAAGTCAACGCATTTTCTTTGTTGATCGATTTTAGGTAGCAAATACCAATTTTAAAATTTAATTCTGATGAATTAGGGTTAAACTCTTGAGCCTTAAGATAATTCGTCAGTGCAGCTTTGTAAGCTACAGGACCTTCATCAAAAAAGTCATTGCCTTCCTCTAAGTGAAAGTAAGCTTCTTTAAACTCATATTTTTGGTCTGAAAAAAGCTTCTTGTTAAACGGTGTATCTGTTTGTGCCTGGGCTGTGAGCGAACAGGCTATAAGGATAGTATATAGAATAAAATGTTTCATAATAGATATTTCTAGCTAATTTTTGATAAAATGCTAATGGTCATCAAGGAGTTACTTGCAGCTTTGGGTATATTGTTTTGCAGTTTCAATACCAAGTTGTGCGGCTCTGTCCCAATCTTGGCACGCACTTGCTTGGTCTCTCAACATTTCCCTGATAATACCCCTGTTCAAATACGCAGCACCAAAATCAGGCTTGAGCGAAATTGCTTTTGTAGCATCGTTTTCCGCTAGCTTATACGATTTCAGTTGTTTGTGGGCACTTGCACGGTTATTATATGCCAAAGCATATTTAGGGTTGAGCTCAATAGCCTTGTCAAAATCTTTCAACGCTTTTGAAAATTCTCCCTTTTCAAAGTAAGCCCTTCCTCTATTGTTGTAAAATAAAAATGAAGTGGGCTTTAGCGTAATTGCGGCAGAGTAGTTTTCGATTGCTTTGTCAAAGTCTCCTTTGAGCCTAAAAGCAGAAGCGAGATTGTTGTACACGAAATCGTGGCTTTTTTCTGCCTGAATTGCTTTTTGGTAATCTTCAATAGCGCCATCCAAGTCATCTATCATTCGTTTAGCCCCAGCTCTGTCGTTAAGAGCATTTACAAAAGAAGGGTTTACCTTAAGCGCTTGGTCGTATTGTGAAATAGCAGCGTGATAGTTTTGTTGCTCAAACAAAACAAGACCTTTAAAGTAATAAACATCCGTATTTTGAGGGTCAAGCTCCAAGGCTCTATTAAAATCGGTCATTGCCTTATCTGCTTGCCCGAGCGATGCCTTACATTTCCCTCTGGCAAAATAAGTTTTGCTTTCCCTAGGCTGCAAGCTTATGCATTTTGAGTAGTTCCAAATAGCCGAACCGTACTTTTCTAGTTTCTCATAAGCATGTGCCCTATTAAAGTAAGCCTTGTAGAAGTTTGGGCTGCCATTGATAGCTTTATCAAATTCTTTTATAGCTTCCGTATAGCGTTTTTGCTCGAGATAACTAATGCCCTGGTTGTAGGTTGCCAACATGGCTTCTTGGGAAGGGTCAATTACATTTACTTGGTTGTTTTGAGCGAAAGTGAAATAATTTAATGAAAAGCTAAAAAGAATAGCTAGTAACATTTTTTTCATAAAATTCTTTTTGTTCATAGTAATTGAAGGTTTTTAACTAAACTGTTTCGAAGTGATGAGTGATAGTGTAGGTTGTAGGACAGAGAGTTTATTAACTCAAAACGTTATTTTTTTGCCAATTGGGGTTCAAGACATGTTATAAAGTTGGATTTTTCCATCCTTTTAAAGGATTATTCTGTATTCAAAAGGCTGTTTGATTTCGTTTTATGTTTGTTATGATTCTGTTTTTTACATCTTATAAACCGCCTTTGCTTTTCACATAGCTGGCGGTGAGTACCGAGTTGCATTGAAATGAAGCCTGCTTTTTGGGATTACTTTTCAAGGCCGAAAATATTTTTTTAGAGGGCAACCGTTCCCGATTGAAAAATTAACCAAACTAGGCTTTATAGCTTGACAAAGGTCATTATATTTAAGAGGTACGACTGTTAACTTGCACTCGATTATATCTTACCTAATTATAAACAAAGCAGATTAACTATAAAAAATGGCGGCATCAATATATGTAACAACCCCAGAACCAGCTTGTGGAAAATCCCTGATTTGCTTGGGGATTATGGATATGGTATTGAGAAAGACTAAAAAAGTAGGGATTTTTAGACCAATCATTACCGAGCGCTCCCCCGAAAAACGAGATAAAAATATTGACTTGATACTTCGGCACTTCGACCTTGACTTGGACTATGAAGATACTTTTGCCTTTCGAAGGCATGAGGCCAGAGAAATGATTGCTCAGGGAAAGCAAGATGCATTGCTCGACAAGATCATAGATAAATACAAAAAACTAGAGCAAAAGTGTGATTTTGTATTGGTAGAAGGGACTGACTTTGTTCGCGAAAGATCTGCTTTTGATTTTAATATAAACGTAGAAGTAGCTCGTAACTTGGGTTGCCCTGTATTGATATTGGGCAGTGCAAATAACCGTGATATAAACGATGCGGTAAGCGGCGTTCAATTATACCTCGATCAGTTTATAGAAAAAGAATGTGAAATAGCAGCTGTGTTGCTTAACCGCGCCGATCCTGCCGATGCGCACGAGTTACTGATGAGCATGAGGGAAAAGATCACTCTAGAAAGCCCCGTGCTTTCTGTCATTCCTGACAATATCGTGCTCAAGAGCCCAACCATGCAAGAGGTAGCCGATCACCTCGATGCAGAAATTCTTTTTGGCAAAGATCAGCTGGATAGACAAGCTTTTCGCTTTTCGGTTGCTTCTATGCAAATCCAAAATTATCTAGAACACCTTACGGAAAATTGCTTGGTAATTACACCAGGTGATAGGGGAGATGTGATAATGAGTGTGTTGCAGGCTCACCAGTCTACCAATTATCCGCCTATTTCGGGGGTAATTCTCACTACTCAGTATAACCCTCCTGCTACTATCACCCGCTTGCTCGACGGTATCCCAAACCTAGTGCCGATCCTGTCAGTGGAGATGAATACGTTCAATACCGCTTCCAAACTAGGCTCTATCCATTCGCATATTGCTCCTGAGAATACGACTAAAATAGCGTTGAGCTTGAAAATATTTGAAAAATATGTAGACACAAAGGCGCTTGAAGAAAAAATAAGTACCATAAAGTCGAGAGGTGTTACTCCAAGGATGTTTGAGTACAATCTGGTGCAGAAGGCAAAAAGCTCTCGAAAACATATCGTATTGCCAGAAGGTCGTGATTTGAGGGTACTGAAAGCCGCTGAATATATCTTAGAAAACGATATTGTAGACCTTACGCTTTTGGGTAACGAAGATCGAATTGTGACCACTATTCGCCAACAGGGCTTGCGCATCGACCTGGACAGAATTAAGATAATTGAACCGGCGACTTCTCCGCAGTTTGAAGAATACACCGAGACTCTCTTAGAGATTAGAAAAGCGAAAGGTATGACTAAGGAGCAAGCGCAAGACTCTATGTGTGATGTTTCGTTTTATGGAACTATGATGGTGCACAAAGGTCATGCAGATGGTATGGTTTCTGGCGCAATGCATACCACCCAGCATACCATTCGCCCAGCATTGCAAATTATCAAAACCAAAAAAGGCTGCAGCACTGTTTCTTCAGTATTTTTTATGTGCTTAGAAGACAGGGTATTGGTGTATGGCGACTGTGCCGTGAACCCGAACCCAAATGCAGAACAATTAGCAGAAATAGCTATTTCTTCTGCGGAAACAAGCTTAGCTTTCGATGTAGATCCTAAAGTAGCCATGCTTTCCTATTCATCGGGAGACTCTGGAAAAGGGGCGGAAGTTGACAAAGTAAGGGAAGCGACCAAAATAGCCAAAGAAAGAAGGCCGGACCTCAAAATAGAAGGCCCTATCCAGTACGATGCCGCGGTCGATAAGCAAGTGGGCTCCCAAAAAATGCCAGGTTCGGAAGTGGCAGGTCAAGCATCTGTGTTGATCTTTCCTGATCTTAATACTGGAAATAATACATACAAAGCGGTGCAAAGGGAAACGGGTGCAATTGCCATCGGTCCTGTGTTGCAAGGTCTGAAAAAGCCTGTCAATGACCTAAGCAGGGGTTGTACTGTTCCAGATATCATCAATACCGTAGTGATTACCGCTATACAGGCGCAAAGTATTGGTGAAGAACTTTAATAAACGAATTAAAAGAAAATAGTTGATATGAAAATATTGGTAATAAATACAGGAAGTTCATCTATCAAATATCAATTGTTTGATATGGAGAAGGACGATGTGCTTACTTCGGGGGTGGTTGAAAAAATAGGCGAATCTATGAGTCAAATCAAGCATGTAATCCATCCAGACTCAGCTGAGGAGAAAGTCAAAAAGGAAGAGTTGAAATTGCAAGACCACAGAGAAGGTATGCTGAGAGTAAACGAGCTGCTGATGGATAAGGAGTTTGGTGTAATAAATTCTGCGGATGAAATTTTTGCGGTAGGTCATAGAGCGGTACACGGTGGCGAGCTTTTCAAAAAAACAGTGGTGATTGACCAAGAAGTGAAAGATGGAATAAAGAAGCTTTCCCCTCTAGCTCCTTTGCACAATCCGCTCAATTTGATAGGGATTGAAGTTGCCGAAGAGGTTTTCCCCAATGCTACCCACGTGGCTGTTTTTGACACTGCTTTTCACCAGACTATGCCAAAAAGGGCTTATCGCTACGCTGTTCCCAAAGAGCTTTACCACGAAAATGGTGTGCGAGCTTATGGTTTTCATGGTACTTCTCACTTATTTGTATCAAAAGCAGCTGCGGATTATTTAGATAAGCCGCTTGAAAGTTTGAATACGATTACCGTGCACCTTGGCAACGGCTGTAGTATGGCTGCGGTACAAGGTGGGAAATGTATAGATACTAGCATGGGGTTGAGTCCGCTCGGAGGTCTTGTAATGGGTACGAGAAGTGGCGATATCGACCCTGCGCTTTTCTTTTTTCTAGGGAAAACATTAGGGAAATCCTTTGACGAAATAGACAAACTACTGAACAAAGAAAGCGGCATGAAAGGCTTGACCGGGCAAAATGACCTAAGGGACATAGAAGCGAGAAAAGATGCCGGTGAAGAAGAAGCCATTACAGCTTTGGATATTTATTGCTATCGTATCAGAAAATACATTGGTTCCTACATTGCCGCATTAGGCGGAGTAGATGTGATCGTGTTTACTGCTGGGGTGGGAGAAAATAGTCCATTCGTGAGAAAACATTCATTAGAAGGCTTGGAGAAACTGGGTATTGAAATAGATGAAGAAGTAAACGATCAACGGGCAAGAGAACCTATAGAAATTAGTACTCCTGCTAGTAAGGTAAAAGTGTTGGTCATCCCAACCAACGAAGAGCTAGAAATAGCCCATCAGACGTATGATGTAGTGAGATAAAGTAAAACAGCCCACCTAAATATTAGGTGGGCTGTTCAAATAAGTTTGGTTTAATTGTCAATCTTATTATTGCTCCATTATATTCATTTACAAAAGCCAATCCTCATAAAACTACAAGGAAAAGCACGATAGAATAGCCCCCTTTTTCTTTTATTTCCACTCAGCACAAACCTATATTTATACAAGGGCAAAATTACTCTGTTATTCGTATGTAAATTTACATGTGTATTTTACATCAGTCAATCCTCACATGTGAGGGTTTTTGAAAGGAGAAATATGTAAAATCCCCAATTTTAGGGATTGATTTTTTCAAATAAGCTTAGATCATGTTTAAAAATTTTAAATAGGCATTTTTTTGATCCTATTAAGTATTATTTGGCAGTTTTGCCATAAAACCCAAGCTTCTTGGCTTTTGGTAGTTTTTTCATAGTCTTTGGACAGCCTCCGGAAGAAATTGAACGTGCCGAATGTCCTCTCGGTGACCCATCTCCACTTGATGGGCACAAAGCCCCTGGGGGTTGGGGGACAAGAGGATATCTCGACCTCTACGCCCCTTATGTTGTCCTCTACCCATCCGGTGAACTTCTTTTTATAGGCCTGGTCTGCCAGGATCTTTTCCATCCTGTGCAGGTAGCCCAAGAGGGGCTCCACCACCCGTTGCCCTATCGTGCCGTCATGCTCGTTGGCGCCAGTGGCGACCACTCCCCATACCAGCCCGAGCGTATCGGTGATGACGTGCCTTTTTCTCCCGTTCACCTTCTTGTTGCCGTCCAGCCCCGTGTCCTGCCCGATAAAAGGCGCGCACTTTACCGACTGGCTATCAATGGAAAGCATGCTCGGGGTCGCCTTCTTGCCCTTCCTCTTGCGCTCTAGTTGGTTGAGTGCCGCGTTCAGCCGAAAAAGCGTGTTGTCCCCCTGCCACTTGCGGAAATAATAGTATACCACATTCCAAGGAGGGCGTCCCTCGCCCGAGAGGCTGCGCCACTGCTGTCCGCTGCGCATGCAGTACAAGATCGAGTCCACCACGTCCCTGAGGTCATATTTGCGTTTCCTTTCCACGGGAAGATATTCTTTTATATATTGCCATTGCCGGGAGGTCAAGCGGGTATATCCTGTTTCCATAAACTTTGTTGTTTCGTCACTACAAAGTTTTAGCCTGCCCGGCTCTTTTCAAAATTTAAACATGCTCTTAGTCTTTTTCCTGCCTGTAAGCTATGTAAGCTCATGGTATTAACACCCTAACTAGGTTTTTTACTTATGACACCTACTCTTCACGGCATAGACGGTAGACAATACGCAATTTATGAAAGCCCTAACAATGCACGATCTGTGTTGTTTTTACACGGAAACTCATTGTCTTCCGAAACATTTGCGTCCCAATTCGTCCCTGAACTAGAGAAAGAGTTCCATCTAGTTGCCTTCGACTTTTTGGGACATGGGGCTTCGGGCAACTCACCTTCGCCCTCGGAAGACTATAGTATCCAAGGAATGGTTAGCCAAGTGCAAGCAGTGGTGGAACACCTAGAGCTGAACAAACCGATAGTGATTGCCAACTCTTTAGGAGGTCATATCGCTTTGCACTATGCCAGCGAGGTGGGAGACATTGGGGGGATTGGGATTTTTGGGACTCCTCCGCTTAGAACTGTGGCAGATATGGCAACAGCTTTTTTGCCAACATTAGACGTTGGATTGCTTTTCAAGCCTGAGCTTACATCCGAAGAAGCATTGGTACTTGCCAAAGTGTTTATCCAGGTCGAGCGCCAAGAAATATTAGTTCAGCAAATCCTCCGAACCGATCCAGCATTTAAAACTTCCCTTTACCAAGACATCTCCAACTGGAGCGAAGAGGACGAAGCCGAGATAGTGAAAAAATCGGGAATCCCTATTTTGGTAGCGCACGGAGAGAAAGAGCTTGGCGTAAGCTTGGAATATATTCAACAAATAGACTTTCCTACTCTTTTCGAAAGAAAAATCCAAGTAATTGAAAATGCCTTTCATTGTACCCAACTAAGCCAACCCAAAGAGTTTAATAAACTATTATTGAGATTCTTCAAGTCGTTAGCATAGGAAGGTAAGGAAACCGAAGTCGTGTAGCCAATGAGAGCATTGTCTATTTTTTACACCAATCCATTTTTAATACCCAACACAACCAGTTCAATACTGTTTTTCAGTCCTGACTTCCGAAGCATTTGCCTTCTGTGCCCATCTACCGTCGATTTGGAGATAAAAAGCTGTTCAGCAATTTCTTTGCTGCTTAGTCCCTTTGCCATTAACTTCAACACCATTAATTCACGCTTACTGAGAGAAAGAGTGTTGTCCTTATCTACTTCTGGCACATGAAAACCTGCTGTTCCTGGGCCTGTAAACGAGTACTTTACCTCAGTATCAAGTTCTTTTCCACTGAATACAGTCAAAATCCCTACCGTAGCTAGCACATTATTCTTTTCACTTCTGTCCAGTATCACCGACTGGCGTTGTGAATTGAGGTAATGCCCATTGGCGTGCCTCACCCTGTAGGTAACAGAAAGTACGGATTCCATTGGTTCAAAAGGGTTTTCTTTGCACCAAAGAAAACCTGCTGTGGCAATGGCTTTTACCAGTTCCTTATCTTCTGGGTGAATGATATCAAAATATTTTTCTATGTTGAACTCTTCCGGCTTATAGCCAAGGACTTTTTCTACTCCTGCCGAGGTATAAACAATAGAAAATTTTTGATAGTCAACAAAGTAACAAAACTGATTACTTGTTAGATAAGCATTTTTGCGAATGAGATTATTTATAAGTTTATAATCAGTTTTTCTATCTTCTCGGAACTGCTTTATGAAGTCCTTAAACACGTCGAATGGCTTCATCTTGTTGGTAGTTAAGTTAATCCTGAACTAAGAGAAAATTAGAAGTAGGTTGTGTGTAAAACTATTATTTATTAAGTCATATCAAATTATTCCGTACGCCAAAAACGATCAGCTCTACGCTATTTTTCATACCAGTTTTCTTGAGCATGTTTCTCCTATGGTCGTCCACCGTCACTTTTGAGATTGATAGTTTCTCCGATATTTCCTTGCTGCTGAGGCCTTGTGTCATTAACAGAAGTACTTCCAGCTCTCTGTCGCTGATAGCTACTTCTATTCGATGAATTTTGTCTACTTCAGGAACATTAAACCCCTTTGTATCAGATCCGCTCACATCATACCTCACGAGGTTGTCTTTCTTAATCCCATCAATATCTGTCATAATTCCCACAGTCATCAATAATGTGTTTTTCAATCCCATATCAAAAACAATAGTTTTCCTATTGACCTTAATGTACTGTCCTGAAGCGTGCTTTATTCTATATTCAAATATGAACACGGTTTCCAAAGAAACCATCGTATGTGAAAGAAACCAATCATGTGCCCTTTTGGCAATAGTATGTACAAGTTTTATGTCATCTGGATGAATGGAGTCCATATGGCTTTTAATCGAAAATTCTTCTGGACTGATGCCTAGTACTTTTTCGATACTCTTTGATACGGAAATGATTTTCAGGTATTTGTAATCAACAAAATAATAGAATTGATTTTCAGTAAGGAAAATACCTTTCTGTACTAATTCTGTGATAAGGTCGAAGTTGGGAGCTCTATCGTGCTCACAAAGCTTTTGGAACTCCCTAAATATTCCGATGTTTCCCATGTAGGTTGTCGTCTTGTAATGTATTTGGAAGTTAGTACTTGCTCGTTTTTGAGCATGGTTAGTGGGGACAATAGAGTTCTATTGCCTAGTAGGAGATATTAGTTATGCCCTGTGAGCGTGGACAGAGTGTAAAATTATAAAATTAACACTGTAAATAGTATAATAGATAGCAAATTATCTATTTACTATTGCAGATTGTTGATATGTAACGCAGGTGGGTATAGGCATAAAAAAAGCTCGCCAGATCTTGGCGAGCTCTAATAATTTCCTAAAAAAACTACTATTTCTTCACCCCCGGATCACGCTCCAAAAATTCATCGTAGAGCTGGGTGTGGCGATTTACTAGTGGGATTTTCCAACCTCCTATGAATAAGTATTTTACTTGGGTTTTGGTCTCAAAAGGATCGCCGTCTGCTGCGAAGAGGTTAGCTACTTTTCCCTTTTCCAAAGAACCTAGTTTATCGGCTACGCCAAATATTTCAGCAGGAACAATGGTTACAGCCTTTAGCGCCTCCTCTTTGCCCATTCCATAAGCCGCAGCAAACCCTGCGTTGAATGGCAAGTTTCTTACATTTTCAGTATCAGCTGTACGGATAGCCACTTTTACACCCGCTTTCAGCATTAAGCCTGCATTGGCATACGGGCGGTCGTATCGATCAGAAGAGCGGCTTGGGTTGGTAAGAACTGGTCCAGTGATAACAGGGATTTTGGCTGCTGCCAAAGAATCTGCTACTCGCCAGCCTTCGTCCACTCCTGTGAAGATCACGTTGATTCCTTTATCTTCTACCCATTTGATGGCTTTCATGATATCTTTTGCAGCATTCACCTCTACCATTAGCGGTGCTTCTTTACGTACTACGGGCAATAGGGCAATGAGCTCGGGGATGTATCTGGCTTTGCCAGTTGCCGAATCGATTTTGGCATAATCTACTGCTTTTGTCCAGAAATCGTCCAGTTCCTTTATTGATTTTTTGTATTCTTTTTCAACCTCTTCTGGTGTTCTTCTATCCCGGCGTCCTCTTTTCCCAGCTCTTGGAAATTGGAGTTTGATGCCTTCAAAGTCTGCATACATCTGTTTGGGAGTGTACCCGTGCAGGTTGATGAGGGCTGATGTGCCAGGGAAAAGTCCTCCTGAAGGCATGGTAAGTACTGTAGTCACTCCATTGGTACGGGTTACGGGAATGGCAACCGAATTTGGGTTTACCGCTGTTAGCGCTTTCAGTTGTGGGTTGATTCCACCTACGTCCGAATAATCGTTGGTTTCGGGTACGGAACCTATTTCAGAAAGTCCGAGCCTAGTACCGCCATCGATCATGCCGGGGTAGAGTGTTAGCCCAGTGCAATCAATTGTTTTGGCCCCTTCAGGAATACTTATATCTGTTCCGAGTTCGGCAATTAGCCCGTCTTGGATGATCAGCGTTCCGTTTTCAATCGTACCATTTGTAACTGTTTCAATGGTGGCGTTGGTAAGGGCAAATAGGCCACTTTCCGCCTTAGGGTTTTGTGCAAAGGCATTCAAAGCCAATCCTAGCAGCAAAACCAAGGTATATATTTTTTGAAATTTCATTTTGTTCGAGTTTAAATTTTTGGATAAGCTCTTACTTCGATTTTCCCATAAACAAGAATTGGAATGCCTGTTCAGCACCTTCCATGCAGCTGTCATGGTCGTGGTCATTAGCAAAAACAGGTTCTTCTACCACTTGCTCTGGATCGGCAAAAATTCGCATATCATCAGCATCGTTTTCGATGTCGAAATACACTACTCCATCTACCAATGTTTTTTGGGGAATGGCATATACTGAAAGCGGGTGAGCATTGAAAATTACCACATCGCCTTGCTTGCCTTCTTCTAGCGAACCAACTTTTTTGTCAATTCCCAGCTGAATAGCAGGATTGATGGTGATCAGCTTTAACGCTTCTTCATCGGTAAGGCCACCATAGCGTTGGGTTTTGCCCGCCTCGTGGTAAAGGTGGCGGATAAGCTCTCCTGAATCAGAATTGATAGAAGTGATTACCCCGTTTTTAGAAAGAATAGCAGCGTTGAAAGCTGTTGAGTAATATACTTCAAATTTGTACGCCCACCAGTCGGCAAAAACCGAGGCCATCGCGCCAAATTCGGCAAGCTCGGGAGCTACTTTAAAGCCTTCGTTTACGTGCTGGAAACAAATCTTGTCGATACCAAAATCCTTACACACGTTCATGAGCATCAAGATCTCATCAGCTCTGTATGAATGGCAATGGATCATTACTTCGCCTTCTATCACATCTACTAATGTTTGCAGCCTGTAGTTGTATTCAGGAGCCAATGAACGAACTCCACTAGCTTTGTCCGCTTCGTATTTTTTCCAAGCTTCTTGGTATTCTAGTGCCAAAGAAAACGATTCCCTAAAAACTTCCTCAACACCCATTCTGCTACCTGGGCGAACTCTAAATCCTCTGCCGTGTACACGGGTCGGGTTTTCTCCCAAAGCACATTTGATGGTACGAGGAGCACCTTCCATGCGGATAAGCTCAGGGTCGGTTACGCCCCAGCGGTGCTTTATGGTCTCGTTTTGCCCACCAATCACATTGGCAGAGCCGTGCATGGCATGAGAAATAGTTACCCCACCAGCAAGGGCTTGGTAAATATTGATGTCCAAGGGGTCGAGTGCATCGCCTACCCAAACATCAGCAGTTACGGGACTTGTCCACTCGTTCACTGTGGTGAGTGCGATGTGCGAATGTGCATCGATAATGCCAGGCATCACAAATTGTCCCGTGGCGTCTATGGTCTTCATTTCTTTTTTGGCTTTGAGGTCTTTGCCAATTTTAGAGATAATGCCGTCCTCTATCAGCACATCTGTGTTTTCCAGTATGCCATTGGTGATGGTGATCACCGTTCCGTTTTTAATCAGTACGCTTCCCTTTTTCACTTGAGCAAAAGCAGCAAGAGATAAGAAAAGGCTTACTATTAGTAAACTATATTTTTTCATTGTGAGATTTTCTTTGGTTTGAAAAGAAGGGTTAAAATAAATGGAAAAGTGATTAGGGAACTCTCGTTCCTGTAATTGGCAATGCCTCACCTTCCACAGAGGCAGTACCTTCAAAGCTATCTCCATCGATTTTTACCGAGACATAGACTGCAAGCATTCCATCTTGACTTGGGAAATCGAACTCGAAGCTAAGTGTGTTTCCGCTCAACTCCACATTTTTCGGGCTCACATTCATGATTCCCTCTGGTGTGTTCACACTCATTTTTGCCGACAAATCGTCATTGTCTCCTTCTATAATCATCTTTCCGTCGTACACTCCTTCGGGGCTTTCTACTTCATATTTCCAAGTGCCAGCAGCTTTTATGCCTTCGGCTGGAGCTTCTTTGTCTTCTTTTTCTTTCACTTCAAACTCGAAAAGCTCTCCGTCTATCATTACATATTTGATATTGCTTTCCTCCTCAAAATACGATTTGGTGCTTACAAACAGATTGCCCATTTTTCCTTTTTGGAGTGTGCCCGTGTAGCTGGAAATGCCGAGTATACTAGCAGGCTTGGTTGTTAGCGCGGCCAATGCGTCCGCTTCCGACAAACCATTTTCCACCATTAGGCGGATATTTTTGTGCACATCTTTTGGTTTGGTATCCAGTAGGGAAAAAGCGAAATCTACACCTGCTTTTTGCATAGTAGCAGCTTGGGCGTAATACATCTTCTGCGCTTCTTCCTTACGCTTTTTAAGCGCTTCGTATTCTTTTTCAAATACTGTCAATTCTTTTTCTACTTCTGTAGAATCTGCTTTTTCTTCCTTTTCCTCTTTTTTCTCAGGTAAGTTCAAAGAAAGTAACACTTTAGTATTAGTTGCTTTGAGCTTAGGAGCAAGTTCCCAACCTTGTTTCAAACCAGTGAGTACGAGCGTAAAGCCCAAGTCTTTTTGCAAAATCATGGCACGGTGCGCTTCCAATAACTCTTCTGCTCTGAAAAAAACAGGAGTTTTCTTGTCTATTACTGGGTAAAATGCGCTGAGCGATTTGTCATAGACTGGGCGAGTCAAGCCAACGGCATTTTGCGCATAGAGTTTTTCGTTGCTATACGTCAGCTCCGCATTTTTGTAAAGACCTCTGAATTTGGTCATCACACCAATGGGGGTAGAAGGAAATGCTCCGCTTGCTCCGACAAACTGTGCGAAAAGTGAAGTGCTTGGTTTCAAGACCATCTCGCTTGGTGATGCACCTTTCAGCAAAATAATTGCTCCTTGTCCTGGAAGCATCTTCCCTTGAGGGGCAACGTGGGCAATGGCAAAACCTGCCTCACGTAAACTTTCTACGCTGCCGTCTTTAGGGGCGAGGAAGCTTTCCGCAGTGCGCCACGGTTGGATACCCGCATAGTCGTCGGGTGGAGAGGCTGGAAGCAAGTCGTCAGGTCTGCTTGGTTTGTCCTTTGGAGTAGGAATGCCCGTATGGGAAAACCCATCAATAAAACCTGCATAGATAAACATAGAGTCAGCTGCTATCTCCTTGGCGCCTGCTGGCACAGAAATACCGCTGCCCACAGCGGTGATCACTCCTTTTTTGATGATGATCGTCCCTTTTTCTATGAGTTGTCCTGGGGCGGTGACAATGTTTGCATTCGTAAATGCATAGGTATCGCTCACAGCTGGGATATCATCATCTCTATCCTGACCAATTGCCACGCAAGAGGCAAAAAGGAGCAGGAACAGCATAAGCGCTTTCCTTTTTTGGTTCAAATAATGGTATTGAAAATCCATAAACTAATTTGGTTTGTGGTTGTAGAATTTATTGATAATCTTTTTGAAAAGTCGTAATTAGGTAGGAAGGGTGAATGTGCTAGGGGCGGTGAATAGCGCTAAAGTTAATGAATGCTAACAATATTAAGAGTAGAGAAGAGAAAAAAATGAAGGAAAGTGGTTAACCTATCGCTTGGATCCAGCAGAGCGAGGATTCTTCAGTGGGCGTTTCGCCCACTTTAATAAGTTCAAAAAGAATACTTGAAACTGATAAGCATTCTAAAAAGAAAGATAGCTGTCACTCGGATAGAGTCGGGCATATGTCAAGATTTACCCCTCAATAGGCTGGTTCGTTTTAAAAGCTTCCCGTTGTTCTTTGTTTAGCTTAAGCTCGCCGACTACGTTGTGGTAGCTAGGGTTGTTCATGGCAAAGAGCACGAGTAGGGTAATGTATAAGCCTGCAAAAAGCACATGGGCGGTGAGCCAATAACCAAGTAGGCTAAGAAGTGTAAATATTACAAGTAAAGTAAAGGTTTGAGCTTTGAGCCCATAGAATGTGATGAACTTTTGCTTTAGGCTTTCTGATTGCCTTACTTTTTTAAGCTGTTTGAAATAGCGTAGGTAAGTCAATGAAACGCCTAGCCCGCAAATTATTGGGATGGCAATTTGAAGTGTAGGGCTTAAAGAGGGAAGCTGAGGTTCAAGTGAGCCTTTTTTTGCAGCCATAAATAGGATTAAGAAAATGCCCATAGGCGCACCCACCATGAGGTAAAAAACGCTTCTGAGTTTGTTGAGATAGTCGGAAGGGTAGGTAAATGAAGTGAGTTTTAGCATGCTTGCGTTTTTAAATACTTAGGGTTTGAGGTTCAAATTTCTTGAAAATATTTTAATAAACCCTTTCGCTTACGCAATAGTTTCTGACTTGTGTGGGTGAGATGTAGATATTCAGTTAAGTAGGAATTATTCTACTTGAGAAAGGTTCGACCATAGAGTTTGCCAGTAGGCGATATAAAAAAAAGCTCCCGTTTAGGGAGCTTTTTTTTATATCTGAGCGACAATCTCGATGTTTTCTATATTGTCGTTACTTGCCAGTTGTGTGATTTTATCTGATGTAAAATTGAATAAAACCAAGTCGAAAGCTAATAACGATAAGATGATCAATGCACTTGCAAGGTATCCTTTGATAGGAGTTAAATACTGCAAAAACCTTTTATACATGTAGACGAGCAATGCTACACTTGAAACTAAGATGTATACTAACAATAAAATTTTTAATAAAAAGATCATAACCAATTGAAGTAAATAGTTAACATTCTGAAGCTAGTTGGTCGATTATGATGTTTAATTGTGTACCAAGTAAACGAAATCGTTAACAATTATTATCATTTTAACTTCCAAAAACAAATGCTTGGTAAGGTTTATCATTATTTAACTGTAAATAAAGGCTTACCTCTTTGGAGTAACCTGATAATAGAGGTCGATTGGAAACAACCAATTGGTGTAGGATAAATATGTACAATTAAATTTCGTTCCGAAGTGCTTTTGCTTATCAAAAATTTTTTGAAGCCTACCGCTCATGTAATGTAATGAATGGTCTATTTTATTATGAAAATGTTTGGTTATTTTTAAAAAAAGGAAACATGGTACTCAAATATTACTTGAAACTGATTTTGTAAGTTAAATGAAATCAGTGAATTGTAAATTCAGCAAACTACTGAAGGCTTTTGCAGAGAGGGTTTTGATATGCGAAATACGCCTGATTTAGAATGTGCAAAT
Organism: Flammeovirgaceae bacterium SG7u.111; assembly: GCA_034044135.1. Classification (NCBI taxonomy): domain Bacteria; kingdom Pseudomonadati; phylum Bacteroidota; class Cytophagia; order Cytophagales; family Flammeovirgaceae; species Flammeovirgaceae bacterium SG7u.111. The sequence continues at coordinate 6,878,286 of CP139021.1, read as the reverse complement.
TTCTATTGAAATAGTACAAATTAACTTTCTTCTTTTTATTACGTTCCAATTTGGACATCAATATATTTAACTGAAAAACTATGGGAAATTTTTGGACAGGAGCCCGCAAAACACTGAAGGTGCTTCAAGGAAAAACGAATACAGCAATAGAATCGGGAAAGCTCCACTTGGAAATAAACCAGCTAAATGGACGAATAGGGGGTGTTTACAAAGAAATTGGGGAGTATGTGAATAAAAAAAATGAGGAGGGGTATAGGGAATTGCCGCTTTCGGATGATTTTATATCGGAAAAACTCAACGAGGTAAAGTATTATAAGAAAAAGATAGAGGAGCTAAGGTTACAAAATGAAGACCTCTTCACAAATGAGAAGAAGTCTTCATCTGGTACAGAAAGTCCCAATGAGGAAGAAGCTAAGGCTGAGTGATAATTCGGCAATGCTTTTTCACTTTGTCTATCTTTTCAACTAACTCCTCTCTGCTGTCTCCCGTTACCGTCACATGCCCCATTTTCCTATACGGCTTTGTGATTTTCTTGCCATACAGATGGATATGGATACCTTCTTCTTGAAGTACTTTATCAAACCCATCGTAATATGCTTCGCCTGTGTGTTGGGGCTCGCCCAATAAATTTACCATAGCCGAAGGGCTGGTAAGCTTGGTAGAGCCGAGGGGCATATCCAAAATAGAGCGGAGGTGTTGCTCATATTGGGAAGTAATGTTCGATTCTATAGTTTGATGTCCACTGTTGTGAGGGCGTGGGGCAATCTCGTTTACCAAGACATCTCCCTCTGCGGTAGTGAACATTTCTACAGCCAATAAGCCCACGTAATCCAATTTCTCCACCAAGTCTCTTGCTATCTTATTTGCCTTTTCAGCATAAGCTGCTGGAATATCGGCTGGGGCAATGAGGGTATCTACCATGTTTTGGCCTTCGTGGTACACCAACTCTACAGGAGGATAAGCTGCCACATCCCCCGATTCATTTCGGGCAATTATGATAGATATTTCCTTGAAAATCTTCACTTTTTCCTCTAGCAAACCAGGTGTCTGCAAAGCATCTTTTATATCGGCTTCGGAATTGATGACTTTTACGCCTCTTCCATCGTAGCCATCTCTTCCCGCTTTTTGCACTGCTGGAAGGCGATCCTTGTATTGCAAAAGCTCATCGCCTCCTTTTTCTAGTAAAATATAAGGAGCAGTTGGGATGCCATTTTCCTCGTAAAACTTCTTTTGAAGCCGCTTGTCTTGGATCATGGCGATAGTAGCTGGCTTCGGGAATACTTTTAAGCCGCCATCGGCAAGTACTTGCATGGCTTCAGCATTCACATTTTCTATTTCTACCGTAAGCACATCTATTCCTTGGGCAAAATTGAGTACGGTATCATAATCTTTGAGCGACCCGCATTCAAATTCGCTAGCAATGCTTTTACAAGGTGCAGACGGGTCGGGATCAAGAATTTTTACATCTATGTTAAAATCAATTGCCGATTGGATGAACATCCTTCCGAGCTGCCCTCCGCCTAATATACCTACTGTTTTGTTTGAGAAATTTCCCGCCATTATTTTAAGTCAAATCCAATGTCTGTTCTGTAATTCTTGTTTTCAAACTGCAAAGTCTCCGCAGCTTTGTTGGAGAGGGCAAGCGCTTCGTCCATAGAGTTACCCAATGCGCTCATAGCAATCACACGCCCGCCGTTTGTCACAATATTTCCCTCGGCGTCGAAAGTAGTGCCCGCATGGAAAGGAACTACATTTTCCAAGTTTTCGAAGCCAGTCATTACTTTTCCTTTGGGGTAATTTCCCGGATAACCTCCCGAAACAAGCATCACTGTGGTGGCAAACCTTGGGTCGATTTCCAATGTTGCTTCACCGATTCTTTTTTGCCCAGCAAGCTCGAATAAATCAAGCAAATCAGATTTTACTCTTAGGAAAACAGCTTCTGTTTCAGGGTCGCCCATTCTCACGTTGTATTCAATCACATAAGGCTCGCCTTCAACGTTCATTAGCCCTATGAATACAAACCCTTTGTAGTCAAAACCTTCAGCTTTTATCCCCGCTACGGTAGGCTTTACCACTTTTTCTTCCACTTTTTTCAAGAATTCGCCTTGGGCAAATGGAACTGGGGTAACTGCTCCCATTCCGCCAGTATTCAGTCCCGCATCTCCTTCTCCTATTCTTTTGTAGTCTTTTGCTTCTGGTAAAATCACGTAGCCTTCTCCATCGGTAAGTACAAAAACAGAAAGCTCGATTCCGCTAAGATGCTGCTCTATGAGCACGCTTTTGCTCGCCTCGCCAAACTGTCCGTCTAGCATTTCTTTCAGACTTGCCTTCGCCTCCTCTAAATTATCTATGATCAATACACCTTTTCCTGCTGCCAAACCGTCGGCTTTCAGTACATAAGGAGCGGTTTCTGTTTCCAAATAAGCCAAGCCTTCTTCCAATGTCTCTTTGGTAAAAGACTGCGCTCTTCCTGTTGGGACATTATGCTTTTGCATGAACTTCTTGGCCACATCCTTGCTGCCTTCTAGCATTGCACCAGCTTTCGACGGCCCTATTACGTTGATGTGTTGAAGCTCTGGTTTGGCTTTGAAGTAATCGTAAATGCCTTCTACCAAAGGGACTTCTGGCCCTACTACTATCATATCTACCTTGTTTTCGATAGAAAATGAAGCTAGTTTATCAAAATCGGAAACACCAATTGCTACGTTTTCGGCTATTTCTGAAGTGCCTGCATTACCAGGTGCCACATAAAGTTTTCCAATTTTTGGGCTTTGCTTTAGTTTCCATGCAAATGCGTGTTCTCTTCCTCCGGAGCCAACTATCAATACGTTCATTGCTTTTTCGCTTAATGTTTGATCAAAAAAATAATTCCACCCAATGCAGAAAAGGATGTTTGAAAGGGCAAATATCAAAAAAAATGCAGTGCTGTCATAACTATACAGCACTGCATTTGTATTCAAACAAATTTGTTTTTACCCTACATCGACATTTCAGACAAGAATTTAATTCGCATCAGGCGTAATTCTTCTTCCGAGTAATCCTCATCCCCAAGTTCGTCTAGCGCTTCTTGTATGCTATCAGATTCCGCTTCCATAAAATATTGGAAAACTTCATCTTGTCTATCCTCATCCATCATTTGGTCTATGTAATAATCGAGGTTGAGCTTTGTGCCTGAGTAACAAATATGTTCAATTTCATCTAGTAATTCACTAAGGTCAGTTCCTTTGCTCTCTGCTATTTCATCCAAATCGATCATTCTGTCAATTTGGGTGATGATGAAAATCTTAGTCTTTGATTTGTTCACCGTTGATTTTACCACAACATCTGATGCCGTTTCAATGTCGTTATCGGCAACATACTTTGAGATGAGGGCGATAAACTCTTTTCCAAACTTCCTTACCTTGCCTTGCCCCACGCCATTTATTTGCGCAAGGTCATTTTCGCTGCAAGGGTACATGGTTGCCATCTCTTCCAGAGAAGGGTCTTGGAAGATTACATAAGGAGGCAAGTTTTTTCTTTTTGCTATTTCTTTACGAAGTGCTTTTAGCATATCAAAAAGCACAGGATCTGAAGCTTGGTGTTGTGCTGCGCTTGATATTTCGTCTTCGTCGTCGGTTATATCTGCTTCAAAATCGTGAAGCTTGTAGAGCAAGACCGAATGAGGGTTTTCTAGAAATTTTTTTCCCTTTTCGGTGATCTTCATGATGGTGATATCGTCGATATCTTTCACCAGCATATTCATGAGCATCACCTGTCGGAAAATAGACATCCAATATTCTTCGGTCTCATTTTTACCTTTTCCGAACACAGGAAGCTTATCATGCCCGTAGCTTTTTACATATTGATTTTCAACTCCTCTTACTACATCCACCAAATGATTCATGTCGAAGCGCTCTTCAGTCAGCTTCACGGTTTGCATGGCCGTGGTTACTAATTCTTGCCCAGCAAAAGAGTCTCTTTCACGCTTGCAGTTGTCGCAGTAGCCGCAGTCCTCTTCCAAATATTCTCCAAAGTAATAAAGTAATTGTCGTTGCCTACATACCGCAGACTTTGAATAATGGGTAACTTCTCTGAGCAAGTGCAGGGAATTTTCTCGCTCGGTTACGGTTTTATCTTTATTGAATTTTTCTAGTTTGCTAATGTCCTTTTCGCTGTAGAACATGAGGCAGTGGCTTTCTATGCCATCTCTCCCAGCTCTGCCAGTTTCTTGGTAATAGCCTTCTATAGATTTTGGAGCATCGTAGTGAACTACAAACCTCACGTCGGGTTTGTCGATTCCCATCCCAAAAGCGATGGTAGCTACGATTACCTCTACATCTTCATTGAGGAAAGCATCTTGGTTTTTCATCCGAATGGCAGAATCCATACCCGCATGGTAGGGCAGGGCATTCACTCCGTTTACCTTGAGCAACTCGGCAATTTGTTCTACCTTTTTCCTACTCAAACAGTAAACAATCCCACATTTCCCTTTAAACTGCTGCACAAATTTTATGAGCTGTTTTCTTCCTTGAACCTTGGGCATTACCTCATAAAAAAGATTTTTTCTATGGAAGGACGAAAGGAAAACTTTTGCAACTTCTATCTTGAGGTTTTTCTGTATATCGGCTCTTACCTTCGGGGTAGCAGTAGCGGTGAGGGCTATCAGAGGAAGATTTTGGATATCTTCAATGATGGATTTTATCCTTCTGTACTCAGGACGGAAATCGTGCCCCCATTCAGAGATACAGTGTGCTTCATCAATTGCTACGAACGAAAGCTTGGTTTTTTTGAGCAACTCTATTGTAGCCTCTTTGGTAAGAGACTCTGGTGCTACGTAAAGGAGCTTTACGTTTCCTTCTAGCAGCTCTCTTTTAACTTTGTTCGATTCCGACTTGGAAAGTGACGAGTTGAGGAAATACGCCGTAATGCCCAAAGCATTCAGCTGATCCACTTGATTTTTCATTAGGGCGATAAGTGGGGAGATGACCACAGCCGTTCCTTCCAGCATCAGTGCCGGTAACTGATAACACAAAGATTTTCCCGCCCCTGTAGGCATTATCACGAATGTATTATTCCCATCTAATACATTTTGGATGATCTCTTCTTGGTTTCCCCTAAAGTTATCATAACCAAATACCTCTTTAAGCTTGTCTTTTAAGCTTCCAACATTTCCTGTTACTAGCATCTTAAATATTATGTAATAAGTAACTTCTCATAAAAAAATAATGTGTGCTTTCCATTCTAAATTTAGGGCTAAAAAACTCTTGTGCCTAAATTATTAAGCACGATCAACCAAGAGGATCAATACTTTTTCAAGCCCTACGTGCTCCTATTCCTCCAATGAAGTTTTAATGGAAAGACGCCTGCCTAGTTCCTTAACAGACTCTGTTTCCTCGGAAGAGGATGTATAGAGCCCTCGGTTTTAGTTGTAGAAAGCATAAATGCTTTTGAATTAGGCGTCCAATTAATGGTCGGATCAGTGTATTGTGATCCAAAAAGCTTTCAAAAATAGTAATTTGTTTGAATGTATTGTATCCAAAAAAGCTTAATAACTGTAAGTTTAATACATCAACAAAAGAATATTACGACTTTTGTGGGCTAAAAGCTTTTATTGGGCACGTCGCCAAGCTAGCTTTTTCTCTTTTTTTATTAGCGTTGACCGTAAAATCTCGCTTATCTTTTGTTTCCAAAGTTTAGAAAACGATCTGTATTTATTTAAATTTATTAAAAATAAAGTTTTTTTTTGAAATTCGCTTATAGAAAATTGCTTGAACTTGTTTTTTGCTACTGAATAAGGAAAAGCTGTGTTTGATTTTACTTTTTGAGGGAAAAACTAAGGTGTAATCAATTGAACTAAATGGGAAAAGAAGAAATTCTGAGTATAGATCAGTTTTCTTTAGAAGAAATACAAGGAGTGGCACGGCGCTTACTCGATTTTGGAAAAGAACGGAATATCTGGATTTTTGATGGAGAAATGGGGGCAGGGAAAACTACTTTGACCAAAAGTATTTGCCAAGAGTTCGGTGTGGTAGATCTGGTGAGCAGCCCTACATTTTCTATAGTAAATGAATACGAAACACTTGAGGGGCAAGTCTGTTATCATTTTGATTTTTACAGGTTGAAATCTCCCGAAGAGGCACTCGACATAGGTGTGGAGGAATATTTTGATTCAGGTGAGCTTTGCCTCATCGAGTGGCCATCAAAAATTGAAGGCCTAATTCCCGAAGACCATTTGGAAATTTCTTTAACTACGACATCTAACACAAGCAGGGCACTTAAAGCAACAATACGATGAGCAAGAAAAAAGTTGACTTTAGCAATATTGCAGCCGAATATTACCAATACCACCCACAGGAGGTCTTGCTGAAAACACCGAACAAAAATAAAAATGCCCAAAAGATCGGTATTCCCAAAGAGCTTTCGAGGTTGGAGAAACGGATAGCGCTACGCCCCGAAGCAGTATCTGTGTTGGTGAACAATGGCTTTGAGGTGGTGGTAGAGTCTGGGGCAGGTTTGGCTTCCAAGTATACCGACCCAGAGTTCAGCGAGGCGGGAGCAAAAATAGTCACTTCGGCAAAAGAGGCATTTGAAAGCGATCTGGTGCTAAAAATTGCTCCGCCCACTCTAGAAGAAATAGGGTATATGAAGAAGGGGAAAACGGTTATTTCTGCACTTCAGCTAGGCGTTATCAGCGATGAATATTTTAAAGCGCTCAATAAAAAAGATATTACTTCCCTAGCCTTCGAGCTAATTGAAGATAAAGTTGGTGGTTTGCCCTTGGTAAGGGCTATGAGCGAGATAGCAGGCAGTACGGTAATGTTAATAGCCGCTGAATACCTGAGCTGCGCTAACGATGGGAAAGGGATTATTTTGGGCGGAATTACGGGTGTAGCACCCACCAAAGTAGTGATTATAGGAGCTGGAACGGTAGCGGAATATGCGGCGAGAACGGCGATGGGACTTGGGGCAGAGGTGAAGATTTTCGATAATCATATCTATAAGCTTCGAAGATTAAAGGAACAAGTAGGGCATAATAATATTTACACATCTACCATAGATACAGGATCGTTGCATGAAGCATTAATTCGGGCTGATGTGGCAATTGGTGCCATTCGCCCAGAAAGAGGCCGTACTCCGCAAATAGTGAGCGAGGAAACTGTAGCTGATATGAAAAAAGATTCGGTGATTATTGATGTGAGCATTGACCAAGGAGGGTGTTTTGAAACTTCGGATGTGACCAACCACATGAAACCGATTTTCCGTAAGCATGGGGTGATTCATTATTGTGTTCCTAATATTGCCTCGCGGGTGGCAAGAACGGCTACGGCGGCGGTCAGTAATATTTTCACTCCACTTTTGCTCCAACTTGGCAAGCTTGACGGAGTAGACGAGATGATTTTTAACCATAAATGGTTTGCCAAAGGGGTTTATACCTACAAAGGCGGAACAACTAGCAAGTACATGGCTGATAAGTTTGGGTTGCCTTACAAGAATCTCGACCTTATAATAGCGGCGAGTATTTAAGTTACAAGCTGGGCAAAGATTTTTTCAATGAACATAACAATGAAAAAGAAGATAAGAATAGGAATTATAAACGTGTCTGACAGGGCTAGCAAAGGGATTTATGAAGATATTCCGGGAAAGGCGATCGTTGAAACACTTAATGAATATTTGGTTTCCGAGTGGGAAAAAGAATATAAAGTGATTCCCGATGAAGCAGACCAACTTTCTCAAGCGATGATAGAAATGGCGGATGAAAAAGGTTGCTGCCTCATTATTACTTCAGGAGGAACAGGGCCTGCAAAGCGTGATGTGACCCCAGAAGCGACTGAGGCTGTTTGCCAAAAAATGATGCCAGGCTTTGGAGAGCTAATGCGCCAAGTAAGCTTGCAATACGTACCTACAGCTATTCTTTCGAGGCAAACGGCTGGGATCAGAAACAATACGCTTATTATCAATTTGCCCGGTAAGCCCAAAGCTATCCGTCAATGTTTGGATGCGGTTTTTCCTGCTGTCCCTTATTGCATCGACCTCATTGAAGGGCCTTATTTGGTGTGCAACGAAGAAATAATCAAGCCTTTCAGACCCAAACAATCATGATTTTTCAACTTAAAAAGCTCTAACGAGGCTTCAGTATAAAAATCATCCGGTTCGATTTCCCTTCATCGTAGCTGTTTAGCTTGTAGTTGCCCAAGATGTCTATACATTCTAGCTCGGTAAGTTCGAAATAGCCCATAAAATCTTCTTGGCTGAAGGCCCGTACCCTTTCTTGGAAAAAAAACTCTTTTTCCTTTTTGTGGTCGTTGATGGTGATGTTTTTCCAAATAAAACCATCGGAATGTTCCCGTGTGATTTGAAAATCAATCCCATCTATATGGACTTCTTCAGAAGGACGAAGCCTTTCTACCACCTTGCTCGTGTTAAAAAAGTCAATAACGAGCTTTCCCTCTTCTTTGAGACCGAAACGGGCAGCACTCAGCACGGCCAGGTCTTCCAGTTTGGAAGAAAAATATCCGAAGCTGGTGAAAAGGTTGAGAGAAAAATCGAACACATTGTACTTGTAGGGCATTCGCATGTCGTGTTGAGCAAAGTGCAAATGTTCGTTTTCAAATTGCTGGGCAAATCGGATATTTTCCTCCGAAAGGTCGATCCCATCTACCCTAAACCCTTTTTCATTAAGGTAAAGCGAATGACGACCTTTTCCACAGGCTATGTCCAGTACCCTACTGTTTGGCTGTATTTCTAAATAAGAAGATAAATTATCAATGAATAATTTTGCCTCGCCGATATCCCTGTGCCTATATAAAATATGATAATAGGGAGAGTTGAACCACTTGGCAAACCATTCTGCATTTTTGACTTCACTCATCAGATAGTTAGTTTGTCTTTGCTGGTAGTATGATTTTTTAGGACTTCAAATCTACCACCTGATTCAATTATAGTTTTTATAAAAGGTGTTTTTTCTATAAAAAAGTACAAGAAGACAGTAGTGGTCAATAAAATATAAATGATGGGTGGATGGTCTTTATTTAAATAAAAGGGTAGTGTCCTAGAAGATCTGATGGGTTGCAAAAGGCAATGGAAGTATGGAAAATTGTTGAATGTGCGAAATTACAACAAAAGTCCATTGTCCCCATTACCATAGGGCCAATGTAGTAAAAAATGGCAAATCCCGTGCAGGTATCCAACGGTTCATGTGCAGGGGCTGTGGCAAGCACTTCCAGCATGGATACCTTTATTGGGGCGCAAGCCCCCTTGTCAAACGGTTGGCAACAAGGATGTTGGGCAGGTGCAACGGTATCAGGGACTGTGCCGAGATATTGCATATCAGCAAGCAATGTGTGTCGAACTGCTTGTCGGGCATGTTCCAGGACACCGACCCGCCCGATGTGTCGGGGCGCCACCAGAAGGTGCGGATAGACGAGTTTTGGACATATGTGGGCAGAAAGAAAAATAAACGCTGGCTGTTATATGCCTATGGCCCGGGCAGTAAGCAGATATTGACATGGCAGTGGGGGAAAAGGGACACGGGGACGGCAAGGTCGCTCTATGGGCGGTTGGAAAATGCCGACATCGATTGGTTCTGTACCGATGACTGGAAAGCGTTCGCCAAGGTATTGCCCTATACTAAGCACCTGATAGGCAAAAGCTTCACCAAGGATATCGAAGGGGTCAACACGTCTTTAGGGGCAAGGAACAAAAGAACCGTCAGGAGGACGACATGTTTTTCAAAGAAAAACATGTTCCATGAGATGGCAATGAAAATGGTTATATTGAACAGAAACCATACCCATCAGATCTTGTAGGACACAACCAATAAAAGAAAGTTAATGTCCTTTTTGTGAATTATTATTTGGGAATTCTCGTTCTTTCAGAACACTGCTTATTTTTGTGTTCAGTAAAAATTTCAAAATTTTTACTGAATTGTTAGGGGCGTTTTAACAAAAATCCCCATTTAATATATAGAAGCAGTTAAGTTATGTTAAAAAAGAAATTCAAGGCAACCTTTTGCGTTTTTGAAGCATATATATAAGTGAAGTAGGTAATTAATTACTTGTTGTCGATTTGAAATAAAATAATTGGAAATAGATATATGACTAAAATGACTACTAGAAAAAAAATATTTGGATATCGCATGAAAGCAGTGGGAATGACCACTTTGATGCTTATAGCGTTATTCTTCAACTCATTTGCTGGTGAAGCGCTGGTAAAAGCAGCAAAGAAATCTGTGGATACTGAACAAGTTGCCCAGGCAATAGATACGAGTGCAAAGCTTGATTTTAAAATGTATCCGAACCCATCGAGGGGAGAGCATATTAACTTGGATATAGAGGGTATCAAATCTGCTGCAGTAGAGATCACTCTTTACAATACCATCGGGAAAGTTATTTTCCATACAACATTGGAGCCTGTAGGGTTGCCCCAACAAACGTTGAGCATTAGCCCAAATAATAGACTGACACCAGGGTTGTATTTCCTGTCAGTTTCGTCTAAGAATGAAAAATTGGCTAAGAAGCTGGTGGTTCAAGAATAAGTAATGTAGGAGTCAGCCCTTTGCGACTTTTACAAGTTCCTAGGTCAGATCATATATCTTATAAAATACTGAAAGCGTCTTTCTTTAGAAAGGCGCTTTTTTATTTCTCTTTATTCACCGATTCTATTTTGTCAAATACCAGTTCCATTAAGTCAATTATACCTTTTTCTATCCTTTTCTTTCCCTCTTCGGTATTGAGATGGATACTGCCAAAGGTATCGTTGGTTTTGGAGTGGAGGGCGAGGTAATTAATGCTACTGATGGTAATGGCTCCTATGGCATAGACATCTATCCCGGCTTTTTCAGAAACTTTGGCGAAGTAGCTTAATATCTTTTTTGCAACCTCAGCATGCTCTAATGCAAGTGCTTCTGTTAAGTTGTTTTTATCTACCAATCCCCAGCGAAGAAGCTCTTGGTATTCTTTATTTTCCCAAATAGTCCTGAAAAAATCGATATGTAATTGGGTAGCTACATTTTTAAGGTCTTGAGGCGTGCCTTCTAGCTTTTGGATATCCAGCCTTTCTTCCACGTTTAGCCAATAATCTTTTTGTTTGGCAAATGCTTTAAGCAAACCATCAAGATTGCCAAAATACCTATATATCAACACTTTATCTACTCCGGCTTCTTTTGAAATAGCGTTAATTCCAATTTTCTGAAAACCATCGCGAATAATTATTGTACCAACGGCATCTATCAAGAGTTGCTTTGAGTGTTCTTTATTCCGGATTTTCTTTTTGGGACTTTCTTCCATAAGAAGGATTGTTTAATAGTTTGGCTCAAAAAAATAGATAGTATTAAACAAAGTTAGAGCTTTAACCTTTCACATACAAAATGATAGTAAAGCAGGCTAAAGAAAAAGCCTATATTGATTAAATGCTTATCAACATAGGCTTGGATGTATATTTTAAAGGCCTTAACCTTTATATGCTTTTTTCAATGCCAAGTTCTAGGCCTCTGAGCTCGGCAAGACCACGCAAACGACCAATGCCCGAATAGCCCGGGTTAGTCTTCTTACGCAAATCATCTAGCATTTGGTGACCATGGTCGGGTCGCATAGGGATAGAGGTTTCCCCTTCTCCAGCAGCTTTTCTTCTGAGTTGTTCTTCCACTATAGCCTTCACTACGCTGTACATGTCCACATCGCCTTCTAGGTGGTTAGCTTCGTAGAAGTTTCCTTCCTCGTCGCTTTGAGTACTTCTTAGGTGAATGAAATGCATTTTTGCCCCATTCCTTTTTACCATTCCTGGCAAATCGTTATCTGCCCTTACTCCATAAGAGCCGGTGCAGAAACAGAAGCCATTTGATGGGCTGTCTATAGCGCCCAGTAGGTCTTGAAGATCTTGTTCGGTGCTTACAACTCTAGGCAAGCCTAAGATACTACGAGGAGGATCATCAGGGTGGATGGCTAGTTTTACCCCGGCTTTTTCAGCAGCAGGTACTATTTCTTGCAAGAAAGCAGCAAGGTTTTTCTTGAGCTGTGCGGCATCTATGTCTTTGTAGGTGTCCAACACCTCTTGGAAGCTTTCCAATGTATAGCCTTCTTCAGACCCTGGTAAACCTGCAATCACGTTGTTTTGGAGGAGTGTCTTGTCTTCTTCGCTCATTCCTTCAAAATATACTTTAGCCTTTTCAATCTGCTCTGGGGTATAATCATTTTCTGCTCCGGGGCGCTTGAGCATAAATAGTTCGAAAGCGGCAAATGCGTCAAACTCGAAACGAAGGGCTTTTGAACCATCTTCTACCTCATAAGCCAAATCAGTACGAGTCCAATCTAACACGGGCATAAAATTGTAACAAACGGTTTTGATACCGCATTCTCCAAGGTTAGTGAGAGATTGCTTATAATTTTCGATATACTTTTTGAAATCGCCAGTCCTAGTTTTAATATTTTCATGAACAGGCACACTTTCTACTACCGACCAGTGAAGTAATCCGGTGTCTTCTATCGTTTTCTTTCTTTTAAGGATTTCCTCTTTTGTCCATACCTCTCCGTTTGGCACATGGTGCAAGGCGGTTACGATGCCTGTGGCACCTGCTTGCATAATATCTGTGAGGACTACTGGGTCGTTTGGCCCATACCAACGCCATGTTTTTTCCATGCTCATATTAACTTTTTGTTTTGGGTTTGGTGAATACTAAATCTGTTCTATAAATTTTAACAGCAACCCAAATTAGGTAACGGGCTGCTAATTAACAAAGGTGAAGCTTTCGGGAATGTTGACGGAAAGGCTTTTTTTTTGAAAAGAGCTAAAAGGTTAGAAAATAATGCTAAAAAGTAAGGGTTGATTTTGGTAAAGAGTTTAAGTTTTTTGAAACTTGAAAGATATTTGATAACCTTCTTCTGGTATCTAGGTTATCGAAGTGGAGAGTTACTGATAAACTAATCTCATTCATTTACTAAAAAGATAATTTCCTACCCAATTATTAGGTTTTGCAATATGGAAACAAAAACGCTGAGTATAAAAGAGAAAGCACTCCAACTCAATCTAGATAATAGGGTGTATGGTTCTGTTGCTGAGATTGGTGCGGGTCAAGAAGTAGCTGCTAATTTTTTTAAGGCTGGCGGAGCCTCAGGGACAGTTGCTAAAACAATGTCGGCGTACGATATGGCCTTTAGCGATGCTATTTATGGTCCGGAAGAAAGTGGTAGGTACGTGTGTGAGCCAAGGGTGATGAAAATGCTCGACAAGGAATTTAAGCTTTGCGTCCGCAGGTTGACACACCGTGCTGACGACACCTGTTTTTTTGCCTTTGCCAACACCGTTGAGGTATTGAACTATGCAAGGACGAACCAAGGAAGAGGCTGGGCAGGTTTGCGTTTTCAACTGAGTCCTCATAGTGAGCCAAACGATTGTGTTATCCACTTCAAGCTTCGTGATAATGATATGCTCCTTCAGCAACAGGCTGTTGGTATGGTAGGGATTAATTTGATTTATGCTTGCTATTACCTCAACCATAATGCAGAGGATTTGCTCAACTCGCTGGTTGACGAGCTGATGCTACATCGAATAGAAATTGATTTTTTTAGGCTTACCGGTCCTGATTTTGAAGATGTTGATAATCGACTATTTAGCTTAAAGTTGGTAAAAAACGGCTTAACAAGAGCGGCTATGTTTGGCCCTGATGGCAGTATTTTACAACCCTCCGACGTGCTTTATAAGAAACATATTTTAGTGCTAAGGGGAAGGTTCAGGCCCATCACTTGGGTGAATATTGACATGATGGAGGCGGGGTTAAGGCATTTTAAAAATGATCCTGAAGTAGACGAAAATAAAATCATTACCATATCGGAACTTACGCTTACCGACTTGAAAAACACATCGGGTGGTGTGGTAGACGAGAAAGACTTTTTAGATAGGGTGAATATCCTGTGTTCTTTGGGGCATAATGTAATGGTTTCCAATTATCCGGAATACTATCGCTTGGTCAATTACCTAAGCCGCTATACCCGTAAGAAAAAAATAGGTCTTTTGGTGGGGGTACATAATATTGAGCAGATATTTATGGAGAAGTACTACAAAGAGGTGCCTGGTGGAATATTGCAAGCTTTGGGCGCTATGTTTGGGGAAAATGTAAAACTATATGCTTATCCAACTTACCGAAGAACCAGCATGCAAGTGGTGAAGTCGGATGGGGCTAAAATTAAGCCTTCGCTCAAACTGCTCTACGATTACTTTATGCAAAATAATAAGATAGAGGATTTGGACGACTGCAATATTGGAAACCTCCACATAGTATCGGATAATGTATTGGAGATGATAAAATCAGGAAACGATGGTTGGGAAAAATATATGCCTGAGCAGGTAGCGGAAGCTATCAAAACCAATTGTTTGTTTGATTACCCTTGCTCGGTAGAATATCAAAAAGAGTTAGAAGAAAAAAAGAAGAATCCTGATATTGCTCAGTAGTAAAATAATAGCTAGCTTTCAATATAAAAAGCTGCTCGGACGGAAGTTCGAGCAGCTTTTTTTGTTTCATGGTGTGTGTTGGTTTAGTATCCCTCTTGGTATTTTATTAAAAAATATAGGATTACTGCAATTATGTTTTATTTAAAATATCGCATTATCCTTGAGAATTTATAATTTTGTGGAATGTCTTATTGAGGAAATTAGCAAAAACAACCAATTTTTATAAGAATATGAGAAAACGAGGACTCCTTTTTACCTTATTACTAACAGCACTTCCGCTACTAACTTTTGCCGAAGATGTGGTTCCTACTATAGACAAAGGCGATACAGCTTGGATGCTTATTGCTACTGCCTTGGTAGCGCTAATGACACCAGCTGGCCTTACCCTTTTTTATGGTGGGCTTACCCAAAGAAGAAGTGTGTTGAACACTATTGGAATGAGTTATACTGCTTTTTGTACTGCTACGATAGTATGGGTGGTAATCGGTTACAGTTTAGCTTTTGGAGGATCTGACGATCCTTATTTTGGAAGCATGGAGCATTTTTTACTGAGAGATATCAAAATTGATTCGGTATCAGGTTCTATTCCAACATTTTTGTTCATTATGTTCCAAGGGACATTTGCTGCCATTGCCGTCGCACTTGTAAGCGGCGCTATCATTGAACGTGTAAAATATTCTACATGGTTTTTCTTCTCTATTTTGTGGGTGATTTTGGTGTATGCACCAGTAGCGCACTGGGTATGGAGTGATTCAGGTTTCTTGTTGCAACATGGAGAGCTGGATTTTGCAGGTGGTACAGTTATCCACATCAATGCAGGTATAGCAGGTTTGGTGCTCAGCTTTATGATGGGAAAAAGATATAATCACGATGATATTGATCACAAGCCAGCGTCTATCAAATTGATGGTATTGGGCTCTGCTTTGCTTTGGTTTGGTTGGTTCGGGTTTAACGGTGGCAGTGAATTGGCTGCTGATTTTATCACGGCAAATGCATTGCTAGTAACCAATGTTGCAGCAGCGGCTGGTGGTCTTACTTGGTTACTCATAGAGTGGAACATGGTTCACCGCAAGCCGACGCTTATCGGAAGCGCATCTGGTGTGATTTCAGGCTTGGTGGGCATTACGCCTGCAGCAGGTTTTGTAGATGTAGAAGGCGCTCTTTTCATAGGTACTATTTCAGGAGCAATTGGCTACTTTGGTGTGGTGAAGTTGAAAAGCATGTTAGGCTACGACGATTCCCTTGATGTATTTGGTATCCACGGTTTGGTAGGTATTTTCGGTGCAATTGCCACAGGGCTTTGGGCTAACCCAGAAATCAACGGTGCTACAGGCTTGTTCTACGGTAACCCTGGGCAAGTGCTCACCCAACTTTACGGCGTAGTAGTGACTATTTGCTATTCGGCAGTAGCTTCGGCTGTATTGTTTAAAGTCACTACTCTGATTACGAGTGGGGGTCGTGTTGACGAAGAAATTGAGAAAGAAGGGATGGACCTTGCTTACCACGGTGAAAAAGGTTTTGATATAAACGATTAAGTTCGTTATTGAATTAATAGGCAAGCCTTTTGGGATTTATTCCAAAAGGCTTTTTTTATGTCTTCATATTTCTGAAATTAAGCAGATGAAAAAAGTAAAACTCTACATAGCAACTTCGCTAGATGGCTATATAGCCCGCCCTGATGGAAAGCTCGATTGGTTAGATGCAGTTCCCAACCCCGATAAGTTGGACTATGGATATTTTGCCTTTTATGATAGCGTGGATACAGTGATCATGGGGCGGAAAACCTACGAAGAAGTGCTAGGTTTTGGTGTACCGTGGCCCTATCCCGATTCGAAATCGTATGTACTCACCAAAAGTGGAAAAGGTGAAGCAAAAACTGAGAATACGGAAATCTATGCTGGAGATATCAAAGAGTTGGTTGATAAGCTAAATGCAGAAGGAGGAAAAGATGTTTGGCTAGTGGGAGGAGGTGAATTGGTGACAGCATTCTTAAACTTAGACCTCATAGATGAGATGATTATTTCCATTGCCCCTACAATCATTGGGGAGGGCATCCCACTTTTCCCCAACAAGCCAAAAGATTCTACTTGGAAGCTTGCCGGCACCGAATCTTTCCCCAATGGAATGGTCATCTTGACTTATACAAAATAATAAACAAATGCCGAGTTGAGTTTTGGTAAGATATAACCAAACAAAATCGACAGAATGAAACCTCTTTTTATCGCGATATTTGCCTTTTTTATTTCCTTTCAAGTTTTTGCCCAAGAAGAAAAAAGCTATACCGTTGCCTTTATAGGCTGGGAAGAATATCAAGCACAGGTCTTTGAAGAATATCAAGCAAGATTTGCTGATTGCTTTGAAGAGGAGTATGTGGGGGCAATAGGCGATGAAGATGTTTTTCAAGTAGAAAAAAAGCATTATGAAAAAGTAGAATGGGTTCTTTCTAAAGTTGTTGACAAAGATTTTTTCGAACAGGTCTATTGGGAGGGTTCGGCTTCGGGAGAAGATGTGATTACAATGAAAATCTCTTCAGGTTTTTATGAAAAATATGAAGGGTCTCAAAAGTGTGGAATTATCTACCAGATCGAATATTGGTTGGATGGGGAAAAGCTTGGGCATGCAGATTTTTTATATGCTAACCTGAAAAAAGGTTACGATTCTGGTATTTACCTCTACGATTTTAAAAAACATACCAAATCAATATTAGAAAGTTTGCCTAAATAATTTTTGCTCGGGAACGCAGTAAGCCAACAAATTTACTATTAGGCTATTATGTAGCTTTTCCAATGTATATATTTGCGTTTGCTGCAAAATATCCAGGCAGCTCAACTTTTTAAGTGCTTATAATCCAAAAAATAAATAGAATGACCTTACAAAAATCTAAGATTATCTATACCAAAACGGACGAAGCTCCTGCATTGGCAACTTATTCATTCCTTCCCATTGTTGAAGCTTTCACCGCTCCTGCAGGTGTAGAAGTAGAAACCAGAGATATTTCCCTTGCCGGGCGTATCATTGCCAACTTCCCAGATTTCCTTTCGGAAGAGCAGCAAATTGGTGATGCGCTTACCGAGCTTGGCGAGTTGGCAAAAACTCCTGAAGCCAACATCATCAAATTGCCAAATATCAGTGCATCTATCCCACAACTTCAGGCGGCAATCAAAGAATTGCAATCGCAAGGATATGCTTTGCCAGATTACCCTTCAGAGGCAAAAACTGATGCTGAAAAAGAGATTAAAGCACGATACGATAAAATTAAGGGTAGTGCAGTAAACCCTGTATTGCGTGAAGGAAACTCTGACCGTAGAGCTCCTAAAGCAGTTAAAAACTACGCAAAGAAAAATCCGCACAGAATGGGCGCTTGGTCTTCGGACTCTAAAACCCATGTTGCAAGTATGGCAAGTGACGATTTTTACGGAAGTGAAAAATCAGTGACAGTAGATGCTGCAACAAGCGTGAAAATCCAATTCGTAGCTGAGAGTGGAGAAACTACTGAACTAAAAGGCAGTTTCCCATTGCTAGCGGGTGAGGTAATAGATGCTTCGGTAATGAGCATGGCTGCATTGAAGAGCTTCATCACCAAAGAAATTGAGGATGCAAAGGCAAATGGAGTGTTGTTTTCTTTACACATGAAAGCGACCATGATGAAGGTTTCTGACCCTATCATTTTCGGTGCTGCGGTTTCAGTTTATTACGAAGAAGTTTTTGCAAAATATGCTAGCGAATTTGCCGAGTTGGGCATTGACCCAACCAATGGAATTGGCGATGTTTATGCTAAAATAGGTACGCTTTCAGTTGAAAAGCAAGCGGAAATTAAAGCAGATATTGATGCGGTTTATGCGAAACGCCCCGCAGTGGCAATGGTAAATTCCGACAAGGGAATTACCAATCTTCACGTGCCAAGTGATGTGATTATCGATGCCTCTATGCCAGCGATGATCCGTACTTCGGGTCAGATGTGGAATGCGGAAGGCAAGCAACAAGATACTAAAGCGGTTATTCCAGATAGGTCTTATGCTGGAGTTTATCAGGCGACTATCGACTTCTGTAAAAAACACGGAGCTTTTGATCCTTCTACTATGGGGAGCGTTTCAAACGTTGGTTTGATGGCTCAAAAAGCAGAAGAATATGGTTCTCACGACAAGACTTTCCAACTTTCTGGAAAAGGAAAGGTGCAAGTAGTAGATGCTGCTGGAATAGTATTGCTTGAGCAGCCAGTAGCCGAAGGCGATATTTTTAGAATGTGCCAAGTGAAAGATGCTCCTATCCAAGACTGGGTGAAACTAGCGGTGAAAAGAGCAAGGGAAACTGGTGATCCTGCTGTTTTCTGGTTGGACGAAAATAGGGCTCACGATGCGCAGTTGATTATAAAAGTGAATAAGTACCTCGCTGACCACGATACGGATGGCTTGGAAATATTGATCAAAGATCCTGTAGCGGCTACCGAGTTTTCTATGGAGAGAATTATCAAAGGTGAGGATACTATTTCGGTGACAGGTAACGTACTTCGCGATTACTTGACCGATTTGTTCCCAATTCTTGAACTTGGAACGAGCGCAAAAATGCTTTCTATTGTACCGTTGATGAACGGCGGTGGTTTATTTGAGACTGGTGCGGGTGGTTCTGCTCCTAAGCACGTTCAGCAGTTTGTAGAAGAAGGTTATTTGAGATGGGATTCGCTAGGTGAGTTCTTGGCTTTAGCAGTTTCTTTGGAGCACTCTGGTAGTGTAACGGGAAATGCGAAAGCAAAAATATTGGGTGAAACTTTAGACGAAGCAACTGGCAAATTCTTGGACAACGACAAGTCGCCAGCTCGTAAACTTGGTCAGATTGACAATAGAGGTAGCCATTTCTACTTGGCACTTTACTGGTCCGAAGCATTGGCTGCACAAAGTAAAGATGCTGAGCTTCAGGCGAAATTTGCCCCAGTAGCAAAAGCATTGGCTGAAAACGAGGCAAAAATCAACGAAGAATTGATTGGTGCTCAAGGAAAAGCCGAGGAGATTGGAGGTTATTTCAACCCTAACGAGGAGTTAGTTGCTAAAGCAATGCGCCCAAGTGCTACATTGAACGAAGTATTGAGCTTACTTGCTTAATCGCAAAAAGCTTTTTATAAAGGTATGAAGCAAGGCAGAGATGCCTTGCTTTTTTTTATTGAATATGCTACTTTGTTTGTATATTAATGAGTTTATTTGCATATATGCAAAACATTAAGTGCTATGATTACTCAAAACTGGAATGAACTTTCTAAACGACTATTAAAGTCTGAATTGGTAAAACGTGGAATTTCTCATGAGGAATTGGCTTTTAGGCTAAAGGAAGTTGGGATTAATGAGACCAAGTCAAGTATTGATAGTAAAATCAGCCGGGGGACTTTTAGTGCAGCTTTTTTATTACAGTGCCTACATGTGATAGGATGCCATCAATTTATTGTTGAAAGTGAGTTGTTAGTAGCAGCCGAGCCTAGGGTAAGTTATAAAAAATCAAAATAGGTTACACAAACTTATAGGTACGTAAATAGCTTACGGAGTTAGTGGTTTATTTTGTATGATAAAAAGTAAAATGCCCAAATTGATTTTGAGCTTGTATTTAAACGAGAGTGAATATGCCTTCAAAAGATTATTCAGATAAAAAAACAATAAAATTCATAGACCTTTTTGCAGGGCTTGGTGGAATAAGAATAGGTTTTCAAAAAGCTTTCGAAGAAAAAGGGATTGAAACAGAGTGTGTGATGACTTCTGAGATTAAGCCTCATGCAGTACGGGCGTTGGAGCATAATTTTGAACATGATTTTTTTGTAGGAGATATTTTTAAAGTAGAAACCAAAATAATTCCCGATTTTGATTTTTTGCTCGCAGGTTTTCCGTGCCAACCCTTTAGTGCTGGAGGAAAACGCCTTGGTTTTTTAGATACAAGGGGGACTTTGTTTTTTGAAATTGAAAGAATTTTGAGAGCAAAGAAGCCATATGGGTTTATCTTAGAAAATGTGGAGGGCTTGGTGAAGCACGACTTGGAGCATAAAAATGACGAGGTTGGTCAAACTTTAAAAACAATCCTTCATGTATTGGATGAACTTGGTTATAATGTTTCGTGGCAGGTGTTAGATTCGGTTGACTTTGGGTTGCCACAGTCACGAAAGCGTGTGTTTATAGTGGGGACAAAGGATGCAGATATTAGCCTGACGCATTTTGAAAAAAGGAGAGCGGCATTCCAAGATGTGATGGAAACGGGGTTGCCTACAATGGATACCGATTTTTCTCAAAAACTTTTAAGCCATTACTCTATTGAAGAGCTGTACGGGAAAAGTATAAAGGATAAGAGGGGAGGGAAAAACAATATCCATTCGTGGGATATTGAATTGAAAGGGGCTGTTTCTGATGAGCAAAAATTATTGTTGAGCAAATTATTCAAAGCTCGTCGTCAAAAAAAGTGGGCAGAGGAAATTGGAATAAAATGGATGGATGGAATGCCTTTGACATTAAATCAAATTGCGACATTCCATCAAGCAGATGACCTAAAGGAGCAGCTTGATGATTTGGTAAAAAAAGGGTATTTGAAATTTGAACATCCAAAAGGTCTGTTGGAAGAACTTACCTTAGAGGGGGTAAAAACATACCGGGGCTATGACTATACCAAGCCTAAAGGGTATAATATAGTGACAGGAAAACTAAGTTTTGAGATCAATAAGGTTATTTCTCCTGATGATATTGCGCCTACTTTGGTCGCCACAGATATGTCAAGGCTTGCTGTTCCAGACGGAGATGGGCTCCGGAGATTTACTATTCGTGAGGGCCTTCGTTTGTTCGGTTACCCTGAAACATATGAGATTCCAACAAAACAAAATGAAGCGTTTGACCTACTTGGAAATACCGTAGCTGTTCCTGTAGTAAGAGCAATAGCAGGTAGGGTAGCAGAAAAATGCTTGGAATCAAGTCATTTTACATTGAGTTCTACTCCAGTTTGAGAAGAATAGCATTTTAGTATATTCCTGAGCCAATGTCCATTTGAGTGCCGTGTTTGTGGATATTGGTATCGGGTTTCATTGAGGGCTTTGAGGAATTCCTCTTTTGAAGAAAATGGTTTGAATGTGCTTCGAGTCGAATACCAAGTTGCAGGACGAAGGTTATAGATGATGCTTTTTTTCTCCTGCACTTTTATAGGATAGGTACCACTTGGGCAAGCAAGCTCCCATATTTTTTTCAGCCAAACATTCTTGATGCTCAATGTGCTGCCTTTCATTTGGTAGGCAAGAATCAAATAATCCGAATCGATTCGGTAAGCATCGGTTAGTAACGAATTGCAATAAGAGTCAAAATTGGCGAGATCAAAACCCGGTCCTCTATCCCAATCAAATGATTTTACTTCTAAAAGCCCTTTTTGTTTGTTTTCTGTATCCAAATAAAAGTCGGGAAACTTTTGAGTATTGGTATTTTCTTCAAAATCAATTTCCATTTTGGCGAACCAAGCTTTTAGCCATTCCTGAAGTAAGTTGCCAATGGTGTCCTTGGTTTCAATAGATATGGTTAGGTCTTTTAGGGTGAAGTTGATTACGCCTTGCTCTCCTATGATTTTATACTCGTTGACAAGTTTATCAAATAATTGACTGGCGGTAAGTTTCATTTTAATAGGGCTTTGTTTGCCATTAAAAGTAAACAGAAATATATTAAAAACAACTTGCTTATTGCTAATTACCTGTATACTCCCCCAGCTCCATCATTTCTAGTTGGATGTTTTTTTCCCATTGGGCTTGCTCTACTTTTTTACTGCCAAAGAAGGTTTCTATCCCGTATTTATCACGGTATTCCCACATGGCATCAAGGTTTTCCTTCGTTATTTTTTTTATTTCTGTTTTATAGGTTTCTGTGTCGAAGTTGGTTTCGGCAAAGGCTTGGCGGATTTTGCGGGCAAAAAGCTCGGTTATCGTAAAATATACTCTTTCATGCCGGAGGGTTTGCTCGTTTTTGTGGGTTTCATTTACCCAAGAGCGTTGAGGGTTGAAAAATGCCTTTACCTTGGGAGTTATCACCAGTTTTTCATTTTCCAACTTGGCTTTGTAACCAACTTCTATGTTGCACGTGGTGAGTGCCGACTCGTGTTCCAGCGCTTCGGGTTGCCCTTTGTAATCTTCCCACTGAAGGGTTCGGGCTTCGTCCCAATAGATTTTTTCTGTTTGTGCAAGAGTAGCGTTTGTAGCTAAGTTGGCAAGGGCTATAAAAAGTATTGATTTGATATGGAAATATAAAGGTCTTGGCATCTGTCTATCTGTTATCTTTTCTAAGGTAAAGACTTCTAAACCAAAAAATAAGTTGTCTCATGGCAAAATACAATATTTGCCATTTCAGACAAATATGCTGACCTTCGCACTGAATTTAATACGGACGCTAATTGCTCGCCCATTTTTTTATAAAACCGATGAAAAAAGGTTATGTCAACGCAAAGTAAAACCAATATCAAACGCATTACGACCCACATCCTTCGCGAAATGAAAGAGCGAGGAGAAAAAATTTCGATGCTTACCGCTTACGATTTTTCCATGGCTAAAATATTAGATGCCACGGGAATCGATATTTTGCTGGTAGGCGATTCGGCATCCAACGTGATGGCGGGCAATGAAACTACCTTGCCAATTACGCTCGACCAAATGATTTATCATGCTACGTCGGTAGTAAAAGGAGTCAGGCGCTCGCTGGTAGTGGTGGATATTCCTTTTGGTAGTTACCAAGGAAGCTCTTCGGAGGCTTTGCGTTCGGCTATCAGGATTATGAAAGAATCGGGGGCACATGCAGTGAAGATGGAAGGCGGAAGCGAGATCAAAGATTCGGTACTCCGAACATTGAGTGCAGGCGTACCTGTGATGGGTCACTTAGGGCTTACTCCACAGTCTATTTATAAATTTGGGACTTATACAGTAAGGGCTAAGGAAGAAGAGGAAGCTCAAAAGTTGATAGAAGATGCGCACATGTTAGAGGAATGCGGTTGTTTTGGGTTGGTGCTGGAAAAAATTCCCGCTTCGCTTGCCAAGAGGGTTGCTTCTGAGTTGACTATTCCTGTAATTGGGATTGGAGCAGGGCCGCATGTAGATGGGCAAGTGTTAGTGAGCCATGATCTGTTAGGGGTAAACCAAGATTTCAACCCTCGTTTTTTGAGGAGGTATGCCGACCTGCACGGGGTAATTACTAAAGCGGTGCAAGATTACATTGCCGATGTAAAAAGCAACGACTTCCCCAATGAGAATGAGTGTTATTAATTTTATAGATTGTCATTACCTGAAAAAAAATAATTTGTGATGGAAGAGTTGAATGTATTGTATGAAGATAACCACCTGATAGCGGTTAACAAGCCAGCAAGGGTATTGGTGCAGGGAGATAAAACAGGTGATGAGCATCTTGCTGATATCGTAAAAGAATATATAAGGAAAAAATATAATAAGCCAGGGCAGGTATTTTGTGGCGTGATCCATAGGTTGGACAGGCCCGTGAGTGGCGTTGTGGTTTTTGCCCGTACATCCAAGGGATTGGAACGGATGAATGCGCTTTTCCAAAATAAAGACTTGGATAAAACCTATTTGGCGCTGGTATCGAACCGCCCTCCAGAAGACGAGGACGAGATCATGAATTACTTGGTGAAAGATCCTGAAAAGAACATTACCAAAGCTTATACAAGGCAGGTGAAAGGAAGTAAACCTTCCACGCTGCGCTACAAGATTCTGGGGAAAGTGAACAGGTATTATTTACTTGAGATTCATCCTAAAACAGGGCGTTCTCATCAAATTAGGGCTCAGTTGGCAAAAATTGGTTGCCCTATAAAGGGGGATATAAAATATGGTTACCCAGAGAAAAATAAAGATGGTAGAATCCATTTACATGCTTTTAAATTGGATTTTATCCACCCCGTAAAAAAAGAGCCTGTTCGTATTCAAGCTGCTTTGCCTAAAGACCAGGTTTGGAGAGAATATGTGCAGTTGGCAAGAGATGTATAAGTAATGTTGTCTAAATATAAGATGCCTTTTCGAACTCTTCGGGAAGGCTTTTTTTGTAAATTAGGAATGTCAAATGTAAAAGGACGAGCCCATGCCATTCGAACTCCTAGAAAATGCCATAGCAACTTATGAAACCATTGCCGACCCAATTAATGCAGAGGCGATGGAAAGCTACCTAAAAAATAAATTTGAGTTATACGGCATAAAATCTCCCGCTCGGAAAGAAGCCAATAAGGAGTTGTTCAAAACGTATGGATTGCCTAAGCTCGAAGAACTGGATAAATTTGTGAGAGAAGCCTATGCTCTTCCTAAGCGTGATATGCAGTACCTTGCCTTGGAAGTAGTGACAAAATATGTAAAAAAGCTTCCCAAAGAATTTATAGACACCGTGGAGTTTATGGTGACCAACAAGTCTTGGTGGGACTCGGTGGACTGGATAGCGACTTGGCATGCGGGAAGCTTGGTGAAAAGATTTCCAGAACTAGTGGAAACGATGGATGAATGGATAACTGATGAAAATATGTGGCTGAGGCGAACGGCTATTATCCATCAACTCAAATTCAAAAAGAATACAGATGTTGGCCGTTTATTTCGCTATTGTGAAGCCTGTGCCCACGAAAAGGAGTTTTTTATAAGAAAAGCAATAGGTTGGGCTTTGCGAGAATATTCTAAATTAGAAGGGGCTTTGGTGATAGAGTTTATTGATAACCATGAAGAGGAATTGTCAGGGCTAAGCAAGAGGGAGGGCTTGAAGTGGCTCAAAAGCAGAGGGTTTGTGTAGAAGAAACAGTGTTTTTTCAAACTCTTGAAAATAAAAAAAACAGTAAATCAAATGATCTACTGTTTTCCTGAATGATTGTACATGGAGTCTGTCTTCATATTACAACCATTACAACTTCTACTTTCCAGTTGAGCCTGCATTATCTTTATAATCTTTTGTCATGACGCCCAATTCATTATATCATTAGCCAAAAGATCAATATAGTTTCAATTGTATTTTGATGAAAGATTTAAATTTTATTAACAACCTTTCGAATACTGTATTAGGAAAAAAAGTGCCAGAAAGCAGGTATTCTTGCCAAAGTGCCCAAAATGATTAAAAAAGCACTTTTTTCTTTTGCCAATTTGTTTTCAAGGCTCAGAAGTGGTGAAAGCAAGGTGTGAAATATGTCCAAAGTGTGGTTTAATTCCCCACTTTGTCCTTTGGAAGTGGGGAAATGTTATTTCGACAAGGATGTGTGCCCCTCTGTTTCTTTTCGTACTATTCTCTTTTTACTCATTTCTCGCCTACGTATATTTGATATAAAATAAGTTGAAGCACCCAAAACACACATGAAATGGTCAAAACTATAGATTTGAATTTTTTAGGCATACCAAAAGTCATTGCCTCATATCTAATAGAGACAGCGGAAGGTCCTATTTTGATTGAAACAGGTCCACATTCCACTTACCCGCACCTCAAAAGGGGTATTGAAAATGCAGGCTATGCTGTAGAAGATATCCAGAAAGTGTTTCTTACTCATATCCACTTAGATCATGCTGGGGCTGCTTGGGCATTTGCCGAACATGGGGCAAAGATTTATCTACACCCTTTTGGAAAGCCTCATATGGCTGATCCATCAAAGCTGATGAACTCGGCAAAGCGTATTTATCAGGATAAGATGGATTTGCTTTGGGGACAAATGCATAGTATTCCAGAGGATCAACTCATTTCTGTAGAGCATGAAGAAGAGATTGATTTGGGGGATAAAAAGTTGGTCGCTCAACATACGCCTGGGCATGCCTCACATCATATTGCTTGGCAGCTAGTTGATATGCTGTTCACAGGAGATGTTGGTGGGGTTAAGATAGAAAATGGCGTGGTTCAGGCTCCTTGTCCTCCTCCCGATATCGACATTGAAGCTTGGATGAATTCATTAGATATCATCAGAAAAATTTCCCCTACCAAGCTCATGCTTACCCACTATGGAGAAATTTTCGAAGTAGAAAAGCATTTGGGACAGTTGGAAAAGAGCCTGATGGAATGGGCAAATTGGATGAAACCGAGGTTTGAAAGTGGAGAAGATAAAGAAAAAGTGACCGAGGAGTTCAAAGATTATGTAGCGGAAGGATTGAGGGAGTTTGGCTTGGATGAGCATGCCATAAATCAATACGAAGCAGCAAACCCTGCTTGGATGAGCGTAGCAGGTTTAATGAGATATTGGAAAAAGAAGTTGAGCTAAGTAAAAATAAAACGGACTGCTTTTCTTCAGAAGCAGCCCGTTTTGTAATTTAAAATAAGATTTTAATGAGCGGCAAGGTACTCAGCTACGCCTTCTCTAGTTGCGCTCATTGCTTCTTTGCCTTCTTCCCAGTTAGCAGGGCAAACTTCGCCATGTTTCTGGAAATATTGCCATGCATCTACTACTCTCAACGTATCGTCGATATTCCTTCCTAGTGGGAAGAAGTTTACATATTCATGTCTTACGATGCCCTCTTTGTCTATCAAGAATGTACCACGGTAAGCAATACCAGCTCCTTGGAATGAAAGACCTCCAGCTTCAGTGTATTCGTACTCACCATCAAGAACGCCAAAGTTGTAAGCAACAGTTTTGCTAACGTCAGCTACTAGAGGGTATGTTACGCCTTCAATACCACCTTGGTCTTTTGGAGTCATCAACCACGCCAAGTGAGTTTCTTCAGTGTCGGTAGAGCAACCTACTACGGCAACGCCTCTTTTTTCAAACTCAGCGAGTTTCTCTTGGAAAGCGTGGATTTCCGTAGGACATACAAATGTGAAATCTTTTGGGTAAAAGAAGAAGATAACTTCTTTCTTTCCAATGAACTGATCGAGTGAGAAGTTTTCAACGATCTCGTCTCCGTTTATAACGGCTCCTGCTGTAAATTTCGGTGCTGGCTTGTTTACTAATGACATAAAGTTTTTTGTTTCTTATTGAATAAAAAAATTTCTTTAGAAGCGGCAAAACTACTTAATATTATGTACAAGTAAGTCTAGTTAGATTTGAAAAAACTTATATCTATATAAGGAAAATTTATACTTAGTGTATTAGTATCTTTTCTTTGAAAAGAAAAGTAAGGATAGTGATTTCTCAATTAGATGTAAGCTACAAGAATGGAGTAGAGTATCTGTGAATAACGGGTTAGATGCGCATGCTACGCTAAAATCTTATTTGGATTCAGTAGAAAATGCGTTTAAAATTTCCGTCCGATCCAATTTATTAACAGATATTAAGTTATCTATGTAGGTGTATTATATCCAGTAGAAATTGAATATATGTCAATTAAGTTCAACATATTATACCTCGATGATGAAGAAAGCAACCTTCGGATTTTCCGGACGGCCTTTAAGCGCTATTATAAGGTTTATACTGCCTCATTGGTTGATAAAGCTTTCGAGATTTTAGAGTCAAATGATATTCATCTTATCATTTCGGATCAGCGTATGCCTCAAATGACTGGGGTTGAGTTTCTTACTAAAACTAGGGTAAAGTACCCTGATGTGGGAAGGATGATATTAACAGGTTTTAGTGATGTAAAAGCCATTATAGATGCGATCAATGATGGTGGGGTACATAGGTATATTACAAAACCTTGGGAAATAGGTACTTTAAAAGAAATATTGGACGAAGCTTGTGAACAATATCAGATGCAAGAAAGTAAGAAAGACTTTGTGAGAAGTTTGCAAACGGATAATGAGAAGCTTCTAGCCCAAGTTAAATCATTACAAGATAAGCTTTCAAATAAAGATACTTCGAAATATCATGGAGTATCGTAATCAAATAAACAACTAAAACTAACACAAAGAATAGGTGGTAAGTTTGAACCACCTTTTTTCAATACTAATAAATAAACTGTTTGAGATTACGTAAATACTAATTACGGTGATCGTTTTCGGGATGTAGGGAAATTTAATAGGGTAAAGAATGAAACTACGTCGCCGAATTTTGATAAACTAACAATACTAACAAACACATGAAAAACTTCTACCACTCTTTTAAGATGTGGGTAGGTTGTGGGTTTATAAGTGGTGAGGAAGAGTGTCACATGGGTAAGCTTATGGCTTTTGTTGGCATTATATTATCCTCCTTGCTTTTTGTGCTTACGCTAATGGTAAATTCATCATTGAGCCTACTCTTCCTTGCCGTTTTATCAGGATCGGTTGCTGTCCTTATCTTTCAGGTGAATACACTTCTGGAGAAGTTAAGCACTTTACTTCTCATTATTCTCTACCAAATTCTAGGTATAGGTATAGCCATGATTTGTGATGACCCTGCTGTTACGCTTTCCATAGTTTTCAACTTAGCCGTTCTTCAATATTTGTTGGTGAAAAACTTGAATCCGAGCTGGAAGGCGACGATTGCCTTCCCTTTTATCTTTGCCTTCTTTTTCCTTTATGGCGATGGGAGCTCTTCCTCTTCTATGGCTAATGCCTCTGTTTTTCCTCAAATGGGCGACCTAAATATCAGCTATATTATCCTGATGATATCTAATGTAGGTACGCTGTTTATCTTGTTCAAACAACAGAAAGCTGAAAAAAACATATGGCTACAAAAGTTTGCTAAGCCACAATTTAAACATGGCAATCCTCCTGCTGAAAGAGGTGCTTTGCAAAGAGTGGAAGCAGAAAAGTATATGTTAATGGAAGAGAATAACGAGCAGAACGACTTGCTTGTGCAAAAGGAAATTGAGCTCAGGAAGACGATGGATGAACTGGAAAGGACAAAAGAGGCGCTGAAAAAAGCAATGCTTGAGTCGGAGCAAATACACGAACAAGTTGGGCTATTGATGGAAGAGGCGCATTTGAACAATGAGATTTTCCAAGCGCAAGAAGATGTTATAAAGGCGAATATTGACATTCAGAAACATACCAACGAACAAGTAAAAGAAGCAATAAATGAGCACCATAAGTTTTCTGCTATGGTGGAAAACAGCTCGGATCTTATTGCCCTATTCGATTTTGAAGGAGATTTCTTATATGTAAATGTCAACGGTAGGAAGTTGCTAGGTGTGGCTCCAGATATTAGTTGTACTAGCCAGCGTATATCAAATTTTATTACTAAAAAACAAAGTAGTATTCTGAAAGATGAAATTCCATTTGAGTTGGAGAAAAATGGAAGATGGTCAGGTGAATTAGTGCTTGTTAACCAGAAAGATGGTTCGGAGCTTACTATGGATGCAGCCGTATTTACAGTGTACGACAGGCACACCTATGAGCCTATTTGTTATGCAACTGTACAGCGTGATATTACTGAAAAGAAAAGGGTGGCAGAAAGGATCAGCCTTCTTTCTTTAGTTGCCAGTAAGACGAACAATTCGGTAATGATTACCAACTGTAAGGGTAAGATCCAGTGGGTGAATAACTCTTTTACCAAAATAACAGGCTACTCATTAGAAGAAGTGATGGGCAAGAAGCCTTTTGAGTTTTTAAATGCATCTGAAAAAGTAAGGAAAGATTCTTGGGGTCTGCTGAGAAAGTTGAAGTCGAAAGATGGATTCACTACAGAGATGCTGAACTACCGTAAAAGCGGGGAGACATATTGGGCAGAAATCAGCGTGACACCTATTTTGAATGAATATGGGCAAATTGAAAAATACATTGCGCTAGAGTCCGATATCACTCACAGAAAAGAAACTGAGCAAAAACTGAAATCAACTTTGAGTGACTTGCAATCGGCACAAAGCCAATTGGTTCAGTCAGAGAAAATGGCTTCGTTAGGTCAGCTTTCTGCGGGTATAGCCCACGAAATAAACAACCCGATCAATTTTGTTTTTGCAGGGACGGAAACACTGAAGTTTAGCATGGAAGATTTCATGCAAATCATGGATAAATACTGTGAGCTAGATAAGACAGAAAATACTGAAGCGGTACTTCAAGAAATTAAAGAGCTTAAGGAAGAGTTTGAGTTTGGAGAGCTTAAGGAAGATATTTTTGGGCTGATCGAAGATATTATGATTGGTGCGGTACGAACTTCGGAAATAGTAAAAGGCTTAAGAAACTTTTCAAGGCTGGACGAGCACAATATGAAACTTGCCAATATTCATGAAGGACTAGATTCTACATTGATTTTGCTTAAAAATCAAATTAAAAACAAAGTTCAGGTACATAAAAAATATGGAAATATACATGAGTTAAATTGTTATCCTGGTCAGCTGAACCAGGTCTTTATGAACATTCTTACGAATGCCATTCAGGCTGTAGAGACCGAAGGTAATATTTGGATTTCTACCTATGAGCAAGATCAAGAGACACTGATTTCGATAAAAGACGATGGCGAAGGGATGTCAAAAGAGGTGGTAGAAAAGATTTTTGAACCATTTTTTACTACAAAAGATGTAGGGGAAGGTACAGGCTTAGGCATGTCTATTTCTTATGGAATCATCCAAAAACACAAAGGGAAAATAGTCGTAAATAGCCAAGAAGGAAAGGGGAGTGAGTTTATCATTCACCTTCCGCTCGCTATTTCTGAGAATGCCTAACTAAGTTACGTGTTTATGATATTGCTGTTTTTCTAGATCAACGTCTGGTCATTTTTTTTGCTAATCCCCCACTTCTGCTTAGCAACTACTTTTCTTTTAGCCACAACTTTCATTTTCCTACAAAAGGTTTTCTAAATTTGGAAACGGAAACCTTAATGGTAGTTTTTAGAAAGGATACATTGTGGAAAGAAGAATTAAACTTAAAGTTTGTGGGCTAAAAATCGAGGAAAACCTCTCAAAAGTAGTAGCATTGGCTCCTGATTATATTGGCTTTATATTTTACGAGAAATCGTCACGTTTTGTAGGAAACCTTTCCCCCGAGTTTGCACGCTCATTACCTGCTTCAATCAAGAGAACAGGTGTTTTTGTAAATGCTTCATCAGATTTTATTAAGACTAAAACAATTGGGTATGGTCTAAAAGCTATCCAGCTTCATGGAACAGAAACTCCATCTTTTTGCGAAGAATTAAAAAACATTCTCCCTCCACAAACCGAATTAATTAAAGCTTTCAGCATGGGCGATACCTTTGACTTTTCATCGCTGTCACCCTATTTGCCATGTTGCGATTTCTTTTTGTTTGATACCAAAGGAAAGCACCCTGGTGGTAACGGGGTGATATTCGATTGGAGTTTGCTAAAAGAGTATCCATACGATAAGCCATTTTTCTTAAGCGGGGGAATAGGTCTAGAGCATGCAGGTTCGATCAAGGAAATATCCTTACCACAGATACATGCTGTAGATATAAATAGTAAATTTGAAATTGCTCCTGGGCTTAAAAATATAGAGGATTTAGCCCAATTTGATAAGGTTTTGTATTGATTATTAAAGAATAGAAAATATGATAGAGGTTTCAGAAAGAGGGTTTTATGGGGATTTTGGAGGGGCTTATATTCCTGAGATGCTTCATCCGAACATCGAAGAGCTTCAAGCAAAATATCTCGAAATCATCAATGCTCCTGAGTTTAAAGAAGAGTTTGAAAGTTTGCTAAAGGATTATGTTGGCAGGCCTACACCTCTTTATTTTGCCAAAAGGCTTTCCGAGCACTTTGGATATAATATTTACTTCAAAAGAGAAGACCTCTGCCATACAGGTGCACACAAAATAAATAACACCGTTGGGCAAATTTTACTTGCCAAAAAGTTGGGTAAGACGCGTATAATAGCTGAAACAGGTGCTGGTCAGCATGGAGTTGCCACTGCTACAGTTTGTGCCCTTATGGGGATCAAATGTGCGGTGTACATGGGCAAAATTGACGTGGAAAGGCAAAAGCCTAATGTGGAGAGAATGAAGATGCTAGGTGCAGAAGTGATAGAGTCGGTAAGTGGGAGCATGACATTGAAAGATGCTACTAACGATGCCCTTCGTGACTGGATAAGTAACCCTGTAGATACACACTACATCATTGGCTCAGTAGTAGGTCCTCATCCATTTCCCGACATGGTAGCTCGTTTTCATTCTGTTATCAGTGAAGAAATGAAAA
Organism: Flammeovirgaceae bacterium SG7u.111; assembly: GCA_034044135.1. Classification (NCBI taxonomy): domain Bacteria; kingdom Pseudomonadati; phylum Bacteroidota; class Cytophagia; order Cytophagales; family Flammeovirgaceae; species Flammeovirgaceae bacterium SG7u.111. Next base: position 6,845,927 of record CP139021.1, on the reverse strand, counting down.
GCCAGCTATTAGAGAAAACAGGCAGGGATTATCCTGACTATGTATTGGCTTGTGTAGGAGGTGGAAGTAACGCAGCAGGTGCATTTTATCATTTTACGGAAGATGAAAGAGTTCAGCTCATAGGGCTGGAAGCTGCAGGACTTGGCGTGGATAGTGGGGAGTCAGCAGCTACGACTATGCTGGGCAAAGAAGGAGTATTGCATGGAAGTCGTTCGTTAGTGATGCAAGATGATGATGGGCAAGTAATTGAGCCATATTCTATTTCCGCAGGGCTCGATTATCCGGGTATCGGTCCTGTACATGCTTATCTTTATGCATCGGGCATGGCGAAGTATTTCCCCATTACCGATAAAGAAGCAATGGAAGCTGGGTTTTTATGTACCCGAATGGAGGGTATCATTCCGGCAGTAGAGACAAGCCACGCTTTGGCATACCTTGCCAAGCTCCAAGCCAAAAAGGATGATGTAGTTGTAGTCAACCTTTCGGGTAGGGGAGATAAAGACATGAAAACCTATATTGAATGGCTTTCAAAAGAAAAATAAGCACATTTTATTACAAATAAGTTAGAGGGCAGCGGGTTTCCGTTGCCCTTTTTATTTTCAACAAAGAGTGGGGTCAAACATGTCCTTGAGCATATTCTTCCAAGAAATTAAGACTATTGGTAAGGCCAAACCTAGCAAAAGACTCTTCGTCATAAGCTTTGGCTGCAGCTTCGGCTGTTTCAAATACTCCTAAGTAGATTCGCTCTCCTCCATCGTAAAGAACAGCACGGAATTTCCGCCCATCCTTCGATACCCCTCGATAACTTACTGAGCTGTCTTGTTGCCTCCTAAGTTCAGACATAGTTGTCCACTCGAGGTTTTCCACACGACAGTCAAGTTTGTTACCGTTCAATACTCTTACAAATAGTTTCTTTTCCGTAGCAGGTTTTTCCAAAAACAAGTCTGCAAAAAGCTTGTGCATATAAAGTGTGTGTACACGTCCAAATTGGGTGAATTGATAAACGGCATAACCAGCCGAGTGCAACCTCCATCCATTAGCCAATCCATTTCTTTTCAGATGGCTAAACCCACTGCGACAGAGTTTTACTTTCTTCTTCGAGTTGATGAGAGAAATATGCATGTCATAAGTTTTTGATTGAGAATGTCTTACATGATTTACGCCACTTGGTTTGTTTAATAGCCTGATTTCATCTGTTCAGCTCCTAAAAGAGCAAACACCGTTTTGATCACAGTTCTATGGTTGCATCTTGGTTAAAAAGGCTCTGCTGCGCTAATGATAATCTTTATACCGGCATGCCTAAACTGGTGTAGTTTATAAAGCAGTATTGATAACCTAATAAGTGTTACTGGTAGTAATACTGAGGTGTGATTCTTTCGCTGGAGAACCAATTTTTTTAAGCTGTAGAAGAGTAGTTTATTGTCAATTATAGGTTCTTCATTAGTTAGGGTAGTTGTAAAGGTGTTAATTTATCCTGATGTGGGTCAATACTGGCAAGAATAACTAAGGCAAATTTGCAGTAGTTAAGCGAGAGTGCTAGTAAAAACAATTGAAGGTGGTTGGGGTTTTCATTTTCATCCAAATGGTAGTTTGGAGGGGCAAGTGAAAGTTTACTAGAAAATAGTAGCGTTATGTTTGTAGTAACAAGGTAACGAAAAATATAATACAGTGCAAGGGTGAAAATAAAAAAGCTTGTTACCAATGATAACAAGCTGGAGATATTTTGTATGTATTAAGTATGTTGATACCTTAAACAGGAACTACTTTGCTGTCTTTTACCGTAGACATGATCACCATTGAGTCCAGTTTTCCAATTTCCTCAATAGAGCTTACTTTGTCTCTCAAAATTGCTTCATAAGAAGTAATGTCCCGAGCTACTACCTTTATAAGGAAGTTGGCTTCTCCAGTAATGCTATGGCATTCTACTACTTCATCAACCAAGTCAATTCTTTTTAAAAAAGAATCATTGTTCTGCTTGTTGTAGTTTTTCAAACTAACTTTTACAAAAGCAGAAATCCCAAGGCCAAGTAAGTGGGAATTCAATTTTGCATGATAGCTTTCGATGATCCCAGAGTTCTCCAGTTTCTTGACGCGCTCAAGAGTTGGGGCTGGAGAAAGATCAATATCTTTCGATAACTGGGCATTCGTTATCTTGGCATGTTTCTGCAGAATTGTGAGTATTTTTCTGTCAGTTTGATCTAGCTTAATAGGTGAACTCATCTTAGCTTCATTTTTGATTAAAGTGCAACTAATTTTTATTTGCCTCTTTGCAAGATAATGAAATTATATTCTATAAAGCAAGTTTTTAAACGAAAAATATCGTTATGAAAACCGCTTTTTTTAACTATTCATATAATTTACATCTTTTGCAATATTGATTTAACATTATAAATTTATTTTTTGTTTTCTTTCAATTGTTAATTATTGAACTTAGCTACTTTGCCAAATTTTAAACCAGTTACTTGGTAATTTGCCAACTATTAATCTTTTAGTAAATCACCCTGATATATGGCTGAGTAAGCTCAAAAATGTGGTATTATTCAAAGAATAAGTTGAATCAATCAAATACTATTCTTCTTCCTAAAACCTTGTGCAAAATATGAGGTTTTTAATGTTAAAGAAAGGTGTTTTTTTGGTAGTGAAAAATCTTTTTTTGTATGATAAAAAAGATTTGGAGGTCAGTTTCAATTTTTTAATTTATTCACCACTACAAAAAATCTTAATTGGTAAGCAAATGATTATTTCACTTATAGCAGCTATTTCGGAAAATTATGTTTTGGGTAAAGACAACAAATTGGTTTGGTCTATGCCGACCGACCAAGAGTATTATAAGAAAACTGTCGAAAACCATACCATAATCATGGGTAGGAAAACTGCCGAATCGTCAGATATGTTTTTTTCAAGTGTGAGAAATATCCTTATTACTCGTGATGTAAACTATGAAAAGGAAGGTTTTGAGACTTTTGGCGACCTGAAAGAAGCCGTTGATAGTTGTAAGGAGGAAGAAGTGTTCATCACTGGAGGTGAACAAATTTACCGCTTAGCACTCCCTTTGGCAGATAGGCTGTACCTCACCCGCATCCATCATAGCTTTGAGGGAGATTCCTTTTTCCCCAAGTTTGACGAAGCCGAATGGACACTCACTTCAGCGAAGCACTGCGAGCCAGATGAGCTGAACCCTTATCCTTTTACTTTTGAAATTTGGTCAAGAATATAAAATATCTGCTATTTTGGTATATTTTTTATTGAAATGTAATTGATTGTTTTTCAGTATATTGAGGATTGATTTGCTTCTTGTTTTTATAAAAAATGACAACAATCATCTTATTTTTTGAGCGAGGTAGAGTTGAATAATCCAAAAGGATATCTACATTTGCCCCTGTGTTGCGGTGGCTTTCTCTTCAAACACAAGAGAAAGCTTAAAAAGGGAAACCGGTTAGATTCCGGTGCAGCCCCCGCTGCTGTAACTCCACCAAAAGGAGTTGGCAAAGACCCAAGTCACTGTTCCAATTTTAAGCAATGGGATGGGAAGACCTGCCAATTTTAGGAGAAGCCAGAAGACCTACCCAGCACTTCATGTTTATTGCTTTCGGGGTGGAAGGCAGGGAAATTATGAAATTAATTCATTCAACAAAACTCAGGACAAAAAAGTCCGAACAGATGATTGGTGCAGGGTGTGCCAAGGCTGTGTTTTTGATTCTTTTCTTAGCACTCATCACATTTTCTTGCCAAAAGGACAAAACTGTTGTTCAAGAAAAATTAGAAGCTAAAAAAGTTACTCCAAAAATGGAGGTCAAGTATGCTACAGGTTTTGGTGTAGAATATTTTGAGGGCTATAAGCTTTTGCATGTTTTCCGCCCGTATCGCCACAAAAACGATACAGTTACTTATTTGCTATACCCTCGAGGAACAGAAAAACCTGTTGGTTTTGAAGGGGTTCCAAGTATTCAAACTCCCGCCAAACGAATCATTACGCTTTATAGCCCCCATGTAGCTCAAGTAGATTTTGTAAATGAAACTTCTGCATTGGTAGGTATTTCAAGTGCCAAATACTTAGTGAACGAGAAGGTGAGAAAAATGATAGCTGAGGGGAAAATAGCTGAGGTGAATAATTCTGGCTCGCTCAATGCTGAAATAGTCTTGTCGTTAGAAGCAGATTTTATCATGGCTTCTGGTACCTCATCATCAGAATTTGATCACTTTGAAAACATAATGCAAAACGGAACACCCGTGGTTTACCAATCGGGCTGGATGGAAAGCAGTATGCTTGCCCGTGCCGAATGGGTGAAAATGGTTGCAGCCTTATTCGATAAGGAAGAGCTGGCCAATCAAAAGTTTGACAAGATCGAAAAGAAGTATAAAGACCTGGTTGCACTTGCTGCTGACGTAGATTATAGACCTAAAGTGATTTCAGGTTTGCCTTTCAAAGGAGTATGGTATGTTGGTGCTGGCAATACCTATGCAGGAAAGTTGCTGAAAGATGCGGGTGCGGACTGGCCTTGGGCTAGCGATACTTCGGGTGTGAGCTTAAGGCTCGATATAGAAGCGGTTTATCCTCACGGTCTTGAGGCCGATTACTGGATAAATATTGGCTATATGGGATCTAAGAAGGAAGCAATGGATGTAGATTCAAGGTTTGCAGAGTTCAAACCTGTAAAAAACGGTAATTTGTATAACAACCGTAAACGCATCAGTCCCTACAATGAAGGCAATGATTATTGGGAGTCTGGAACGCTCAACCCTCACTTGGTACTCAGCGATATGATCAAGATTTTCCACCCAGAATTACTGCCCGATTACGAATTGTACTACTACAAGAAACTTCAATAAGTTTTTACTCAAGCCGCACATGTTGCGAGCAAACTATCCTTACTTTTTTCAATTTAATTAAATACTCATTTTAGATGAAGACTGAAAATCTACTATTAGGTTATAAGAAATTTACCAACTTGTTTTTGGGCCTGTTACTGACTGGTTTGGTTAGTCTCTTTCCCAGTTCAGTATCGGCTCAGAGCAGGTTAGTCAATGGAACGGTGATGTCGGAAGACAATTTGCCTATTCCAGGTGTAAATGTATTGGTAAAGAGCACCACCATTGGTGTAATTACCAATGCAGATGGAAAATTTGCCATCAACGTGCCTCAAGGGTCAACGATATTGGTGATTAGCCATGTAGGCTTTACCAGCCAAGAAGTAGAACTGGGTGATGATTTGCAGATCACCCTCAAAGAAGGCGGGCAATTATTAGATGGGGTTGTGGTAACAGCCAACAGAACGGGAGCGTATATCAAAGATGTTCCCCAGCGTGTAGAAGTTATTTCTGCCAAAACCATTGAAAATACAGTAGCAGCTGACCTTACCGATGTGCTAAAGAAAAATGCAGGAGTAGATGTGGTACAGTACCCTGGTATGCTTTCTGGCGTAGGTATCCGTGGTTTCCGTCCTCAGTTTAGCGGGTTGAACCAGCGCACCTTACTCTTGATAGACGGAAGACCTGCCGCAGCAACCAACCTAGCCCTTGTAGACATGAACAATGTAGAGCGAGTAGAAGTCTTGAAAGGACCAGCTTCGGCGCTTTACGGCGCACAAGCAATGGGAGGTGTTATCAACCTTATTACCAAAAAAACGCGAGGTAAAATTAGTGGTAACGCCTATGGAGGGTACGGTTCGTACAATACCTTCAACTTTGGAGGAAGTGTTGGGGGAAATATTACTGAAAAACTCGATTTTGATGCGAGTATGAATTATTTCAACCAAAATGATGATTTCAAAATGGGTGGAGGAAATGTGTTCAGAGATGCTTTTGGCTGGGATGAAGCAACACAGCATTTCAGAGCAAATGATTCTACTGCAACAGTGATGGATAACCGTGGAGATGGAGAAACAAGAGCACATACGAACTATAATAAAATTGCTGGAGCACTTCGCCTTGGTTATCGGTTGAACAGCAACTGGAGGATAGATGTAAAGGGAGATATGTTGATAGCCAATGATGTGAACAGCCCTGGTGACATTGCCGATGAAGATAAATACCCCGGCTTGAAAGATGTTGCAAGAAATTCTTACGACGTGAATGTAACGGGTAAGCTAAATCAAAATAATGAACTGAGCATCACAGGGTTTATTGGTACGGAATCTTCAGCTCGGTACGAGGTTTATGAATCGAACTGGACTACAGGCGAAGTTGATGCGATAGATCCATACAAATCGGCAGATAATACCAACGATTGGAAAGGTTTTCAGGTGAAAAACAGGACTACTTTTGGCAAGCACTTGCTCACGGTAGGATTGGATCACAACAATGCTAGCTACACTTCAGAAAGATTTGCCGAAGACGGAACGGGTATTGCCCCTTACAATCCAAATTATGCTTATATCTCAACAGGCGTTTATGCACAGGCACAATTCAATTTGCTAAATGATAAACTGATTGCCCAACTGGGTGCGCGCTACGAAATGGTGCAATACGATTTCAAGAAGACAGACCTGATAGAGAATGAAGATAGGAATCAGGATATCAACATGTTTAACCCAAGTTTGGGCTTGAATTACAAACTACTACCTGATCTTAGCCTAAAAGCTACTTATGGAAAAGGCTTCACACCTGCTTCGGTATTCAATGTAGCTGGCTACAGCGAAAGCAGTGTATGGGGCAAGCCGGGTAATGTAAATATCACAAAAGGAAATCCCGATTTGAAAAATCCAGAAAGCGCCACCGTTGACCTTGGCTTTACCTATGACGGTTCTGCCAAAAATGGATTCCTATTAAGCGCTACTTATTTCAACACGAAGTTCAAAAACAATGCTTTGGAAGAAGTGACTTACCCAACTGGAATAGAATTGACCCCAGCGGGCGACACTATTGCATCGGTTACTTCTTACATCAATGCAGATAAAAGTACCTTGAGCGGATTGGAAATGAACATCGCATTTGACTTTGGTTCGTTGGCGGCAAATAGCTATTCTTTGAGAGTATTTGCCAACCCAGTATTTATCCTTGAATCGAAAGAGATTGCCGACCACTATGGCGTGAGCGAACCAATTGAGACAAACATGCACAACGTAGCCAAAGAGAACATCAACTTTGGGATAGAGTTCGATAATCTGAAGAAGATATCAGTAGGCTTAACGGGGCGCTATGTGGGCAACCGCTACGACCGTGATTGGAGTAGCTACAGCCAATACATAGAGATTGAATATCCTCCATTTATGACTCTCGATTTAAGAGCAGGCTACCGTTTCACACCTTCTCACGAAGTAGTGCTACAAGTAGCTAATCTTACCGATGAGAACTATTACGAGAAACGTGGCTACAACCTAATGGGAAGGAATTTCATGGCAAAATATCGTTTTAGGTTCTAAAAGAATAAGAAGTCACTTTAACAGAAACTAAAAGCTCAAACAGCTTCTAACGATTTTATAAATAATTTATATCCAAATTTACTCCTGGGTCGCTCTGCAGCTCAGGAGTTTTTTCGATTTGAAAAAATGCTTGTTTTAAGAAAAGAATACTTCGCAGGTGAAACCAGTTACTTTAGGAAACTTCTTCAAGTAGTTTGGGCTAAAGCCAAAATTATTTTGCACTTGAACGGGACTTCTAGCAATGGGTTTTATCCATAAACTATAAGCCGTTTTAAAATTTTTAAAAAACTAGTAACAAGGAACTAGAAACCAGCAACCATTCGTAAAGCTTAAAGAAATTTTGTGAGTTGCAGTTTCTTGAAATAAGAATTAGAAAAGAAAAAACCATAAACCAATGAAAGTATATACAAGAAAAGGCGACAAAGGCATGACCGGTGTTTTTGGCGGTAAAAGGGAAAGAAAAGATTCTGCCCGCATAGAATGTAATGGTACACTCGACGAGGCAAACTGCACCATAGGGATGTTGAGGGCAAAGCTTGGCCCTGACCATGAGTGGCAAACCGGCTTGCACAAAATCCAAAAAGATCTGATGGACATGATGTCCCACCTCGCCAGGCCTTCCGACTCAAACAAAGAAAACAAAAACGACAAGCCAGTAGATGGTCCTGAGTTTTGTGAGAAATGGATAGACGAGCTAGAAGCAGGCATGGGCGAACCTTCCGATTATTTTATTTTACCTGGGGGCAATGAAGTTTCAGCCTTGTGCCACCTTTGCCGCACCCAGATCAGGCGTGGAGAACGAAGGTTGGTGACCCTCGCTTTCGAAGATCCCGACTGCGTAGAAGAATACATTGTTGCGTATGTCAACCGACTTTCAGATTTGTTTTTCATCATGGCAAGGGCGGAAATGGACAAAGTGGGCGTAGCCGAAGAAAAATGGAAACTCTTCCTTTACAAGCGATTTAGGAACAGCAAGGCGTAGAGACGCCCAATCTGGGCGTCTCAAATAAGGTATAGGTAAAATCCCATATTAACGACGTTACTTCAAGTAACGTCGTTAATTTTTTCGCCCAACCCGCTACCCGAAACTTGAAACCCGTAACTTTCTTCCTATATTTCGGGGGTTAATCCAAACAAAACCTTTTAAAACGTGAACCAACCCTCTGAAACTGCGGCAATGCCACTCAACGATAAGAAAACCATAAACGCGTGGTGTTCTTACGATTGGTCCAATTCGGTATACAACCTTACTATCACCGCGGCAATCTTCCCCGTTTATTATAGCGCAACTACCAGGGAAGCCTTTGGTGGGGATATGCTCAATTTCTTTGGTTTGGAGATTAAAAACACGGTGCTCTATACCTATGCCATTTCTTTCTCCTTCCTCATCATCGTTTTCTTATCGCCCATTCTTTCGGGCATAGCCGATTATAGTGGAAGGAAAAAGTTTTTCATGCGGCTTTTTACCTACACAGGTTCATTGGCTTGCTTGGCGCTTTATTTTTTCCACGGGGGGAATATCGAATATGGTATCACCTGTGCTGTGCTTGCTAGTGTGGGCTATGCCGGTGCATTGGTGTTCTACAATGCCTTTCTGCCTGAAATAGCTACTCCAGATCGACTTGATAGGGTTAGTGCCAAGGGCTTTTCCATGGGCTACATCGGTAGCGTAATTTTGTTGGTAGCCAATTTGGTCTTGATCATGAATTATGAAGCGTTTGGGATAGCGAGTACGGGTGAGGCTACTCGCTTGGCTTTCTTACAAGTAGGCATTTGGTGGTTTTTGTTTTCCCACATTGCTTTTAAGTATCTGAAAGACAGACCAACGGGGAATAAACTTTCCAAAAAAGTAATAGGCAAAGGCTTTGAAGAGCTTACAGAAGTACTGGCTCAGCTCAGAAGCCGACATGTTTCCATCCGTTTTCTTACCGCCTTTTTCTTCTACAGCATGGGTGTACAAACCGTTATGTTGCTCGCTCCACTTTTTGCCGAAGCCGAAATAAATATGCAAAGTGACAAGCTCATTATGGTGGTCTTGCTCTTGCAAATAGTAGCCGTGCTAGGGGCGTATGTTTTTGCTTTTATTTCTGAGAAAAAAGGCAACAAATTTTCCCTGATGCTCGCCGTGTTGATTTGGATGGGCGTTTGTGTAGGAGGATATCTACTCCAAGAGGAATACCAATTTTTCATATTGGCAGCTGTGCTAGGTTTTGTGATGGGAGGGGTACAATCACTTTCCCGCTCCACCTACTCCAAGCTTATCCCCGAAACCTCCAAAGACACCGCCTCTTTCTTTAGCTTCTACGACATCACCGAAAAAGTAGCCATCGTCATCGGTACCTTCTCCTACGGCTTCATAGAACAACTCACAGGCAGCATGCGTAACAGCCTCTTAGCCATGATCATCTTCTTTATCCTCGGGGCAGCCTTCTTGGCAACAGCCAACATGGGCTTTATGAGGAAGGGGGCAAAAGCAGTTGTGTGATTTTTTTAGCCGCATTCATGCCGCTCGGCTCCAGCCGAGTGGCAACTATTTCGGTAGCCTCAGGCTACCTTGGGCGAGGACGCCCGAAAATATTCCTCACTTGGCAGGGTCGAGCGAGAGATGATTCTTAAGTCCAAGCTTGGGGGCAAAGCGTGATTTGATTACTTCCAGACTTGGATGGTTTCTTTAGAAATAAAGGAGTAATCTTGGTTGTTTAAATAAAACTCTTCCCATTTGCGAATCTTAAGAATACTATCCTCAATGCTCAAAATATTGATATGTGTATTTGGAATGGAGTAAAAGTACTCATTATCAACCTTGCGATGGTTGTAAAGTGATAATATTGTACCGTTAGGGTATAAATGCCAAGAACCCTCTTGAATAATTGTTCCTCCTTTTAACAGTTGAAAACTTTTATTGGAGTCAAATCTATAGCTTAAAATATTGCTATGTAAATCATCCTCCTTTAAAGTTAAATCAGGGTTTATTGAAGTGAGTCCATACATCGTTCCAAGGTCCAATTCATTTTCTATGATTTTAGCTTCTGAAATATTCCATCTCTTTGAAGTTAGAATAAGCCGTACGCTATTCCAATAGTCTGATTGATAAGTTTTCTGCTTGAAAGTCACATTTGCTTTTTTCCCCTTATACCAAGCACTAGTAGTTAAAGAACTATCAGTCATTGAGGTAATATAAAACGTTTCATAGGTATAATAGTGATTATAAATATCTCCTATTTGCAAAATGAAGGTATCACCATTTTGAACTAAGTTCCAATTCCAGTTCATTGTTTCTTGGTATTTTCCATTTGTATATTGATGGACTGTACATTGATACTCTGTGTCGTAAGCATCTATATAGCCTTTACTAATGCTTTTATTAAAACTAAATTCTACTTCATAATGCATGCTATCGATTTCATATATCCAATAATTGTTCAGTAAGAAAAACTTCATTTCATCGGTAGAAGAATAAATTTTTGATTGAGGGATAGGGATATATCTTATGAAGAAACTATTACTGCTATCAGAAGTAGAAGAATGATATTGAATAACTAAGCTATCTTTTGACTGAAAAAGAATATCATGTAGGTAGACTTTATTCTTTTTGCTTATATGTTTGAATTGTTTTTCAGAAGTGAATTCAATTGACTCTTCCTCTAACCAGTTCCCTCTGAAATTATGATATTCAGCAGTTGTATCATTTTTAAAATTGAAACCAATGTTGTACCCATCAAGTAGTTTGGGTTCAAGGCTTTCTCCATCCTCCTCCACAAAAACAGGAATCCAAGTCTTACCGTAAAAGTCGTTTTTACAGCCTGTAAGGGTTATCGCTAAAAATAGAAATATTAAAAAATGGGTTTTCATAATTAAAATTATTTACAAGCCGCTCGGCTCCAGCCGAGTGGCAACTATTTTGGTAGCCTCTGGCTACCTTGGGCGAGGACGCCCGAAAATATTCCTCACTCGACAGAGCCGAGCGAGAGTTAAGTTAAACCTGTAACTCGTAACCTGAAACTCGCAACCTGAACTACTCACACTCAAAAGATTCATTCAAAATATTGTAATGCCCATCTCGGTAGGAGTAGTGCCACCATTCGGAGGTGATGGGGTCGAAGCCGAATTTTGCTAGACTTTCTTTGAGATAGATTCTCCTTTCCAACACCTCTTTGGGCAGGTCTTGGTAGGCGTGGTGGGAGACTTGCCCGAAGAAATCGTAAGGCGAGCCCATTTCCAGTTCGTTTCCTTCTGTGTCGGTCAGGCTTAGGTCTACGGCAGCACCACGGTTGTGCATGGAGCCTTTGGCGGGATCAGCCACATAGCGTGGATCGGATACGATCTCCCACATTTTCCACTGGATAAAGTTTGGTCGGTACGTATCAAAGAGCTTTACCTTGTAGCCTTCTCCTTCGAAAAATTTCGCCGCTTCTATAAGGGCAAGGGCTGGTTTTTTGCGAAGCAAACATTTCTCACATTCGTACAATACCTGCTTGGTGAAGTTATCGGTAGTGGCATATTTCACATCGAGAATAAAGGCAGGATGTAGCTTTTTCAAATCCACCAATGCCGTGTCTGAAAGTAGTTCGATGGACTTCCAATAGGCGAGGGAATCTTGGTTGAGTTCCGAAGCAGTTTCGGTTTCCTGCACTTGGGCTGAATCAATTTCTATTGTCTTTGTTTCTTCTACCAAGCCTGCTTTTTCTTCTTTCTTACAAGAGAAAAGAAAAAGAATGGACATGAACAATGAGAGAGAGAGAGTCTTTTTCATAGTTGTGGTTGGGTAAAATTATTTTTTGCTTCCTACTTGACTTGGGGTGGTCATAAAAACATAACCGTAGCAAATGCCAAAAATAGCATATATTACTGTGAGTGCGATGACGATTTCGCGATGTGATTGGATGTTAGTAACCATTTTGATCAAGGCAAGTGCGCCTACGATGAAGTGCGTCATATTTCCAATGGCAACTGGCCTGCTGTAAATTCCGCCGATCAGGTTGTCCTTAGCCATCCAGTTTAATATGGCAAATCCCAAATATAAGGAGCTAAGAAGCTGTAAGGGAAGCGCAGATATGGCGTCTGATCCGATATTTAGGTACTGGGCAATTTCAGCGGGTAAAAATGATAAGGCAATTCCCACCATGCCTAAGGTGAAGGCACTTGAGATCATTAGAATTTTGGTGTTCATAGCAGAGGGTCAGTTTGTTATTGAGGTAAATTAGTTAATTATTTTAGAGAATCAACTTCATATCAAAGCACTCCTTTCATTTTGGCTAAGCTATAGGCACAGAGCGTGGTTGCATCTTTTATGGTTCCATCGGTAAGCATCTTTTCAAATTCCTCTATGCTGAACTTAGAAGTGATCAAATCCTCTTCTTCCGATTCCAATTCGGTCTCGTTTTGAGTCAAATCAGTTGCCAAAAAAATATGATAACCTTGGCTAGAATATCCGTAAGCCAAATATTGATGCCCAACGTACTTCATGTTGCTTGACGTAAGTCCCGTTTCCTCTTTCAGTTCTCCAATGGCTATTTCTTCTGGTCTTTTATCAGTTTCCAATTCCCAAGAGCCTTGGGGAAATTCCCAAAATCTCTTTTCCACAGGATACCTGTATTGCTCTACCAAATGGACATAACCATCTTGGTAGGGGATGATCACAACGAAATCTGGCTTGTCCACTACACCAAAAATTCCTTCTAAACCGCTTGGGCGTTGAACTTTATCTTCTCTCACCGACATCCAGCGATTTTTATAGACTACTTTGGAGCTTAGTTGTTTTAGTTCTGACATGTTATTGTTGGGTTTGTATTGAAGTAATGTTTCTTTTAAGATAGGTCTATTATAAAATCTTGAAGGTAGGGACAAAACTAGAAATTCCAAAGGGTGGTATGCGTTGAATTGCCAGATTAAGATAGATAAGTCCACGCTTCTATTTAACATAATGTGAAAATTGCCCAAGCTATATTTTGGAACATATTCTCTGTTTGTTATCCTATGTAGAAGATTATTTTGTAAATTCAGTAATGACTGATGTCTTTTTGCTCGTCTAAACGTCTTTACACTCAGTCTATTCGTTCATCGGCTCGGTTTGTACTTCTTTTCACTCGGTCTGTGCGTCCAAGGACTCGGTTTGTACTTCTTTTCACTCGGTCTGTGTGTCCAAGGACTCGGTCTGTACTTCTTTTCACTCGGTCTGTGTGTCCAAGGACTCGGTCTGTACTTCTTTTCACTCGGTCTGTACGTCCAAGGACTCAGTCTGTACTTCTATTGGCTCAGTCTGTATGTCCGAGGACTTACTTTGTAGGTCTTTACTCTCCTTCTGTAAAACCGTTAGCCTATTGTAGTAAATGAAGTAGTAAGCCCAACACTAAAATTTCTTGGTAGCTTTTCTACACCAAAAATAGCCCTCGAATGTTGCCCTTTCTCTTCCAATACTTTTACGAATAAGTCGGAGGCTCCATTGACTACTTTAGGCGAATCATCCCAATCCTTACCCGATTGGAAATATGCATCAATATGGTTGAGGCCTACTATATTGTCAAACCCAATTTTGTTTTCAACCTGTGCCAAAACATTGAGTGCGCATAATTCCATTGCCTTATAGCCTTGCTCTGTTGTAAGCTCATCTCCTAATCGCCCTGTGTACAAAAACTCCTCATTTAGTATGGGGAATTGGATAGCGATATATGCGATATTCCCTCTGACATTTACAGAGGTATAACTACCCCCAGGAGTTGAAACATTGGGCAATGAAAGCTGATACTTTTCTAGGTTGTCTTTAAGGCTCATGTCTAAAGGTAGTTAGTTTAAAAAAGTTGTTTCAGAATAGAAATCATTTAAACTTTTTCACTGGTTATAGATGTAATGCAGTGATTAGGTGCTTATTTACAGAGCCTAGTTTAGGCTAAAGCCAAATCGTTTTCTTTTGAACGAGGCTTAATTAAGATTGACTAATTAACCGTCATTTTTGTAAAGATGTTTAGAGAAAACCCTGTAGGGGTTTCATAATTGTAGTAATTAGCATAAACATTCTATCAACCCCGTGAGGGGTTGCAGAAACCTACATTTTACACAAATTCTGCAACATACCGCCGAAATGCGGGACAGGCTCTACGGCGTTGTTTTCATCTGCTTGGCCAAATCTACAATAATGGAACCTCTACGAGGTTCTTTTACATCTAATAAAATCTCCAAACGGGATAGCTTGCAATGTTGCAGATGGGCCACAAGCTACTATTAGACATAATAATTATGTCGCTTAAAACAAATCCTACATTCCCCTTAAAATATTAATAGCCTTTTCCAGTTTTTCATCGTCAATATCTAAGTGGGTTACAAACCTGACTAGGGTAGGGCCAAAAGTTACCGAGCCTATCCCCATCTCTTTGAGTTGCTGAACCATTTCCTTGGCATCGTCCACCTCAAAAATTACAATGTTGGTATCTATAGGATACACAGAGCGAACAAAATGAAGCATCTTCAACGTCTCGCCCAAGGTTTTTGCCCGTTCATGGTCTTCCTTCAATCGTTCAATATGATGGTCGAGGGCGTAGATACCTGCCGCTGCCAAATAGCCTCCTTGCCGCATTCCTCCTCCCATCACTTTTCGGATTCGAAGTGCTTTTGGATAATTAGCTTCACTCATAAGCAAAACAGAAGCAGCAGGTGCTCCCAAGCCTTTGGAAAGGCAGATAGAAATAGTATCGAAGTATTTTCCGTATTCCTTCGGGTCTTCTCCTGTCTCTACTAGCGCATTGAAAACTCGTGCGCCATCGAGGTGGAGATACAAGTTGTTTTCTTTGCAAACCTTACTAATCGCCGCAATTTGGGGCAGTGTATAATAACTACCCCCTCCTTTGTTCATCGTATTTTCTAGGGCTACAAGGGTGGTGCTTGGTTGGTGGATATCATTGGGGTTGATATTTTCCAAGACCATATCTGCCGTCATAATCCCCTTTTTTCCATGGACTAGGCGTGTGCTCACCGAAGAATTGAAAGCAATGCCCCCGCCTTCATAGTTGTAAATATGGGCAAGCCTATCGCAAATAAGCTCTTCCATAGGGTTGGTGAGCAGCTTAATAGCAATTTGGTTGGTCATAGTGCCCGAGGGGCAGTAAAGCCCTTTTTCCATCCCAAACATCTCTGCCAGCCTTTGTTCCAGCTTCTGAATGGTCGGGTCTTCGCCAAACACATCGTCGCCCACTTCGGCGGTCATCATTGCCTGCAACATGCCTTCGGTGGGCTTGGTAACTGTATCGCTTCTAAAATCTATGAACATGGGTTTTCTTCAACTGGTAAGAATCTTGAATAATTTAGTTTTACTTGGTTCAGCTAAGCTTGCTTATAAGTAGGTGGCAGTTTCTGGTTGCTTGTTACTAGTTGCTAGATTTTCTTTTTTTAACCAGCAACTAGAAACAAGCAACTAGTAACCAGTTTTACAAATACTTCTCTAAATACACGGCCATTTCTTCTTGTAGTGCTTTGGCTGCTTTGCCTGCCTCCTGCGCAAAGTCTTCTCCGTTTGAGGCATAGATAATTCCACGAGAAGAGTTGACTAGTAGGCCACAAGAACTATTCATTCCATATTTTGAGACATCCTCTAGGCTACCGCCCTGTGCGCCTACGCCTGGTACTAAGAAAAAATGATCGGGCACAATTTCCCTCACATCTTTCAGATATTCGGCTCGGGTTGCCCCAATCACATACATAAGCTGGTTAGCTGTTCCCCAATGCTTGCTGGTGTCGAGCACGTTTTGGTAAAGTTGGTAATCGCCCGTTTCGAGATTTTGGAAATCCCTGCTGCCAATGTTAGAAGTCAAGGCCAGTAAGATTACCCACTTGCCATCAAACTCTAGAAAAGGAGTAACCGAATCGCTGCCCATGTAGGGGGAAACCGTGATGGAGTCGAAGTCCATTTGCTCAAAAAATGCCTTTGCATACATTTTAGAAGTGTTTCCAATGTCCCCACGCTTCGCATCGGCTATGGTGAACTGATCTTTTGGGATGTATTCTAAAGTTTTTTCCAAGGTTTCCCAGCCCTTTGTTCCCATAGATTCGTAGAAGGCAATATTTGGTTTGTAGGCCACGCAGTAATCGGCAGTGGCATCTATTATTTGTTTGTTAAATTCGAAAATAGGGTCTTTTTCCTTGAGCAAATGTGGGGGGATCTTGCTAAGGTCGGAATCTAGCCCAACACAGAGGTAGGATTTTTTTCTAAGTATGTTGGAAAATAAGGTTTGCTTATCCATGAGTACTTGTTTTTTGATCGAATAGAATACAGTTTTTTTGCTTTGCTGCAAATGTAAGGATAAGCAAATTACCTTGGAGAGGGTAAAGATGTTTTTAAGTATTTTGGGAGGATGTTTGGCTTTGGGCGACTAATACTACGTACAAATAAATAAAGGCTGTGTGCTAGAAGGGCTGAAGGTCAGGTTTTTCTCAAAAAATTAGTAGATTTAAACTAAGCCCCTTTAATTGCTCTACCATCCTTTTTTCTCTAACCTTAAAGCTAGCAACATGATAAAAAATAGTTACTACTTCGCTATTATTAGTTTTTTTCTCCTTTTTACTTTTTCCAACCAGCTAAATGCACAAGTAAAGTCGACCAATAAGAGCTTAGAAAGCTTTATTTATGGTTTTTCGAAGGCATATTCCGATTTGGCAAAAACCAAGAAGAAGGAAACAGTACTCCAATACTTTCACAAAAAATCTACGGTAGATATCACTTTTGTGAACATAGCCAACCGAACTAATGTGATGCGAGGAGGGTATGAAAACTTTGCAGACCACCTCGATAATATGGTGCGAGATGAAGGGATCTCAATTTCGCACAAGGTAGGTGATATTTTAAACACCATCGTGAGAGATGATATCGGGATAGCTTCTTATGTAGACCATTATTCTATTTCCCAGTCGGGGAGTATGCTGGTGAAGGGTACGCAGTTGGTCAATATTATTTGTAAGAAAATAGCAGGTGAGTGGAAATGCATCCATTATTCCATCATAGAGATAGAAGATGAGAAAATCAAAGGAATTTGCCTTTGCGAGCTATTTGAAAGTATGGGGAAAGAAGCGGAATATGTATCGAAAACAACTTTGCCAAGGGGAAGTAACTATGCCACCACGCTCGATAATTTTGTGTTCCGAACCGTAGCCGATGGCAAAATGGTGAGGACTGGGCACAGTATTTACAAATGGGACAAGTCTGGGAAAGTATTTAAGCAAGAAGAAGAGGGGGTAAAGATGGAAATGCTGGGTACAACGCTCGACCACGACGAGGTAATCAAGATCATCTTAGAAGAAGATATCTATTCGGAAAATTGTACGAGTATAAAGGTGAAGTCTTGATTAGTAGAATGTATAAATTAGGAGCAAGGCAAGGAATAACTTAATGCCCCAGAAAACTAGTTTATGGAGATTAAGAGAAGCTAGAGAATAGATGAACTGACACAGTATCTTAGGATCAAAAATAGGTTTTCCAAAAAAAGAAAAAAGCTGGCGCGAGCGTCTCGCTCGTGCCGAAACCATAATTTCAAGCATCCGCTTGAATTGCCCCCGAGTTAGTGTATCAATTCAGAATAGATGTTAGAAAAAAATGTTTTTTGGAGTTTTACTTTTTTCTAACATCCAACCTCCAGTCTCTTTTTTTAGAACCTAAATACTCAAGATGTTCACCATCTTGATCAGGTCGTGGTTCAAGGCTTTTTTCTTGTTGATGCTGTCATGGAAGGTAGTATATTCTATCTTGTCGTTAATGATACCTGCCATCACGTTTGACCTTCCTTCCATAAGCCCTTCTACCGCGGCAAGCCCCAAGCGACTAGCCAAAATTCTGTCGATGGCAGTAGGCGCTCCACCACGCTGTACATGACCCAGTGAAGTCATACGGATATCCATATTAGGCAGCATTTCTTTTGCCTTTACCGAGATGTAGTGCGCATCGCCAATTTCTTCTCCTTCTGCTACTATCACTATAGAAGAAGATTTGTGGTGACCGCCTCTATTTTTTAAGGTTTCTATCACGCCGTCAAGGCTATCGGTTGGGTTTTCAGGGATCATTACCAGCTCAGCACCTCCACCAATACCCGTTTGGATGGCTATGTAGCCAGAGTCGCGACCCATTACTTCTACAAAGAACACTCGGTCGTGCGAGTCGGCCGTATCCCTGATTTTATCAATAGCATCGAGGGCTGTATTTACCGCAGTATCGAAGCCTACGGTATAATCAGTACCGTACAGGTCATTATCAATCGTTCCCGGAACGCCGACAGTAGGAATCCCAAATTCTCTATGAAAAATCTCTGCCCCAGTGAATGTACCGTTGCCTCCAATAGCCACAATGCCTTCTATTCCTCTTTTCTTGATGTTTTCGTAGGCTTTTTTTCTGCCCATTTTGGTACGAAACTCCTCAGATCTTGCTGATTTGAGCATGGTACCGCCTCTTTGGATAATATTGCCAACGTCTTTGGTGCCAAGGGGAATGAAGTCATCTTCGATCATCCCTTTGTAACCTCTTATGATTCCGTAAACTTCGAGGTGGTTATAAACGGCTCCTCTTACTGCTGCCCTAATGGCTGCGTTCATGCCGGGGGCGTCCCCACCTGATGTGAATACTGCTATTTTTTTCACTGGTTTTAAATTTTATAACTAACCAAAATTGATTTTGATACAAAGTGTCTCTTGTTCTTAGTGCATGTTGTAATGCACCCTTATCAAAGCGAAATAAATCCGATTCTTCTACTTAAGTAGATAACAAACACAAACCTACAAAAATCTATGAAAGAAGAAATTTTATAGCATTGATTGTGGATGGAATTAATAGCTACTATGTGTAGGGTTTACTAAATTATCGGATACTACGTATGTGAGTTTATGATGATGAGAAAAACTAAGCCTTTGGAGGATAGAGTTTCTGAGTCGCGATAACTAGTAACAGCTTACTTTGTTTAAGAGGTTTTAGTGAATGTTTTGAAGTCAATATGGACTTTAGAACACAAGGAAATAGCTCTCTCTATGTAAGTGTTTTTTTATTTATTGGCTTGGCAAAAAAAGTGAAAAAATGCGGAAATTGAAATTTATGTTTATTGCTTTTCCAATTGAGTCCGCATTTGTTTCATATTTTGAGCTTTAGTCTTCGCTGTGAAGTTCCGAAATAGCTAGCCAAGCCATAAGCCCCGCCCCAACTTCAAGGGCATCTTCATCAATATTGAAGGTAGGGGTATGAACTCCCGAAACTATTCCCTTCTCTTCGTTCCTTGTCCCTAACCTATAAAAGCAAGCGTCAATTTCCTGAGAATAGAAAGAAAAGTCTTCTGCTGCCATCCAGATATCTAAATCTACCACGTTTTCTTCGCCCATGTATTCCTCGGCAGCTTTTCTCATTTTGTGGGAAAATTCAGGGTGGTTGCTCAAAAAAGGATAGCCATGAACGATATTCACATCTACCTCAGCGCCCATCGATTCGGCAATGCTCCCGGCTATTTTTTTGATGCGCTTTTTTGCCTCGGCTCTCCATTCTTCATCTAGGGTTCGGAAAGTACCAGCTACTTCTACCGTGTTAGGGATTACGTTGGTAGCTCCATCAGCTATGATTCTTCCAAAAGAAAGCACTGAGGGGATTTTTGGGTCGGCATTTCGGCTCACTACCTGCTGTAAAGCAACGATGATGTAGGCAGTGGTCAATACTGGGTCGATCAATTTATCGGGCATGGCTGCGTGGCCGCCTTTTCCTTTCACCGTAAGGTAAATCTCATCGGCACTAGCCATGTAAATTCCTTCTCTGAAACCAACTTTTCCTACGGGAATAAGTGGCATTACGTGCTGTCCTAATATTCTTTTGGGTGCTGGGTTTTCCAATACACCTTCTTTTATCATCATTGAAGCCCCGCCCGGTGCTTTTTCTTCCCCAGGTTGGAAAATGAGCTTTACCGTTCCTTCAAAATCATCCTTTACTTCGCTTAGCACCTTGGCTACGCCCAATAGCGATGAGCTGTGTACATCGTGCCCGCAGGCATGCATCACGCCCTCTTTTTTTGATTTATAACTTATATCGTTGGCTTCTTTTATAGGAAGAGCATCGATATCTGCCCTTAAAGCAACAGTTTTTTTGTCAGGGTTTTTCCCTTTTACCAGAGCGACTACACCCGTACCAGCTACGCCTTCTTGTGGCTCTAGCCCATAAGACCTCAACTTCTCTGCAATGAACTTTGCCGTCTCAACTTCTTCAAACGATAATTCAGGATGGCTGTGGATATGCCTTCTGTTTGCTATTATTTCCCCAATATTCTCCGATACTACTTGTTTGATCCTATTGCTAAGTTCCATCTTATTCAGTTCTGTATTTGTTCAAGCTGCCAAATTAGCAAAGGTAAGTTGAATTTAGGGTTAAATTTTAGGAAATTAGGTACAAGAAACTGAAGCTTAGGAGTTAGAAAAAAAAGAGGTTTTAAGGAAAATTATATAGAACGATATTACTGATCCCCGATTGAATAGGATAATTAGATGTTTTTCTCGAATTCAAAAAAAAAATCGGCTTCTAGTCAACATTTTCCCGAAAAATACGCTTTATCTAAAAAACAGACTACCAATAATTTAAACCATTTCAATTATGATAACTGATTACCTAATCATATTCATCCTGTCCTTTGTGGTGGTGATTTATATCATCATTAAGGCATTGAAGGAAGATGCCGCTACTGATGGGAACAGTGGAAGTGACAATGGTGGCGGTGATTGGGGAAGAGGGGAAACTCCTCCCGTAATAGATTTGCCTCCAGGGATTTCATGGCCTGTAGATGCCCCAAGAGGCATCAAAGACGATCGTCCCGTATAGCCTAAGCTGTTTTCAATTCAAGGATGGTGATTTCTGGGAGAATGCCTATTCTGCCCGGAAATCCCAAATATCCGAACCCTCGGTTCACATACAAATATTGGCTTCCTTCCTGGTAAAGCCCTGCCCATTTTTCATACATGTATTTTACAGGACTCCATTTTAGTCCCGGTATTTCCACGCCAAACTGCGCTCCGTGCGTATGCCCCGCAAACATGATATCAATATCTTTGTAATCGCTTCGTACTTGTGCGTCCCAGTGGCTAGGATCATGGGAAAGCAATAATTTAACAGGAATATTTTCTGTGCCCTGATGTGCTTTAGCCAAGTCGCCGTGTTTGGGGAAACGACCTTTTGCGCTCCAATTTTCTATTCCTAGCACCGCTATTTGTTGCCCGTTTCGTTCCAACACCTCGTGCTCGTTCATCAGCAATCGCCAGCCCATTTCTTTGTGAATTTCCTTGAGCCGCTCTAGGTTTGCACGCTTTTCTTCTTGGCTGTCCCAGCGGACATAGTCACCATAATCGTGATTGCCCAGCACCGAATACACACCCATAGGAGCAGAAATTCGTTCAAAAATCTCTTGATGGTTTTCTATTTCCGAGGCTACATTGTTCACTAAGTCACCTGTGAAAAAAACTACATCGGGTTTTTCGTTGAGCAGCATATCGACGCCTCGGTTCACGGGATCTTTTTTATAAAAACTCCCCGAATGGATATCGGAAATTTGACAGATCTTTAGCCCGTCGAATTCCGAAGGTAAGTTGGGCAACGATACGCTCAGTCGCCTGATGCGGTAGTCGTGCGCTCCAGAGATAATTCCGTAGAGCATAGCCCCCATAGGAAGCCCACCCATGAGCAAGCCCGTTTTTGCCAAAAACTCAGAACGGGAAATGCCTTCGCTTTCCCCTTTGGGTTCACTACTGGGTTTTACCTGTTGAAAAGCCCATTGCCCAAACCGTCGGACATCGTCGATGACAAGAAAAAGTGCCACCATAATTTTGGAAAAGAAAACCATGAAAATCCCCACGCCAATGAAGGTGCGAACTTGCCTGTTCAATAGTTCGGGGTTGCCAAGGAGCAAGAACAAAAAACTACTAACAGCCAAGATGTTAATGGTCCAATAAAGAATATGGATACTGCGGGTAGCTGTATTGTTCCAGTTTCTGGTAACGGTTTTTACAGCTTGGAAAACATAAAAATCCAGCAATACCATTAGGAATGCTGCGAGTAATAAGAAAATGATTCTATTGAGCATAGGGTGTTTTTTATGACTTAGGCTTTCTTGAACAAAGCTGCCGTAATATCGGCTATTGCGACAGCCTGGTTTATCAAACCAACTGATACAGCAAACCTAACAAGAGCTTGGGGGTAAAAGTTATCTCAACTTTATAAGCGTATCATTTGAGGGATTTAGCGGTAAAAGATAATGGGAGAAGGCTAGCGATAGATTCTACGAGGACGATTTTCCCATTACCTCCTTCCAAAATCATGTTGATGCTTTTCTGCTGTTTGTGCTCATATTCGAGCATGGCTTGGCGGCAGCCTCCACAAGGGGAGACGGGTAGGAATTCATTACTCTCGGCTTTTCGGGCTGTCACGGCAATACTGATGATCTGCTGATTGGGACGGTTTGCCCCCGCCCAATAAATGGCGGTTCGCTCGGCGCAAAGGCCTGATGGGTAGGCAGCATTTTCTTGGTTTGTGCCCGTAATTATTTCACCGCTTTCTAGCAAAATAGCTGCACCTACCAAAAAATTGGAGTAGGGCGCATAGGCATTCTCGGTCGCCTTTCTCGCTGCCCGAAGTAATTCTTGTTCTTTTTCCGAAAGTTCGTTTTCGCTGTCTAGTTCTGTTACGGAAATGTTCAGGTTTATCTTTTTTGGCATATTTAATTTATGTTAATCAGTCTATTAAGGCTTTTAATAATGCTGGTATCTCTCTCAATTTACCAACTGCGCCTCAATTTCATCAAGGGCTTTTTCTAACGATTCCAGCTTGCGAGAGGTTTTAGTGGCGATGTCGTAAATCAAAAATTTCTTCCGCTTGTATTCCGAATCATCACCTCGTTCGTAGTATTCGATAAAAATCTCTTTGTGCTCATTTTGGAAGTTGTACCTCTCGATATCTATGTTTTCGGTTACTTGCGTAAGGTTCTTGCCCGAAAGATCGGAAATGTACAAATCTTGGTCGTCTTCAGAGTCAAGCTTGCCATCTTTGTTTGTGTCTTCGAAAGCTAGTTTGTAGGCAATGTTTTTCACTGTGGTGTCAATTTCATTGAAAAGGTTTCCGCTCTTTTGTGGAATGTTGTATTCTGTTATAACTCCCTTTTTGTTTAAAAGCTTTATAATCGGCTGGTAATTTTCATCTAAGAAAACAATGTTTATATATCCTGGAAAGTAATTGTAGTAGCTGCTTTTAGATAGTCCTAGAGATACTTCATCCCTTTGGTGATGGCTATCAACTAACTCCCTAGCTTCTTTGTAGTTTTTTACATTTACAGTGACAAAGAAATTTGTTGAATTATAAATCTCTTGAGGTGAGTCGTATATTATACCCTGCAAAGCCAAGTTCTTCTCTTTTGCCTTATCCAATTCATTTCCAACTATCACTCCTGCTGGCTCATCGTAGCGACTTCCCCCAAAAAAATCTCTCGCAAACTCTGAAACCATAAAGAGAAGTGCGATTACAGCAATGGTCAAAATAATCAGCCCGTTGGCTATGACGAGGAACTTGATAAATTTGTTTGATAACATGATTGTTCCAAATTGGTTAGAAAAGAATTGAAGTAGCTTAAAAATGAACAAAAATTCTCCAATTAGGAAGTAATGGCGTTACGAATAAATCATATGAATAGAGCTCTCTACAATCAATTCACTAACTGTGCTTCAATTTTATCAAGGGCTTTTTCTAACGATTCCAGCTTACGAGAGGTTTTGGTGGCGATGTTGTAAATCAAAAACTTCTTTCTTCGGTATTCAGAATCATCTCCTTGCTCGTAGTACTCAACAAAAATCTCCTTGTGGTCATTTTGAAAATGATGGGATTCGATTTCAATTCCTTTGGTGATTTGAGTTAAATCTTGTCCCGAAAGGTTGGAAATGTATAAGTTTTGGTCGTCTTCGTAATCGAGCTTTCCATCCTTGTTAGAGTCTTCAAATACAATTTTATAAGTAATGTTTTTAATTGTGGTATCGGGTTTACTTTCGAAGTAATTTACTGGCATATTCATTTTAGTGACAACCCCCTTTTTATTTAATAGGTAAGTGATCAATTCATGGTTTTCATCAAGAAAAACTATATTCATATCATGTGTTTCATATCCATAAAAAGGATAGCCTCCCGGTGGAACTTGTTGAGTGGGTGGTACTTCTAAAAGTAGCATTTCACCTGTATCAATTTTCTTTGCCTCGTCATAACTTTTCACACTGACACGTAAATAAAAATTGGTGGAATTAAAGACTCTTTCAGGTGATTCATATTCTATCCCTTGCAAAGCTAAATTATTCTTTTTTGCCTCATTCAAATCTTCTCCTACAATTACCCCTGCTGGCTCGTCTAAACTATTGCGTGAGAGGTCACGAATAAATTCTGGGAATAGGCGAAATAGGGCAATGCTACCTACGATTAAAAAAATAAGCCCATTGGCTACTACCAAAATTCTGATAAATTTGTTTGATAACATGATGGTGTATTAATGTGTTAAACAGAAATGTAATTCAATTGCACTTGTATAATGTGGTAATTGCCAATAGATACAAATAGATTAAACACAGCTTATGAAAATTCTCATCCCCGCCAAACTGTTGCTTTACCCTTTTTGGGCAAATTACGTCGATTGGGATGCCGAACGAAACCCTATGGATATTTCCGGAGAGTTTCGTTTGGAAGGCTTGCAGGTTGAAAATTTAGAGGAATTACTGAAAGGTCGGGAAATAATAGTTGCGGGGGTCGATAATTTCCGAGAGCTGGGAGGGCATCAGCTTGCCGATGGCCGGAAGCTTAAAAAAGGACTGCTGTTCCGCTCAGGGCATGCCGATAGCATTTCCAGCGCAGGAATGGCTGTAATGAAAGGATTGGGCATCAAAACCATCGCCGATTTTAGGAGCGAAGCAGAGGTTTCCAAGCGAAGGAGAGGGAACTTAGCCGAAGAGGGAATGCAAGTACATGCCTTGCCCATTTTTAACCAAGGGGAGGTTAGGAAAGTAAAAGCCAAGTTGCTTTCTGGGGAAATTAGTTTTGAGGAATCGGAGCAGATGATGCGGGATGTGTATCGCTATTTTGTGGAAAGCGGGGCGGATAGCCTAAAGCAGTTTTTCCAGCTTTTGCTCGAAGAAAAAAATTACCCCATCCTTTTCCACTGCACGGCAGGTAAAGACCGAACGGGTTTTGCTGCTGCCCTGCTCATGAAAATGTTGGGCTTTTCAACGGAGCAAATTTTGGTTGAATACATCCTTACAAATCTGTACCGGAAGCAGGCGAACCTGACCCTCGCCAAAAAAGCTAGCCTTTTTGTAAAAAAAGAGGCACTCCTGCCGCTTTTGGAAGTTCGGCAAGAGTACCTCAAACATGCTTTTCAACTTATAGACCAACTGCACGGCTCTTTTGAAAATTACCAAAATTCCGTGCTGGGAATTGGGGAAAAGGAGGTGGAAATGTTAAAAGAAATGTTATTAAGCTAGAGACGCGATTAATCGCGTCTCTACATTTTTAAACTCCTTCCGCAATCACTTCTGTAACCGAAGGAACCATGCGCTGCACAAGGTTCTGGATACCAGCTTTGAGCGTAACCGTTGACGATGGACAACCGCTGCACGAGCCTTGCAAATGCACTTTTAGCACTCCAGTGATTTCATCGTACGAATGAAACTGGATAGCGCCACCGTCCATTTCTACTGCCGGCTTTATGTATTCGTCCAATATTCCCTTGATCTTTTTCACTGCTTCTGAGTCGTTGTTGGCTTCAACGATCACCTCTGGCTGCGCTTCGGTAAAAACTGGTTTTTCAGCCTCAAAATATTCCTTTATATGCTTTTTGAGTATTGGAATAATTTCTGGCCAGTCTTTATCCTCCGATTTAGTAACGGTGATGAAACTGCTCATGTAAAATACCCTCGTCACAAAATCATATTCAAAAAGCTCTTGTGCCAAAGGCGAGCTGGCCGCACTTTCTGGGGTTGGGAAATCTTTGCTTTCTCCATTTTCTATCAGCATAAAATTCAACATGAATTTCATGGAAGCTGGATTGGGGTTTGCCTCGGTGTATATGGTGATGTTTTGCATTTTTCTTCTGATTAATTATAGATGCTTTTCTAACTTTGATTGCCCTTGCTTTGTTCCTTAACTAAGCTTGAAAACTCAATTTTTATAGGGCAAAGTTAGTAAAAATGTGTTGCTTTGATTTTTAGCACTAGAAGTTTGTGTTTGCTAAGAGGATGACATCGTATATTGTAACATCACTTTAATTGTAACGAGTTTCAAGTCTTACGTTCTGGAGGAGAGTGGTTGAAAAGAAATGACCTTAAACCAACATAAAACCTTAAAAACATGAGGAAAAAAATAGTTGTGGAGATCATCACCATTGGAGATGAGATTTTATTGGGAAATATCACCAATACTAACGTGCAATGGCTCGGTGAACAACTTACCAAACATGGCTTTGATGTAGAAAGGCAAATTACCGTGGGCGACGATCGTCCTAAAATTTTAGAAGCATTTGAGGCCGCTGCTAGCCGAGCAGATTTTGTGTTGGTTACGGGTGGCTTGGGGCCTACCAAAGACGATGTGACCCATAAAGTGTTGCTTGAGTTTTTTAGTACCGAATCGGTTTTTAACGAATCTATTTTCCACAACATCCAAAATCTTTATTTCCAAAAAGGGAAAGAACTGTTGGGCCTCAACCGCTCACAAGCAATGGTGCCTGCCAAAGCAACGGTGTTGAATAATAGGACTGGAACAGCTCCGGGCTTGTGGATGGAAAAGGGCAAAACCGTATTTGTGGCGATGCCGGGCGTGCCTCATGAAATGAAAATAATTTTTGCAGAAGAAGTGCTGCCTAAGGCGCTAGCCCATTTCAAAGTAGGCCTAGTTAGGCACCAGTTTATTCGCACTTCGGGGATCCCAGAAGTTAAGTTAGCGGATATGCTGGAAGAGGTGGAAAATGGATTTCCTTCGAATTTGAAGTTGGCTTATTTGCCCTCTCCAGGCCAGGTGCGCTTGCGACTCTCGGCTTTTGGTGAAGGAAATATAGAGCTAGAAAATTTGTTGCAAACCGCTACGGAGCAAATCCAGAAAATAGCCAGCGAGTTTGTGTACTCTTTGGAAGATGAGGAAATTGAAGCAGCTATTGGAAAACTGTTGATAAGTAAGGGTGAAAAGTTGGCAACTGCCGAAAGCTGCACGGGAGGTTTGCTGGCCAGCAAAATTACCGACATAGCGGGCTGCTCGGCTTATTATGAGGGCGGAATAGTTTCGTACAGCAATGCAGTGAAAGCAGGGCAATTGGGTGTGAAAATTGAAACCTTGGAGGCTCACGGGGCGGTGAGCGAAGAAACGGCTTGTGAAATGGCGGAAAATGCTCGGTTCAAATACGGAGCAGACTACGGTATTTCCACCACGGGAATTGCCGGGCCGACAGGAGGCGTACCGGGAAAACCTGTAGGTACGGTGTACATCGGCTATTCCGATAAACACGAGACTTTTGCCATTCGTCTGCAACTTTCTACGGATAGAAAACTAAATACGGAACTGACTTGCATCAAACTTTTGAACCTTTTGTGGCAAAAACTGATTAGTGGATGAGATAATAAAATTTGCATAAAAAACTGATCAACTTAATAATACAAAATTTTCAACCAGATGATTACGCAACAATCAGTGATTTCGAAAGAAACAATCGAGCAAGCTTTTACTTACCAGCAATATCGCAACTTGCTCGACCAGCTTTTTGAAGAGGGAAAAACGACAGGGCCAAACCAAAGTGAGGCAATGCTGGAATATGCAAAAATCAATCAGCAGCGGATGAAGCGTCTCGATAAAACCACCAAGCTCAGCGAAGAAGTTTTGGCAGCCGTGCAGCAGTTGGAAAAGAAAGTTGTCTGGTTGGTACTTACCGAAGGCTGGTGTGGCGATGCTGCACAAAATCTTCCAATTATCAATAAAATAGCCGAAGCTTCTTCAAACATCGAGCTTCGCCTCATTCTGAGAGACGAGAACTTGGAAATAATGGATGCTTACCTCACCAACGGTGGCAGGTCTATCCCCAAGCTAATCGCTTTGGATGCGGAAACCTTGGAAGAACTGGGCACGTGGGGACCTCGCCCAGAACCAGTTCAGGCAATAGTGAATGAAAACAGGGAAAAAGGCACGCCTTACCATGAATATTCTACCCAAATCCATAAGTGGTACGCCACGGACAAGACGCTTTCTTTGCAGAAAGAAATGGTAGAGTTGATGGGGAAGATGATTTAATGATGCGATGATATGCTAATGTGCTGATTGAGAAGATAGATGATTTAAAAATGTCGTAGCCTTTTTAGATGCCTACGACATTGCTATTTCTAGGAAAAAGTGTAAAATTAATTCGTAGCTCGACTGTCTTTTTTAAATGCTGTCCTCTGTGTATAACATTGTAAATCATTTAGTATTGATCCATCTTAATTCGTTCTGTGTATCACAGAACGAGGATGTAGTTTTTTTCTCATATAGAAGGGTTGGTCGTGCTATTTTAAGTTTTGATATCAATTACTTGGAAGTTAAGCTTATTCATCAAAGCATAACCAGAAGTAATCACCTAACTCATGTTTGATCATAATGGTGGATTTTAAACTATCAGACTTTTCACCATAATCATGAACAAATGGAGGTGTATCTATTTCTACTTTCCAATTAGTGACTTGCTCATTTCTTAAATCAAGTAGAACATTTTCTAGAAAATCATTAGTAAGTTTAACTTTATGCTCTTTATATACTATTTCAAGATATACCATACTAGAGTCGTAAGAAGGCAGTGCTAAAAACCCATCTGTGGAAAAAATCTCAATAGTATCAGAATTTGACAGTAAATACCTGATTTTAAAGTCTTGCTCATACTCAGACGGTAGTAATTCATTCTCATCTACCGACATAGAAATTGTGATTTTCTTATTTTGGTCTTCAACACATGAAAAAGTGAAAGCCATGAGTAAAAGGAAAATGATGTTTTTCATAAGACTAGATAGAATATTCGGTTTAAATTGATTCAAAATTAGTGAGTTGTTACAAATAAATGTATCAGTGACTACAAAGTTTTAGCATTAGCTGATTTTTCGAAAAAATGAAATAATTCTGGTAGAGAATAGAAGATCTTACGTCTCTACGTTTTAATTACCTACCAATTTTTATAGCTTTGAGATGGAATTGTTTTCCAGCCTCCAATCTGCGAATGGCCTGCCTAAAACAGGTCATTTTGTGTTGATGAAAGGGTGGAACAACTTCACAAATTGAATTTATCTCACACAACAATATTCTAGAAAATTGGCGAAAGGTAAGGCAGGGCAAGAGACCCCACTCATGAAGCAGTACAATGCAATTAAGGTATCGCATCCGGGTGCGATGTTGCTGTTTAGAGTTGGCGATTTTTACGAAACTTTTGGGGAAGATGCGGTAACGGCGAGCCGGATTTTGGATATTGTGCTCACGAAGCGTTCGAACGGTTCGGCTTCGGAAATGGAGCTGGCTGGCTTTCCCCACCATTCGCTGGATACGTACCTGCCCAAGCTAGTGAGGGCGGGGCAAAGGGTGGCTATTTGCGACCAGTTGGAAGACCCGAAACAGGCGAAGGGAATTGTGAAAAGAGGGGTGACAGAGTTAGTGACGCCTGGAGTTTCGTTCAACGATAATGTGCTGAGCGTGAAGCGGAATAATTATCTCGCTTCTGTTTTTTTAGATAAAAATATTTCGGGTGTTGCCTTTTTGGATATTTCCACGGGGGAATTTTTGACGGCACAAGGACCTATAAAATACGTTGATAAATTGTTGCAAAGCTTCCGTCCTTCGGAGGTGATTTATTGCAAAAACCAGTCGGAAGCGTTCAAAGACCAATTTGCCGATGAATACAATACCTACCGCCTAGAAGATTGGGTCTATACCCAAGAATATGGCTACGAAAAGCTGACCAAGCACTTTGGGACTACAAACTTAAAGGGCTTTGGCATTGAGGAAATGCGAGCGGGCATTATTGCAGCTGGAGCAATTCTATTTTACCTAGAAGCAACGGAGCACAATCAGATCAGCCATATTTCGTCCATTTCGAGGATAGAAGAGGAGCAATATGTGTGGCTGGACAGGTTCACGATCCGCAACTTGGAATTGGTATATCCGCAGCACGAAGGCGGTGTTCCGCTTATCCAGATTTTGGATAGTTGCGTGACGCCTATGGGCGCTCGGATGATGAAAAAGTGGATTGTGCTTCCGCTCAAAAACAAGTTGGTAATAGAAGACAGGCTGGCGGTAGTGGCACATTTGGTGGAAAAGGAAGACCGCATTGGCGAGCTGCTACAACCCTTGCAGCAGATTGGCGATGTGGAACGGTTGATTTCCAAAGTAGCTGTTGGGAGGATAAACCCGAGGGAATTGAACCACCTCAAAAGGGCTTTGGTAAATACCCTTCCTATCCGAGACTTGCTCAAGAGCATTGAGCTTCCGCAAATGCAAAAGTTGGCTTCCAAGCTACATGCTTGCGAATTTTTGATCGAAAAAATTGATAAAGAACTGAGCGAAGACGCTCCGATGAACCTGCACCAAGGTGGAGTGATAAAAGACGGAGTAGATAAGGAGCTAGACGAATTCAGGAAGCTTGCCTTTTCGGGGAAAGATTACCTGCACCAAATCCAGCAGCGGGAAATTGAACGTACAGGGATTTCTTCCTTGAAGATAGCCTACAACAAAGTGTTTGGTTATTATTTGGAAGTAAGAAATGTGCACAAAGATAAAGTACCTGAGGAGTGGATAAGGAAGCAGACGTTGGTAAATGCCGAGCGGTACATTACCCAAGAGCTGAAGGAATACGAGGAAAAAATCCTTCATGCAGAATCTGGCTTGGGCGTGATAGAGCAACGGATTTTCCAAGAGCTGGTAGTGACTGCTTCGGAATTTGTGACGCAAATTCAGCAAAATGCGGTGACCTTGGCTACGCTCGATTGCTTAGTTTCTTTTGCTTCTAAAGCTATTGAAAACAATTATTGCTGCCCAGAAATTAGTGAGGGAAAAGCCTTGGCGATAAAAGCCGGTCGCCATCCTGTGATAGAACAACAACTGCCTTTGGGCGAAGAATATGTGCCTAACGATATCCGTTTGGACGATTCGGAGCAGCAGATCATGATTATTACTGGACCGAATATGTCGGGTAAATCGGCATTGCTGAGGCAAACAGCCCTGATAGTGATGATGGCGCAAATGGGTTCGTTTGTCCCCGCCAAAGAAGCGCACATCGGTTTGGTAGATAAGATTTTTACCAGAGTGGGCGCATCGGACAACCTTTCCAAGGGGGAGTCTACTTTTATGGTAGAAATGACCGAAACAGCCAGCATCTTGAACAACCTGAGTGATAGAAGCTTGGTATTGATGGATGAGATTGGGCGGGGAACAAGTACCTACGATGGTATTTCCATTGCTTGGTCCATTGTGGAGCATTTGCACAACCATCCTGATAGCTCGCCCAAAACGCTTTTTGCTACCCATTACCACGAGCTCAACGAGCTGGCATCGGACTTTCCCCGCATCAAAAACTTCAACGTATCGGTGAAAGAAATGGGGAACAAGGTGATGTTTATGAGGAAACTAAAGCCAGGGGGCAGCGAGCATAGCTTCGGTATCCACGTTGCCCAAATGGCGGGTATGCCCAATAATGTAGTGATACGGGCAAGCGAGATTTTGCAGCATTTGGAAAAGGATAAAATCTCCAGCAAAAACCGAAAGCGCTTCAAAGAAGTACCAAAGGTCAATTATCAACTCAATCTTTTTGAGCCTAGCGATCCACATTACACCCAAGTGAAAGAGCTACTCAAAGCCTTGGATATCAACACAATTTCCCCAGTAGAAGCCTTGCTCAAACTTAATGAGATTAAGAACTTGCTGGGAGATTCGGAGTAGGGGAAATTTAGCAACTCCTAGGGTATAAATGCATTAGGAGCTTTTTTTCTGTAATGGGAAAAGGAATTGTGAATAACAGTTAACGCCTGATTGGTTCTTCTTGGGAGAAGAAAGCGAAAGTGTTATTTTTATAATACTTCTACACTGTACTCCAAAATCTCATTTAGGAGCAACTTTCCAGTAAATTTTACTAGCTACCAAATCCTGCATCTATACGTCTTACAGGGTTAGTAACCACTACTTCTGGGTTTTCAATTCAGAGGGCGAATTGCCTAAACTTACAAATACATCTAGCAAATTGACATCAACTTCCAAATGGGAGGTATATTTTGGGTTCATGGTTAACAAACCTTAATAATACATAGGAACTTTGTTTTATGTTTGTAATGAATATAGCTTTGGTGACATTCATTCCTCAACCTACACTAAATAGCTATGAATGGCTAATTTCTATTAGTACCATTTGTCTTCTATTTCACATTTACCTTTGATTAGGTGACACCCTAGCTATCAGGATCCACACTTCACTTCTCAGTATTTTTTTACACCCATTAATACGCTTTTCTAATGAAGATAAAATTACTGTACTTGTTACTATTTGGATTGTTGTTCGCTCATTTAACAAGTGGACAAGATTTTGGAAAGTCCTACTTAGGACCTATAGGAGAGGTGGTAGAGTCTTTTAGGGGCAATAAAGTTGTGCTTAAGACTAATTCAACTTCCTCCTCTAACGGCATGGTTTCTCTTTCAGCGCAAGGGAATGAGTTGGATATTCTCATTCATTCTTCTAAAAAAGAAGATGGGGGTGAGCAGTTTTTTGGTTCTGTGAAAGGAGAAGGCAATAGTAAAGTATTTTTGGAGTCCAATGAGGGGGGGCTTCATGGTAGCATTTATTTGATGGATAAAGAGCAATTGTTCGATTTTGTAACAGAGGGTACGAATGTTTATCTGCAAGAAAAGGATATTCATGATGTAATATGTGTTGGGTTAGAAAGGGCGGATGACAGGGAGGACTTGGTACAAGGGAAACCTCAGATAGGGGGAATATTAGGGGCAATTCCCGATCTTCAAAGTATGCCAGGGGCAGAAGCAGTAGCATTTTTGGATTTTGATGGTCAAACAGTGACTGGTACTTTTTGGAACACTTCCTATAATAGTGGAAATCCCATAGTAGCGGCATCTACTAATTACACTACAGAAGAAATGGTTGATATATGGAGAAGGGTGAGTGAAGACTTTGCTCCGTTCAATATCAACATCACTACTAGTGAGGCGGTGTTTTTCAGTGCGCCTAATAACAAACGAATGAGGGTGATATTTACACCGACTAGAGATTGGGTAGGTAATTATGGTGGAATAGCCTACTATTACTCATTTGCCTGGAATACAGGAGCTCCTCCTTATTATCCATCAGTAGACGATACGCCATGCTGGGTTTTTAATCAATATTATAGGTATGCTGCTGATGCGGCATCCCATGAGCTTGGGCATACTTTTGG
Source organism: Flammeovirgaceae bacterium SG7u.111 (assembly GCA_034044135.1). Taxonomy (NCBI): domain Bacteria; kingdom Pseudomonadati; phylum Bacteroidota; class Cytophagia; order Cytophagales; family Flammeovirgaceae; species Flammeovirgaceae bacterium SG7u.111. The sequence goes on along the minus strand of CP139021.1, from coordinate 6,812,127 downwards.
GGTTCACCATGATGGAAGGGTAAGCCCTTCAGAGGAATATTATTATGGTCACGATGATTGGGGTACTATTATGGGAGCTGGATATTATACCAATGTAGTCCAATGGAGTAAAGGAGAATATCCATCGGCAAATAGACAAGAAGATGACCTTGGCTTGATCTCAAATACAAGTGGCTATACGTACATCGGTTTTAAGCCCGATGACCATGGAGAGTCTTACCTAAATGCTACTCAGTTACTGTACAATAGTGAAGGAAAAATAAGTCCACAAGATAACAGTGGAGTTATTCATAATCGATCAGACGTAGATGTGTTTGCCTTTACATCTTCAGGAGGGTTTGAAGTGCTTACTGTTCGTCCAAATCAGTGGAAGCCGAATTTGGATGTGTATCTTGAACTGAGAGATTCGGACGGTAATATAGTAAAAACAGCCAACCCTGTAGGATGGTCAGCAAGTATTGGCCATTCTTTTGATGAAGGAACTTACTACCTGTATGTATCTGGTACAAAAGGGGATTTGGGGGCAGATTCAGATTATGGATCTTTGGGGACTTATACCATAGAAAGTGGAGTGGCAGATATGGGTGAAGATATTACGGGTTGTGATTATACGTTGTTTGATCCTAGTGGAAACCATTTTAAATACCCTGCGGGAATTGATATGACCCAAACCCTTTCCCCAGAATATCCAGGGGGCAAAATCCAATTAGATTTTAGTAGGTTTTACCTTGATCCAACTTATAACTCGAGCGCAACTGTTAAAGAAGACAAGCTTTACATATATGATGGGGCTGATATTAATTCACCATTGATAGGCTCTTATACAAAAAGTAGTTCACCTGGGGTAATGACTGCTACCAATCCTGCGGGGCAATTAACACTAAGGTTTGAAACGACAAGTAGTTGGGAAGCAGAAGGTTGGGAGGCAGTGGTGAAATGTGTTTATAGTACACCTCAACTCACCTCAATTTCTACCGTTTCCTCAGTAGGAGGAGAGGTAGTGTTAAAAGGGCAAAGCCTACAAGAACTAACCTCTGTAACCATCGGGGCGACTGAATACACCAACGTGGTTGTAAATGCAGAAGGAACTGAAGTTGCCATAGATTTACCTTCTGGTTGTGATAAAAACCTGAAGGTAGAAGCAAAAGTGGGCGCTGAAACCTTGACCGCTAGTTTCACTTTTTCTTACACAGATGATATAAAACCTGTAATAACTGATTTTCCATCCGATATAAATACTACAAACTCTGAGGGTTTGTGTGGAGCACAAGTCGCATTTGTTGCAACTGCAACAGATAATTGTGATGCTTTGGCTGCATCTTATTTCACCATAAAGTCAGCGAGTGGCAGTGAAAATATCGTGATCACTTCACCCCATGAATTTCCCTTGGGCACTACTGAAGTGACGGTGCATGCAGCCGATTTGGCTGGAAACGAGGCAGATATAAAGTCCTTTTCTGTAACGGTGAAAGATACGACTGCTCCTGTCATTTCTGTTCCCACCGATGTTTTTGCTCAAAATGCGGAAGGCTTGTGTAAGGTGCCCTTGAGCTTTTTTGCATCGATTACAGATGCTTGCGATGGAAATTCAATTCCTCTTCAATACAAAATAAAACAGGAAAGCGACGATACGATAAGTATTTCATCTCCGTATGATTTCCCCCTTGGCGAAACAACCGTGATGGTTTTTGCCACCGACCCTTCGGGAAATAAAGCAGAAATGAAAAGCTTCAAGGTAGCCGTGGGGGAAGAATTTTTGGCCACTTGGTACTTGGACTCAGACGGCGATGGATTTGGGGACTCGCTCCAAACTACAAAAGCATGTGCGCAACCGGTAGGTTATGTCTCCCAAGCGGGTGATTGTGACGATGCCGATGGGGCTACTTACCCCGGAGCTGTAGAAATTTGCGATGGAAAAGATAATGATTGCGATGGACAAGTAGATGAAAGTGCAACTGATGCCCCTCGTTGGTTTGCCGATCTGGATGGCGATGGCTTTGGTGATCCTTCAGCGGACACCCTTGCTTGTTCCCAGCCAGAAGGGTTTGTGTCTGATGATACGGATTGCAATGATGAAAATGCTACGGTTTATCCGGGCGCACCGGAGATTTGCGATGGCTTGGACAACGACTGTGATCCTAACACGGTTGAGCTGAATGTGTCCCTCATATCCAAAACAGATCCGACTTGCGAAGGTGAAACAAACGGAAGCTTTGAAGTAGAAGCAAATGGAGGAGGAGGTTCTTACTTGTTCAAAATGGGTACGGACTCGCCAACGGAAAATTCGAGCTTTGAAGGGCTGGCTGAAGGCACTTATTTTGTAACCGTAAGCGATGCATATAATTGCGAAATTGAACTTGAAGTACAGCTTTCCAATCAATTCAAGATTCCTGAACAGCCCACAGTTTCGGTAGAAGGAGTTCCCGGAATCAGCGCGGAAACGAAGCTTTACAGTGGGGTGGTAGCAGATGCTTTGCAGTGGTATAAGGATGGCATAGCGATAGTAAATGAAACAACGAATGAGTTGATTCTCCCCAAATCCGCTTTTACCGATATACTTTCTTCTTACTACTTGGAAGCGATAAATGGCGGAGCTTGTGGAGTATTTTCAGAGAACGTTTCGCTCAAAGCAATTGAAGAAATAAAAATTTCAACCCAACACACAGACGTGAGTTGTCACGGTGCTGTAGATGGAACCGTCGAGGTTTTGGCTACGGGCGGGGAAGGTGAGCTGGAGTTTGGTTTGGATGAAGAAGCTTTTTCCAATATAAATTTGTTTGAACAGCTCGATTCGGGAAGTTATAAAATCTATGTGCGAAGCTCCGAAGTTCCTCAATATGTCGATTCGGTTTCTGTAACCATTTCCCAGCCCGAGCCGCTTTTGCTTTCAGCAGAAACTAGCGGTTTGCAATGTGAAGGAAATACTGATGGTGAGGTGAGCTTGGCCGCTACGGGCGGAACTGAACCTTATCTTTTCAGCAAAAATGGAAGTGATTTTCAGGAAGATCCTGCTTTTCTAAACCTGACCGAGGGTGAGTATTTATTTGTGGTGAGAGATAGCAACGGCTGTGAAGTGGGGCTTGTCGTTGCTCTAAAAAGTAAGATTGAAATGCCTGCTCAACCCGTGGTTTTGGTGGAAGGAATCCCAGGAATTAGCGAAGAACTGAAGCTTTCAAGCGAGGTTGCAGCCGATTCTTTGCAGTGGTACAAAGATGGTTTGGCGATGGTTGGAGAAACTGAAGCTGAGTTGGTACTTCCCAAGTCAGTTTTTGGGGAGTCGTTAGTTTCTTATTCCTTAGCAGCGATAAATGGCGGAGCATGTGGAGTGTTTTCAGCCGAAACCTCGCTCAAATCGATTGAAGAAATAAAAATCTCAATCCAAAAAACAGATGTTAGCTGCCACGGTGCTGCTGATGGAACTATTGAGGTTTCGGCAACGGGTGGCGCTGGCGATCTGGAGTTTAGTTTGGATGGAAAACCCTTTAGCAATGTAGCGCTGTACGAAATGCTAGATACGGGAACCTATACGGTTTCAGTACGAAGCATTTCGGCTACTGGGTATGTGGCTAGGGAAGCGGTGAGAATTGAAGGGCCTGATGAGCTGATACTAACCATTAAAGAGCAAGTTGCTCCAACCTGTGAAGGGGATCAAACCGGTCTGCTAGCTTTGGAAGCAACAGGAGGTTCGGGAGGTTATTCGTTTAGCGTGGATAGCAGCACATTCCAAACGGATGGTGTTTTTGAAAACTTAGGAGCAACAAGTTTGACTGCCTTTGTACGAGATGAAAACGGTTGTGTGGCGAGTGTTGCTACTTCGATGCTTGCGGTGAGTGAAGCCCCTGCTTTGCCTCAAATTGAGGTGTTGGTAAAAGAAGATGCGAAGGCGAAAATGGTACAATTGCGCTCGACTATAGAGGGTGCGGCTTATCAGTGGTACTTGGATGGAAAAAGTATTTCTGGGGCTACGCAACGGGAATATGAAACGCAGCTTACGGATTTTTCCGAGGGTACGGCTGGCTACCAAGTAGAGGTGTTCAATAGCTCGGGCTGTGCTTCCATTTCCCCGGTGGAACTGGTCACGGGCCTGGATGAGGCGTTGCTGGAAGCAGCTTGGGAAGTTTGGCCTAACCCAACTTCTGACCAGTTGAAGGTGAGTGTTACTTTGCCAGTTTCCAACAAAAAAGTAGAGTTTCAATTGATTGACCTGAATGGCAAATTATTGTTGAGTAAGCAACTTGGAAGCGAGGAGGAAATCTCTTTTGACCTTGCCAAATTTGTCTCGGGCACGTACATTTTGCTGCTGAAGAGCGGAAGTTTTCAAGTGCAGCGGAAGGTGGTGAAGGAGTGATTTAAAGGGATTTTTGGTAGAAGTGGGCTGTGTGTCACAGCCCATGGGTAGGAAAAAGAACGTCGTGGGCGGCCGAAACGACCACGACGTTTTGACTATACTACCCCAAAACTTCTTTTAGTTTTTCCACACACAATTCACATTCTGCCATCGTTCCAACAGAAATGCGGACACAATGAGGTAAGCCAAAGAACTTCAATGGGCGAATGAATACACCTCTGTCAAAAAGGGTTTGGAAAATTTCCATGGCGCGTTCTTCGGTTCCAAAGTCTATCATTACGAAGTTGCCGAAAGAGGGGACATAGTTCAACCCAAGCTTTTCAAATTCTTTGTAGAAATAAGCAAGCCCTTTTTGGTTGTGATCTACTGTTTTTTGTAAAAAAGCTTCGTCTTGCAGAGCAACAGCAGCGGCAACTTGTGCCATAAAGTTGGGGTCGAAAGTCAGTTTGACTTTCGAAAGGGCATCGATCAACTGGGGATTACCTATGCCGTAGCCAACCCGTAGTCCGGCTAATCCATATGCTTTTGAGAATGTGCGCAGCGTGAGCACGTTTTCCCAACCATAACCTAAGCTATCTGGGTATTCATCGGAAAGCATTCCCGAATACTCAAAATAAGCCTCATCTACGATCACCAGCACGTTTTTAGGCACTTTTGCCATAAAACTTTCCAACTCGGCTTTGGTGATCATCGCCCCGGTAGGGTTGTTTGGGTTGCTTAGGTACACCGCCTTGGTCTTGTCTGTAATTTTCGTAGTCAAGGTCTCCATATCGAAGCGGTAGCCTTCTGCCATCGGTACTTTAATGAATGGGATTTGGTTGAGCTTAGTGTACATTTCCACCGCTACAAAAGTAGCCTCAGAAGAAAGTACTTCGTCCCCTGGCTCGAAAAAGGTCTTGAAAATGAGTGAAAGGATTCCATCAGATCCATTGGCTAGGACAATGTTTTCAGGCTTTTGGTTAATTTTCTTCGCCAATATTTCTTTTACGTCCATACTACCTGGATCCGGATAGAGGTAGATATTTTGTGCAGCTGCCTGCATGGCTGCAATGGCCTTAGACGAGCAGCCCAAGTTGTTCTCGTTGCTGCTGAGGATAGCTGTTTTTTTTAAGCCTTTTCCTTCAAAAACATTTTTTACGGCTTTGCCCGGTTTGTAACTCTGCAAAGCATCTATATGTGAGGGAATCTTGATCATATTTGTTTCTTTATTTTGATCCGCCAAAATAATAAGTATTGGTGAGATAATTAGATTGATGTGCTACTTGTTTTGAGGATGCGTGTTTTTGATGTAATTTATCCGTCAATACATAAATGGCTTTTGAAATTGTCAACAAATACGTAGAATATGGGGAATAAATATGTCGATTTTATTACAGACGAGCATCTAACCGATTGTATTAGTAATCTTTATGGTGCTTATGTGAGAGCTAAAGAAGGGATAAGCAAAAAGAAGTTTTACAGCAATAAAATTGATACAGTCAAGCTCACCTTTGATGTGAAGTTCGATAATCTCGACGAAGAAAGTGTTATTGAAGCAGAGATACTGAGGCAAATAGACAAGTCCATCAATAATTCGATTGGGACGTTCCACGAGGAAATTCTCGGGGGGATAAATGGCTATGAAATGGGAAAGTTAAGTGGTTTTGACATTAAGGCTACGGACGACACGCTATTTGCCGATATCAAAAATAAGCATAATACGATGAATAGCAGTGCGGCAGAAAGTTTGTTCCAAAAACTTGCCCGCTATGCCGATGATTATAAAAAAGCCAAATGCTATTGGGTGCAGATTCTTGCCAAGGGTAGCTTTAACGAAAATTGGGTGGGGGAGATCAACGGGAAAGAGTATAGCCATAGTAGGGTTTTTAAAATATCTGGTGACCAATTTTATGCACTCCTGACTGGAAAAGAAACAGCATTTTTTGAACTCTATAGAGCATTGCCCAAGGCTATTTCTGATTTTTTGGAAAGTATGGAAAAAGGAAAAGCCAAAACTGAAAACTCAGCTTTGGCTGAAATAAAGAAAATGACCGAAACGAGCAAACGATCTGTTTTTGACCAAATCACTGTAGAAAACTTTGGTTACTATTTAGGCTTTGACAAGCTATAATAAGTATTCAAAAACTTAACGATGGCATAGCCAACTTCCTGTCCTAAGTTAACAGGGACTGCATTGCCAATTTGCTTGTACTGTTGGGCTACAGAGCCTTCAAAATGCCATTCATCTGGAAAGGTTTGGATTCGTGCATATTCCCGTACGGTGAAGGGCCTGGTTTCGTCTGGGTGGCAGCGCTCGGTTTGCTTTTGGGCTGGGCTGCATGTAAGTGTGAGTGAAGGCTCATCCCAACCAATTCTTCTTGCCATTCCCGTTTTTCCTCCTCCTAAATAAAAACTTCTTCCCATGTATTCCTTTTGGATGTCGAGGGGTAAATCTCTCCAGTAGCCTTTTGGAGGTACTAGGTCAAGGACTTGTTTCTTGTATTCTGGGTATTTTGCTCCTGCCGAAGTGGGTACATTCGAGTCAAATAATTCACCTTTTTTAAGGGCATCGGCAAGGTTGTATATTTTCTTGTGAGGAGTGGGGTACTCGAATTCTATATCAATATCTTTTCTTACCCCTACTAAAATCAAACGCTCACGTTTTTGAGGAACTCGGTAATGGATTGCTTTTAGTACTTGAACGGGAACGACATTGTACCCGATTTCATCGAGGATGGAAATCATGCCTTGCAAGGTTTTCCCTTTTTCGTGGCTTAACAACCCTCGTACATTTTCCCCTATACAAATGGCGGGATTGACTTGCTGGACAACTCTTGCGAATTCATAAAATAAGGTTCCGCGGGCATCGTTTAATCCCAGCTTTTTTCCTGCATAGCTAAATGCTTGGCAAGGAAACCCGCCAGTGACCACATCTATTTTGTTGTGATATTCGGAAAAGTCGAAGTCTTTAATATCGCCTTCTAATACATTCCAGTGAGGTCTGTTGGTTCTGAGCGTTTGGCAAGCCCATTTGTCTATTTCGTTCAGCGCGGTGCATGTCAATCCTGCTTTTTCCAGACCGATAGCTAAGCCTCCAGCTCCTGCAAAAAGTTCAAGGACAGTGTATTGATTTTCAGGCTCGACATAGTTGGAAACGTCATCTTCGGCATCATCGTCAAACAAAGAGCCTAGAAGTGTTTGAACATCCGATTTTTTATAAACTCGGTAATTTGAAACAGGTTCTCGGACAGCATTTAAAATCCCTTCTTTGTCCCATCTTCGTAGCGTTTCTTTGCTTTTGCCTACGAGCTTGGCTGTTTCTGATAATGTTAAGTATTCCTTCATAAAGTTGTTTGTATAACCATCTTGTTAAACCTTGTTCAATGGTTACAAATTTAGTGCGTTTCATTGACTTGGCAAGGGAAAAGTACTTTATCTAGGTAAGATCTTAATTTATCCTTGTATCTTTTTTTCATCACAAAACTCAAAACCATTCTTGGAAGGGATTAGTTGACAAGGAAAGAAGATACTATGGCAGATATAGAAATAATGTATGTGTACGACGCTTTGTGTGGCTGGTGCTATGGGTTTAGCCCGGTAATAAGGCAGCTGAGTGAGAAGTATGGGGAACAGATCAAGTTTACGGCGCTGAGTGGTGGCATGGTACTGAGGGAAAGGGTAGGGCCGGTTGGGGAAACGGCTGGTTACATAAAGTGGGCATATAAGGAGGTAGAAGATGTGTCTGGGGTGAAGTTTGGCAATGGGTTTCTGACGCGGATTTTGGAGGAGGGAAGTTATATGTACAGTTCGGAAAAGCCGGGTGTGGCGATGACAGCTTTTAAGTCGTTGAGCGATAAGGGGCAGGTGGAGTTTGCTGGAAAGCTGCAAAAAGCCCTGTTTTTTAATGGTGAGAATCTGAATAGGGATGATGTGTATGGGCAATTGGTAGAAGATTTTTCTATAGATAAAGAGGAGTTTTTGAAACGCCTGAGAAGCGAAGAATACCGAACCTTGACTTACGAGGAGTTTAATAAGGTGGGGGATTTTGGGATAAATGGTTTCCCTTCTCTTATTTTGAAACAAGGGGAGAAGTTATATTCGCTGAGTAGGGGTTACCAAGGTTTTGATGCGTTAGATGAGCAGCTATCGACTTTTTTGGCTGAGCTTTAGCTTAAGGATGGATAAATCTAACACAATGGGGAGGGGGAAAGATGCTTTTTGCCATGAGTCGGTTATATTTGTTTTCAAAACAAAAATGAAGACTTGGCATGAGCAACAAAAAAATAATTCTTTTTACAATCAGCTTTTTCATTTATGTCCTTTTTCAAGTGATCTTCTTGAAAAATTTGGTAATGTTTAATGTTGCTTTTTGCTATTTGTATGTTGCGTTTTTATTGAGCCTTCCTATAGAAACCCCAAAAGTTTATTTGCTAGTCGCTGCGTTTGTACTCGGGCTTTCGGTCGATATTTTTTACGATACGCTGGGTATCCATGCAGCAGCCTGTACGCTGATAGCCTATCTACGTCCTTTTTGGATAAAGCTTTTGAAACCTAGGACAGATTACGAATCGGACTCGGAGCCAGCGGTGCGGGAGATGGGGCTTACTTGGTATATTTTATATGCTTTTCCGCTTTTGGTTATCCATCATTTGTTGTTTTTTATCATTGAGGCTAGTGGGCTGCAGCAGTTTTGGGATTTGCTGGCCAAGACTGTAGCTACTGCAGTATTTACCCTTTTTGTGATCGTCATTATCCAATACCTCTTTTATATGCAGCCCAAAAGGCGTTTTTAAGCTTATTGTGTATTCTCCAACTCTTCAAATTCCTGCTCAACGATTAAAATTCCTGTTCATTGGTTTTGGTTGTGCCATGTGGTGAAATCGCTGCAATTTAGCAGTGTTGATAGACTAAACGACACCATTAAAAACCGAAATAAATCATGAAACAGGTAAAAGTAATTTTAGTAGCGTTTTTGGCAATGATCACCCTAGTAGTTTCTGCTCAAGATCAATATTCACTTTCAGTAAAGTACTCTAATGTGGGTGTGGATAGTGCAATATTAAATGGAGTGATGACTTTAGGAGAAAATGAAGCGAACTTGGATTTGATAGCGTCATCTCCCACTTCATACCTTTATTATGGAAAGTATTTGATGGATAATCGTATTGATATTATGCTTGGGAATGGAAAAGTGTTAAAGAAAAGATATGATTGCTTGGCAAGAAATAGTGAAACTGGAGTTCGATATAATATTCAAGTAAACTTAACAGACGAAGAGCAGGTTGATATGGAGACTTACGGAGTGAAAAAAGTGCGTGTGGAATGGGGTGAGAGCTTTAAGTTATCACATACAAAACCTCGTTTTAAAGAAACATATAGGCTCGAAAAGATGGATAATCAACTAATGATGAGCATGAATGAATATAAATTAGAGCCGATCATGTAAGCAGTTTGGTTAACGAATAGAATTGGTAAAAAAGGCTTCCCTGTAGCTGGGGAAGCCTTTTGGATTTCATGATCTTATTTGGACCTGATGGCAATTACTGGATCCATTCGGGAGGCAGAAATAGCTGGGACAATTCCCGAAATGATGCCAATTATTAGCGAAATGGTGATCCCTACTACTATGTTCTTGAAATTGAGGGAGATGACAAATGTCTCGGTGGAAAATACCGAAATGGCATTGACCAACAACAAGCCAGCAACCCCTCCAAGGAAGCTCAGAAAAAGAGATTCGAAAAGAAACTGTAGGAGGATGAAGTAATTTTTTGCCCCTAAAGATTTTTGAATACCAATGAGGTTGGTTCGCTCTTTTACCGATACGAACATGATATTGGCAATTCCAAAACCTCCTACCAAAATGGAAAAACTACCGATGATCCAGCCTGCAGTGGTGAGTACGCCAATGATATTTCCCAAGAAATCGGCAAATACTTCGGGGCGGTTGAGGGCAAAAGAATCATTTTCTTTGGGTCTAATTCCTCTTACATTTCTCATCAACCCTCTTATTTCATTTTCCAGTTCAATAAGTCCTTCATCTTCTTCAAAGCCTTTCACGGCAATAGTAGGCTGAAGTCCTCTGCTTTTGGACGCATAAATTTTGGTCATACTGTTAAAAGGGATAATGCAGGTATCATCGTTACTTGGAGCATTCAGTAGATTGTCTCCTTGTTTTTTTAGCAAGCCAATTATCTGGAATTTGATCCCTTTTATCTTGATGGTTTTTCCAATGGCATTACCTCCCTGAAATAATTCTTGGGCTATGGTAGAGCCAATTACGGCGATATTTTTCCCTTTTGAAGATTCTTGGTTGGAAAAAAACCTCCCCTCAGAAATTTCAATTTCACCAACATTATTGTAATTGTGGCTAACTCCCATTACAGTTACATCGCCTATGCTGTTGCTTTTGTATTTGAGGTTTACGCCACCTTTGTTATCAAAAATGGCGGCTGCTTTTGCCCAGGTCATTCTTTTATCGAGGAACTCAAACTCCTTCATATTGGGGTTTGGGCGATTTACATATTCCCACCAAGGATAGTTGGGTCCAAACAGCCAGGGCCATTTTTCGATATATATCACTTCACTTCCCAAAAAAGATAAGCTCTTTTTTATACTGTTTTCCAAGGTATCCACCACGGTAAGTACCGATATGATGGCAAAGATGCCCACGGTAACGCCAAGTAGCGATAGCGTAGTTCGCAAGAGGTTTTCACGCAAAGCATTGAATGCAAAGCGGATACTTTCTAGAAATAATCGGATATATATGAACATTTTTCTTTAAGTTACACAGCTATTGAAAATAGGTAAGAACATCATTCAAACAGGGTATTTGTACGGATTTGTTTGAGGTTTTTGAAGGATTTATCCATAACTTTTTCATTGATAATGGATTAGTATGGAATATTCACTTGGTAAAATTAATATTATAACCTACAAATTATTAATTTTGCAGCCTATTTTGGATAAGCGGTTTTGTTTGTCCATAAATAGAGATGAAAGGTTAATAACATTACTGTTCAACCCACCCAAGATGAAATTATCAGCGTTTAAATTTGATTTACCCCCAGAATTAGTTGCTAAATATCCAACAGATAACCGAGATGAGTCTCGTTTGATGGTTATCCATAAAGATACTGGCAAGATAGAACATAAAGTATTTAAAGACATTGTAGATTACTTTGGAGAAGGTGATACTATGGTGATGAACGATACCAAGGTATTCCCTGCACGTCTTTATGGAAACAAAGAGAAAACGGGAGCGAAGATTGAAGTCTTCTTGTTGAGAGAATTAAACCAAGAGTCCCACTTGTGGGATGTATTGGTTGATCCTGCTCGTAAAATCCGTGTTGGAAACAAGTTATACTTTGGTGAAGGCGAGTTAGTTGCCGAGGTAATTGACAATACTACTTCAAGAGGAAGAACTATCCGCTTCTTGTTTGACGGAACAGATGAGGAGTTTTACAAAGCTGTAGATTCTTTAGGAGAAACGCCTCTTCCTAAAGATATAGAGCGTGCTGCTGAGCCTTCGGACAGAGAGCGTTTCCAAACAATTTTTGCTAAAAATAAAGGAGCGGTTGCAGCACCAACTGCAGGAATGCACTTTACCCAGCAGGTGACCAAAAGGATGGAAATCAAGGGTGTTGACATGGTTCCTATCACGTTGCACGTAGGTTTGGGTACGTTCCGAGAAGTAGACGTAGAAGATTTGACCAAGCACAAAATGGATTCAGAGAATTTCCAAGTACCACAGGCAACTGTAGACATGGTGAACAAAGCTTTGGAGAACAAAAAGAATGTATGTGCGATTGGTACTACAGCCATGAGAGCTCTTGAAACCTCGGTTTCGGCTTCTGAAAGGTTGAAGGAAAATGGAGGATGGACTGACAAGTTTATTTTCCCTCCTTACGAATTCAAAATATGTAAGTCGTTGGTGACTAACTTCCACAAGCCAATGTCTACCTTATTGATGATGGCCGCTGCATTTGGTGGTTATGATTTGATGATGGAGGCTTATCAGGTAGCGATAAAAGAAAAATATCGTTTCTTGAGCTATGGCGATGCGATGTTGGTGATTTAATATGTAATTTCGCCGAATAGGCATTTTTAATAGAAAAGCAGGGCTTGTGAAATCATAGTCCTGCTTTTTTTTGTTTACTGCGGATAAGCTCTATATTTTGAGCAGGAGCAAGAGGTTAAGCATGTTTTTAGAAGAAATTTATCTATATAATTTTAAGAATTACGAAGAACTAAAACTGAGTTTTTCAAAAGACATCAACTGTGTGGTGGGTCCTAATGGAGTGGGGAAAACCAACCTGCTTGATGCTATCCACTATTTATGCCTGACTAAAAGTGCCTTCCAGTCTGTAGAGCAGTTGAATATTAAGCATGAAGAGTATCTTTTTGTGGTGAGAGGAAATTTTATCAAGCAGGAGAATAAGACAGAGGTTCAATGTAGTTTTCAGCAGGGGAAAAAGAAGGTAGTAAAGGTTGACCGGAAAGAGCATGAGAAAATAAGTGAGCATATCGGCAGGTATCCGTGTGTGATGATTTCACCAGATGATATCGATTTGGTACGAGAAGGGAGTGAGTTTAGGAGAAGGTATTTCGATAGTATGATTTCTCAACTAGATCAGGTTTATATGCAAAATCTGATGCGGTATAATCACACTTTGAGGCAGCGAAATGCACTTTTGAAACAATTTTCTGAAACTCAGCGGGTTGATTTGGACTTGCTTGAGCCTTACGATCAGTTGCTGCTAGAAATGGGGAAACTTATTTTTGAGCGTAGGAAATTATTTTTAGAAGAGTTCACTAGTTGCTTCCAAGAGTTTTATAAAGATATAAGCGAAAGCCATGAAGAAGTAGGTTTGGTGTATCAGTCAGACTGGGGAAAAGGTGATTTTGAAGCGGTCTTTAAGAAAGCTTTGGACAGAGATGTTTTTTTACAAAGAACCTCAAAAGGAATACACAAAGATGATTTCGTATTTGAAATAGGCGAAGGGTATTCTCTTAAAAAATTTGGCTCGCAGGGGCAAAAAAAGTCATTTGTGATTGCTCTGAAGCTTTCCCAGTTTGAGGTTTCGAGGGAAGCGCATAAAGACCCGCCAATTCTATTGCTCGATGATATTTTTGACAAACTAGACGACCTGAGAATCTCCAAAATCCTCTCCATGATAGAAGCCCATCGTTTTGGGCAAATTTTCATTTCCGATGCCAGACCAGAAAGGTCTGCTCAATTGCTTGCATCTTTAGAAAAAGAAGTTGAATTTTATAGGGTTGAGGAATTTAAGTAGAGATAGCTCAAAAGCCTTCCTTTTTTGTACTTCATGAATTCCTTTAAGATTCTTAGCTCTAAAGAAAATGAAAAATATCACAACGCCAGCTTTGCAATTTACTTTTTCCATTTTACTCTTATTTTGGACAGGCAATTCTTTGTCTGCACAAGACGCACCACGTAATTTTTTGCAGACTTCGTGTGGGGCAGCTTGTTTAGAAACACAACTTATCCCCAAAGAAAAATGGACTCCATTTCCCAAGTATGGGGATCGGGATAGTTGGGAATCGCTTCCCGATAGCTTGAAGACTTTTTATATAAAAAAGGGAGAAGAGGCTCTTGGCTATACTTGGCCAGTGCTTTCTGCTACGCTAACACTTCAATTTGTAAGAGAATCAAATCGCTCAAAATACGAAGCGGAACATTTTGAACGGAGGGAGAAATTACGGGACTTGGTCATAGCCGAGGTGATAGAAGGGAAAGGAAGGTTTGTAGATGAGGTGATGAATGGCGTGTGGGCTATTTGTGAAGAAACGTATTGGGGAGTACCGGCGCATTTATTTCTTCAGAAAGATAGTTTTGGTTTGCCAAATATAGAAGAGCCAACGGTTGACCTGTTTGCAGCACAAACGGCAAGTACTCTTGCATGGACAGATTACTTGATAGGTGATAAACTAGATGAAGTATCTAAGCTTATCCGCCAAAGAATATATGTAGAAACCAATCGGAGAGTATTCACTCCTCTGTTGGAAAGAGATGACTTTTGGTGGATGGGGAACGGAGAGAAAGCGGTAAATAATTGGAACCCGTGGATATGTTCTAGCTGGCTTTCAGCTACCTTATTGCTTGAAAAAGATGAGAAAATGAGAATTCAGTCAGTTGCGAAGGCAACTGCTGTGCTAGATAAATTTTTAAATATTTACCCTGAAGATGGGGCTTGTGATGAAGGACCAAGTTACTGGGGAAGGGCTGCGGCTTCCGTATTCGATTGTTTGGAACTGCTTCACAGTGCAACGGATGGAAAGATTGATTTGTATAGCAATCAGTTAGTCAAGGATATGGGCGCTTATATTTATAAGGTACATGTCTCGGGAAATTACTTTGTGAATTTTGCTGATGCCCCAGCTCGATTTACTCCTTCTCATGATCTAGTTCATAGGTATGGCGAACGGATTGGTGATGCTCAAATGATTGCCTTTGGAGGGTATTTGGCAAGTAGTAATAACTCCTTCGTTGTCGATTGGAGTTTAGATAGAGTGTTGGCGGGTATTTTTAATAATGCTGATCTGCAGATGGCTAAGGAAAATGGATGGACTCCTTTTTTGAGAGATACTTGGTATCCAGATACACAAGTAATGGCAGCTCGCTCAGTGCCTGACTCTGACAAGGGGCTTTATTTGGCGGCAAAAGGAGGGCATAATGCAGAAAGCCACAATCATAATGATATAGGGCATTTTCTTGTGTATGTGAATGGAAACCCTATTTTGGTCGATGCTGGAAAAGGGACTTATACAGCTAAAACATTCAGCGATGAGCGTTATTCTATTTGGAATAATCAGTCGGCATATCATAATGTTCCTGTGATAAATGGGATGATGCAAAAGGATGGGCGAGAGTTTGCCGCAATAGATGTGAAATATAAAGCATCAAATAGCTATGCACGGTTTTCTTTGGATATGGCTAAGGCTTACCCAAAAGAAGCTGGAGTAGTTTCGTGGAAGAGGACTTTACAGCTGAATAGGCAAAAACGAAATATAACCTTGGTTGAAAAGTATAAGCTTACAAAATCAAACGGACAAACTTCTCAGGTATTTCTAACTCCTTGTGATGTGATTTTGAGTGAGCCAGGAGAAATTAGGTTGAGGGGCAGAGATAAAAATGACAAACCTTATAACTTGTTTATTATTTACGATTTTTCAAGGTTTAAAGTAAGTGTTGAAGAAAAAAAATTGGGAGAGGATGAACAAGATGGTGCAATCCAAAAAGTATGGGGGGATAAACTGAATAGAATAGTATTAGTAGATAAATCTACAGGTATGAGTGGTACTTGGAAGTTTTTAATTTCATTGTAGGGGATCATTAATAGCCAAAAAGCCCTGTGAGTATGTCCTCACAGGGCTTTTGCTCATCTTAACTATCGACTGCCTTTACTAGCTTTTCTTATTAGTATTGTTCTTTTCTTCAGTTTCAACCTCTTCATAGAGCATGGTTGAAACTGACTTATATGGTCCGTATTGAGCTCTTTTTAAGCAATTTTTAGCCATTTTAAAATCTTTTACATCCCAATAAGCAAGACCTAAGGCAAAGTAGAATTTTGAAGAAGATTCTACATCAAGACCTGGTGTATTTGCTACATTGTCTAAAGTTACAAGAGCTTGCTTGAAATCTTTTAGGTGATATTGAGCAATTCCCTTAATGAACAAAACTTGGTAGTTTTTAGGCTCGGACTTGAGGTAAGTTTCAGCTGAACTAATAGCTTCTTGATACAACCCGTTGTCAAGCTGTATTTGAGCCATATTTTTATAGATATTAGCGAGGTTTTTAGGGTCTGACTCTACAGAAGCTGCTTTTTTTAATTCATCAAGTGCAACATTTTGGTTTGCCTCTTTCTTTGAAATATTTGATAAGAAAACGTATGCTTGAGAGAAGTTTGGTTGCATTTTAAGTGCTGTGTGGAGCATTTCCTTACTTTTTTCAAAGTGGTTGATTCTCATATAGCAAATAGCAGCTGTAGTATAAAATTTGGGGCTAAGCTTGGCTATAAGAGATTTGTACGGACCAAAGTTAGCGTATTTAAATGCCTCTGAAGACTTTTCGTACTCACCTAGTTTATTATAAGCATATCCTAACTCGTAGTAGAAACGAGCGACTTTTTTAGGGTCTTTTACAGGTATTGCATTCGTAGCGGTAACCATAGCTTGCTTGGCAGCTTCGTAGTTACCTTTGCTGTTATGGATAGATGCTTCATAATATAGAATGTTCAAAGAATTTGGGTTTAAAGCTTTAGCATCATTGATATGCCTCAACGCTTTTTCAAAGTTCTTTTGATCAAAAAGCATTTTGATAATGCTTTCTTTATAAGCCATCCTTTTTTTGTCATTCATTTCAAATTTGAATGCTAAATCGAGACTTTCTTCTACTTTGACAAACCTTTCCAATGCTTGGTAAGACTTTGCCATCATGGTATAAGCGGGAACAAAATCACTTTTAAGCTTTGATGTTTCTTCAAAAGCCATAACAGCATTGTCATAATCCTTTAAGGTGAAGTAGCACATGCCTTTAGAGAATGGAAAACGAGGGTTTTCTGGCTGTAAAGCAATAGCACGCTCATATTCATCTATAGCAGCGATGAAATTGTTGCTTTTTCTGAGGTTTTCAGCCCTTGCAAAAATTTGCATAGCATCATCCTGTGCGGAAAGACTTCCGATGCAAGACCACAACGAGACGATTAATATAAATCTGAAAGCTATATTCATACGATCAGTCGATTGTTAATTTTAAGTTTATTACGTAGTTCTCCTATCAGGATAGCTCCAGTCTATTTCTTAACGTGATAGGGGGGGTAAAATTTTGCTTGTAGTATGTGTATCTTCCAGTTGCAAATTTTATTCCATCAAAATGCAAGAAGTAAGCAGCAAGTCTATATGGTCTTAATAGAAAGTTGATATACATATTGTTTTGGTCTTGTAGAACGACCTATGCCCCCTTTGTTCTCATTTTTCTGAAACTACTGCTCTCTATTCTAACCCTATGATATGAGAGTTTCGTCTGGCAAAAGAAATATTTTATCGAATTTGGGGGTGTTTGTCAGTTTTTTTCTGGGGTATGTGGTTTTTTCATCGATTTAGCAGAAAAAAACTTTGCAAAGTTTTCAAAATCTGGAATTTTTTCTAGAGTTGCTCCACTTTGGGAGTATAGCATTAGGCTGTAAATTTTTGATTTCCAAATTTTTGAATACGGTGACCTATTTGAAGTTATACATGGTATGATATTTTTTGTTTAATAGCTTGCTTTAGTCATTTTGGGTAAAGAAAAGTTTTTGGAAAGAGTTGAAAGCTAAAGCTCTTTTGTTTGAGTATATTTGTGCAACATCTAAAAATCACCATATTATGTTACAAGTTTCTTTCATAAAAGAGAATAAAGAAAAAGTAATCAAAGGCTTAGAAAAAAAGTTTTTCCCCAAGGCTAGTGAGACGGTAGAAGAAGTTTTGGCTACAGATGAGGAAAGAAGATCTTTGCAAGTGCAGAGAGATCAAGTCCTTGCTGAGTCCAATAAGATATCAAAGCAGATAGGTGCGATGATGAAGGCGGGGAATAAAGAAGAAGCTGAAAAAGCTAAGGCAGAGGCTGCTAGAATGCGAAATGAATCGAAAGAGATAAGCGAAAAGGTAACCATTACGGAAGAGAAGCTGACAAAATTACTCTATCAGATTCCTAATATCCCCCATGAAAGCGTGCCAGAAGGCAGAACTGCAGAAGACAATGAAATAGTTTTGGAAGGAGGTGAGAAAGTCGAATTGGACGACATGGCTCTTCCACATTGGGAATTGATTTCCAAATATGACATTATAGACTTTGATTTAGGTAATAAGGTAACAGGTGCAGGATTTCCCTTTTATAAAGGAAAAGGGGCTCGGTTGCAAAGGGCTTTGAAAAACTTTTTCTTAGACGAAGCAATGGATGCCGGCTATACCGAAGTACAACCGCCAATAGTGGTGAACGAAGCATCGGCGTTGGGTACGGGGCAGTTGCCTGATAAAGAAGGTCAGATGTATAAAATAGAAAATCACGATTATTATTTGATCCCTACAGCCGAAGTACCTCTAACCAATATCTATAGAGATGAAATTGTAAGGAAAGAAGATTTACCTATCAAATTGGCAGGGTTTACCCCGTGTTTTAGGAGAGAAGCAGGTTCTTGGGGGGCTGATGTAAGAGGCTTGAACAGATTACACCAATTTGACAAGGTAGAAATCATTCAAGTTACCACTCCAGAGGCTTCTTACGATACCCTGATTGTGATGAGAAACCACATAGAAGGTTTGTTGAACAAATTAGAGCTTCCTTACCGAATATTGAACCTATGTGGAGGTGATATTAGTTTCAATGCAGCATTGTGTTTCGATATGGAAGTATATTCTGCTGCGCAAAAAAGGTGGTTAGAAGTGAGTTCTGTAAGTAACTTTGAGACTTTCCAAGCTAACCGTTTGAAGTTGAGATACCGAGATGAAGACAATAAGCCGCGCTTAGCGCATACCTTGAATGGTAGTGCTTTGGCCTTGCCTCGTATTCTTGCAGCTATTTTAGAAAACAATCAGACAGCAGAAGGCATTAAAATACCTAAGGTTTTACAACCATATTGTGGGTTTGATGTGATTTCCTAAAATTTGAAAGAACGTGGAGTTAGTTAAGAATTTAGAAAAAATAAATCAAGAACTTTCTGGAGCAGGTTGTAGATTGGTGGCGGTAAGCAAAACTAAGCCTGTTTCCATGCTGCAGGAAGCTTATGATGCAGGGGTGAGGATTTTTGGTGAAAACCGGGTGCAAGAGTTGGTGGCCAAAAATGAGGAATTGCCCCAGGATATCGAATGGCACATGATTGGTCATTTGCAAACCAATAAGGTAAAGCAAATTGCTAGTTTCGTGAACATGATTCATTCCGTAGAGAGTTTTAAACTTCTTGAAGAAATAAATAAAAGAGCAGCCCAGCACGACCGGGTAGTCAATTGCTTACTGCAAATACATATAGCGCAGGAAGAGAGTAAATTTGGCTTGGATGAAAAAGGACTATTAGAGATTTTACAAAATGAAAAACTAGCTTCTTTGGAAAATATTTGTGTGAAAGGTCTGATGGGAATGGCAACTTTTACACAAGACAAAGAACAGGTTAGGAGTGAGTTTAAGTCATTAAAACAACTTTTTGATAGAGTAGCTACTCTGGAACTTCCTTCAAATGTAGATTTAAAGGAGGTTTCGATGGGTATGAGTGGCGACTACAAAATTGCCATTGAGGAAGGTAGCACTTTGGTCAGAGTTGGGAGTTTAATTTTTGGAAGTAGATCATAAAAACCATGAAAATACGAATTGGGCAAGGGTACGATGTCCACAGATTGGTCGAAGGAGCGGATTTTTGGTTGGGAGGCATCCTTGTCCCTCATACCCATGGAGCTATTGGTCATTCAGATGCAGATGTGCTAATCCATACTATTTGCGATGCCCTTCTTGGGGCTGCTAATATGCGAGATATCGGCTTTCATTTTTCCGACCAAGATTCTAAATATAAAGGCATCGATAGCAAAATTCTTCTGAAGGATGTGATGAAGCTTATAAGAGATAAGGGCTATGAAATTGGGAATGTAGATGCTACTATTTGCCTTCAAGCTCCTAAGGTAAATCCGCATATTCCTGCTATGAAAAAATGCCTTGCCGAGGTGATGGAAATTGAAGAAGAAGATATATCGATAAAGGCAACTACTACTGAAAAACTTGGATTTGTTGGAGAAAAAGAAGGCGTAGCAGCATTTGCCGTAGCGCTCATTACAAAATAATAATCATTCCAAACGGCTCTCTATGTGCGGCTTTACAGGTGTATACGCTTTTAATGAATTAGGCAGAATATTTACTATCAATACTCATAATTCAAATGAGAAATTGGCTCATCGTGGTCCTGATGCTGCTATGCTTTTTTCTGAAGGAAAAGTGAGTTTGGGACATAGGAGGTTATCTATTTTAGATTTGTCTTCCGATGGAAACCAGCCTATGAGCGATCCTACTGGCAGGTATACCATTGCTTTCAACGGAGAGATTTATAATTTTCAGGAACTTCGAGGAAAGTTACAGCAAGCTGGGATTTCCTTTAAAAGCCAAACGGATACGGAAGTATTGCTCCAATTGTATATCCGAGATGGGGAAAAGTGCTTGAATCAATTGAATGGCTTTTTTACTTTTGCCATTTTTGACCAAGAAGAAAATAGTATTTTCATTGCGAGAGATAGGTTCGGGATCAAACCTTTAGTTTATTACCTCGATGAAGACAAGTTGCTTTTTGCTTCTGAACTAAATGCACTGAAAGCATATAATCTCGATCTTCAATTAGATCATACATCTCTTTATCAATACCTCCAACTCAATTATATTCCCGCTCCCAACACTATCTACAAAAATACTTTCAAACTGATGCCTGGGCATTTTATGAAAGTAAAGGGCCGGGAAATAGAGATAAAAAACTGGTACGAGATTCCAGAAACTACGGATTATTCTTCAGCATTGAGTTATGATAATGCCAAGTCCAAATTGATAGATCTTTTGGATGATGCAGTGCAGAAAAGAATGATCTCAGATGTGCCGCTTGGAGCTTTTTTGAGTGGGGGAATTGATTCTTCGGTAATTGTTGCCTTGGCTTCCCAGCATACTTCATTGCTCAATACCTTTTCAGTAGGTTTCAGCAATGAGCCTTTGTTTGACGAAACTGCCTATGCCGAAAAAGTAGCTAATAAATACAAAACGAATCATACGGTTTTCAACCTCACCAACGATGATTTTTTCCAGCATATCACCGATCTGCTAGACTTCTACGGTGAGCCGTTTGCCGATTCTTCGGCTATTCCTGTGTACATTCTTTCTAAATATACAAGACAAAAAGTGACTGTAGCCCTTTCGGGAGATGGCGCAGATGAGATTTTTGCAGGATACCATAAGCATTTTGGAGAGTTTAAAGCTCGGGAAAATGCCTTGCCGGCTCAGTTGCTCAAAGCAATGAACCCAATTTTGGGAGTTTTGCCTAAAAGCCGAAATACGGCTATGGGGAATAAAATTAGGCAATTCCACCGTTTTTCTGAAGGGATGAAACTATCTCCAAGTGAGCGCTATTGGTTTTTGTGTTCGTGGAATGCAGAGCAAAGTGTAAGAGGAATGCTTAACCAAGAAGTACTGGCAGAGGTAGATTCGGAAGCCTACTCAATCAGGAAAGCTGAAATTTTGAAGGGGATAAATGGAAAGGATTTCAATGAATTTTTAAGGGCAGATATGCGGATGACGTTGCCCAACGATATGCTTCATAAAGTTGATTCAATGTCCATGGCGCAGAGCTTAGAAGTTCGAGTTCCATTCCTCGACCATAGGTTGGTGGAGTTTGCCTTCGGCTTACCTGCTTCTTACAAGATAAGGCCGAATATGAAAAAGGTTTTATTGCAAGATGCTGCCCGCCACTTATTGCCTGAAGAATTATACAATCGACCAAAAAGAGGCTTTGAAGTTCCTTTGGCAAAAGGCTTCAAAAGAGAGCTAAGAAGTTGGATAGAAAATGAGTGTTTGAACGATAGTTTTGTGAAGGAGCAAAAAATCTTTGATCCTTCCTATATCAAAAACTTAAAACACACAATTTTCAACACAACAAATTTTGATCAAAACAGTGTTTGGACAATTTTAGCATTTCAGCATTGGTGGAGAAATAATGCTTTTTAAGAAAGTTTTGGGTTGTTTTTGTGCCTTTCCGAATCTCTGTTTGTTTTTTTATCTAGGTTTTTCCTAAGGGCTTCGGTAAGGTCGATTCCTGTTTGATTAGCTAAGCAGATAAGTACGAAAAGCACATCTGCCATTTCATCTCCCAAGTCAACTTCTTCATCGGACTTTTTAAACGACTGCTCCCCATATTTTCTGGACATAATTCGGGCGACCTCTCCAACCTCTTCCATTAAAATGGCAGTGTTTGTAAGCTCATTGAAGTATCTAACTCCAGTCGTATTAATCCATTCATCCACTATTTTTTGAGCTTCTTCTATCGTCATATTACTTTTTGTTTTTTGTATCAATATCGATGGTGACAGGACCGTCATTTACAAGGGCTACTTGCATGTAGGCACCAAACTCTCCTGTTTCTATTTCTTTCCCTATTTTGCCCTCCAGTGCTTTTATCATTTTTTCATATAAGGGAATGGCAATGTCAGGTTTGGCAGCGGAGTTATACCCAGGTCTATTTCCTTTTTTTGTACTGGCATGGAGTGTAAACTGGCTGATGAGCAAAATATCGCCGCTAACGTCCAAAAGAGATTTATTCATCACGCCATTCTCATCATCAAAAATTCTGAGGTTTACTATTTTTCCACTGAGCCACTCTATGTCCTCATCACCATCGTCTTGCCCAACTCCCAACAAAACCATTAACCCTTGGGCTATTTCTCCTTTTATTTCACCTTCTATAGTTACTGAAGCTGAACTTACTTTCTGAATAATCGCGATCATGGATAGTTGTTGTTTTTTATTAAACGAGCTGAGTTGAATTTAAAAATAGTTCTTGGAAATGGTCTTTTAGACTTTTGCAAAATTACAATTTAAAAGCTGTGGGTAAAATGAAATGGAGAAGATTGATTGTCAAGCATTTTAAGAGGAAAATCAAGATTGGAATATTCTTTTATGATTGTTCTCAAGATTTTCAAAAAAAAAGCTGTAACTTTTTAATTAGGTTGTTTCTTCCTCTAAATTTGTCTCGATAGACCAATTTTTTTCACTTAATCGAACTTATCCAATGGAGTATAGGATTGAAAAAGATACAATGGGCGAGGTAAAAGTACCTGCCGACAAATATTGGGCAGCCCAAACCCAACGTTCTTTGCAAAATTTTAAAATTGGTGGAAACCAAATGCCGAAAGAAATTATCGATGCATTTGCTATTTTGAAAAAAGCCGCCGCTCTAACAAATAATGAATTGGGTGTTTTGCCCAAAGAGAATGCAGAAGTAATTGCCAAAGTTTGTGATGAGATTTCAGCAGGGGAGTTAGATGACCAGTTTCCTTTGGTAGTTTGGCAAACGGGCTCAGGCACGCAGTCAAATATGAACGTAAACGAAGTGGTAGCCAATAGGGCTCATGTTTTACTAGGAGGAGCTCTTACTGATGATAAGAAAAAAATTCATCCAAATGATGATGTGAACAAATCTCAGTCATCAAACGATACGTTTCCTACAGCAATGAGCATTGCTATCTACAAATATGTAGTAGAAACAGCTCTTCCTAAAGTTGAAAAACTTCAGGCAACTCTTGACGCAAAAGCAAAAGCATTTGCCAATGTAGTGAAGATTGGTAGAACTCACTTTATGGATGCTACTCCTCTTACTCTAGGAATGGAGTTTAGTGGATATGCAGCGCAGCTTGCTTATGGTATTGAAGCAGTAAAGGCAACACTTCCTCACCTTGCCGAATTGGCACTTGGAGGTACAGCAGTTGGAACTGGTCTTAACACACCAAAAGGATATTCTGAGTTGGTTGCTAAAAAGATAGCTGACCTTACAGGTTTACCTTTTATAACTGCCCCGAATAAATTTGAAGCATTGGCAGCACACGATGCTGTGGTTGGAACTTCAGGAGCATTGAAGCAATTGGCTGTAAGCCTTATGAAAGTTGCGAATGATGTAAGAATGCTTTCTTCAGGACCAAGGTCAGGAATTGGAGAGATCAAGATTCCTGAAAACGAGCCAGGTTCTTCGATTATGCCAGGTAAAGTAAATCCAACCCAGTGCGAAGCAATGACAATGGTTTGTGCTCAAGTGATGGGATTAGACGTAGCAGTTTCAATTGGCGGATCAAATGGACACTTTGAATTGAATGTTTTCAAACCGTTGATGGCATTTAATGTGTTGACTTCAGCCAGATTGCTAGGCGACGCATGTGAGTCGTTCAACGATAATTGTGCAATAGGTATTGAGCCAAACGATAAGGCGATAAAAGAACACTTAGAGAATTCTTTAATGTTGGTAACTGCGCTTAACACGCACATTGGCTATGACAACGCAGCTAAGATTGCAAAGAAAGCTCATAAAGAAGGTACCACATTGAGGCAAGCGGCTCTAGATTTGGGACTACTTACCAACGAACAATTTGACGAATGGGTTGTTCCATCGAAAATGATTGGTAGTTTGGACTAAAAAATCAAGATTTGCTCCGAGTGGCATGAGCTGCTCGGAGTTTTTGCCCGATTCTTGACAAGTGTTTTTCGTTGTTTTAAATACTTAGAAACATCTTTTTTGTTAGGAGTACAACAAGATCGATATAATTGATATGAGATTTAGAAACTTTTGAAAACAGGGGGATTGACCTAAAATTAGGCTGGTTTCGTCTAAAATCAAGCAATATTATTTCATATCAAATGTTAATCAACATATATTTATAGTGCAATTTAATCTTATATAAGAAACATCGCTCTCTTACAAATAGAACTTTCGAATAAGTAAAAATTAAAAATTATGAAAAATACAGCTTTTGCAATAATGCTACTAGCAGGATTGGCAATGTGTTTTAACGTGTCAGCTCAAAGCAAGAAAGACCAAAAGAAAGACGCCAAAAAGTGGAAGAAGAAAATGAAGTCGATGGATCCGCTTAAGTTCAGGGATATGTATGAAGAATACAACTCTTTGAAAGCAGAAAACTCAGCATTGAGGAGAAACCTTGAAAAGGCACAAGAATCAAATAATGAAAGAGATGCATTGGCATCTTCTAAAGATCAACAGTTGGCAGAACTTGAGCAGAAATTGAAAGATGTTCAGGCTGACTGTGGAAAGAATGTAACTGCGGGAGGAGATGATTATACCAAAGGTATTGTATATAAAGTACAGATTGGTGCTTTTAGAAACAAAGAGCTAAGTCAGTTCCAAAATAAAGGTAAGTTTTGGGAAGAAGATGGTGATGGCATGAAAAAATATACGATCGGTTATTTTAGAGATTACTGGGAAGCCGATTCTTTCAAAAAATACATAAGAGAAATGGGTGTGAAAGATGCTTGGATTGTTGCTTATGAAGACAACGAAAGAAAAGACATCAAAGAAGTATTGGGAAGTGCCGAAGGTGCTAATGTTGAATAAACCTTTTGTTCTCAACCAACTTGAAAAAATTGAAAGCAACACATTCGTGTTGCTTTTTTTTATGACTTTAGTTTATTGGTATTTTTCTTGTAAAAAAACTCAATAAAAAGTTTGGTTTGTAACATTTGGAGTTAAGTCACGTTCTCGAATCAAAAGGTTTGATTTACAGATGGTTGAAGAGTTTGTTTTGTCTAAAAAAAGTGTTTCTTTGCACTTTCTCTGAAAAAAAGAGAAAAAAAAGAACCTTTTTTGGAAACTAAGGTTTGAAATTGAAAATATAATTGCTATTAATGGAAAACCACAAAACTAAATTACATATTGTGGTTTTCGATCTGTTATCATTGATTATTAATAAGTCTTATTTTAAGGAATTAACTAAATTAAAATTATGTATTGGACTCTGGAATTAGCTTCTTATTTAGAAGATGCCCCATGGCCAGCAACTAAGGATGAGTTGATAGATTATTCAATTCGTACTGGGGCGCCAATGGAATGTGTAGAAAACCTTCAAGAGCTTGAGGATGATGGTCAACCTTACGAGAACATCGAAGAGATTTGGCCTGATTACCCAACTAAAGAAGACTTTTTCTTCAACGAGGATGAATACTAGCCTTTTTTGGTAGTATTTACTACAGTAATAAGCTTTCTAGCAAGCTTGCTTTATGGAAATCATAAGGCTTAAAAAATATATAAACCGGTCTCTTATAAGAAGACCGGTTTTTTGTTTCAACCGGAACCCAATTTATGTCCCATCAAACAACTCCTTTAGTTTCTGTAATTTGCCTTACTTACAATAAGTCGACCTATGTGGAGGAAACGCTTACTTCAGTTGTAGAGCAAACATATCAGAATATTGAATTGATAATCGTAGACGATGCAAGTAAGGATAATACGGCAGCTATGTTAAAGGCTTTTAAGGATGAATCTCCCTTTGCAGAGTTAATCTTACTTGATAAAAATGTTGGGATGTGCGCTGCTTTTAACTTGGGGTTAAAGAGGTGTAAGGGGAAATATGTAATAGATCTTGCGGGTGATGATGTCTTAGTTCCCAACAGGATAGAGAAGCAGGTCGCAGCTTTGGAGCAAGCGGGCAAAAGTTATGGGGTGGCTTTCTCAGATGCGTGGATTATAAATGGGAAATCTGAAGCGAAGGGTACATTTTATCCAAGAAATAGTGATGGACAGCTTAAAAAGCTTATTCCCCAAGGTGATCTATATAAATACTTGATTGGCCTGCAGCTCATTAGTAGTCCCACTATGATGATGCGGAAAAGTATGCTGGTGGAAATGGGCGGATATGATGAAACATTGAGTTACGAAGATTATGATTTTTGGATAAGATCATCCCGAAAGTATAAATACCTATTTCAAGATGAAATGCTTACAAAAAAGAGAGTTGCTGATGGGTCTAGCAGCACAGGATGGTTTATAAGGAAAAATAATGCTTTCTTAAAATCAACCCTAAGAATTTGCCAAAAGGCTTTTACCCTTAATGAAAGCAAAGAAGAGGATCATTGCTTGGCAGTTTCGGTTCGGTATCACCTTAGGCAGGCAGTCTTCATGGAATGCTTTTTTTTAGCGAAAGGCTACGCTGGGTTACTCAAAAAATTAGATAGGCTTAAGCTTGGTGATAAGTTTTTTATTTCACTGGCAGTTGCCCATATATCGCTAAATAGACCTTACCAAGGTTATTTAAAACTCAAAAAGTTATTCCTCGCTTAGGAAAAGCCCTGCCAATCGAATATAGCGTTCTGAATAATCTGGGTCGATTATCATTCCTGCATGCTCGTCCCCATCAAAAAGCTGGAGTTCTATATTTGGCTGATCAAGTAATTTAGAGAGTAATATATCGGTAGGAGTCTCTTCATCTCCAATATTTTGCATGATTAGGTAGCCTTTGTTCAGGTTGCTGAGTAAGATGGAAATATCCATTTTTTCTAAATAATCATCTACTTTCTTATTATAAAGCCAAAGCCCCAAGTTTCTATTGATAATGGAAAAATCATTTCCCTTTCTCTTCAATGTTTCACGTGCAGCTGAAATTGGGCTATCGAGAATAACCTTATCCACAGTAATATTAGCATGATTAAGTCGGAAGAGTGACTCTCTTTTTCTTACAGCAAGAGCTGAAGCCATTGCTCCTTCTGCCACCCCATAAAGTACAAAATCATTAATCTGAAACTTTTGGTTGATCAGCATCATGGATGAAGTAATATCATCTGACATGTGATACCCCATAAAGGTCGGGGCTGCTTTGGAATTTCCCGCATTTCTGAGATCTGGAATAAATATGCAGAACTCGTCTTGAAGTTCAAATTCGGTAATTATTTTGAGGTACTTGAGCATTTCAAGACGGTTTTTTCCTGCGCTGTGTGCAAAGATCAAACACTTGTTGGGCATAGCCGAATCAGGCTTTATAAACCAGCCACTCAATTGCAAATTATCCGATACACTTGAAAACTGAAGCTCTACTACATTTTTGAACCCATAGTCGATTGGAGATTTATTTGAGGCAAGACCATATACTTTCTTCAAACTATCACTTTCATAGACTTGCTCAAGGCTGACCAAGGGCTTTTCTGAAAAGTAGTTCACAAATTTAGCTGCTCCTGAGTATAGCCACAGGGAAATAGCAGATATTGTTATGAAACCAATGATGATTATTAATTTTTTATTCATCAGGTTAGGTAATGTTAGGCTTGATTATATTGAGTTATCCTGCGTTTGTAATATTTGATTTTCCATGGATACACCATCAAATATGACTCGTTGAGTTAACCCAATATTGATTGTTAAATAAATGGAAAGCATATTAAGTGCTTGGCGATTTTTATACCAACGCCAAATTTCATGAAAGTAATTTCAGAAAAGTAGGAATTAATTTTGATTTTTAGAGATGGTTAAAAAAAGAAGTTTTCTTTTTAGGATTAAGCTTTGCTAAGTATTGTCCTTTTATAGGTAAGCACATCTTTATTTCTTCAACTACTATGGAAAAGCTAGGCAAACGAAAGTTCGTGCATGTAAGTATGATTAGCTTTGGGTTGTTGGTTGGGCGGGTTTCCCCCCTTGCCATTTCCCTCACGTGCTTATCTGCACTTTTATTTAATGTATTTCTTCTTCCCAAGCTCACCAAAAAATCTCTAGAAAAGCAAGAAGATTTACAAAAAGGTTATTCTATAGGAATTATAGCCTATCCAGCTGTTTTATTCTGTATTTCCCTCTTGTTTTTTTCTCAGCAAATATACTTGGTGATAGGCTGGGGAGCTTTGGCTTTTGGTGATGCCGCAGCCTTTTACGGAAGGAGTATTTGGTCAAAACCGCTGCCTTGGAACATGAAAAAAACATGGGGAGGGATTTTGCTTTTTATCATTAGTTCTTCTCTACTTTCCTCGTTGTTTCTTTTGCTTCTCCCAAGTGATGCGCTCTTAACTATTGATTTTACTTGTTGGGTGCAAGTTATTATTCTTTCCTCTATAGTTGCTGCTATTGCCGAAACACTGGAAGGGTTTGTTGATGATAATATTGTTGTGCCCTTGGTCGCCTCCGTTTTTGCTTATTTCTTCATAAAGGTTTTTATGGTGGGTTCTTTTGTACTTCCATCAAATTTGTCTTGGGGCTTGGGCGCGGTATTTCTTTTTGTTTTGCTGAGCTGGGCTTCTAAGAAAATAGATATTTCAGGTGCAATTGTAGGAGGAATAATCGCCTTCTTGATTTTTTTAGGAGGAGGGTTTGAAATTCTAAGCTTGCTGCTTTTGTTTTTTGTGCTGGGTTCTGGGGCTACTTTCATCAAAAAGAAAGAAAAATACAAAAATGGGTTAGCAGAAAAAAATCAGGGAAAAAGAGGAGTGCCAAATGCTTTGGCGAATGGGGGAGTAGCAGCAATGTGTGGTGGGCTAGCTTGGGTATTTCCCCAAGGGCAAGAACTCTTTTTAGCCATGCTTGCGGCTAGTTTGGCTTCTGCTACTGCCGATACGTTTTCCTCGGAGCTTGGGAATGCCTATGGGAAGAGGTTTGTGGATATTATCAGTTGGAAAGAAGGCAGGAAAGGTGATGATGGAGTAGTGAGTTTTGAAGGGACGCTTTTGGGAGGTATTGGAGCAGGAATAATGGCACTGGTTTATTTGCTTGCCTCAGGTCAGGTTTTGCTTGCCGCATACGTGTTTTTGGCAGGGCTAGTTGGAAATTATATCGACTCGGTATTGGGGGCTACATTACAGAGAAATGGCTATATGAATAACCATACGGTTAACTTTATGAATACGCTTTCCGCAGTTTTATTTATTTGGTGGCTACAAAAAACGCTCATGTGATTCACACATGAGCGCCTTAATATCAGAGAACATTCTTTTCTGTTAGAAAATATGCACATTTCCAAATTTTTGTAGCACTGTAACTACGAAAATAATGCCTAAGGCTATTGGGCAAAGAACTGTAAGAGAGAAGTTGATAAACTTTTCTATGTTAGACCCTACATAACCGCTATTTCCGTGAGCAATCTCTTCAGAAAGATTTTTGGTTTTAAGCTTATATGCCACAAATATGGACAGTAAGAATCCTCCAAGAGGGAGGGATACATCTAGGAAAACGTGTGAGATGAAGTCCAAGAAGGTTTGGCTTTTTCCTTCATAGAAAAGGAAGTTAGTCAATCCGTCAACCGCTCCTTGCGAGAGCATGCTCAGAAGCCCTATAGAGAATACTACTGCTGCAAGACCTGCAACAACCAATTTTCGTGGCCATTTTTTCTGATCTACAAAATAGGCTACTGGCACTTCTAAAAGAGAAATGGTAGAAGTAAGTGCAGCCATACAAAGTAATAGGAAGAAACCGCCACCTATAACGCGTCCAGCTATTGGCCCTATTTGTTGGAAAACGCCTGGTAATACTACGAATACCAATCCAGGGCCTTCTGTAGGGTCTTGACCTTGTGAAAATACCAATGGGAAAATAAGCAAACCTGCCAAAAATGCTACTAATACATCGGCTACAGTAACAATGGCTGCTGCCGAAATTATATTTTCGTTTTTACTTATATAAGAACCGTAGGTGATAAGAGCGCCCATACCTAGCGACAGGGAGAAAAAGGCTTGCCCAAATGCTGAATAGATGGTTTTGGCATTAACTAAACTAAAATCTGGCTTGAGGTAGAAAGCTAGCCCATCCATCGCATTGTCTAAGGTCATTGCATAAATGATCAGCCCGAAAAGGATGATGAACAAGAAAGGCATTAAGATTTTTGCTGCTAGTTCAATTCCTTGCTTCACACCACCAATTACAATAATAGCGGTGAGAACCATAAATACGAACGAATAAACAAGGTTATCAGAGTAATCGGCAACGTAGCCTCCAAAGAAAGAGCCGAAATCGCCTTGAGCGAGAAGGTCGCCAAACCCGATCTGGATGAAGTAACCAAAAGCCCATCCCGCAACCACATTATAAAAAGAGAGGATCATGATTCCGCACAAGATGCCCAGCAGGCCTACTACCGACCAGCGCTTGCCTCCCAATAGCTTATAAGCTCCATATGGGTTTGCTTTGGCTTTTCTACCAACGGCTATTTCGCCTACCATTATAGGAAATCCTATCAAAAAAGTACAGCAGATGTAGATGAGCAAAAACGCTGCTCCACCGTTTTCACCTGTGATATAGGGGAATGCCCAAATGTTTCCCAATCCAACTGCAGAACCTGATGCGGCTGCCACGAACCCTAACCTGCTTGAAAAGCCTGATCTTAATGCCATAAGTAATTTTTAAGTTTATACCCCGAGGGTAAAATTTATCCTGAATATAGTTTTAGTTGTTGTTATGCCTTTATAAGCTAATTGCAAAGGCGTCAAAAATACAATTTTATAAGGGAATTATCATGTTTGGTGTAGGCACTTTGCTGATTCATGTGTATCTGATTGCCTTTGAGGATGGCGTAATTGCTCTTTTTCTCAAACCAAATCGAATGAAAACCTCTCCACTTCTTTCTGGCTGGTAAGCTGGGCAAAAATATAGTTTATTTGGCAATCTTCTGAAGTTCAGAAAATTAATTTTTCCAACCACAAACGTTTGCAGAGAAAATAGCTACTGATTCCTGCTAGGTATTCCCATTAGCTTATGTATTTTTGAGATAATACGAAATAATTATACCCAAAAAACCTATAACATAATAATTGAAAATGGAACTTAGATACGCAGCACACCCAGAGGATGCCAAGTCTTATACTACCGAAAGGCTGAGAAAGGACTTTTTGATAGAAAATGTCCTTACTGAAGGAGAAGTAACAGGAGTTTACTCACTCTATGACCGAATGATGACGATAGGAGCGAAGCCTACCGACACACCACTAGAAATGCCTGCATGTGAAGAATTCACCAAAGCAGAATATTTCCTTGAAAGAAGGGAAATGGGAATTCTTAATGTAGGAGAAAGCGGAACAGTAACTGTAGATGGTGAAGTTTTTACACTAGCTAATAAAGACTGTCTTTACATAGGAAAAGGAAAGAAATCAGTTGTATTTGCCAGTGATGATGCAGTTGCTCCAGCAGAATTCTTTATTTGTTCTACACCTGCCCACAAAGAATATCCTACAGCAAAGGCTAGTCAAGCAGAAGCAAACCCTGTAGAACTAGGTGCTCCTGCAACAAGCAATGAGCGTACGATTTTCCAATATATCCACGAGAATGGTATCAAAAGTTGCCAATTGGTAATGGGCTTCACCGCTCTCAAACCAGGAAGTATTTGGAATACATTTCCCCCGCATACGCATAACCGTAGGATGGAAATTTATTTTTATTTCGACTTGGCAGAAAACCAAGCTGTGATGCACTTCATGGGCGAACCAACAGAAACTCGCCACTTAGTAATGAAAAACAAGCAAGCAGTAATTTCCCCCGAATGGTCTATCCACTCAGGTGCGGGAACAGCAGCTTACAGCTTTATTTGGGCAATGGGTGGTGAAAACCAAACATTCACAGATATGGATCCTGCTGGAACTGACGTGTTGAAATAATTTTTTTAACTTAATTAAATAAAAAAGAAATGGTATTGGATATGTTTAGTCTTGCTGGTAAAACAGCAATAGTGACAGGATGTAAAAGAGGAATTGGACTAGCTATGGCTGTTGGTTTGGCAGAAGCTGGTGCTGATATTATAGGCGTTTCTGCATCGCTTGAGCTTGAGGGAAGCGAAGTTGAAAAGCAAGTAACTGCCCTCGGAAGAAAATTTAAAGCATACCAGTGCGACTTTTCGGATAGGAAAGCGCTGATGGCTTTTGTAGAAAAATATAAGTCTGAAAACGGTACACCTGATATTTTGGTGAACAATGCGGGTACTATTTTGCGTGCGCCTGCTGCTGAGCATTCAGATGAATATTGGGACAAAGTAATAGAGGTGAACCTCAATGCTCAGTTCATTTTGAGCCGTGAGTTTGGTAGAGATATGGTGGCTAGAGGTAGCGGAAAGGTGATTTTTACCGCTTCGTTGCTTACTTTCCAAGGAGGAATTACTGTACCGGGCTATGCTGCTAGTAAAGGAGCTATCGGTCAGCTTACCATGGCACTTTCTAACGAATGGGCTTCTAAAGGTGTAAATGTAAATGCGATTGCACCTGGTTATATTGCTACGGACAATACTGCTGCGTTGAGAGCCGATCCGGTGAGAAACCCGGCTATTCTTTCTCGTATTCCAGCAGATAGGTGGGGCGAAGCAGACGACTTCAAAGGTCCTGTTGTGTTCCTTTCTTCTACAGCTTCGGATTATATGAGCGGATCTATCGTAACTGTTGATGGCGGTTGGATGGGTCGCTAGGTAAGGTAGCTTATTTCTTACAAGAGTTTTTCAAGGGCTTTCCATGCAAATGGGAAGCCTTTTTTGTGTGCTATTGCCAAACTTTTTCCCTCTTAAAAAGTTCAATCTCTGGTTTTAGGAAAAATGCTACAGGGCGTAGGGCAGGGCTTTTAGGTTGTTTGAAGGTATTATTCCGTAAGCGGCCTAATAACTATTCGACGGGTATGGCTTATTTCTCAAAAAAATGCTTCCTTAGCAACTGCAAATTGATGGCTTCAGCCCCATTCTACAACATCGACTGATCATGACTAAAAGACAACTAGGAATTTTACTTGGAGTACTGCTTATTTTGGGTGGTTCGTATGGCTTAATGAAATTTTTCGAAGGGTTAAAAAAAGATCCTCCCAAGAAAAAAATAGTAGAGCAAAAAAGGTATGTCCGTACCGAACTGGTAGACTACAATGATATTCAAACTGAAATTACAGCTTTTGGTAGGGTGGCGTCCTCACAACCGCTGGATGTAGCTTCGGAAGTGGCGGGTAGAATTTTGGAAGGAAATATAAAGCTCAGGTCGGGATATAATTTTAAGAAAGGAGATCTTCTTTTTAAAATAGATGACGATATAGAAAGGCTCAACCTTCAGTCTTCTAAGAGTGATTTGCTCAAAATGCTGGTTACCGTTTTACCCGATATCAAAATAGATTTCCCAGATTCCTACCCTATGTGGGAAGGTTATTTACGCTCTATAAACCTCAATAAAGACTTGCCAGAAATCCCTCAGGCTAAGTCCAATACGGAGAAAATGTATTTGGCTACTAAGGACATTTATAAAACTTACTATTCGATAAAGAGTGCCGAAGAAAGACTCAAACGCTTCAGTTTTTATGCTCCTTATAGCGGGTCTATTTCAGAAGTGCTATTGGAAGTGGGGTCATATGTAAGCCCTGGCAATAAAATAGCGAGGATTGTAAGAACCGACCAAGTAGAGTTGCTAGTGCCTGTAGAAACGAAGGATGTACAGTGGATTACCCAAGGCGAAAGCGTAACTATTACGAGTGAAAACGGCCTTCAAAAATGGGAAGGGAGAATTTCTAGGATTGGCGATGTGGTGAACCCCAATACTCAATCGATAGATGTTTTTGTCTCGGTAAATGCTGGTGGAGCACCAATTTTTGATGGTTTGTACCTCAAGGCAAATATCCCAGGCAAAACAGTTGCTCAGTCGATGATCATGCCTCGGAACGCTATCTTCAAAAACAATAAAGTGTATGTAATAGAAGACGACAGTGTATTGAGGGAAAAAGAGATCAATATCCTGAAAGTGAATAAGGAAACGGTGGTGTTTAATGGGATTGACGAAAATGCAGATTTGGTAGTAGAACCGCTAGCTGGAGCTTACAATAATATGAAAGCCTATAAACTTAGCGATGCTGAAAAGCATATCAACCTAGAAGTAACTGAAAACTCAGCGAAGAAAAAGGGAGAGGCTAAAAAGAAGTCTTAGTTCTTCCAAACCAATCATTTTAGACAAATAGCTGCTATTAACTGAATGGTAGCTTTATATATAAAAACTCCTTTTTAACAACCACAAGGACGAAGAATGAAAAAATTAATAGAGTATTTTGTGAAATATCCTATCTGGGCCAACTCCATCATTGCTGCATTGGTGTTGTTTGGTTCGGTAGCATATTTCTTCCAAATCAGGAAGTCCTTTTTTCCTGAAATAGATCCTGGTACGCTTAACGTAGAAGTAGTGATGCAAGGTGCTGCTCCAGAAGAAATGGAGGAAGGCATAACCATCAAAATAGAAGAAGCTATAAAAAGTATTGAGGGTATCGACGAGGTGCGTTCTACTTCTTCGGAAAACAGGGTAAGTGTAAGTATCCTTCTTTTCAAAGACTTTGATCCCAATGAAGTCTTGGCAGAGGTGAAAAATGCTGTGGATAGGATAAACTCATTTCCCACGGCAGCAGAGCGTCCCATTGTGTTTGAGGTAAAGCCTCGTAGCCAAGCGGTAATTCTGGGGCTTTCTGGAGATGTGGATCTTGAAACACTCAAACGGTTCGCCCAAGATATAGAAGATGATTTTCTTGCGTCAGGGGTGATTTCCCAAGTGAACCTTTCAGGATTTCCTGAGCTAGAGCTTTCTGTAGAAGTAACCGAATCTGATCTTTCACGTTATGGGCTCACTTTCGACCAAGTAGCAGCTGCAGTTCGTAACAATAACAGAGATATCTCAGCCGGTTCTATCAAATCGAGCGAAGAAGAGATCTTGATCCGTTCGAGAGCGAAAACTAAAAGTGCAGATTATTTGGGCGATATCGTGTTGAGAGCAAATGACGATGGAAGTAACCTTTATTTGAGAGATGTTGCTAGTGTTAAAGAGCAATTTGCCGATGTTCCCAATAAGTTATATATCAATGGAAAGCGTGCAGTTTCTTTTCAAGTGAACAAGCTTGCAGAGGAAGATATTGAGGAAATAGCCACCTATGTAAGTAAATATGTGGATGAGTTCAACGAGAAGCACTCTTCCATGCAACTTATCATTGGTTTTGATTTCTTCGATATACTTACCCAAAGGCTGAACTTGCTTTTGGGCAATGGTGGTGTAGGGCTTCTTTTGGTACTTGTTTCGCTTGGTCTTTTCCTTAGCTTGAGACTTTCTTTGTGGGTAGCTTGGGGTATTCCTGCCTCCTTCTTTGGTATGTTTATTATCGGAGCGGCCATCGGAATCACTGTGAATATGATTTCCCTGTTTGGGATGATCTTGGTAATTGGGATTCTGGTAGATGATGGAATCGTAATTGCCGAAAATATCTATAGCCATTTTGAAAAAGGGAAAACAGCGTATCATGCTGCTATAGATGGTACTATGGAGGTTCTACCTTCTGTTTTTACTTCTGTAATGACTACCATTGTTGCCTTCATTCCTTTGCTGATACTAGAGGGTTTTGAGTTTTTACAGGAAATGGCTATTGTTGTAATCGCCAGCCTTGCGGTTTCGCTAGTAGAAGCATTTTTGGTGTTGCCGGCTCATTTAGCTTCGGAAAAGGTACTAGTCCGTAGGGAAGAGTCGAATGCTATCCGGTCTGCACTTAACAAAGCTATTAACTTTATGAAATTCAAAGTGTATGGAAAGGCACTGACGCATATTATGTCAGTTCGCTACCTATATGCAGCAGTGCCTATTGCATTTATCATGATTGTACTAGGTTTAGTGAACGGAGGAATGATCAAGACGACCTTTTTCCCTTCTATTCCCTTTGACCAGTTCCAAGTTGAAATAGCTTTTACTGCAGGTACAAGAGAAGATAAAGTGGAAGAAAGGCTTCGTGAGTTTGATACAAAAGCATGGGAGTTGAACAAAGAGTTAAAAAAGGAATTTGACGATCCTGACGATTATATTTCTTATACCTACATGAATACGGGTAATACTTCTGATGGGACCGAATCGGGATCTCATGCAGGAAACCTTAGGGTGATTCTGACAGGTATGGACGATAGGCAGCATATATCAAGTTTTGATATAGCCAAAAGGTTACAGCAAAAAATAGGCTCTATTCCCGAGGCAGAGAAATTCTACGTATCTGGCAGAAACCGATGGGGAAAGCCTGTCTCTATAAGCCTTTTTAGTAAAAATACAGAAGAGCTTGCAAATGCCAAAGAGGACTTGAAATCAGCATTGAGAGATTTTGCAGAACTAAAAGACGTTGCCGACAATGCTAAATTGGGTAGAAGGGAATTACAAATTGAGCTTACTCCTAGAGCTTACTTCCTTGGCTTGTCCCATGCCGATATCACCAAGCAAATCCGTCAGGGTTTCTTTGGCGAAGAAGTGCAGCGTTTACAAAAAGGGACAGATGAACTAAGGGTTTGGGTTCGCTACCCAGAAAAAGATAGGTATAGCCTAGGTCAGTTAGAACAAATGAAAGTGAAACTGGCGTCTAATAATGAAAATAATGAGTACCCACTTACAGAGCTAGCAAAATATGATATTGGTCGTGGATTGGTCGATATCAAGCATTTTAATGGTTCAAGAGAGGTTTTGGTAGAGGCTGAGCTAGAAGATCAAGACGCTTCTGTTCCAGAACTTTTGAAAAAAGTGGACGAAGAAATAATTCCCATACTTAAGGCAAAATATCCAGGGTTAGATGTCGAGTATGGAGGCCAGCAAAAACGCTCTACTAAATCGATAAATTCATTTACTAGGGTTATTGGTCCATTGGTCTTCACCATTCTCTTATTGCTGACCCTTACTTTCCGCTCCTTGCCTCAAGCATCAATGGTTCTTATGATGATTCCACTTGGCGTTTTCTGTGCAATAATGGGGCATGGCATTGAGGCAAAACCTGTTTCTATGCTGAGTATGTGGGGTATTTTGGCTCTCTCAGGGGTGATTATCAACGATGCCGTGGTGTTCTTGGCTAAGTTTAACTCCCTACTGCAAGAAGGTGTGCCTGTGAAAGAAGCGGCTTACGAAGCTGGTCTGTCGAGGTTTAGAGCGATTGTCCTTACCAGTATGACCACCGTAGCAGGTCTTTATCCACTTATTTTGGAGAAAAGTTTCCAAGCACAATTCCTCATCCCAATGGCTATTTCGGTAGCCTATGGCGTACTTTTCGGTACCATGTTTATCCTCCTTATTTTCCCGGTACTCATTGTAGTGATAAATGATGTGAGAAGGGTATTGGTTTGGACTGGAAGAGGAATCCGTGGGTTCTGGATTAACGACTACAGCAGGGTGGTATATCCGAGTAGGGAAGAAGTAGAGCCTTCGGTGCGAGAGATGAAAAGGGAATATCTCAGTAAATAAAGTATAAGAGTATACTTGAGGCTTCAAGCATACTCTTAGCAAATGGACACAACAACAAAATTCACAATCGGATCATGAAATTTTACCAACTGGTTTTTTTCTCTTTGGCAACTACGTTTTTAACGGTCAATGCTGCCAAGGCCCAAGAATCTTTATCGCTGTCAGATGCTATACAAAGAGGGTTGGAGAACAACTTCGATATAAAGCTTGAAAAGTTAACTGTTGATGTAAATAGGAGAAATAATAATTGGGGTGAGGCTGGAAGGTATCCTTCTATTAATCTGCAAGTTAACCAACAAAATAATCGCAGAAATATAGAAAATGAAGCTTCATTTTTGCAAGGAGCCATTATCAGTAACAATATTAACCCACAGGTCAATTTAAATTGGACAATTTTTGATGGTTTCAGAGCGAATATTACCAAGTCAAGGTTAGAAAAGTTACAGGCTGAGTCGGAAGGAAATGCGGCTATTGTAGTTCAAAACACCATGCAGGCAATTATTTTGGGATACTACCAAGCGGTTTACCAAAGGGAAAATATACAAGTTATCAGAAACTCCCTTAATGTTTCCCAAGATAGGTATCGGTATATTTTATTGAAGAAAGAATTAGGAAGTGCCGTAACCACTGAAGTGCTTTTGGAAGAAGGGACTTACCTTACAGACTCGCTCAATTACCTCAACCAACAAGTGGTTTATAGGAATGCTATCCGAAATTTGAACGTGCTTTTGGCAGAAGAAAACACGAATAAAGATTACATTTTTACCGACTCCTTGGCTTATGAATTGAATACGTATGAATTTAGTGATTTGGTAGAGAAGCTAAAAGGAAACAATGCGAATCTAAGAAAGGAATATATCAGCCAAGCGATTATAAAAGATAATATTGGGATTGCGAAAGCCGATAGGTATCCGTCATTAGCGTTGAGCTCTACTTATAGTTACGATCAGGCAAGGCAAGATTTATCAGGTTCTAGTTTTGCAAATGACCCTTCCAGAGACCTTATAAGTAATGCAATTACCAATACGGCGTCCATTAATTTCACTGTTTCTTTCAATTTGTATAACGGAGGAAGGGTGAACAGAGCGATCGAAAATGCGATGGTACAGTATGATATAAGTAACCTTAGGGTAGAGCAATTTTCCCAATCTTTGCTAAGGGACTTGTCTTCAGAATATGACCTTTATACTAACAGGCTATCGCTCAAAGGTATTGCAGAACGTAGAAAAGAAGCTGCCGAGCTCAATATGACCTTAAGCTTTGAACGTTATAAAACGGGCTCCATAAGCTCATTTGACTACCGAACAGTGCAAATCAACTATCTCCAAGCAGCCTTACAAGACCTTCAGGCCACTTTAGATTTGATAGAGTCAAATACGGCCCTTATGAGACTTACGGGTAGTATAGTGGAAGTAGCGGAGTAGATTTGGTTAAGTTATATATATTTGAAGAGGCGTTGCATCTGCAACGCCTCTTTTTTATTTTAGACAACTTCTATATCTCTTCTAGTACCTTGCTCTTATAGTTCACCCTTTTTTTTAAATTCAAGAGCATATCGTCTACCATGGCTGGTAGGTCAAATTCTGGCTTCCAGCCCCAGTCTTTTTGGGCAAGGGTGTCTTCCAGTTTTTGTGGCCAAGTTTCCGCTATTTTCTGTCGGAAATCAGGCGCATAATCCATCTCAAACTCAGGGTAATGCTTTTTTATTTTCCCATAAATTTCCTTTGGGGAAAAGCTCATTGCTTGGATGTTGTAAGAAGTTCGTACCGTTATTTTATTAGCATCGGCGTGCATCAGTTCTAGCGTAGCTCGAACGGCATCGGGCATGTACATCATGGGCAGCACCGTGTTTTCTTTCAAGAAACAGGTAAAATCCCCACCTTTAATGGCTTTGTGGAAAATATCTACGGCGTAGTCGGTAGTACCTCCGCCAGGCAACGACTTGTAGCCAATCAGCCCAGGGTAGCGCAAGCTCCTCACATCTACCCCAAACTTTTCATGGTAATATTGGCACCAAAGTTCACCAGCATGTTTGCTTATGCCATAGACCGTGCCCGGCTCGGTAATGGTGAACTGCGGTGTAGGGTTACTGGGTGTGTTTGCTCCAAAGGTAGCAATAGAGCTGGGCCAATACACTTTTAGCTGGAACTCGCGAGCAGCTTCTAAAATGTTGAGGAGGCCCTCCATGTTTATTTGCCAAGAAAGCAATGGGTTACTTTCACCCTTGGCAGAAAGGATGGCGGCAAGGTGGTAGACCTGTGTAACTCGGTAAGTCCTGATCAAATCACCCAACCTTTTTTTGTCCATTACATCTAGCTCAAGAAACAAATGTTCCGTCTCGGCTTCAGGAATACGAAGGTCGGTACTGATTACATGTTCCTTTCCATAGATTTCAATAAGTCCATTTGCTAGCTCAGAGCCAAGTTGCCCTCCAGCTCCAGTTATCAAAACCACGTCTTTTTTTATATCTGTCATTATGTAGTTTATTGGTCGTGTTGGTTGCTAAAAAACTAACAAAATCCTTTTGGGTTAGTTCAGTTTTATAACTCAAAAGAACAAATAATTATATTTTGTAACAAATTGTTTATCAGATATTTAAACAATATCATAGTTGTGACTAAATTCATTTTCTACAATGTTTCATATCTAATCTTTCACATTTGGCAATAAGAGATATTGCCGTTTGAATTTTTTAAAATATATTGGGTGATATAGTTGATTTTTCAGAAAAATGAGAAAACATGAAATTTTATTCTGGCAACCTAAAAAACTACATTTGCACCAGCTTAATTCTAGCAATTTTGGGATGTGTGATGTACGCATGCAGTCCCGCTGCTACAAATGAGAAACCAAAAAAGACGATGTTAATAAAACAACCACAAGCGCCTACGGTGGAGAAAAAACCAAAGGAACTGACCATCCACGGGGATACTAGAGTCGATGATTATTATTGGTTAAATGAGCGAGAAAACCCTCAAGTAGTTTCCTATTTGGAATCGGAAAATAGCTACAAGGATTCGGTGATGGCTAACCTAAAACCGTTGCAAAAAGAGATTTATGAGGAAATAGTGGGGAGGATAAAACAAGAAGATACTTCTGTTCCTTATTTCAAAAATGGGTATGTGTATTATACCCGCTACGAAGAAGGCAAGGAGTATCCCGTGTATTGTAGGAAAAAAGGGTCAGAAGAAGGAGCTGAGGAAATCTTGCTTAATGTAAACGAAATGGCAGAGGGGCACGACTACTACCAAGTAGCTAGCCGAAGCATCAGCCCCAACAATAAGCTAATGGCTTATGGGGTAGATACCGTGAGTAGAAGACAG
The DNA here is from genome assembly GCA_034044135.1 of Flammeovirgaceae bacterium SG7u.111. Lineage (NCBI taxonomy): Bacteria > Pseudomonadati > Bacteroidota > Cytophagia > Cytophagales > Flammeovirgaceae > Flammeovirgaceae bacterium SG7u.111. Next base: position 6,770,768 of record CP139021.1, on the reverse strand, counting down.
TACGATATCTTTTTTACCAACCTCGAAACGGGAGAAGTTTACCCTGAGGTATTGAAAAATACGATTGGTTTGGCCGTGTGGGCAAACGACAACAAAACGCTTTTCTACACGGTGAAAGATGAGCAAACGCTTCGCCCTTTCCAGATATACAAACATATTTTGGGGACGGATCCATCAGAAGATAAACTCCTTTTCCAAGAAGATGACGAAATCTTCAATGCTTATGTGTTTAAAACTAAGTCTGATGATTTTATCATGATTGGCTCTTTTGCCACACTTTCCAGTGAATACCGCTTTTTGGATGCTAACAAGCCCGAAGGTGAATTCAAGATTTTGCAGCCTAGGGAAAAGGACCACGAGTATTCAGTTGATCATTTCGAAGATAAGTTTTACATCGTAACTAATTGGGAGGCAAAAAACTTCCGACTGATGGAAACTTCGGTAGATGCGACTGAGAAGGAAAATTGGAAAGAGGTAATAGCCCACCGCCCAGAGGTGTTGCTAGAAGGAATTGAGCTTTTTAAAGATTTTATGGTGCTAGATGAGCGGAAAGATGGATTGACCATGCTTCGTATCATGAACCAAAAAGATGGAACTGAGCATTACTTGGACTTTGGCGAACAGGCATATTTGGCTTATACCTCTACTAACCCAGAGTTTGACACTAAGGTACTGCGCTATGGCTACCAGTCTATGACCACACCTAATTCTACATTTGACTACGACATGGAAACCAAGGAAAAAACCTTGCTAAAGCAGCAGGAAGTATTAGGAGGTTTCAAGTCGGAAGATTATGCAACGGAAAGAATTTGGGCAACTGCCCGCGATGGCGAAAAAGTACCTATTTCTTTGGTGTATAAGAAAGGCATGGTGAAAGATGGGCAAAACCCACTGCTACTTTATGCTTATGGTTCGTACGGTTCTACTATCGATCCTTACTTTAGCGCAAGTAGGTTGAGCTTGCTCGATAGGGGTTTTGTGTATGCCATAGCCCATATTCGTGGTGGGCAGCTCAAAGGTCGGCAGTGGTACGACGACGGAAAACTGCTCAAAAAGAAAAACACCTTTACCGATTATATTGACTGTGCTGAATACCTCATTGCTGAAAATTATACCAACAAAGAAAAGCTTACGGCTATGGGCGGAAGTGCTGGTGGCTTGCTAATGGGAGCGGTGGTAAATATGCGTCCCGATTTGTTCAAGGGAGTGGTTGCCGCTGTACCATTTGTAGATGTAGTCACGACCATGCTCGACGAAAGCATTCCTCTCACTACTGGAGAGTTTGACGAGTGGGGAAACCCTAAAGATTCTGTTTATTATGAATACATAAAATCGTATTCGCCTTATGACAACGTAGAAGCCAAAGATTATCCACATATGTTGGTAACTACTGGCTTGCACGATTCGCAAGTGCAATATTGGGAGCCAGCCAAGTGGGTAGCCAAGTTGCGTGAGCTAAAAACGGATGACAATATTTTGTTGCTTCATACCAACATGGAAGCAGGGCATGGGGGGAAATCAGGAAGGTTTGCCCAGTATGAAGAGACTGCTATGGAATACGCATTTCTTGTAGCGGTACTGGAAACTCCCGACGAGGATAAACTGATAAAAAATAGGTAGAGAAAAAATAATATGAGTGAATTGGTGGAATACCTCAAAAAAAAGAAAATAGATCCTGAATTATTCAAAAAAGCAGAACCGGTGCAATGGAATAAGTTTGAAGAGGTCTTTTCTCAAGTCCATCCCGATAGTTTTACGGCGCAAAAGCTTTTTTTGATTAATAAAATTAGACGGGCGTACCCGCTGCAGGCTGAAGAGGAAACAGAGGTGAAAGTACCTATGAAAAAGAAACCTAGACCTGTGATGCGGGCAAGGCCAAAGCCTAAAACTGATGAATAGGCAAAGAAAATACAACAACACATATAACTAAACATCATGTACGGTTCATTGAAAAACAGATTGGAAGAAGAGCTCCAGTCAATAAAAGAGGCGGGCTTGTTCAAGAGTGAGCGAGTGATTACCAGCCCTCAGAGTGCCAATATTACGACGAGTAACGGGCAAGAAGTATTGAATTTTTGTGCGAACAATTATTTGGGACTTTCATCGCATCCACAGGTGATTGATGCGGCTAAAAAGGCGATTGATTCGCATGGGTACGGAATGTCTTCCGTGAGGTTTATTTGCGGCACGCAAGATATTCACAAAGAACTGGAAGCGAAGATTTCCGAGTTTTTAGGAACGGAAGATACCATTTTGTACGCAGCGGCTTTTGATGCCAACGGGGGTGTTTTCGAACCACTTTTTGGAGCTGAAGATGCCATTATCTCTGATGAGCTCAACCATGCGTCTATCATTGACGGAGTGAGGCTTTGCAAAGCGCAGCGTTTCCGCTACAAAAATAATGACATGGCGGACTTGGAGGAAAAGCTGAAAGAAGCACAGGGCTGTCGTAGCAGGATCATCGTAACAGATGGTGTTTTCTCTATGGATGGGATCATCGCCCAACTCGATAAAATTTGTGAGCTGGCAGAAAAGTACGATGCATTGGTGATGACCGATGAGTGTCACAGTACGGGCTTTGTGGGAAAAACTGGCCGAGGTGTTCCCGAGCATTGTGGAGTAACGGGCAAAGTAGATATCATCACAGGGACGTTGGGAAAAGCCCTTGGTGGAGCTTCTGGAGGCTTTACTTCGGGCAGGAAAGAAGTTGTAGAAATGCTTAGGCAGCGTTCCAGGCCATATTTATTCTCCAACACGCTTGCGCCTTCCATAGCAGGAGCATCCATTGCGGTGCTCGATTTGCTGTCAAAAACCACCGAGCTAAGGGACAAACTGGAATGGAACACGAAGTATTTCAGGACAGCAATGACCAAAGCAGGCTTCGATATTCCCAAAGGAGAGCATCCAATAGTTCCCGTAATGCTTTATGATGCAGCGCTTTCGCAAAAGTTTGCTGAGGAGTTGCTCAAAAAAGGAATTTATGTAATTGGCTTTTTCTTTCCAGTTGTTCCTAAGGGAAAAGCCCGGATTCGGGTGCAACTTTCGGCAGTTCATGACAAAGAACATCTCGATACAGCTGTGAAGGCTTTTACCGAGGTGGGGAAAATGCTTGAAGTAATAAAGTAAATATGAGATATTTAGTTTGATATGGAATTAGAAAGGTGCAGTCGGGTTTTGGTTGCACCTTTTGTATAAGAGCATGTTTAAATTTTGAAAAGAGCCGGGCAGGCTAAAACTTTGTAGTGACGAAACAACAAAGTTTATGGAAACAGGATATACCCGCTTGACCTCCCGGCAATGGCAATATATAAAAGAATATCTTCCCGTGGAAAGGAAACGCAAATATGACCTCAGGGACGTGGTGGACTCGATCTTGTACTGCATGCGCAGCGGACAGCAGTGGCGCAGCCTCTCGGGCGAGGGACGCCCTCCTTGGAATGTGGTATACTATTATTTCCGCAAGTGGCAGGGGGACAACACGCTTTTTCGGCTGAACGCGGCACTCAACCAACTAGAGCGCAAGAGGAAGGGCAAGAAGGCGACCCCGAGCATGCTTTCCATTGATAGCCAGTCGGTAAAGTGCGCGCCTTTTATCGGGCAGGACACGGGGCTGGACGGCAACAAGAAGGTGAACGGGAGAAAAAGGCACGTCATCACCGATACGCTCGGGCTGGTATGGGGAGTGGTCGCCACTGGCGCCAACGAGCATGACGGCACGATAGGGCAACGGGTGGTGGAGCCCCTCTTGGGCTACCTGCACAGGATGGAAAAGATCCTGGCAGACCAGGCCTATAAAAAGAAGTTCACCGGATGGGTAGAGGACAACATAAGGGGCGTAGAGGTCGAGATATCCTCTTGTCCCCCAACCCCCAGGGGCTTTGTGCCCATCAAGTGGAGATGGGTCACCGAGAGGACATTCGGCACGTTCAATTTCTTCCGGAGGCTGTCCAAAGACTATGAAAAAACTACCAAAAGCCAAGAAGCTTGGGTTTTATGGCAAAACTGCCAAATAATACTTAATAGGATCAAAAAAATGCCTATTTAAAATTTTTAAACATGATCTAAAATGGAAACCAGTTGACAATGAAGAAAATTGACCTAAAGTCTGAAAAGACCCAAAAAAAGATAAGGTACTACCTGTGGGAGGGATTGATGCTGACACTTTTGGTGGTCAACTTGGTCATGATCTTATTCGACTGGATTTACTCCTACAAGGTTATCCAAGATTTTTTAATGTTCTTGCTACCAGATGCAACCAAGTGGTATGATCGAGTTATTCACCAGAATTTTATCGTTATCGATTTATGTTTTGTAACTGTTTTCCTCGGTGAGTTCATTGTACGATGGATAGTAGCGATTGTGCATAAAACCTACCATAGCTGGCTTTTTTATCCTTTTATCCATTGGTACGATGCACTTGGCTGTATTCCAATTGGTTCATTTCGGTTTTTTAGGGTGCTTCGGGTTTTTACTATTTTATATAGGTTAGAAAAAAATGGAATTGTCCAACTCTCCAAAACCTACCTTTTTCAGACCATGGTGAGGTACTACAACATCATTTTGGAAGAAGTATCTGATAGGGTAGTATTGAATGTGCTCGACGGGGTAAAAAAGGAAGTAGCAACAGGTAGTCGGTCTATAGATAAAATCATTGACCAGGCTATAGTCCCTCACAAAGAGCCGCTTTCCGAGTGGCTTACCCAGGCGATTGGTATTAGTGTTTCTACGGCTTATGAGGAAAATAAAGACGCCGCTCAAGAGTACCTCAAAGGTTTGGTAACTCGCTCCATGGAGCAAAATAAAGAATTGGCTACAATAGACATAATTCCTGTATTAGGTGATGTGGTTACCTCCAAACTGGAAAAAGCAGTAGGGGATATCGTGTTTAATGTGGTGAACGAAGCAATGAAAGATTTGTCGTCTGTGGAGAAAAGTCTGGTAATCCAGAAGGCAGTAGATTCCTTTTTTCAAAACCTGATCATCGAAAATCATGATCCAAGGATTAATGAGGTGACGATAGAGCTATTGAGCGAGCTGTTGGAGATTGTGAAAGAAAAGGTGAGCGAGAAAAAATGGAAGCTTGAATACTTGGAGAGGCAACATGAAAAAATCCGATCGGAGGTAGAGGAAGATTTGGATCACAAAGAAGATTAATTACTAGCGAACTTGGGCAACTGGTTGGCTTCTTTCAAGGGAAAAAGTAACGTCTTTTTTGAAGTTAGGTTGTTTGAAGTTGTTCAGGCGAGTTAAGATAAGCTCGGTGTCATTTTCATCTAGTTCTACTTCGTTTTTAATCCTTTCCATTTCGCTCAATGCTTTTTTGTAGTCTTTGTAATAAGCGGTAGAAAAGACAATGTCATTGATTATTTGTTTCTTAACCTTATTTACCTCTTGGTAGAAAATATCCCCTTCAGCCAAGGCTTTGTTCATTTGCAAAAGAAGTTCTGTGTGAACGCCACTTCCTAATACGCTGCAAACTTTTCCATCAGGTGTCATTTTAAGCCATGCAGGGAAGTTGGTTTCAGGATCAAAGCTGTCCATCATTAGTATCATGTATTCATCATCTGCTTTCCCCTCAGTGTTTCGAGCTTTTTCCATGAAGTCATTGTAATCAAAGATTACCCTATAGTTGAGCTTGTTCACAAGCTTTACTTCCATTCCCACAGCTACTTCGTTGAACCAAGAAGCATCTGGCAACTCTGTTACACCTTTTTCTACTTTAAAGTATTCGGCTCTTCTTTGTAATTTTTGGTGCATGCTAGAGCGAAGGGTAATCGCATTTCTGAAAAATTGCTGGAAGTCTTCTGGGGTTTGGATGTTGTCGTGATTTTCTTTGTGTTTTTGGAGAAGGGTAATTTCCAAGTTGCCAAAATAGGCATTCAGACTATCCTGATGTTGTAGAAAAATCTCATCTGGTGCACTTTCTTCTATATGATGTATCAAATCATCATTGATCACATACTTAAAGTATTTGAGTTCATAGCTGTCATTGCTAAAGACCAATAAGAAGAAAAACAAGATGTAGAATTGTCTGAGAGTCATTAGTTAGTAATTATACTATTTCTGAATAGATACCCTTTTATTTTCAATCTTTGAAAAATTACTGCTTTCTGCGGTGTTTTTACTGTTAAAATAACTAACCTCATCCTGAAATATTGTTCCCAAAATCCTGCTTATCGACTGAACAGCACTTATTTAATGTGAATGATTCCGAACTGAAGACGAAGTAATGCTTAGACTTGATAAACTCTTTGAATCAATGGAGAAGAAATAGGAAATAAAGCTGGACATGTTTAATTTTGCAGTTTATTTTTCCAAACTATAATTATTTATTAGTTCCCCTTCAAATCTATTGACATGAAAAAAATAGAGTCAGCCCTTATTTCCGTATTTTACAAAACTGGTTTAGAGCCAATTGTGAAGCTTCTTCATCAAAATGGTGTGAAGATTTATTCAACAGGTGGCACGCAAAAATTTGTTGAAGATCTTGGTATTCCAGTTATTGCCGTGGAAGATGTAACGGGTTATCCATCAATATTGGGAGGAAGGGTAAAAACGCTTCATCCAAAAGTATTTGGGGGGATATTGTCGAGAAGAGATTTTGAAAAAGACCAAGAGCAGGTTCAGGAGTTTGAAATACCAAATTTTGACCTTGTTATAGTGGATCTTTATCCTTTTGAAGAAACAGTAGCATCAGGTGCGGCACATCAAGATATCATCGAGAAAATAGATATTGGTGGTATTTCCCTTATCAGAGCTGCGGCTAAGAATTACAAAGATGTGGTAATCGTTTCTTCCCGTGAGCAGTACGCTCCTTTGCAAGAAGTACTGGAAGCTAAAAATGGCTCAACCGAACTCGATGACAGGAAATGGTTTGCTGCCCAAGCATTTGATATCAGTTCTCACTACGACAGCGCAATTTTCTCGTACATGAACAGCGAGTTAGAAGTGGAGAAGCAAAGCTTAAGCCTGAAAGTGAGCGAAAGAAATGCAGCGGTGTTGCGCTATGGCGAAAATCCCCACCAAAAAGGTGTTTTCTATGGCGACTTGGAAAAAATGTTTGACCAACTAAATGGAAAAGCACTTTCTTACAACAACCTAATAGACATAGATGCAGCAGTTGGTTTGATCGATGAATTTCCAGCAGCGGAAGGAACTGCTTTTGCCATCTTGAAGCACAACAATGCCTGCGGAATGGCTACAGGAGCAACTACCTTGGAAGCCTACCAAAGAGCGTTGCAAGCCGACCCGGTTTCTGCATTTGGTGGCGTATTGATCACTAATGCGAACGTTGATCTTGCTGTTGCAGAAGAACTGCACAAGTTATTCTTTGAAGTGTTGATCGCTCCAACTTTTGATGAGGATGCGTTGGCAGTTCTTAAAGGAAAGAAAAACAGGATTTTGTTGGTAAGAAAGGAAACTGAGCAGCCTACCGTGTTGTACAGGACTTTGCTCAACGGGTTCATTGGCCAAGACAAGGACATGAGCACCGAAAAAGCAGAAGACTTCACCGTAGCGACCAAGCGTCAGCCTTCGCAAGATGAAATTGATGCAATGGTATTTGCCAACAAATTGGTGAAGCATACAAAATCAAACGCCATCGTATTTGCCGACAAAGGTCAGCTGTTTGCAAGTGGAGTAGGACAAACCTCAAGAATTGATGCTTTGCAACAAGCGGTACACAAAGCGAAGAACTTTGGCTTTGATTTGAGTAAGTCTGTAATGGCTTCTGATGCCTTCTTCCCATTCTCAGATAGCGTACAAGCGGCTTTTGAAGCTGGTGTGATGACAGTGATCCAGCCTGGTGGATCTATGAGAGATCAAGAGTCAATCGACTTTTGTGATGAAAAAGGGATGGCAATGGTGTTTACTGGGAAAAGACACTTTAAGCACTAGAAAGGAATTTAGAGAGGAGTATGTTTATGTTTTAAATGTGCTTCTTTCTCTCATCCCAGGTTTGAAGAAATAAAAAAGCCCTGCATTTGTAAAAATGCAGGGCTTAAATTTTTTAAGAGAAAAGAGTTACTACTCTTCTTTTTTCTCTTCAGCAGCGTCCTCAGCAGGAGCTTCAGGTGCAGCAGCCTCAGGAGCGGCTTCTTCAGCTGGAGCTTCCTCTTCTGCAGGAGCCTCCGCAGCAGCAGCTTCGGCTTCGGCTTCAGCGGCAGCTTTTGCTTCCTCTTCAGCTTTGGCAGCAGCGGCAGCCTCAGCAACAGCTTTCGCTTTTGCCTCTTCCTCTGCTTTCGCTTCGTCTTCTCTGATTTTCTTGATTTCAGCAGCAACTTTTGCTTCCTCATCAGCTTTTGCTTTTGCCTGAGCATCTACGAAAGCTTGATCTTTAGCAAGTTTGCTATCAACCCACTCTTGGTAGCGTTGATCTGCTGTTTCTTGAGTGATCGCACCTTTGTTCACACCTACTTGAAGGTGTTTTCTGAACATTACGCCTTCTTTAGAAAGAAGTGTACGACAAGTGTCAGAAGGTTGCGCACCTTGAAGTACCCAATACAAAGCTCTGTCATTATTTAAAGTGACTTGAGTTGCGTTGTGTACGTTCGGGTTGAATACACCCAGTTTTTCGATAAATCTGCCATCACGTGGCGCACGCGAATCTGCTACAACAATGCTGTAGATAGGTCGCTTCTTACGGCCTCTTCGGGCCAGTCTGATTTTAACAGCCATAAAATTATTTGTTTATGAAAAGGATGGATCACGTCCATCAAAAATGAGCGCAAATTTAGGAATAATATTTTGTATTAAACAACTGGGAGTGAATAAGTTTTCTTGATTAAGTCTGCTTTTAAACTTCTTTTTGTTTTTTTCTACCATCTACAAAGCACTTTCTGCATCTTGCCTCGTAGGTTTCTGTCTCTCCCAAAAGTACTTTTTCCCCCGAATTTATTTTTCTGAAAGAATAAGAAGCCACCCCGCCGCACTTCATGCATATGGCGTGGAGCTTGGTAATATATTCTGCCACAGACATCAACTGGGGCATAGGGCCAAATGGCTTTCCTTCAAAATCCATATCCAATCCGCTTATAATTACCCTTTTGCCTTTTTCGGCAAGTTCTACACAGGCTTCTACCAGACCTTCGTCAAAAAACTGGGCTTCATCTACAGCAATTACTCTGTGGTCGTTGCAGCTGTCTAGTAATTTGTCCGAATGTTCGAGTGGGATAGAGGTTAGTTTGTTTTTGTTGTGTGAAACCACGTTCACCTCATCGTAGCGTGTGTCTATGGCAGGTTTGAAAATCTGGACATCTTGCCCTGCTATTATGGATCTTCTTACCCTACGGATCAATTCTTCGGTTTTTCCAGAAAACATGGAGCCGCAAACTACTTCTATCCAGCCAATGGGTTGCTCGGGGTTACTATGGATTTGTGGTTCTATAAACATAAAGCACTAGTGCTATTTTAAAAAAACAAGATTTACTTTGATAGCCAATTCCTTACAGGAAAATAGGCTGCCTTTCTTATTCTATGCAATCACTTCTTATTAAATTTTAAAGGGCTGCAAAAGTAAACATAATATGCCCAATATAGGTCAGCCTTATTGGGTATATAAAAAATACTGAGGTACAAAAAAGTGAAAAGAAGCCGTTCAAACGGTCAGTTAATAGGGCGTTTTGTTTTCGTTTTGTTTCCAGTTTTCGAAAATAGTAATTGCCTCGCTCTTGGGGAGTGGAATGGCAGGAATGCTTCGTTTGCTAGGATCGATGTTGATCTCTTTATAAATAAACTCATCGTCAAAGCCATAATCTGCGGCATCTTGTCGAGTGCAAGCGTAATAGATTTTTTCCAACCTCGACCAATAAATAGCGCCCAAGCACATGGGGCAAGGTTCGCAACTAGTATAAATTACCGCATCGGTAAGTTGGAAGTCGCCCAAGGTTTGGCAGGCATTACGTATCGCCATTACTTCGGCATGGGCAGTAGGGTCGTGAGTGGACGTTACCTTATTGTTCCCTCTCCCTATGATTTTCCCATCTTTTACCACCACTGCGCCAAAAGGACCTCCGCCTATGTTCATTCCTTCCTGCGCTAAGTTGATAGCTTCCTTCAAAAATTTGCTATGTTCAGCTTTTGTCATTTGTTGAATACTGTTTTTCCTCTGTAAATATATGTTCTTCGATTATGTAGGTTGGTCTTCCGTTTACTTGATTGAAAATTCGTAACAAGTACGCACCCAGCAGGCTCATTGCCAATAATTGGATTCCAGAAAGAAATAGAAGGAGAAAGGTGTTGGTGTTGAAAGATATGTTGGTAAGTGAAATTATTAATAAGTAGGCAAAACTACCTACTAAAGAAGTCGCTCCCAAAAAAGAGAGGAATTTTACAGGGAAATCGCTAAAACCGAGCAGGCCATTCATGGCTAGCTTTACCATTTTTTTTAGGCTGTATTTGGTTTTGCCTGCTACCCGCTGTTCCCTTACATAAGGTAGCCCAACTTGATTAAGCCCAACCCAAGCCCTAAGCCCTCGCATAAATTTTTCCTTTTCAGGTATTTTCTTCAAAATATCGGCTACCCTTCGGCTTATCATGCAAAAATCGGCACTGTCGTAAGGGATATTTATTTGAGAGATGGTGCGAAGAACCCTGTAAAAAAGGAAAGAGCTATTTCGTTTGAACCACCCTTCGTCTTTTCGGATTTGCCCTACTCCATACACTACGTCCGCTCCTTTTTTTATTTCCTCATAAAAAGGAAAAAGCATTTCGGGAGGGTCTTGCAAATCGGCATCTATTACCATAATTGCTTGGCTGCCGGCCGCTTTTTCTATGCCCGCACTCAACGCTATTTGATGCCCATAATGCCTTGCCAAGAGCACCCCTTGGTAGCGTTCGTCCAAAAGAGCAACTTGCCTGATGAGGCTTCCCGTATTATCGTGGCTTCCATCGTTTACCAGCACCACTTCCACGCTGTCCTCACATTTGTCCATCAGCTTCCCTAACCGTTCTATGAGGAAAGGGAAACTTTCAGATTCATTAAAAAGGGGGACTACTATAGAGATTTGCGGTGCTCGCATAAATTTCACTTCTTACTCTTCCTTGTTCGGTCAAATTTATACACAATTGAGTGTATTTTGTAAAGATACATGGCCAAACTGTTAAATCCTTTTCGAGGTTCGGTACAAAGTCCTTCAAAAAAAGAAAACCCACAAGCTTTTGTGATCTTGCTTGTGGGTAGTAAAAGAGTCAAATAGGAGCTTTTGGATTCCTTATTCTTTTATAATTTTAATACTTGTGTTCGTATTTTTTCCTACCAGCTTCACAAAATAAATTCCTTTCTGCAAATGGCTCAAATCTATTTTGTTGCTGGTTAACTTTTGAAGTTTTCCAAATGCCTTGCCCGTAAGGTTATAGATGGTGAAAGTATAGTTTTCGTTTGGCAATAAGTCAGCGAAGTAAACAGAACCCGTTGTAGGGTTGGGGTAAACCGTGAAAAGAGGATCATAATCATCGAATAGCCCTGTTACATCGTCCTCGACTTCTACCAAGTCTTCAACTGTTCTTGGGGAAAGTTGGTAGTCATTGTAGAACTGCCCTACAAAACCGGTGATGTCGTATTTTCCTTCGGGAATTTCAGAGCCTACAAGTGGGTGCTCTGATGAGCCTATTCTGAGGATAAGATTATTTGTCCCATCTGTCACGGTGAAGTTGCCTGCTGAACCTCCACCAGCAAATGTACCACCTGTATTCACAAAACTTACATTTTTGATAATGACCAATTCAGACTCTAATGTTTCACCAATATCACTTATGGTTACTTCTTGAGGTTCTGGAAGTGTAGCATTTTGTTTCAATATTTCAATAGTAATAGGCGACTGGGCTATTTCTAAAAGGTTATTGTAATCATCTAAAAGTCCTTTTACCAAAATACTGTCACCTAATGAAAGGTTGGCTGATTCATTTCCATTATCGAAACTTCTAACTACAATACCTGCTGTTCCATCATAAATCACTCTATTATCCGAGCTGTTATTTCCCGCATCTATCACTACACCTGATACATACACCGCTTCTCCATCGCCCTTTTGCCGAGCTTCTTCGATGGTCATCAACGTTTGCGTTCCTTCTGTTCCCGTTACAGATAAGCTGACTGTTCCCATATTAATGGAGCTATGCAAAACTTCAGCAGTATAACTTTCACCATTGACCTCTGTAGGGGCAAACCTTATGTAGATATCAAAAACTTCAGAGCTATCATTTTCCGAGTGAACTAAGTTGATGGTATTTGCCCAATTGCTGTTGTCTGTAGAAAGGGCAAAAGGAGCATCTACGCTGACAGTGATATCGTCTTCTAGTTGGTACGCATTCAATTTGTAGACCTGCTCTAAAGAAGACCCTGCTGCTACCGTTCCAAAATCTTGGTTGAAAGACGCTGTGTTTAAAATACTCAATGGAGATGTAGTCCCTCCCCATATTTCTGCAACCCACTCAGGGTGGTCTACAAAAGGATTTCTGTTTCCTTGGTATCCATATATGCCTTCGTTTCTAGCTTTTTCTTCATCGCTCACCGGATCTTGTTTATGCCATTGGAGCATGGTAAACAATACGCCTATTTCAGGATCACCACTATGGCTGATACGATTTACCAGCTCAAGGTCTCTTGCACTGCCTTCGTACCTTGTAGCCATATAAAAAAGAATACGAGCTACGTCGCCTTTTTTGTCATCTCTTGGGTCCCAAAAGTCTTCATCGGTATAGGTGTCTTCTGCTTCGCCTTCTGCATATTCCGAAGTATTGGGAACATCGTTAAAATCCTTGTTGCTTTTTGAACTGTTTACGGTTGCGTCGGATGGGGTAAGGTTGTGGAAATCTGTGTAGGCAGTGTCTGACTCTTCGGCAAAACCGTGGGATTTGGGCCAGGTATGCTCCCTGTTCCAAAAATCAGGCTCGTTGTTAGTTGCAAAGCTCTGTTTATGGATAGAAGTTCCTTTATAGAATAAAATGATATTGTCAGAATTGTTGGGGTCTTCATCAAGGTTTCTTATAGCATCTTTCACCTCCGAATAAGTGAAAACCTTATGGTCACGAATGATGCTGTGAAGTTTGAGTTTTAGAGCATCCCCCGTTAGCCCTTCAGTGCCATCGTAGTAGTTAGCTGGGATTTGGGCAAATGAGCCGTAAAATGATGCTAAAAAAAATAATGTTGTTAGTATTCTTAATTGTATCATAAGCTTTGAAAAATATAAATGTATCGTTTCAAGTCTTTAATTTCCTAGTTGATGGTAAAAAAACTTTTTTATCAATCCTCCTTCTTTTTGTACGTTTCGATCTCCACTACACCAAAAATGGATTGTGACCCAATTCCCACTCGTCTTGAATTATAATCTATTGTAATTGATTCTATCTCGTCTAGTGAGACCGATTTCAAACTGTCTATGTTTAGAATAAATAAATCATCGAGAAATATTGGAATACTATAATCAGGGCTCAATTGTATGTTACTGAACTTTTGCCTGACTGTACGGATTTGTACTCTAATACAGTCTATCAACTCGTAAAGAGTCTCTGAATCATCATGAAAACTATTTTCAATTTTCTTTTGATAGTAATATGAGTCTTCTGCTTTGGGAAAACTCCCTTTTTTAGGAATGAATTGTGCATTTACTTGGTAACAAAAAAATGTTAACACTAGGGTAAGAAACGGTAGTTTTTGCATTGATTTAGTACTTTGTTTTAAACGAAAAACCCCCAGCATATTTAACTATACTAGGGGTTTTGATTATATAATAAACTTACTATTCTTCAAATAGAATATATTCTGTTCCATTGTATATCACATACAAAGTAGCTACGCCATTTCCTGGTTCCCATGTATCGTAGGTAACCAAGTACTTTTGACCTTCTTCTGTGTCTGGATAAATATCTTCTAAATGAGCAGTAATTGCGTCAAAAATTTCTGAGCTGCTCCACAGAGAAATATCAAAGTTACTGTAAGACAGTATACTTGCCGAACCTGCAGGGTTAGAAGCTGCAGTAGCAGTTCCAATAGCTTGGTAATCAGGATATTCAAGTTTAACTTTGATAGTATTGTCAGGAATCCACTCACTTCCGTTAAAGCCAAAGCTTAACTGGCTACTTGTTACTTGGAAAGCATCTCCGTATAATACCCAGTTGCTTCCGTCAAAAGTGTAATGTGCCAAATCTTCAATTACTCCACCGTCATAATAAATGTACTGAACCAATACATCATCACCTGCTTCAGCAAATTTGAACCAAGTAGGGAGATAAACAGGGATTTTTTCCTCTGCCTCATCCGTATTGCTAAAATTGCTGAATGGTTCTTCAAAGAAATCTTTATACAAATCACTATCTAGTTCGTAAGTGTATTTCCATCCGTATGCAGCAGTTTTAACTACCCTGCTTACTACGTCTCTTTCAGTATAAGAGCCATTGTAGTAATCGTGCGTAACGTCAGCGTAGGTGCCAGTACTTGCATCTGGGAATTTGAAGGCAGCGTATTTAGGCAGATCAGCTTCCAAATCATCGAAGTTTTTATAAGTGTAGCCTAAGCTAAGGTACTCATCTTCAGATACAGTTACTTCTTCAGCATCACCAGATAGGTAAGGTGAGCTTCCGTTGTAAATGTCATAAGTAATCAACGCTGTTGAACCTGCTCCAAAATAAGCAAAAGTTTCTGCTAGAATTTTTGGGGTCAGCTCTTTTGCTTCCTCCTCATTGTTGAAGTTACCGTAAGATTTATCAACTAGCTCATAGTCATCTTCTGTCAAGGTATAAGTAATATCCTTTACAAGACCAGTATTAGCCTGATCGAGTTCATCATATGTGTCTTTGAGGGGATCACAAGCAAACAATGAAAGCAGTGTGAATGCTAACAATATTTTATATGTATTTTTCATCTTTTCTCTTTAAATAAATAGTCACTTTATTCAATTAAAATTTCAATTTCAAGGAAATGGTATATGTCCTTCCGAAACCGTAATACACTTGAGTTCTATCAATTGAACTATCCGTTCCCTCTGCTATGTATTCTGTATCGAGAAGGTTATTTACATTCCCCAGTAAAGTGGCATTTATATTGCCCAATGGGAAATCGAATCTAGCAAAAGCATCTATTGTCATATAGCTTGGGAGCTCAAGAGGTTGCTGAGTCACTCCACCCTCAGGAGCTGTAGTTCGGTTGATAGGATCATATTCTGCAAATAGTTTGTCAAAGTAATTACCTTTCACATTAAGCTTAAGCCCTTTAAATGGCTCGTAAGATGCACCTAGTGCATAGGTGTGTTGTGCAACGTCACCTACTTTCAAGCCGCCGATGTATAGTTTATCAAACACACCAACTGTATCTTGGTTCTCATCTAAAATATACTGTCCATCTACATCATTTGACCATTTCCAGTCTCCAAGAGAAACCATACCATTAATTGTAAGTTTTTCAACAGGCTTGTAGACAAAGTCAATTTCCAAACCTTGGTGTAAGGCATCTACTCCAAGTAAACTTGCATTATAGATCAAGTCTCTTTCGTCTTCAGGAGTATCAGGATCGTTTTCAGTTGGCGAGAATGATTCGGTTAATGTACGGTCTAACCAAGAAGTACGGTAAAGGTTGACGTTAGCGTTAAATACCTCGCTTCTATAACCATATCCAAGTTCGTACGACAAGATTTTTTGGTTTTCTACTGCGTCATTCACAAATTGGTCATTGTTCAAGTACACGCCGTCAAAGTCAGGTGCTTTTTCAAAAAAGCCAACATTTACAAAAATGTTATGGTTTTGAGTTAAATTGTAGTTAGCTCCACCTTTCACTTGGTACCCGAAGAAGTTTGCAAAGTCAGTTTCTTGCAATGGATCAGAATCTAAATAGTTGAAATAGTCAATCCTTTTGTATCCAGTATTTGAAAGAGAGACTGTTGCAAATGCATCCAATTTACCTTGACTATATTCTCCTTGAAGGAAAACTCCTGTCCAGTTTACAACGCCATCATTGTTGTAGTTGAATTTATCACCAACATTCAACAATCTATTTGGATTGTTGATATCTGAGTTGTCCAACACATACTCGCCTCCAAGTAGATCTGTAACTTCATAGAAGTGAGAACCTACATAATGCCTCAAGTCAATTCCCGCTAATAGGTTGAAATTACTTGTGATCTGGTTGGTATAAGTTGATAATGCACCAAACCACTTGTGGTCATTTCTTGAAGCCCTCATAAATGCTTGTGAATTTCCTAGGTATTGTGGGTCTTTGTTGACGTCTACCAATACATCAAGATCCAAGGGCTCATATTTAGATCTTGCTTCATATGCAGGCGACCAATCACCGTAGGTACCACCCCCACCACCAGTGCCAAATGACATATAAAGAGCAGTTGATAATTCAGACTTGCTGTTGATAGTCCAGTAGTGGTTCAAAGAGAATTGAGGTTTATGGTAGAAGTTGTCTTCGTAATAAGTTTCTTGACCATTTTTATAACCCCAAGTCTCATTCCATTTTATTCCTTGAGGGGCGTTTCTATAATCTTCTATGGTTTGTGCTCTCACTCTTTGACCGTGTTTTTGTGGAGCACCAAAGCCTGTTAAAGACAAGATGTGTGACTTATTGATTTGCTTAGTTACATTGAAAAAGTAGTTGTAACCTTCAAAACCTGTACCTTCTACATATCCGTTACCTTCTACTTTAGAACCGGAAACAGAGACAGCCCATCCGTTCTCCATCAATCCTGTAGATAAAGTAAGACCTAATTTTTCATAACCGTCGTTACCTGTGCCGTAAAAAATATTACCACCTTTTTTTGCTCCTGTAGTTTTGGTAAGGATGTTAATAGTACCGCCAATAGATGGAACGGCTACTTTTGCAGCTCCCAATCCTCTTTGCACTTGCATAGATTCGGTCACATCAGTTAAGCCTGCCCAGTTAGACCAGTAAATACTTCCGTTTTCCATGTCATTCACAGGAATACCGTTGATCATTACAGCTACGTTTTGGTCATTAAACCCTCTTACTGTTATTCTTGAATCACCATATCCACCACCTTGTTTAGTTGTATATACACCTGGCGTAGATTTTAGTAGTTCAGGAAATTCTTGGTTACTAGCTTGCTCTGCAATCATCACAGAGTTGATTTGCGCAACGGCAACCGGGGTTTTCCTATCAACTGCAACCGAAGCTAAAACTTGTACTTCTGCAAGTCCGATAGCCTCAGATTCCAAAGAAAGAGTACCTGTCTCGAACGTACCACCTTTTAGGTCCAAAGGAATAGATACCGACTTGAAACCTATAAATGAAATGGTCAATGTTTGCTTGCCACCTTCAGTTAACTTCAAACTAAACTTACCATCAATATCTGTGATGGTACCGACCGTAGTGCCTTCCAACACCACGTTTGCTCCAATTACAGGTTCTCCAGCGTCATCTTCTACTACGCCTTTAACTACTGTCTCAGTTTGCGAGAAAACTTGTGCCGCAAACAGCAAACTCAATACTGTGAATATTAGTTTTTGTCTCATCATAAATAGTTATTGTAATTATTAACAAAGCTTAATTTAGTGTATTCAGAAAACTGAATATTTTAGTTTCTGCAAAAAGAATCTTTCTAAGTCTTAAGAGTATACTTAAGTAATTAATTAATTGATAACTAGGTGTTAATTAAAAACAAAAGGTAGAATAAGAGCTGCAAACGAGGTTTTTTCCTGAATGATAGGAGGTTTTTCAAAGTTCGATTTAATCAAACCAATAAGATATGAACCTTGTACGACGAACTGTTTGTACCGCTTTATAAAGGCATGTGACAGCCTCAGGCGAACTTGAAAAGTAACTTCAAATAATGTCATTAAAAGTAAATTTTAATTAACGTGGTTGTATCTTGTTATTGAAGGTAGTTTGATTGGTATTTTGTAAGTCGTGAAAGTGCTATCAATAGGATTGTAAGATTTAGTTGTTGGTCTAGCTGGTAACAACAAAAAACACTAAGGTGGATGTGTGGAGTAAAATTCTCATTTTCAATTTCGGCTCGAAGTTAAATCATTTTGATTTATTTCACTTTATTTAACAATAAAAATAACTTATTTAAGTTGCCCGATTTGCTCATGTCGCCTCCTAGGCAATTTTTTAGAAGCAATTTTGCCAAGTCTTTCTTCCCAAATTTCCCTTATCTTAGTAATAGACCTGCCTGAAGCCATAAAGATCAGCCGTGGAGGGCTAAAGAAATTTGGGTTTCAGTAAGGTTTCAGAGATTTGTATAAAAAGGGTAGAGCTGGGAAATTTATTCCCAGCTCTACCCTTTTTGCTTTTTAAAATGCTCTTATTTCAATTTTTTCAAGCCTTTGGTATTGGCTTTTGTGGCTTCTACTATGCTGATGGCGTATCCACCGCCTGGAGCAGAAATTTGATTGAGTTTGCTCTTTTTGGTTACAATCCCTTTTCTTATCTCATAAGCCTGAGGATTGGTTTTGAAATGAGCACCTGTGGCATCCGAATATACCGTGGCAATATACGTTTTGCCTTCTTCAAGGAAATCAAAAGAAATATTTGAAACTCTTGCTTCGAAGCCGTTCACATTCCCTACAAACCAATTGTTGCTGCCTTTTTCTTTACGGGCAATGGTGAGGTAATAACCAGGTTCGGCTTCCAAATACTTGCTTTCGTCCCACTCAATAGCCACATCTTTTATAAACTGGAATGCATCCAAAAAGCGGTTGTAGTTTTCAGGAAGGTCGGCAGCCATTTGCAAGGGACTGTACATAGTCACGTACAAAGCCAATTGGTTAGCGATGGTGCTATTTACATGGGAAGTATTTTCGGGGTTTAATTTGCTGATATTCATTTCGAAAATGCCTGGTGTGTAGTCCATCGGACCACCTATCAATCGGGTGAAGGGGAGTACGGTTACATGGTTTGCCTTCGATCCGCCAAAAGCTTGGTACTCGGTTCCTCTTGCCGATTCGTTTCCGATCAGGTTCGGATACGTTCTGCCAATACCCGTTGGACGGACAGCTTCGTGAGCATTGACCATCACCTCATAATCAGCTGCTTTTTCAAGGGCATATTGGTAATGGTTGACCATCCATTGGCTGTAATGATTTTCCCCTCTTGGAAGAATATCTCCCACATATCCACTTTTTACGGCATTGTACCCATGCTCTTTCATAAATGTATAGGCTGTATCCAAATGGCGCTCGTAGTTGCGAACTGAAGAAGAAGTTTCGTGGTGCATAATCATTTCCACTCCTTTGCTTTGTGCGTATTTCTGAATTCCCACCACATCAAAATCGGGGTAGGGAGTTACGAAGTCGAAAACATAATCTTTGGAATGCCCAAACCAGTCTTCCCAGCCCACGTTCCAACCTTCTACCAATACGCCATCAAAACCATGTTCTGCCGCAAAATCGATGTATTCTTTCACATGTGCCGTATTTGCTCCATGTCGTCCATTTGGTTTTACTTTACTAAAATCGGTTTCACCCAACAAAACAGCATTGAGTTCATCGGTATATGCCCAAGTACTTTTCCCTGTGATCATCTCCCACCAAACACCAACATACTTTGTCGGCTTTATCCACGAGGTGTCTTCAATTTTGGAAGGCTCATTCAAATTGTAGGTAATTCGGGATGCTAAAATATTGCGGGCATCGTCGCTCACGATGATGGTGCGCCAAGGAGTTTGGGAAGGGGCAATCATAAACGCCCTGTCGCCATTTACATCGGGTGTAAGCCAAGCTTCAAACACCATGTTTTTGTCGTCCAAGTCCAAATGCATTACTGGATAATCGATCAGTGCCGCTTCATGCAGGTTGATGTATAAACCTTCGGAAGTTTTCAGCATCAGCGAAGTTTGAACAGCAGTTGGGGAAAAGGAGGTTTGGGATAAGTTTTCAGTTACCGACTTGCTCATCAGCCCTCTAATTTCCGACAGTTTCGATTCGGTATAATCGTACTCTTGCGTATCGTAATCGCCAGGAATCCACAAGGCGGTATGGTCACCTGTGAGGGCAAACTGCGTTTTTTCATCTTCTATTACGAAATGCCCCAGCGCTTTTTGTTGGGGAAATTCGTACCTGAACCCAAGCCCGCTGTCAAATAATCTGAACCGCAAAACTAGTTTTCGGTTTGTCCCCTTTTGGCTGAGGTTGATCTCTAGCTCGTTATAATGGTTTCTTATTTCACTTTCTTCACCCCAAACTGGCTTCCAGGTTTCATCAAAAGAAGACTCTTCTGAGCTTTCAATCGTGAAATTGGTTAAAAGATCCTCTTCGTCTTTCAATGCCAGACCAAGTGTACTTGGCTTAATCACCTTTTTGTCCTTGTAAGTCAAACTATAGACTGGCGAGCCATCATCTTGTAAAGAGAATTCCATTTTCAGGTTTCCATCAGGAGAGGACAACCGCTGGGCAAAACTCATATTGACATATAGGGATAGGAAAAATAGGAGGAGATATACAGTGTTTTTCATATTCGAATTGCTTTTTATTGGTTTTGCGCAAAAGTAAGCAATCATTTACTATAGAAATAGAATACATAAAAAAAGGATAGAGACGAAGCCTCTATCCTTTTCCAATAGGTGAATTAAAAAAACTAAGTTATCTTTTGATCATTCTTGCGGCGAAGATCGGTCCTGCTCTATGCCCTTCGTGAGGTTGGAAGCGGATAGTTATCTTATCTTTGCTCACGGTCAGGTCGTCTGGAATGTCATATTGTACATCTATGTAAGAGCCGTCTTTTTTGCCTGAAATATTTTCCGTCACTATTTTTTGCCCATCTACAAGGATGTCAAACGTTTTGGAGCCTGTGAATCCGCCCCAATATTCTATCACCAAAGCCATTGGCTGTCCTTTCATGGTCGTCATGTCGAATGAGAACCAACCGCTCCTGTTGGCATGGCGGGCTTTCCTTCCGTCAAACTCGATCACTTCTGTGCTGTCGCCTTGGAAATTATGGTCGCGTTCTGGCTGCATTTCGCCCGGTTGGAAGAAGTCGAAGGTCATTTCCTCTAGCTTTTTCTTTCTTTCCAGCTCAGCTTGGTAATCGGCTTGGTATTTCGCCCATTTTTCTTGTGTGAAAAGGTCGAAATAAACAGAATACCTGCGTCCAGAGGTTTTATAAAATGGTTTGAAAGTCACGTCCCTTGGGTTTCCAACTTGCGTGCTCACAAAAGTATTGGGCTTGCCTTCAACGGGTTTTAGCCAATTTTCGGGGTTTCTGTCCTCGGTCATGATGACGGGAACAAAATCGAGGTCATGTGCTTTCGGGTCTTCTATTTCCCCCAAGTCGCCAGCCAAAACCAGCGGACCGTACATCACCGCCACCCTGTCCGAATCGTCGGGCATGGTTTCCAACCTTAGCCTGAAAGGCATGGAAATTTCCACTTTGTCGCCTGTTTTCCAAGTTTTTTTGATGGCATAAAAACTTCCAGCAGTTTTAGTCGCCGTAAATTCCTCTCCATTTACCATTACTTTCAAATCCTCGGTCACCAACCAATAAGGCTGTCTTATTTTTAAGGTGAAATACACCGGTTTTTCCACCTCAAAGTTCAAGGTGATGTCTTTTCCTTCTGGGTAAGTAGTCTCTTGGGTCACTTTCACCCCTTTTTTCGCCCAGTTTAGTTCCGAAGCGATGAATTGGGAAACGTAAAGTTCTTCATGGTTGTGGTAATAAATGTTTGCCGCGTATTTGCTATGGTTTTCCATACCTGTGCCTATGCAGCAAGTGAACCATTCAGGGTCTTGGTACACTTTGTACCCGCCCATTTCCAAGGACATGTTGTAAATAACCCTTCCGTCACGAGGGTGTTGGGAGGAAAGAATTTGGTTGAACAATGCTCTTTCATAGTAGTCGGCCACTTCGGCAGAAGCTTCCCACTCAAACAAATGGCGGGAAAGTTTGAGCATATTATACACATTGCAGGTTTCGGTAGTTCCATCGCTCAGGCGGTTTCTCAAGGTATCGGCAGGGCCAAAATACTCGTGGTTTCCATGCCCGCCTGTTACGTAAGAGTGGTGTTTTACCACTGTCTCCCAGAAGAAATCAGCTGCATTTTTATCCTTGGCATTGCCCGTAAGCTCATAAGTTCGTGCCAAGCCAATCAGTTTTGGAATCTGCGTGTTTCCATGTTTTCCGGGTAAAATGTCCTTTTCTTCAGCCAAAGGATCAAGAATACTTTTGTGGTAGAACACATTGGCAAGGTCGAGGTATTTTTTCTCGCCTGTATCGGCATAAAGGTCTGCCAAGGTTTCATTTACGCCCCCATGCTCGCAATTCAGCATATTTTGGATTTGCTCCTCATTGAGGTCTTTTACGATAGTGCCCAGCCAGTTGGTAAATTTGCTTTCAATCACGAGGGCTTTTTCGTTTCCACACAAGTGGTACGCATCTCTCAAGCCAGCCATCACCTTGTGCATGGTATAAATTGGTGCCCAAAGTCCGTTGAGGTCGAAGCCTTGGGAGCGAATTTCCCCTTTGGCTATTTCTTCGGTAAAAACTTTTTTCCCATCGGGAAATGCACCCATGTATCCATCCTTATCAGCTTGTTGGCAGGTATCTAGCTCTGCTACTATGTGGTTTACCCTGTCCAAAAAGACCTTTTCGCCAGAAGTTTGGTACATCAAGGCGCAAGCGCTCAAATAATGTCCAAGTGTGTGGCCAGCAAGTGTTTCTCCTTCCCAGCCGCCGTATTGCTCCGCTTTTGGTTCTAAGTCAGCCTCGTCCCTGAACCTTGCCATCAAGCGGTCAGGCTCATAGTTTAGGAGGTATTGCTTGTTGAGTTCCGTAGCGTGTTTAAAAGGACCGTCCAGCAGTTTTACATCTGGAAGTTCAAAAGGAAGTACTTTAAAATTGACTACTTCTGGTCCTTCTGTTTTTATAAAAACCTCTTCTTTTTTCGTTTGGCAGTTGGCCAATAAAAAAGTGGAAAGCCCAAAAATGATGATTCGTTGTATGATTTTCATTTGGTTTTATAATCTATGACTTAAGCTTTATAGCAATGTTTATTCTGTGTAAAGGTTTTCCTTGGCATGGCAAGAAGCGACTTCGTCTGTTTCGGGGAAAAACCTTCCGATGATTTCATAGAGCGTGGGATCGTATTTTTTTAGTTCTTCCCTAGTGTTCACATAGTTGTGCTTGCCGTCTGGCTCAGGTACTTCCGCATTTACCCCAAACCAATCTTGAACCCCTTCTGCCCAATATTCATGGATATCGGTGGCGGCATATACATTTTGATATTTGCCCGCTGCCAAGGCTGCATCCATTGCTTTTTGCAGCGTCTCGTTGAAATCTGGCTCTACTGATAGGATTCCCACTCCGTGGATGGTATGGGAAAATTCATGGATAAGGATGTCCTCCGCGTGGTATTTATCTATTTGGTAGCAAAGTAGGTTTTCCTCGGCACAAGTGGTTAATGGGTCTTCCAAAGTTCCTCCCAAGCCTCTTGCACGCAGGTCCCAGTTCAGGGTGGTATCGCTTTCCAAGTGTTTGTGTTCGGGAATGTCGGTGGTGCCTTCGTAGCGCGCCATGATTCCCACTTTTGTATCGCGCTTCACCATTTCGTGCAATACGTTTTTAGGAAGCATGCCCGTCATAAAATTGACCGTGCGGCAGGCTGCAAAAACAGCTTCGTCTGGTACTTTGTGTGAAGAAATGATATGGATGCCATTTACGTTCACATATTTCTTATAAAAAGGGTCAAGCCCCAGTTTTTTGGGTGGGGAAATGATTTTGTATTCCTCTTGAAGCTGTTTTCCTTGGCTAGTAGCATTCTGGGTGCTTATCCAAGAAAAAGCACTCATGACCATACAAGCTGCGATAGCAAGCGGAAAGAATGTTGTTTTTTTCATTTTTGTTGGTTCGTTGTGAATAATTGTGTAACTAAATCAGCGCACTTTTTTATGTATTCATTTCGCAACTTCTCAGCCCTTGTGGATAGTTGCTAGTAGGGGCGTGAACAGTTAGCATAAACTAGTAACAAGAGCCCAGCAACTAGCGACTTTTAGCCAGAGTGACATAGATGTTGCTAGTTGCTGATAACTACAAGAGTTTGGTTTGTAATTAATTCAACCTCCATTCCAATATTCCTGCTGAAACGCTGTCTTGAAGCGTGGCATTGAGCCTGATTGCTGTGGTGGTCATAGGTTCAAATATTACCTCGTTAAATTGATTGAGCGCAGTACCGTAGGCGTTTTTGTTCTTTACGGGAATCCATTCGTTTCCTTTTAGGTATTGCAATTCCCAAGCCTTAGGCTGTTTGGCGGTATAATCGTAATGCTCGTAATCCAACCAATAAACTTCAGAACTGGAAATGGTTACGGGTTTTTCAAACTCGTATTTCACCCATTCTTCCGTTCCGTTTTTCAACCACCAGAAGAAGAAGTTTTTATCAACATCACCTGAGCTTTTTGGGGTAAACCCGTCTTTCAATCCATTGCCTTGGTCCCAATCTGGGGTAGAAGGCTTTGCTTTTGCCATTAAGCTGTTTTCATCTCTCAGGCTGGCATGTTGCGCATCCTCCGGCATCCAAACCAACATCTCCGATTTCCCCCTGTTGTTCCAGCTGTAGTAGGGGATGGCTTTTAGTTCCACATCCTTTTCTTTCACTTCTCCACCTTCTTTGTAAAGTCCTTTTCCAGCTACGCTCAGCGTAACTACTCCATTCAAAAAATCAGGTTCGAAAGTAGATGCTACGGTTGTGCTTTCAGGAACGTAGGTGCTGAAAACACTTCCTTCTTTATAATCCACTCCTTCGAAGCAATACACCACAGGCCCACGCTGGAAAGCGGTTTTCCCTTCATCGTACACCACTTTTTCATGGGCGCGAACTCTTTTCGTTTCCATAGGAAGCTCCAGTTCAATTACGTCGCCTTTGCTCCAATCGTTGGAGAGAATGGCGTAGCCTTTTTCCATTTCCGCCTTTACATCTTCTCCATTTATTTTCAAGGTGAAAGCCGAGGCGGCATCGCTCGTAAACTTGTACAAATCAGAAGGAACGGCTTGGTTTTGAGCCCATCCGGGAATCCTTACTTTAATATCGCTTTCGGTTTCAGTCAACACTTCAATGCTCACTTTTCCTTTCCAAGGATAATTTGTTTCCTGTTTTAGGCTCACTTCTTTTCCTGCTACATCCAAGTTGGAAGTTCCTGATGCAAAAAGGTTTACATAAATGTTATTGTCTTTCACCGCATATTGGTAACCCGGAACGGAAGCCATGAATCGTGTGATGTTGCCCGGGCAGCATGCGCATTCGAACCAAGGAGCGCGGTCATGCGAACCGTCAGATTCGAGTGGGTTATCGTAGAAAAACTTGTCGCCACTGAGGGAAATTCCTGCAATCAGCCCGTTGTACAAGGTTCGTTCAAGCACATCATAATATTTCGATTCGCCAAAAAGCAAGAACATGCGGTGGTTCCAATAGACATTGGAAATGGACGCGCAAGTTTCGCAATAGGCGGTCATATTGGGAAGCTCGTAGTTTTCCCCAAAACCTTCGCCCATCGATCGTGCTCCTATGCCACCAGTGATGTAGAGTTTTTTGGAAACTACATTGTCCCACAGGCGTAAAATTGCTTTTTTATACTCTTCATTTCCTGTAATGGCGGCTATGTCGGTTACGCCAGAGTACAAATAGCCAAACCTCACGGCGTGCCCCACCGCTTCTTTTTGGTCTTTGATTGGCATATGGTCTTGGCTATATGGGTTCAGTTTATGGCCATCTGTACCAACTCCCGTTTCATCAATAAAATATTGAGCAAGGGTGAGGTAGCGTTTGTCGCCCGTTTCACGGTACAGTTTTACCAAAGCCATTTCCACAATTGGGTGGCCCGATGGGCAATGTAGTTGGTTTTCACCAGGACCAAAATCTTGGTCGATTAAGTTGGCATTTTTGATGGCTACGTTCAATAAATTATCCTTGCCAGTAGCTTCGTGGTGGGCAACTGCCGCTTCCAACAAGTGACCACTGTTGTAAAGTTCATGGCTGTTTAGCCTTTCCCAGCGATGGTCGCCCATCCATCCTCTTAGGTGCTCACTGTTGTTGGTTCTGGCTGTAAACAAATAACCGTCATCTTCTTGCGCAGCATCAATCAAATGGATTACGCTGTCGAGAAAGGTATTCAGTTTTGGGTCATTTTGAGCAGCAAGGGTGTACGATGCACCTTCCAGCACTTTGTACACATCTGTATCGTCGAAAGGGAAATCACCTTTATGTTCGCCTTCTTCTAATTTTCCTGCTATGGCGAAGTTGCTGAATCTTCCTGTTACGCTGCACTTTCCAAAAGCACTGGGAATAGAAACAGTGCGGTTAGTTTCAATTTTTGGTGACCAAAATCCATCGGTAAACTCTACGGAAGTAAAATTTACAGGTTGGATAGGGTAGTCTTGTGAAGTATTGCTAGTTTCTTCCTTTTGGTTACAACCGAAAGGAAGAAGTAGCAGGGACATGCCAATGCCCAGTTTTAAAAGTTGTTTCATTTATTCGTTATTTTCCGTCTTTAAATACCAAGGGCTGTACCGCAGCCCTTGGTTACCTACGGTCAAAAACATAGGTTTTCTGGTTTTTGACCGTACTTATTTATTCCTCTATCCAGTTCTTGTTGGTGATTCCTAGTTTTTGTTTTTCAGGCGTTTCAATTATAAAAAAACTAGTAACCAGAATCTAGCAACCAGCAACCTTCAGGTTCTCTAAAATAGAGGAGAAAAACATCAGAAAAATTAGTTTTCAGTGTATTTACTCTACAATCCACTCATGGAGCCCAGCAGCAAATTTTTTATCTAGTTTTATCTTTAGACGAACTTTTTTTGCGGTAATTGGCTCAAACTTAATGGTGTTCCAATCATCTTTGCTCACTTTGTATGCTTGATCTGTTTTTACTGGAACCCATTCGCCATCTTTTTCATATACCACTTCCCATGTGTTAGGAATTCGGCAACCGCCAAATGGACCATCATCGTACCAATATACTTTCACTTCCGACACCTCTTGTGCTGCTTCAAACTCGTACTGAACCCATTCCCATGTTCCTTTTTTGGGCCACCAGTGAAGGTAAGGATTTGAAGAGTCGTTAGATGTTTTAGGATATTGTTGATCGTTTATAGCTATGATTGCTTTGCTTTTTACAGATGCCGTCACGATGCTTTTACTAGCCTTGGTAGGAGCGGGGAGAGGTCGGGTCGCATCCACTTCGGTAGGGAGCCACACCCTCATTTCACCTGGGCCACGGTTGTTCCAGAGGTAATAAGGGATGAGTTTTAAATGATCTTTTTCCGAAACATCTACCGACTCGTCCAAGTTTTTCTTCGCTTTGTTTATATCTCCTTCTATAATGGTAGCCCCCCCATAAAAACCTTTATCAAAAGAAGCGGTCAAGGTACTTTTTGGATCAAAAACTAAGTTGAGGACGTGTCCATCTTTGTAGTCAGACCATTCGGTGCAATAAACGATAGGCCCTCTTTCGATCGCTACTTTCGATTTGTCATCTGCAATATTTGGGTTCGCCTTTACCTCACGGATTTCATAAGGGAATTCGATTCCAACTTTATCTCCATTTTTCCATTTCCTGTCAATGTCGATGTAGCCTTTTTCGTCAAGCTCGTAAGGAACTTCTTCTCCATTTACCGTTATTTTGGTTTTCTTGTCAGACGTGGAAGCGTACGTATAAAGGTCGCTTGGTACAGGTTGGTTTTTAGCCCAGCCCGGTATACGGATTTTTAAGGTGCTTTTCATCGCTTTTTTTGCCGTGATTTCAAGTTCGGCAGTTCCTTCCCAAGGGAGTTCCGCTTTTTGCGATAATGAAAGCTCATTTTTACCCAGTTTGAAAGTAGCATCGCTCGATACAAACAGGTTTACATAAATATCATTTTCGTTTTGGGCGTAGATAAGGCCAGGCATGTAAGGCAAGAAACGGGCAACGTTTGGAGGGCAGCAAGCGCAACCGAACCATTCGCTACGAGAATGCTGCCCGTAAGAAGCCAAAGGGTTTGGGTAGAAGAAATGATCTCCTGAAACAGAAACCCCAGAAATAACATTGTTGTACATGGAGCGTTCCATCACGTCGATGTATTTGCTATCGCCCGTCATCAAAAACATGCGGTGATTCCAAAGCGCATTACCAATGGCGGCACAGGTTTCGTTGTATGCCGACATATTTGGCAACACATACGGATCGTCAAAGCCCTCATGGTTGCCAGTTGCGCCAATTCCTCCTATCACATACATTTTGGTATCTACCACATCGTGCCACAATCTGTCTATAGCTTCAATGTAGTCTTCGTTGCTAGTGAGCGCGGCCACGTCTGCCATCGCAATCCACATATAGGCAGCCCTTACCGCATGGCCAACCGCATGCTCTTGTTCTGTCACAGGCTTGTGCGATTGGTTGTAAGTGGTGGGGCTTCCTATACCCTCTTTTCCTCTTATATCTAAAAAGTACTTGGCAAGCTTTAGGTATTTTTCGTCTTTGGTAACTCTATAAAGTTTTACTAGGCCCAGTTCCACTTCTTGGTGGCCAGGGTAGTCTTCAATTTTACCAGGACCAAAATCTTCGTCTATCAGGTCTGCCGATTTGATGGCTATGTCCAATAAAGTTCTTTTGCCAGTAGCGGTGTAATGCGCTGCCGCTGCTTCAAACATATGTCCAAGGTTGTACAGCTCATGACTGAGGTCATTCACTTTTTCCCAGCGTTCATCACCTGCCCATTCGTGCACGTTTTTCCCTATAGTGCGGGTGGTGTAAATGTATCCATCGTCTTCTTGGGCCACGCTCACGAAATAGATGAGCGAATCGATGGTTTTTTCCAGCTCAGGATCTGGAATAGTTTGGAGTGAATAACTTGCCGCTTCAATTATTTTGTAGATATCCGAATCGTCGAAAGGGTATTCAGAGCAAAACTGCCCATCCATTAGATCTCCAGCAATCTTAAAATTATCTACCCTGCCCGACTCCATGCTTTTTTGGATGGCAATAGGGATGGTTACTTCTTGGTTTGTCTTGATCTTAGGTGCCCAAAAAGCATCTTTTACTTTTACCTCGTTAAATGCTTTGGGCTGGATCGGGTAATCATTTCCTTGCCCCACTGCTGTAAAATAGGAGGCGATGAAAAATCCCAACAGGGGAAAGTGTTTGAGCTTCATTATGATGTTAATTTATCAGTTTTGAAAAGTTTTATTTTGAATGAAAGAACCTGCTTTTCCAATAAACTAATAGGAAAAGCAGGATTTATTTGTCTATGCTTAAAATTAATAACCAGGATTCTGTTTTAGGTTAGGGTTCGCGTTGATTGCTGATTGTGGAATTGGGAAGATGGTTCGGTAGTCCCCATTTGGTGTATGAGTTAGCCAAGATTTTGTTGTGAATACCCCAAATCTAATTAAGTCTTGCCTCCTGTGAAATTCGGCTGCAAATTCATAACCTAGCTCGTCCAAAAACCTTCCGTATTGGATGTCATCTCCTCCTTCTGTAGTTAGCATTTCTCCTTGAGAATAATTTCCGTAATTATAGATGCTTCCTTTGAGCAAATCGTCGGCGGTAACCGTTGCTTTTTCAGGACTATCAGGGAAAGCTCTTTCCCTTACAGTACTTACAATAACTGCTGCACCAGCCGCATCCCCGTTTCTTAATAAGCATTCTGCTTTGATCATTAATGCATCTGCATATCTGAAAAATGGAACATCGTTGCTGATAGCAGTACCCGTTACTCCAGTTTCAATTTCAAATTTCCCAACTCTGTAGCCTTCGTATTCCTTTGTTTCATCAACATTGCCTATCTCTTTGGTGTAATTGAGCTGGGTATTTACCAAGGCTGGATCCATGGAGTTATAAATTGGCTCACCAGAGCTTGAAAACTGAGGTCCCTTTATCCATATGTTTAGCCTAGAATCGCCCTCGTCATAGGTGTCGATGAATTGGGGAATAGCGCAACTTCCACCCCAAGGTTGTGCCCCTAATTTATAAGTAGCCGAACTGGATGGGTGTAAGGTTTTCCAAGGGTAATGGAGCCAACCAGATCTTGTGGCATCAAATACAATTGAGAAAATTTGTTCAGATGAGCCTTCATTTTCCACTGCAAAATTTGAGTGATAGTTACTTTCCAGTGAATATAGCCCACTTGCAATAATGTCGTCAACTTGGGCAATTGCTTCGTTATATTTTGCTTGTCCAATGTAAACTTCTGCGTTAAGGTAGGTTTTGGCAAGAATCATTTTTGCCGCCCATTTATTCATTTTCCCATACACTTTTTCTTCCGAAAGCATCGGTATGACCTCTTTCAGTTCTGATTCAATATAAGCAAATACCTCTGCTCTTGTGCTTTGGGTAGGTAAAAAGTCCTCTTTTGTCAAATCTACTTCCGTTACAATTGGAACATTGCCAAAATTGTCAATTAACAGATAGTAATATAATGCCCTTAAAGCCCTTAGTTCGCTGACTAGGCTTTCTACACCTTCCATTTGACTATAGGTACCTAGCGAAGTATTCAAAATATTTAATGCAGAATAGGCTCTGCTCCAAAGTCCAGACGGATGTGCTTGAAATGCATTCCAATTGTGCATGTGCATTGCTCTATACGTTCCACCGTCGACCCAACCGTTAGGCCTGGCAGGAGTTACAATGATATCGGCACATTCTGCTTGCATATCAAAATATCCTATCCAACCAAACATTACATCTGTGAGACTGGTGTAAACTGGAGCAGTGAGAGCTTCAAGAACTTCTGGTGAGCCACCTAAGTCTTTATCGGTCAGTACATCGTATGGACTTTCCTCCAAGTTTGTACATGAGCATACCAGCCCAATTATAGCTAGTGCTGCTGTAATTATATGTTTATTTAATCTTTTCATGGTTACAAATTTTTATTGTTACTAGAATCTAAGGTTTGCTCCCAAAGTAAATGTTCTTACAGTTGGGTATTTGTCACGACTATCATTTCCAGGAGCTAAGCCTGAGTTATCCCCTACTTGGGTGTTTCTAGTCACTTCAGGGTCTAAGCCTTTATAATTTGTGATTGTGAACAGGTTAGAACCCGAAACATAGACTCTTGCACTTTTGATTCCTTTGATGTTAGCTGTATTGAAATTATACCCTAAGGTGATGTTGTCAATTTTCCAGAAATCACCGTCTTCTATATAGTGACTAACATATGATTGAGGACTAGCTAATACTTTACCGTCGATTTCATCATAAGAAGATGCTAGTTTGTTGTAAACAACAGTTGGGTTTTCGTAGAACATTCTTTGGAAGTTTAAGATTTGGTAATCAAATGCGCCGCGCATAGTGATATTCAAATCGAAACGTCCATACCGAAAGTAGTTGTTCCATGCGGCGTACCACTGTGGTAATCCATTGCCCAGAATTTGCATATCATCAGGTACTGCATCTGCTAGTGCTTTTATTTCTCCATCAACTCCGCTTTCGATCAACCATTTGCCATCATCATCCAACCCTACACTCTTGTATCCCCAAAAGCTACCGATGGCCTCTCCTTCTTCTACTTTATGAGTACTCAATTGGATTGGATCTCCAGTATAACCATCATAGAAGAAGTCGTTTTCAACTTGGAATTCATCATTGGAAAGCGATTCAAGTTTGTTTGTGTTCCTAGAATAGTTTAGGCTGGTTACCCATTCAAATTTCTCTCTTTTTATTGGGGTGATGTTGACAGCAACCTCAATACCCTTGTTGCTCATTGAAGCAGCGTTTGCCTTAGTTGTACCTACCAAGTTTGGTGGAACTGGAACAGGGTAATCGTATACTAAGTCTTCCAGCGTACGGTCATAGAGGTCAATAGAGCCTGAAATGACATTTTGAAGTAGTTCAAAGTCTAGCCCTATGTTATACTCGACGTTTGTTTCCCAACCTAAATTAGGGTTAGGGTTTGCTACAGGAGAAAGTACACTTACCCAGTCTTGCCCATTAAAATAAAACTGTGTGGAACTGTAGGCATATCTTGTCAATGATTCATATGGATTAGACGAAATTGAACCAGTTCTACCGTACCCAACCCTTAGTTTCAAGTTATCAATAGTGGAAGCGTCTGATAAAAAGGCTTCATTGCTAATGGTCCAACCTGCTGATATTGCTGGGAAAAACCCCCATTTGTTATCATCACCAAACCTTGATGAACCTTCATATCTCAAACTAGCCAAAATGTTATACTTGTCGTCAAAGCCATAACCCACCCTGCCAAAAAAGCCAATCAATTTCCAGTCACTTCTCCAACTATCTACGCCAGCGCCGCTTAATCCTTCTCGGAGTGCACGACCTTGCTCTATGCTATTGTAGGTAAAGTTGTCAGTAGGGAAATCAAAGTTGGTAATAGAGTTTCCGTAGTTTTCCCAGTCAATATAACTGTAACCCAATAGTGCTGACACACGGTGTTTGTTTATATTTTTTGAATAGTTTGCAGTCAGGTCAAGGAAGTTTTCAACCGTTTTGTTATTTGAGATATAAGCAACTCCATTTTTACCATCTCGTACATTTGAGATATGCTTCTTGGTTTCATAGTTTCCAATATCTTGACTCCATTCGTGCCTAGACCCAACTACTTTTAATTCTAGCCCATCGAGTGGAAAATAAGATGCAGAACCAGTCAACCATGTCCACTGGGAGTTATTATCATATTTTCTTTCATTGATAAGCCCCAAAGGGTTTTCATATTGGAATTGATCTGGGTGCTCTACCCAGTTTCCTTCGTTATCGGTTACATTATCGGTAGGGTTTCTAATCAAAGCTTGGCGATACGTCCAGCCGTCAAAAGCACCATATTTCTGGATTCCTTTAAGGACATTTGCGTTTACTTTTAGTTTGTCTTCGATTAAGTAATGATCCAACTCCATACGGAATTTCGCCTCAGTATTATCTGATCCAAGGAAAATACCTTCGGCGTCTTGAAAGCTAACATTTGCACTATAAGTAGTTCTTTGGTTTCCACCTCTAAGAGAAAGGTCGTGAAAATGGTTTAGTGGGCTTCTACTTATTTCGTCTAGCCAGTTAGTATTACCTCCAAGGTCATAAGAAGGATCAATCAAACCTTCGCTGATTTTCCCTCTTACATCGTCAGCACTCATAAAATCTGCTGTTTTTTGAAATCTATCAGTTGAAACGTAGCCGCTATACTCTAAGGTCATTGACCCATCTCCTTTGGCTTTTTTAGTGGTAATTAGGATTACTCCATTTTTACCACGAGTACCATAAATAGCTGATGCAGAGGCATCTTTCAAAACATCGATAGATTCTATATCATTGGGAGAAATTGAGTTTAACCCGCCCGGATAACCATCTATAAGTACTAAAGGTGCAGATGAACCATATATTGAGGTCACCCCTCTTAGCAATAATTCTATTCCTGCTTCTGGGTCTCCAGAAGAGGTGCTAATGGTCAATCCAGCTACTTTGCCTCTTAGAAGTTCACCAGCATTGCGGACAGCCCCTTGTACAAATTCTTTAGGTTTTACTGTAGTAACTGCTGTTGTAACATCTTCTCTGCGTTGGGTTCCATAACCAATTACCACTACTTCAGTTAGTTGGGTAATGTCTTCCACCAAGCTGATATTAAAATCTGTCCTGCCATCTACTTGTATTTCCTGTGTTAAAAAACCAATGTAGGAGAAGACAAGAATGGCAGATTTAGAATCGACTTCTAAACTGAAATTACCATCGATACCTGTAACGGCTCCTTTGGAAGAGCCTTTCACAATAATACTCACCCCAGGAAGCTCTTCCCCATCTGTTGTGGTTACTTTTCCTTTTACCATAGTTTGTGCCATGGTCACAGTAGTCATTGCAAGTAGTGCATACACTGTTATTGAAAGTTTTCGAAAGGAGAACCTTTGCAGCTTTCTCTTTTTGTTGAATTGTAGAATTAAGCCCATAAGTGTTTGATCGATTAATTATAAGTGTTAATTGAATTTGTTCAGAAACCCTTATTTCCGATGTGGTTTAAGGGTATACTAGTCCCGCCCCAGACTTTCAAGTAAAGTCTCAGTACATAGCTTTAACTAATGGTAGTTCAAGAGTATAAGTTGTTATGGATAATATTTAAAAATTTCAAGCAACTACATTTTCAGATCAAGAAATGTTTTTCTGATCTGGTTTACATAAACCGGTTTTATGTGGTCAATAATTTTTGTGGTTTGAATGACTGTTGTTGCTAGTTGCTAGCTTTGGGTATTTATATAATATATATATAACAAATGTATTAAATACTTTTTACTATTGTCTCGCACATTTTACCTAGATGTTGTACGATTTAAACATAATCTATCTTTTTTATGAGATAAAAGTGGAAATATTAGTACGTTTTTGGCTTTGTCTTGCCCATCAGTTTTTTCACCTCCTTTTCGCTTAGGGCATAATCGTACATTTGCACCGATGCCAAGTAACCAGTATAGTTTTCGCCCACATCGGAAGCCCCAAGTATGATCTTGGCACTGTCGGTAGCCGACGCCAACGTGATGTTTTGCGAAGTATTCAACAGACCATCCACATACACTTTTTCCACCACGCCGTCGAACGTAAGTACGATATGGTGCCACTGATCTGCAGTTGGTAATGTTTCGTAAGGCAAATCAAAGTGCCCATCCAAATGGGCAGCCGCTCCATAGCCGCTTCTGTTGTAAAATAGGGCATTGTAAGAGTTTGCCAAGTAAAACTCTTCTCGGTCGCACCAAGATACTAGGCACTCATCTGCTTTATTGATATCGGGATTTTTTGCCCAGACTGCTACGGTGTAAGCGCCGTTCCAAGCCAAGCTTTTTGGTACAGCTCGGTCTTTCAAGGTTAAAGCCCCTTTTTTAAAATGGAGGAATTTTGTTCCGCCTGCTTCTTCTAGGAAGACTTCGCCGCTTTTAGTGAAACTCCCACCAACCGAGCCTTTGTTTGGAATGCTTTTTAGCGGCTCATCAGGAGGGGACAGGTTTGTTAAATCCAGACTGACCAACAATTCTTCTTTGCTTCTCACCGCTGGTTCTTCAGCAGAAGGTTTATTTACCAGTCGCAGTGGAATTTCAAAAAGTTCTTTATATACTTTTATGTTCCAAACGGCAGCATAAAGCCCAACTTTCTCAGTACCCAACACGGTGAGCTTTAGGTAGCGGGCGGCAACATTTTTGTCGTCAATCATCGGGCTACCCGATGTCATGTTAGTCGACTTATCAACATACATTTCCCATTTTTTGCCATCGGCAGAATGCTCAATCTTGTATTGGTAATAGTAACTGGCAAATTCAAATTGGGTCATTATCCTTTTGATGTTTTTTACTTCGCCCAAATCAATCGTAAGATCTTGTGGCAGCGTGTTATTCGCAGCTTTCCACATGGTTGCATTATTGTTGTCGGTTGCGAATGAGGGCTTGTAATCGTAATTGAGCGACTCCAAATGGTAAGATGAGGATGCGCTTGTGCTGGCTAAAAAAGCGATGTCTTCAGGCACTTTTGAGGTTTCAAAATTAGCTATGCCTTGGTGGGAAGGAACAACTGGTCGGATAGTAGAGTCATTTTCAAAAACGAGGCTGTCGATACAGATTTGTCTAGCAAGCCCTCCAGCGGTAAACGGGTAATCGTGGCGGTGATAGACTATGTAATAATCATCGTTATTTTTTAAGATAGAATGATGCCCCGGACCATGGACAGATTGGTTGGCATTGGTACTCAAAATCGGGTTGTTCTGCCCTGGGGTGAAAGAACCATAAGGGCTGTCGGAATAAGAATACCTGACGTTGTAGGTTTCATCGTGGCAAGAAGCGCCAGAATACATCAAAATGTATTTTCCGTTCCTTTTCATCATATACGGAGCTTCGAAAGGCTCGGGAGTTTGCTCAAGTGGGATATTTTCAGCGGCAAACATCTTATCCATCGTTTGGTTGTCGAGCTGCCCCACGGCGTACCCGTTGTTGTAATGCACCCAAGTTCCCCAGTAGGCATAGGTTTTTCCATCATCGTCGGTAAAGAATTGTACATCGAGCGAGGGGAAGCCTTCTCTAGGATAACTATGACGAATAACGGGTGTGTCGTCTTCATGAAGTTTGGCCCAAGGTCCGTAAGGGGTGTCGGAAACATAGCCGTAAATATTGCAGCCTGCTTGGCAATTCCCGAAGTACAAATAGTATTTCCCATCGTTTCCAATCACCAAGTCAGGCGCCCAGAAATTCCGGAGGTTTACCGATTCCAAAGAAGGCACTTCCATGGTGTAGTTGTACCAGTTCTGGAAATCTTTGCTGTACCACAAAGTGGGTGCTCCCGAGGCAAGCATTTCGTTGTCAGTAGTGGCATAGATGTAGTAAATGTTGTCAATTTTTACGATAGTAGGGTCGGCAAACCAACCAGGGATGATCGGGTTTTTAGCTCCCGGGGAATCAAATTTGAAATTTTCCTGCGAATACGCTTGCAGTAAAGAAAACAACATGAACGCTAGAAGCAAATAAACTTTTTTCATGGTAATTGATCAGTTATACTGGCAGGTCCTGAATGAAGGTATGTTGAAGCGAGTGGATCGCCGTATTGCTTCTTCGAACCTTCGCAGGTTTTCAAAGAAGTGTGTGAGTTGGGTTGGTGATTAAGGTGTAATTACACAAATGTATAAAATACAATTACATTGTAATTCGCATATTCTACCCAGATGTTGTACAATTTTGATATGGTTTGTATTCTGGTATTTAAATTTAGGGGAATATTGGTTTATATCCTTTCCCCAAACCAGAATGGATGTTGGGGCTTTTTCTATTAAAACCGCATTGTTTTTCTGGTTTGTTTTTAGTGTTTGACCCCAAACAGACCTTGTACAACGAAAAAAATTGGTCACTCCTCTGCTGTCTACTTTCTTTACCCAAAAAAGAAAAAGCCATGAAAAAACTTAAATCACTTTTGCTCATATTTATTCCATTGGTGTTTATTTCAAGCTGTACGGTGCTGTCTTTTTATCCACTTTATACCGAAAAAGAACTGGTCAGGGATGATCGGATTATTGGGGATTGGCAGTCATTGGCAGGGAGCAACGATGATGCAGGCGATACCATTTATTGGCGCATTGAATTCAAACAAAATGACAAGAAAACGAATAAATACACCTACACTTTGAGTTTGCACTACAATGATATGATGGAAGACGGTGCGGTATTTCAATTACATATCGTAAAGCTAGATGGGAAAACTTATTTGGATTTCTACCCAGAAGAAGGGCGGATAGAAAATGAGTTTTTTATGCAGCATCTTATGCCCGTGCATACTTTTGCCAAGCTTGAAATTGGGGAAGAACTCAATATAGTTTGGTTCGATTCCGATTGGCTGGAAAATCTATTTGGCGAGGATAAGATCAGGATAAGACATGAGGAAGATGAAGATAGAATTCTTCTTACGGCTAAACCAGAAGAATTACAAAAGTTCATTATTAAATATGCCAACGACGAAAAAGTATTTAGCAAGCATATGAGGTATATATTGAGCAAGTAATAGTATGTACAACTACAAATTTCCTTCCAAAGCCCTTTACAGGATTGTCCTGCATATTCTCTTTTGGGTCTTTTCTTTTTTTACCATCAACTATGTGTTTGCCATCACAGATGAAATCACCCTAAACGATTATTTGTTTACAGGGCTTTTTCACATCAGTTTATTGATAGGTGTGTATATAAACTTGGAGCTTTTGATTCCGAAGTTTTTCCAAAAAAGGAGCTACTTAATTTACCTTTCCCTGTTTGCCATAGTAGTTTTTTCCACTACTTTTTTGAATCTCCTCACCTTCAATTGGTTGGCAGATATAGTATTGCCTAATTATTATTTTGTTTCATATTTTGATGAATTAGAGCTAGTTATTACCGTCTTTATTTACCTATTGGTTACCAGCTTGCTTAAGCTTTCCAAGTCTTGGTTTCATTTACAAGAGCTTAACCACCAGATCAATAAGATTGCAAAAGAAAATGCGGAGAGCCAGTTGAATGCCCTAAAAGCCCAGATAAACCCGCACTTTTTGTTCAACAGTTTGAATGTGCTGCATTCCTTGGCGCTCAAGCAATCGGAGGAATCGCCCGATGCCATCATCAAGCTTGCCGATATATTGCGCTATGTGATTTACGAATCGAGGAAAAGTACGGTGAGCATAAGCTCGGAAGTAGAGCTGATCAAAAATTACCTGAGCCTTCAGCGCTACCGAATTGACGATTCTGCCAAAGTGGAATTTGTGACCGATATTAAAAATGAGGGTAAAATAGCTCCCATGCTTTTCCTGCCTTTGGTAGAAAACAGCTTCAAGCATGGTATAAAAGGAGATTTGGAAGATACTTTTGTGAAAATTTCCTTGCGCTCCAGTTCAACTGAAACCTATTTTGAAATAGAAAATAACAAAGGCAAAGTAGATAAAATTGATGCGGAAGACGAGGGCGGTATCGGCGTTGCCAACATCAAAAAACGGCTCGATTTAATTTACCCTCATCAGCATTCTTTTGAGATTGTGGAAAACAATTCGACCTTTAAAGTCAACTTAATGATAAACCATGAAAATTAATTGCATCATAGTAGACGATGAGCCCGCCTCCCGTGAGGTGATGGAAAAATATATTGGCGATTGCCCTTCTCTTTTTCTGTTGAAAAGCTGCAAAAATGCTTTTGAAGCTTCCGATGCCATCAATGCGTTTGATGTCCAGTTGATCTTTTTGGATATCAACATGCCCAAACTTTCGGGCATCAATTTTTACAAATCCTTGGTAAGCCCTCCTTTTGTGATTTTTACTACCGCCTACCCAGAGTTTGCCGTGGAAGGGTTTGAGCTAGATGCGATCGATTATTTGCTCAAGCCCTTTCCTTTTGAGCGGTTTTACAAGGCGGCAAACAAAGCCATAGAGGTATTGGGGAGTAGAACTAATGAGTCCAAACCAGAAGAGTTTGTGCTATGGAAAGCGGATAAGAAAATCTACCGAATTCTGTTGGGGGAAATCAATTACCTTGAGGCAATCGGCGATTATGTGAAGGTTCAGTATGCTGGCAAATTCATTATGGTGCACAGCACATTCCAAAAACTCCTTGCCCAGCTTCCCGAAGACCGCTTCATTAGGGTGCACAAGTCGTTTGCCATCGCCTTGAACAAGCTAGAAGCCATAGAAGGAAATTGCATCCTAATGAAAGGGAAAACAATCCCGATTGGGCAGACCTACCGCTCCGATTTTATGGAATTGATCAATAAATTAGGGTTGGGGTAAAAAACAAAAGAGGCTACAAAATGCAGCCTCTTTCCATTAATTGAATAGGGAATTAATTCTTATAACTCACTCATCTCGATATAGAATTTGTCCAAGTCAACTTTCCAATCTTCTTTGGGCAACTCTCCTAAGGTTTCGGTTTTCCATTCGGTGGTGGGGTAAATGAATTTTGCCTTTTCCCCTGATCCAATTTTTACTGGCATATCAAAATCTGCCACCTCGGCATTCCAGCGGTATTGCACCGAATCTCCCTCAAATTTCATTTCCAACACAGGAAGCGTGTAGCGGTAGAGGTATTGCTCAAAAATAGCTTTGAAATCTCTGTCCAGTTTTTCATTGAAATAGTTGAGCACATCGGTAGTATAAATGTTTTGCCTTTTGAAATGCTCTGAATACTTTTTGATAAAGTCCCACCATTTGGTGTCGTCATTCACCACATTTCTCATGGTGTTCATAAACAAAGTGCCCTTAAAATAAATATCTTGGGTAGGCCAGTGGTACACGCCTATCGGGCCAATCATCGGTGTTTTGTTGTCGACCTTTTCTTTGTACCCGTTGATGTATTTTACCGCTTCATCGTAGCCAAACATGCATTCTACATACACGCCTTCTGCATAGGTACACCAGCCTTCGTGGATCCAAGCATCGGAATAATCGTGGCAGGTGATGCTGTTTCCAAACCATTCGTGCCCACTTTCGTGGATGATGATGAAGTCAAATTTCATGCTTGTGCCTACGCCTGTCCAATCTCTGCCCAAGTATCCATTTTGGAAAAGGTTGCCATAGGTAACCGCGCTTTGGTGCTCCATGCCCGAGTAAGGTGCTTCCACCAGTTTGTAGCCATCTTTCATGAAAGCATATTCCCCAAAGTGGTTTTGGTAGCATTCCAACATTGGTTTTGCTTGCGCAAATTGAACCTTGGCTTGCTCTAAATGGTAAGGCAATACGTAATAATCGAGCGGCAAATCGCCGAGCGTATCTGAGAAATGCGTGTATTTCCCGATGTTCATCGAAATGCTGTAATTGTTGATGGGGTAGTGTACTTTCCAGACGTATTTGGTGTAGCCGTCTTCCAGTTCTTCTTTGCCCATAAACTTTCCGTTGGAAACATCCACCAGATCAGAAGGGACGGAAATTTGGATAAGCATGCTGTCCACCTCGTCGGCTTGCTGGTCTTTGTTTGGCCACCAAACGCTAGGGCCAGGGCCTTGGCAAGCGGTGTAGATCCAAGGATTGCCAAGCGAATCTTCTTGGAAAACTACGCCTCCAAACCTGCCTTCGGACTTCGGATTTCCAGAATAATAAAATTCGATTTCCTCGGTCGCGTCTTTTTTTAATGTTTCTGGGAAAGCCAAAAACACGCTTTTGTATTTTCTTTCGTAAGAAAGTTCTTGGCCTTTGTAAAGGATTTTATCTACTTGCAAAGCAGGTGTCAACTCCAACTGGATGGTGTCGCCATCTTTCAGCATTTCGAAGCGAACCAAGTTTTTCCCTTCAAGGTATTTTTCCGCCGGATCTACTTTTACATCCAAATTATAATACAGCAAATCGTAGTTGGAGCGGTACGGTCCATTATCGCCTCGGAGCGAATCCGCTGGGTCAATTTTTAAGTTTTTTTCAATTTCGCTCACCATCGAATCGCCGATCTGGATTGCGATGGTTTGTCCATCTTCGGTGGCGGTTAGCTTTACCGGTTTGCAGTTTTTTGCCATAGTGGAAATGGGAAGCACTGCGGCTTGAAATTTTTCGGGGATGCTTACAAACCCCTCTCTATTGACCCTGAGCGCATAATTATGCTCATCCAAGTATACCACCGCACCTTCCGCAGGCTTTCCCGAACCCGTATAAATTACCTTCAATTGGCTGATGGGCTTTTGCGGGGTGCAGGAGGCCAGCATGACCAATATTCCCAAGGCAATCGCCCAAAATTGATTTTTTAATGTCATGTTTTTCACCTTATCTATTACTTAAAAATTTGTTCTTTTCGATTAGTCCCTTCTTCATTTCCCCATCTCTTTCCAGCTTGGAGGATCGACTCCGAACAAGTGCTTCACAAAGAAATCCCTTCTCTTTTTCATACCAAAATCTCCCCCAAGCGTGTGGTTTACGCCGGGCAACATCACAAAATCAAAATCTTTATTTTCTTTGATCAGCGCATCGACCAGTTGCAGGGTAGAAGAAGGATCAACATTATCGTCCATTTCCCCGAGGATCAACAACAGCTTTCCTTCCAATTTTCCTGCATTTACTACATTCGAACATTCTTCGTAATGCTTTCCGATTGGGTAGCCCATCCATTGTTCGTTCCACCAGATTTTGTCCATGCGGTTGTCGTGGCAACCACAAGAAGAAGAACCTACTTTGTAGAATTCGGGGTGGAAAAGCAAGCCAGCAACGGTGCTTTGCCCACCAGCTGAGCCTCCAAATAGTCCAACTCGGTCAATGTCCATGTAAGGGTATTTTTTTGCTGCCGCTTTCATCCATGTAATGCGGTCGGGGAAGCCCGAATCTTTGAGGTTTTTCCAGCAAACATCGTGGAAGGCTTTGGAACGGTTGGACGTGCCCATACCGTCGATGGAAACGACGATGAACCCTAGTTCGGCAAGGTCGTGGAGGTAGCGGTAATTTCCCGAAAAGCTTTTGGGTACGAAAGAGCTGTGCGGGCCCGCATAAATATATTCGATGATAGGGTACGATTTTTTGGGATCGTAAGTAGAAGGGCGGATAATGATCCCCCAAATATCCGTTTTCCCGTCCCTTCCTTTTGCTGTAAAAACATCTGGTTTTTTCCAGCCAGCGGCTTCTAGTGCAGAAATATCGCCTTTTTCCAGCTCCATAATGACTTTTCCATCTGCTGCGCTGCGCAAAAGCGTGATCTGTGCCTCGTCTACTTTGGAGTAGGTATCCACAAAGTACTGATGATCTTCAGAAAACGTAGCTGCGTGGTTTCCATCTTCGCTGGTGAGTTTTTGTAGCCCCGTTCCATCAAAATTGATGCGGTAATACTGGGTGAAATACGGATCCATGCCCTTTTTCATCCCACTAGCTTGGAAAATAATTTCTCTGTTTTTTTCATCTACATAGGTCAATTCCCTTACCACCCATTCCCCTTTGGTGATCTGGTTTTTCACTGTGCCCGTGGCGACATCGTACAAATAAAAGTGGTTCCAACCGTCCCTTTCCGACGACCAAATGATTTCCTTGCCATCTTCAGTGTAGTGCCTCATCATTTTTGCACCATAATCGATGAAAGTCTTGCTGGTTTCTTCCACAAGCGTTCTGATCGCACCTGAAGAAGCGTTGACTTCAAGGATGCGGTAAAGCTGATGCCCGCGCTGATTATACTCGAAGGTAAAGTTTTGGCTGTCTTTTTTCCAATTGATTCTTGAAAGAGAAAATTGGTTGGTTATAAGTGAATTATCTACTTGGATTTGTTTCTTTTCTTCTACCAAAAAAAGAGAAGGGGTTTTTACGGGCAAAGCATCCCCTGGTTTTAAATATTCTCTGGTCTCCAACTTGGGCTGCACTTGGTCGTCGGGAGAAGAGTCTACAAAGTAGATAAAATGCTTTGTGTTTGGGCGAAATTTGTAAGTGGCAATCTTTTTAGAATCGGGCGACCAAGTGAGGTAAGAAGAGTAATATTCTCCGGCTGCGCCATCAAAACTGAGTTGGAATTCTTCTTTAGTTTCGATGTTTCGTAGGTACATGTTGTACTCTTTCACAGAGGCTTCCCAAACTCCGTCAGGTGATTTTATAGGGTCATTTCCCAGTTCATCTCGGCTATTTCCCCAGTAGCCCCAGTCGCGCTCGTTTTTTTGGATCACCTCTTTTTTGAGCACTTCGTAATTACCCTTGCCTATGATCCAAGTGCTGTCTTTCCATTCGAAGGAAAAACTATTTTCCTCTTTAGAAAATTTCAAGTCCTTTATTTCTAATGCAAAAGACTTTACCTCGCTGTTGCTTTCTTGGGAAAGAGTTGCCGCTAGTTTTTCATGGTCAAATGCTTTTTCCTTCTTTTTTTCCAATACATCTACCAGCATGTATTCCGTCCCTTCCGCAGTTTGGTTGCTGTACCACAAAGTGCTTTTATCTTGCCAATGAAAGCGCTGGGGGGAATAATAAACCTTGTTTTTGAAGGCTTCTCTTAAGGAATCTGCCCGTTTGAAATCCGCGAGTGTGCCTTGGGCAAAAGTGATGCTTGAAAGCAGTAAACAGCTCAGAAGCATAGAAGAAAAGAGGTGCATAGATAGATTGGTTGTAGTTGTGAATAATTTATGAGAGCATGTTTAAGGGTAATCCTAAACATGCTCTGTATTATAAAAAGCTATTTGTTAAAAGCTGCCCGCACGAATTGCTTCGATTTCCTCCACTTCCAAAGGCAAGTGGCCGCCTAGTTTTCTGTAACCACTTTCCGTGATCAAGAAATCATCTTCAACTCGGATACCTCCGAAGTCTCGGTATTCTTCCAGCTTTTCGTAGTTGAGGTATTCTGTGAATTTATTTTCGGATTTCCACAAGTCGATCAGCTCAGGGATGATGTAAATGCCCGGTTCTACGGTAATCACAAATCCCTCTTCCAAGGCTTTTCCCAAGCGTAAGGATTTCAAGCCGAACTGTGTGCTTTTTTTCAATTCTTCCGTGTAGCCTACATATTGCTCGCCCAAATCTTCCATGTCGTGGACATCCAGCCCCA
Source organism: Flammeovirgaceae bacterium SG7u.111 (assembly GCA_034044135.1). Classification (NCBI taxonomy): domain Bacteria; kingdom Pseudomonadati; phylum Bacteroidota; class Cytophagia; order Cytophagales; family Flammeovirgaceae; species Flammeovirgaceae bacterium SG7u.111. The sequence continues at coordinate 6,726,956 of CP139021.1, read as the reverse complement.
TCATGTGGCCCAAGCCGCATTGGAAAAACATGGCATGAGCGCCTGCGGCCACAGCTTCTTTGGTATCACCTTTCATCAGCCCAACTTCTTTCAAGCCGTCGGCCAAGGTTTCGCAAGCCAAGAGGTGAACATCTTTAAAAAGTACGCCGGGCTTCAGTGCAGCTACAGCCGCTTTGAAAGAGTTTAATACGATATTATATAGCTCTTTTTGGCGAGGAGTGAATTTTTTCCCCGCAGGAACTGTCCGTGTCAAATCGCCCGTGTAGTGCATCCCTGTTGCAGCGCCAGCATCGCAAAGCACCATGTCATTTTCCTTAATGATATTGTCATGAAAATGGTTGTGCAGCGTTTGGCCATTTTTGGTAAGAATGATTGGATAGCCAACATCTCCACCTGCGCTGATGGCCACTCCTCGGAGCTTGCCTACTAGTTCCACTTCTTTTTGCCCAATTTTGGTCTGCTTCATCAGCTCCAAATGCATTTGATTGGAAACTTCTACTGCTTTTTCTATCTCGTCAACTTCTTCGGAGCTTTTGATAGAGCGCTGTGCTACAACGGCTTTTATGAGTGTAGTAGAAACTTTTGAGGCTACCTCTTCAAGTCCGCAGCCAAGCCATTGGCTGAGTTTGATAGTGTTTTCTGGGCGGTAAGGGGGAAGGATGTGAATAACTTGCTTTGCCGCCAAGGCTTTTTGAAGAGTTTCCGCAATTTTGGCGTAAGGGAAAGTTGACTTGACACCCACAGAAGCAACAAGTTCGGCCATGGTGGGCAATGGCCCCGTCCATACGATATCGTCTATGGTAAGGTCATTTCCAAAAATCACTTCTTCGTTTTTGTCTACATCGATGATGCCGACGAACCCAGGCTTGTCCAAGCCAAAGTAGTAAAGAAATGAGCTGTCTTGCCTGAAAGAGTAGCAATTGTCTTTGTAGTTCATGCTGCTTTCTTCATTGCCAAGCAGCAAAATGAGTCCAGAACCGACTTTTTGTTTTAAGACTTCTCTTCGTTGAATATAGATTTCTTTGTCAAACATATTGTTCGGGTTAAGGTTAAAAATAGTTTGTTTATTTGATGATCAATTTACCCACTTTTCCATCTCTGCCCGCTGCCCAAACTGCTTTGGGCGAGTTGCCGATGCTCAGGGTATGGTAACCAACTTCGCTGAATTGCGTCCACGTTTTCCCCGCATCTGCGGAATAGTAAGAAGTTTCAGGGCCTGTGGCAATCACATAGTCGCCCACAAAGCGGACAGAAGAACAGTAATTTACCCCGGCATCTTTCACCAATTCCCAACTTTTCCCGCCATCGGTAGTGAGGGTGATGTTGTCTTTTCCTTCTTTTTCTTTGGTATAATCCCCACCAACACCCACTCCATAAGTAGCTGATTTGAAGTCCACAGAGAAAAGGCCTGTAGAAGATTCTCCTTGGATGATTTCAGTTGGGGTTACGTTCCAAGTAAGACCACCGTCGGTGGAGTAAAACACGCGGGCTTTGCTTCCGCCTGTGCCTATCCACGCTTGGCTTTCGCCAAAAACAGCGATGTGGCTTCCGCTTGCGGCAAAGGCAAATTCCCCTTCTGCTACCGCTGGTGCGTCTTTTTCGGGAACTTGCGTCCATGTTTCCCCAGCATCGTCCGTTTTGAGGATGTAGAGTTTTCCATTGATCGGGTCGCCCATCAAAATTCCGTGTTTTTTATCCCAAAAGGCAATACCATCGAAAAAACCTTCAGCTTCTTTGTTCACAAAAACCTCTTTCCACGTCGCTCCTCCATCCACTGTTTTCATGATTCGGGAGTTAGCTCCGTTGCCTACGCTCATGATAATTGCTTCTTTGGCGCTAAAAGCTTCGATGTCTCGGAAGTCGAGGGAATCTGCGTTGGGGACTTTTAGGTTTACCCAAGTTTTGCCACCGTCTACTGTTTTTGCTACCGTTCCTCCGCTTCCGCTAAGCCAGCAAACTTTTTTGTTCACCGCGGAAATTCCACGAATGGAAGCCTTGTTGCCACTATCTTGAATTTCCCAAGAAATAGTTTGCCCAAAAAGAAGGAGGGATTGGAAGGTAAGCGCTAGCAGCAGCGAAATTTTAATTTTGCTCATAAATGGTTCGTTAAATGTGGTCGTATGAATTAGGTAGCAACTTTAGCCATTTATTCTAAAACAAAAAGAGTTCTGCAGCTTGAATCTCTGCAAAACTCTTTTTGAATAGTTACTAAAGGTTATTTTTCAAATACCAAGTCAGCATTTCCCGTACGTGCCTCGATGTATTTTCCCCTTCGTAGATGCCGTGCGAACGGTTGGGGTAGGGCATCATGGTGAAAATCTTGTTGTACTTGATGAGCTCGTTTATCAAGGCTTCCGAGTTTTGGTAATGCACATTATCGTCACCCGTTCCGTGCATCAGTAGCAGGTTTCCTTTTAGGTTCTTGGCAAAAGTGATGGGAGAACCGTTTTTGTAGCCTTCTACGTTTTCCGAAGGCAAGCCCATGTAGCGCTCTTGGTAAATATTGTCGTAGAAGCGTTGGTTGGTGACCGGTGCGACAGACATGCCCATTTTGTATACTTCAGGATACCTGAACATGGCGTTGAGCGTCATCGCTCCTCCGCCACTCCATCCCCAAATTCCAATCCTGTCACCATCCACAAAATCATATTTTTTGATGATTTCCTTCACTCCATTTGCTTGGTCGGCCGAAGCGAGCACTCCGATTGCTCCGTAGACAATCTTTCTCCATTCCCTGCCGCGAGGCGCTGGTGTGCCACGGTTATCGATGCTCATCACGATGTAGCCTTGTTGGGCAAGCATCAAGTGCCACAAATAGGTTGCACCGCCCCAACTATCCAGCACCGTTTGGTTCCAAGGCTCGCCATACACATGGAAAAGTACAGGGTATTTTTTTGCAGGATCGAAGTCAAAAGGCTTGATCATATACGCATCCAGCTCCACGCCTTCGCCGATATCTACTCGGAAAAACTCGGTTGGTTTCTGTTTTAAGGCTGTTACTTTGTCTTTCAACTCCTTGTTTTCCACCAAAACTCGCTGAACGGAATGGTCGGGAAGTTTGATGAGCGAAGTGGTAGTCGGAACGCCCATGGAAGAAAAGTTGTGGAACGCCCATTTTCCATCAGGGGAAATGGTGTAGCCGTGCGTGCCGGGTTGGTCTTCTGGGCTCAATCTTTCAGGTTTGCCTTTCCCGTTCAATTTACTTCGGAATAAGTACCGCTGAGTAGGATTAGTGGGAGAAGCGATGTAATACAACCAGCCTTTTTTCGTGTCAATTTTTTCTATGCTGATGATGTCAAATTCCCCCGGAGTAATCAACTTTTCGGTTTGCCCATCGGCGCTGATGAGGTACACGTGCCTCCAACCGTCTTTTTCGCTTACCCAAGTGAAGCTTTTGCCATCTTCCATCCAAATCCAATCGTTCACCACTTCGAGCCAAGCATTTTCTTCTTTGTCTGTGAAAATGGTTTTTACCTCTCCCGTAGCAGCGTTGCATTGCATAATTTGGTTGGTGTTTTGGTACCTGTTCATGCGCTGGATCAAAATAGCTTTGGAATCAGGTGCCCACATCATGCGGGGGATGTAGTTGTTTTTCGGATCGCCCGGAACGTTCATCCACACCGTTTCGCCCCCTTTGGCGCTTACCACGCCCATTTTGCAGGCCGAATTGTCTTCTCCAGCTTTGGGGTATTGGACGGGAATGGTGTAAGAATAAATAGAATCGGTATTGTTGATCATCAAGAAATCTTTGATGTCTGTGGCGTCTAGTTGCCAAAAGGCGATGGAAGTTCCGTCAGGACTCCAACGGAAACCGTCTTGGATTTGAAATTCTTCTTCGTACACCCAGTCGAACGTACCGTTGATGATATCGACCGTGCCATCAAACGTAAGTTGGGTGATTTTTCCAGAAGCGAGTTCTTCTACAAAAAGATTGTGCTCCCTCACGTAAGCCACGCGGTCGGCTTGAGGGGAAAACTTGGCAAACATCAAGGTAGAAGGCTTTGCTTCCTTGCCGCCCAATTTCTGAAGTTTTTTGCTTGCCAAATCCAATACCCAATAATCGCCTTTGGTATTGGTTCGCCAAACCCTTGCGGTGTTGGTGTAAATCAACAGTTTCGATTTGTCACCTGACCACTCGTAGTTGCTGATGCGCAAAGGGCTAGCACTTCCCGAAGGAACAAGTAGGGTAGCGGGAATCAGAATTTCCTTCTCGCCTGTTTCCGTGTTGTAGCGGACAATATCTTGCCCTCCGCCTGCGGAACGCTCCACGGTCGTGTAGCCATTTCCTTCGTCTATCCACCTTGCAGGACCGAAATAGCCGGAGGAAAATTCGTATTGGGTGAAAATCCTATCCAAGCTGAGCAAGGATGGATCGTTGGTTTGTGAGTAGGTAGCAAATGGTAATAAAAGGATGAAGGTTGAAGTAATAATCTGGTAAAGTGCTGATACTCTTTTTTTCATCTGCTACGAGGTTTGGTGTGTTTTAAACTAGATTGTTGAATTTTTATAATTACAAATTTTGTGTTTTTTGAGCTTTGGTTGAAGGTTACGTGTTATTCTCATTTTTCAATCATTGAATAAGTAAACTTATTGATATACAGTTTGTTGATTTCTGGTGGAATTGTTTTTTATTTACAAAACCAGTAACATGAAACTAGCAACCTGTAACCATGAGCTAGAGTAAAATAGAGGTTTTTAAGTAGCAAAGACCACTAAAAACTTATTTTGCGAAGCAGTTAGTTATACCGATCTACGGCTAATAATTTACTTTCTACATCTTGCTTTTCGTTGGCGACTAGTTGGGCAACAATTTTCCCCGTAACGGGCCCAAGGCTCAGCCCCATCATAGAGTGCCCCGTAGCGGCAATGAGGTTCGGATATTTCTGGAACCTACCTATGTAAGGAATGCCGTCTGGCGAGCAGGGACGCAACCCCGACCATACTTCGATGTCCCTAAAATCATCTGCACTAAATTGGGGAAAATACTTGGGAATTGATTTATAAATCCCTTCTAATCTTCTTTTATTGATGCTTAAATCAATCCCGGCGAGCTCCATGGTGCCCGCAATGCGGAGGCCATGCGCCATTGGCGTGACCGCAACTCTTGCTTCGGTGAGGATGGAACAAATTTCCGGTTTGGCTTTGGGCTCGGGAATCACAAAACTGTACCCTTTGCCTGCCATCAGCGGCATAGAAATGTTCAAGCCTTTGAGCATGGAACTCGACCAAGAGCCAGAAGCGATGACGAACTCATCGGCTTCTATTGCTCCTGCTGAAGTTTGTGCAGTCGTTATTTTTTGTCCGTTTGTTTCGAAGCCTGTGACTTGGGTGTTTGCCAAAAACGTTACCCCTTTTTGTTCCAACTTTTCTTTCAATCCATTCAAAAATAGGTGAGGAGTGAGGAAAGCGTCCATGGGGAAATAAATAGCTCCATGAATATCAAGTTCCAACCCCGAGTCGATGGATTGGGCTTCTTCTTTTCCCAATACTTCCGCCTTTATTCCAATTTTATTGGCTTCTGTTGCTAGTTCTTTTTCTTCGTGAAGTGCTGCTTCGGTTTTGCAGTACATCATCAAGCCTTTCTTTTGGAAGGCAAAATCCAATGATTCGTCAGTAGCTATTTCTTCAAAAAGCTTTTTGCTTGTTAGGTTAAGGTCTTTGAGGACGGGTATCGCTTGTTTTACCCTATGTGGAGTCGCTGCTTTGTAGAATTTCCAGCCCCAAGAAAACAATTCTTTGTTGAGGCGAGGTTTGATGTGGAAAGGGCTTTCGGGATTAAACATCCATTTCATGCCCAAGGCGATCATGCCAGGGGCGGCCATCGGGATAAAATGGCTGGGAACGACCATTCCCGCATTGCCAAAAGAGGCGCTGTCCTGAAAGTCGTTTTGGTCTAGTACCGTTACTTCAAACCCTTTCTTATTGAGGTAATAGGCAGAGCAGATGCCGATTACTCCACCTCCGATGATTACTGTTTTTTTGCTGGCCATTTTTCCGGTTAAAAAAATACTATAGAATAAGCTTCTCGATTAAACCTGTTTTCCATTCTTACTGAAGGGTTCTGGTTGCTGGATCTCAATTTTAGTTTATGAAATAGCCCTAGCAAAGCAGTTACAGTCGCAATCATTTCTTTTAAAAAAACCAGAAACCCGTAACTGGTAACCAGTAACTTTTAGAGTACATCCAATAGGTTAAGGTGGCACGCGATTTTTTTAAGATAAATGATATAAAAACAAGTTAAATCACTTGAAAACCATGTGCATACGGATCGTCGTCATCTATGATGATGTGGTTATACCCGGTGACCATCGCCCAGCCTTCTATGCTTGGGATGATGGCATCGATATCGCCAATTTTTGTTTCGGCTTCCACTCGGCCAATAAATTTAGAACCGATGATGCTTTCATGAATAAAAGGTTCACCAATTTTTAGTTTTCCTTTAGCGTACCATTGGGCCAGCCTTGCCGAAGTGCCAGTTCCACAGGGAGAGCGATCGATCGCTTTATCCCCGTAGAATACGGCATTTCTAGCAGTTGCATCTTCGGAAAGGGTTTCTCCCGTCCAAAGAATGTGGCTGAGCCCATTGATGGTACTGTCCAAAGGATGTGTGAAAGTGTGTTGTTTGTTTATCAAGGTTCTGATTTTCCTGCTCCACTGGATCAGGGAATCAGCGGTATGTGCTTGAATGCCTTCAAAGTTTTCTTGCGGATCGACAATGGCGTAAAAATTCCCGCCAAATGATACATCGACCGTAAGAACGCCAAGACCCGGACACTCCACGGTAATATTTTCCGCAGCCAAATAGGCTGGAACATTCGTAAGCTTTACGGATTTTACTTTTTTCCCTTCTTGCTTGTACTCAATTTTTATCAAGCCAGCAGGTGTTTCCAACTTAATTTTACCCGGTATTTTGGGAGAGATCAACCCTTCCTCTATTCCCGAGGTAATAGTCCCGATGGTGCCATGCCCACACATGGGAAGGCAGCCACTGGTTTCAATAAAAAGAACAGCAATATCATTTTCAGGATTAGAAGGAGGATACAAAATGCTTCCCGACATCATGTCGTGCCCTCGAGGTTCAAACATTAACCCTTTGCGTATCCAGTCATATTCTTTAAGAAAATGCTGGCGCTTTTCGCTCATGTTTTTTCCTTCGAGCAATGGGCCTCCTCCGGCCACTAGTCGCACTGGACTGCCACAAGTGTGGCCATCAATGCAGTAAAAGGATTTTCTTGCCATTCTTTTTATTAATAAATCAGTTGTCGTTGTTGTTGATTCACTTTGATTGAATGATTATGCAATTGTATCTTTTGTGAGCGCTCCATTTACCCTTCTCCAAATGCTGTTAGAATTGCTACTTTTCAATTCTGCTGGCAGAAAATCTTCGGGGCAATCTTGGAAACATAATGGGCGGGCAAATCTTTTGATCGCATCAGTGCCTACCGATGTAAAGCGGCTGTCGGTACTTGCTGGGAAAGGACCGCCATGCTGCATGGCGTGGCAAACTTCCACTCCTGTGGGCACGCCGTTGAATATCAATCGGCCTACTTTTGCACCTGCTTTTTCCACTACTGAGCCGTATGTTTCAAGGTCAGCGCCAGCGTGCATAATCGTAGCGGTCAACTGCCCTTTCAGCGCATCTACAACTTCTTCCAACTGCTCTTTTCCTTTGCAAGTGACTACCAAAGAAAATGGGCCAAATACCTCGTGTTGCAAATTCGGGTTTGCCAAGAAATCCGCTGCCTCTACCGATGCTACGGTAGGAACTCCCGCCAAGTCATTGGTAGGCGCTGTTGAGCTTACCCCTTCGGCTTTTACCCCTTTTTGTGACAAGGTAGTTTCCTTGCCTTTTTGGTATCCGTTGGCCACGTTTTGGTACAACATAGTTCCCGGTACTATTTGCTCTATTTCTTTGCCCAAGCTTGAAATGAACGTGCTCAATGCTTCGCTTTCTAGGGCGATGAGCAGGCCAGGGTTGGTACAAAACTGGCCTACGCCCAACGTAACCGAGCCAGCCATCGTTTTGGCAAGCGCCTCCGTTTCTGAAGCCAATTTGTTTGGTAAAATCACAACAGGATTGATGCTCCCCATTTCGGCAAATACTGGAATAGGCTCTTCCCTTTCCATTGCTGCCTTGTACAAAGCCATGCCTCCGCCTTGCGAACCGGTAAATGCTACCGATTTTACCGAAGGGTGTTTCACGAGGCTAAGTCCTAATTCGTAGCTTTTTCCTACCAAATAAGAGAAAACCCCGTCGGGCATGCCTGTTTTTTCAGCGGCTTTGTTGATCGCCTCTCCACCGAGCTCGTTGGTTTTGAGGTGGGCTTCATGTGCTTTTACAATCACGGGGTTTCCCGCAGCAAGCGCCGAAGCGGTGTCGCCACCTGCGGTTGAGAACGCCAAAGGGAAATTGCTAGCAGTGAAAACGACCACTGGACCGACAGGTACCAACATTTTTCTGAGGTCGGTTCTTGGCAAAGGTTGCCTTTCTGGCAGTGCAGGGTCGATTACGGCATCTACCCATGATCCTTCGCGCAGCAGGCTGGCAAATAATTTCAGTTGCCCCATAGTCCTGCCTCTTTCCCCTACTATTCTGCCTTCTGGCAAAGAAGATTCTGCCATAGCAGTTTTTACCAATTCATCCCCCAGGGCCAAGATTTCATCGGCGATCGCATCTAAGAACGCCGCTTTTTTCTCGCCACTTAAGGTTTTGTAGGTGGAAAATGCTTTGGTCGATTTTTCAATGGCCAGCGAGATGTCAGTGCTCGTAGCTGGGAAAAATTCCGCCCCTTCTACCTGTATGGTATCCGTTGCTTGAGTTTTTATTCCTGACAATTCGAAGCCAATCCTATTTTTGCCATGTATCATATGCAAATCTCTTTTTGAGTATTTGTGATGTTTTATAAAAAATTCTTAAAGATTAAGGTAATCAGGAAGTTCAGGCCTGATAGCAAGGCTATCTTCAATTATTTTTACTACAGCTTCGCGTTCTTTTCCAGCCAAAGGCAAACGTGGCTCACGTACATTTTCAGTACCGATGCCTGTATAAACTTCTGCCAATTTGATGTTTTGAACCAACTGAGGACTAAGGTCAAGCTCTAGCAATGGCAAGAACCAACGGTAGATTTTTACTGCTTCTTCGTGCCTTCCTGCTTTGAATAATTTATAAATGGCTACGGTTTCTTTCGGGAATGCGCAAACAAGGCCGCCTACCCAGCCAGTTGCTCCAAGGTAAAGGCTTTCGAGCGCAAGCGTATCAATTCCGCCCATCACGCTGAACCTGTCGCCAAACTTGTTGATAACCCTGGTTACATTGGAAATATCTCTGGTAGATTCTTTTATCGCTTGGATGTTGTCACATTCGGCAAGCTCTTCGTACATGTCGAGCGTAACCATGATTTTGTAGTCAGTTGGATTGTTGTAAATCATGATCGGCAACTCCGTTGACTTGGCAATAGATTTGAAATAATGTACCGTTTCCCTGTCCGTAGCTTTGTAGCGCATAGGGGGCAACATCATCAAACCACTAGCACCAAATTTTTCAGCTAATTCCGCTTGATAGATTGCTACTTTTGTAGCCTGCTCAGCAATGTTGAGGATGACGGGAACTTTACCATCCACCATCTCTACCGTTGCCTTAATAAGGTCACATTTTTCACTTTCTGAAAGAGAGCTAGCCTCACCCAACGTTCCTCCCAAGATCACGCCTTCGATGCCTGCTTCTAATTGTGCCTGAACGCTTTTTTCAAAGGCTACATAGTCGATCTTGTCATCATCAGTAAACTTTGTTGTAATTGCCGGATATATACCTTTCCAATTGACTTTCATAAAAATTAAATTTTGTCTAAACGAATAAGAATAGGAACAAAAGTAGAGAAGCAAATGCTATAAAGTCTATGGCATTTTGCCTACTTTTGATACAATTTTGATATGTTTGAATAAGTGTTTGAGTTTATTTTGGAAATATTGTACTTATTTGGAGTATTATGAAAATATTACCATTCAAGATTCCTAAAAGCTCGGAGGAGACTTTTATGGTTCAGATAGATTATGAGCCTTACTTATACGATATGCTGCACAAGCACCCAGAGGTGCAGTTGACGCTGGTTGTAGAAGGGACTGGATCGTTGTTTTTGGGAGATTATGTGGGCGATTTTAAGCCAGGAGATGTGTTTATTGTTGGCTCAAATATTCCCCATGTGTTTAAGAGCGACAAGGAGCATTACGACGACTTGGGTTTGATAGCGCATTGTATTTCTGTTTTTTTTGATGAAAATGCCTTTGGCGGTACACCAGGGAGGCTTCCCGAAACCAAGGAGATTTATGATCTTATCTTAAAATCGAAGCAAGGAATAAAGGTAACTGGGCAGACTGCCGAGGAAATAGGAAGTACGATTCTCGCCATTCCAGAACTTGAGGGAATAGATAGGGTGATTCAGCTCTTGCAACTTTTTGCCACCCTAGTTAATTCGGAGGAATATCAGCTGCTGAGCTTGGAAGTGCATGATTATGATGTGAAAGATACGGAGGGAAATAGGCTCAATAAAGTGTTGCAATTCACCCTGAACGAGTACAACCGTCATATCACCATCGAGGAAGTGGCCAATATTGCCCACCTCACCCCATCTGCCTTTTGCCGCTTTTTTAAGCAACGGACCCGGAAAACCTACCTCAATTTTTTGATGGAGCTTCGGATCAGCCAAGCCTGCAAGTTGCTGTTCAATAAGAACCACACCATCACCCAGATCTGCTACATGACCGGGTTTAACAACGTCTCTAACTTTAACCGAAAGTTTAAAAAGCTAAAAGGTTGCTCTCCTTCAGAATATTTAAAAGTTCATGGAGGTGTGTAATGCTACTTCAGGGCGAGACAACTATTAAAAAAAGGGTTCGTAGAAAACTTCTACGAACCCTATGGTTGTAACCAATGGAAGCTTCATAACCATTGCTTAACTATAAACTTTATTCAAAAATAGGCATGCTTACAAATGCATCTGGCACTGGAGTAGGTACATTAGGATTGCCATTAATCTCATCTTGTGAATAAATAAATCTCCAAGGCAATTCTGTTCCATTATTTGGTACAATCGGAATAGAAACATTGGTGCTTCTTACTCGTCTTTCATCATTCCAGGCAATAGTTTGCCCATAGAAGGAAACATATCTTTCTTCAATAATTTCCTTTAGCAAAGCATCGCTTGCTGAAAGCCCGTCAGGGTTTTCAATTCCACCTGCCTCGAAATCTACAGCAACAAATGGTTCATACACGAGGTCAAAATCAGCTTGGTAGGTAGCATCAATATAGCCTCCTTCGTTCAGGAATGCCCTGTATTCATTCAGGTACATCAGCCCATCTTCGAAGCTGCCACTCCTTAGTGAAGTTTCTGCCATGGTCAACACATTTTCTTGATAAGTTATCAGTGGGAATGATGCATTTTGTGCGAAAAAACCATTGCGAATATTCCCTAGAGATACCGAAGCCGTATTGGGTTCTATTTTACCTGGTGTGTTTACAGCCTCGTCGGCAAGGAGGTAATAATATCTGAAACGGGCTGTTTCATCCGTTTTGGCATTTCCTCTATACGAATCACTTGCAGGGTCTAACAAACTTACTAAGTAGGCAACTCCTTTGTCGTCTTCTGCAGCAATATCACCACCCCTTGAAGGGCCAAGGAAATCCCAATACATATTTAAATCCACGTCGTTTGTTGTACCATGTGGAACGTACATCGAGTTTCCAAATTCACTGATACCTTTGGCAGCAGCTTCCGCAGCTAATGCGTATTGTTTGTTGTCCATATAAAAACGGGCTTTTAAAGTATAAGCCGCTTCTATCCATTTCTCAGGATCACCAGAATAATAGATATCTACGGTAGGGATACCCACGCCAGTTTCTAGATCTGTGATGGCTTCATCAAGCAAGTTTTGCAAGTTGGTGTAGATATCTAACTGAGCATCAAACTCTGGGGACTCGTATAGTTCTATTTGAGCAGCTTGGGTAAAAGGAATGTCACCCCAAAGTGAAGTAGCATTTCCTATACAATGGGCTTTTGTAACTTTAACGATACCGGCAAAAACTCTTAATCCTTGAGGTTCTACTTTTGACAATACGATATCAGCATTTCGGAGCGTACCGTAGTATATGTTGTCCCACATGTTGTTGAAGTTGGAACCACCTACGTTATAAGCTTGAAAATCTCCCCATTGTCTATCAACTCCTTTCATTTGGCTTGTCCACATAGCGGCAAGGCGAGCTGTAAGACCTTCGTGCGTGGTGACATTTGCCAATTGTACTCCCGTAAATATCAATGAAGCTGGAGCATCGGTCGGGTTGTTTGGGTCGTCATTTAAATCCTCTACAAGGCTCTCGCACGAGAAACTGACGAATATAAGAACTGCGTATATGAATATTTTTTTCATGATCTAGTAGTCTATTTTTAGTGAGAAAGTATACGTTTTTACACCAGGGTTATTGAAATAATCTTGCCCTCTGGCGTTAGTAGCCCCATCAAGTGAGGTCTCAGGATCAATGCCTACAACATCCGTCCAGAGCAATAAATTACGACCTGTGAAAGAGATGTCTATGCTAGACAATTTTGTTTTTTCACGAAAAGTAGGTGAGCTGATTGAGTAACCTAAGGATACTTCTCTGAGCCTAGTCCAGCTTCCATCTACTATAAATTGCTCTTGCAAGTTGCTGAACCCTTGACCAAGGGTGGTATACCAAGATTCATCCAATATTACAGGACCAGCACCAAAGTCTTCGATATTTCCTCTGGCTACAGTTCCTTCTGGAATTAGATCTCCGTTGTAGTTCATAAGCCCTCCTGATGGCACTACAACTTCATTACCCGTGTCGGCATGTTTACCGAAGTTATACAATACAGATTTTGTGTTTGGGGCAAAGTCAGCTCCTTGGAAAGTTTCAAATAATACTCCCAGCCTTACTTTTTTATAAGAAACATTAAAGCCAAACCCTCCTCTCCAATCGGGGTTTGGATCGCCGATAACCCCAAAATCAGGAGCAACCTGAGGGAACCCATCCTCATTTAGTGCCAGGCTGCCGTCCTCGTCTCTCAAATATTTTCCGCCAAAAAGTGCAGAAAGAGGATAACCAACAGCGGCAACTGATGAGGTTAGGGTACTAAAACCTCCTAAAGTGATCACATCGCCTTCACTTGCGCCTAAGCTGGTTACTTCGTTTTTGTTACTGTTTGCATTTGCAAATAATTCAACGTTCCAGTCTTGGCTATTTATCAAAGTATATCCAAGGTCCAATTCCCAACCTTTGTTGGTCATTATACCCGCATTGGTATAGCGCTCCGTAAAACCAACTGATGGCGCAACAGCTACTTCTAACAAGAGGTCTTTGATCTCATTTTCGTAGTAAGTAAATCCGGTTTTTAGACGATCGCCAAAAAAGCGCATGTCAATACCAGCTTCCCATTCTGTTTTTATTTCTGGCTTTAAGCCCGGATCTCCTTGTTGTGAGCTTTGTACAAATGCACCGTTGCCATATCCAACTCCGGTAAGTGTAGCTCCCCAGCTTCCAAAAGAACCGGCGACATAATCGGTGCTGGTTCGGTGTGGATCTGGCTGCACTCCTACTTGGCCTATTCCTCCTCTTAGCTTACCAAAACTTAGGAAAGTCATGTTGTCAAATAAGGATAGGCCTGTGAATTGCCAAGCTACGTCGGCAGAAGGGTAAAAGTGTGTCAAGTTTTCAGCACCAAACGAAGAGGAAGATTCCAACGCACCTGTTACATTTACAAACAGTTGATCGTAAAAACCAAAATTAGCCGAACCATAAGTTCTAGTTGCGCGGATAAGAGTTTCCGTGTCGGTAGGGAAACGATCTGCACCAACAGCATTCGAAAAATCATTAGGGCCGCCAGGTATGAGGAAGTTCTGCATTTCGCCGCCTAGTCTGGTATAGGTACGGTCGTTGATGTTCCAACCAATTAAAAAGGTAGAGTTGATTTTTGGAGAAATATTGGCTGTAAAGCGACCAATTGCATCAAAATTGAGCTGCGTTTCTTTGAAAAGCTCTTCTCTGTACCTACCTGCACTGTTTGAACCAGCAGAAAATACTGGGAAGAGTGTCTTTCGTACATCATCATACGTATCTACACCACCACGTGTTATTACCTCAAACCACTTGGTAGGTTTAAGGCTCATTTCACTCGACATAATGAAACGATTGACAATAGTAGAGTTTTCCAGTTCATTGATTGTCCAAAGTGGGTTGTTGTAAATAGGGTTGGGGTTGTTGCCCAAATACCTTCTGTACGAGCGATGGCTATTTTCTATAGGTGCTGCTTCTGGTGATGCATAATAGCTTCCTATATAATCGCTTCCATCAAAATCCGTAGCTGCGCGAAGCATTCCTAGGTACAAGCCATTTACGTTTGATCCAGTTTGTACTCGATTAGAAGTAGTTCTGGCATAGCTCGCATTTCCAGAAACTTTGAATATTTTATTGAACTTACGGGTAAGCCCTAAGCGGACAGTACTACGGCGGTAGTCCGAAACACCTTTATAGATACCGTCTTGGTTGAGGTCGCCAAAGCTCAAGAAAAAGTTACTGTTTTCATTGCCACCACTCATGCTTAGGTAGGTGTCTACGATAGTACCCGTTTTGAACACATCATTTTCTCTTTCGCTGTTGAATGTCTCAGTAGAGTTTTTTCCACCACTTGGGTTTTCAGCAGTTCCGGCAGGAATTGCGTAATAACGAGTGCCATCCCTTCCTTCAAAATAACCAGTGTAGCCATCTGCCGTGGGGTCAGTGATTTGATCATCAGCTCCGCCCGATCTCAACGAGATTTTATCGCCAAATGAACGGGAAGAAGTTGGGTTATAAATTCCTCCTTGTCCTTGCCCAAAGGTATTTTGTAAAGGGTGTAAAACGTTTACTTGGTCAAAAGAAAGGTTTGTGCGGAATGATATATTTAATTTGTTACCAGCTTTTCCTTTTTTGGTGGTGATGACGATTACGCCATTGGCAGCTCTTGAACCCCAAAGAGCAGCTGCAGCCGCACCTTTAAGAATTTGCATCGATTCTATATCAGCAGGATTTAAGTCATTCATCCTACTCTGTTGGCGGACGCCACCAGTATTTTCGCCGCTATTTCCAGAATCTGCGTTTGGAGCCCCAGTTGTGTTGCTCATCGGAATTCCATCAATCACCACAAGAGGTTGAGATGCCCCGGTAATGGTGCTCTGCCCCCTTATTTGGATGTATGCACCTGCTCCAGGGTCTCCGCTCGATTTTGATATCTGAACCCCCGAAGCTCTTCCTGCCATGCTATTGATCAGTGTGCTTTCTCCTGAGTTTACTAATTCCTCGCCTCCTATTTTAGAAAAAGCGACCCCACTTCCGTCCGCATCTTCTTCAAAGCCAAGCGCTGTTACCACAACTTCCGAAAGCTGCTTGGCATCTTCGGTCATCACTATATCGAACTTGGATTTTTCTCCAATTTCCATTTCTAGGCTCTGAAATCCTATATAGGAAAATACCAATGTAGTTGCGTCACCAGGTATTTTTAGGGCAAAGTTTCCATCAAAATTTGAGATAGAACCAATGGTTGTTCCTTTTATTAAAACATTTACACCCGGTAGGGGGCTTCCATCTGTGCTGGAAGTTATTTTCCCTGTCAATACCCGCTCTTGCGCAAACACATATGCACTCAAAAAGAGATGCAACGATAAACACAGTAATAGTTTTCGTTTCATAATTGTGTAGAAAATTTATGATTAAAATTGAACGTACCTGTACCAGGGTCATCTTGGATGACCTTGAGCTAAAAACAAAAAGGGATGATAACAGAGAGGTGATTCTCTTAGTTGATTTGCCGCAAAATAAATGCTAATGGTTCGGTTAGAGTTGTGCTGTTAACAGTGAAGTAATTAAAGTTAAATAAAGGATAGGAAGGGCAGTTTGCTTTCTCTAGAGTATGCAAACTTTTCATTTTCAATATCAAATTAATGAGTTTTTCGTCTAAACGCAAGGGCTTTCCCTATTTTTCACTTATAAAATGGAGAAAAATAGATATTATGTTACAAGAAATAAATTGTGTTTAATTTTTTATTTTGTTACAATGGCAAATGTGCTTATTTGTTAAACAAGAATTTTACTGTGCAGTAATGGAAGGTTTGAGTAATTCATCAATATCAAACCTGATTCCTTCTTTATAAGTGCTTACCACGTTCCATGCATCTTCAATATGATTGAGAGGATCGCCATCTACTACTACAAAGTCAGCTAATTTCCCCTTTTCAACTGAGCCTAAATCATCGGCAACTCCAATTGCTTCAGCAGAAAAAATAGTAGCCGACTGAAGGGCTTGAAAAGGGCTGAGTCCTCCATCTACAAAAAGCTGCATTTCTACATGCAGGCTTGTTCCATACGGAATAAATGGCGAATCGGTACCGGCAGTTACCCTTCCTCCAGCTTTCACTATTTTGTATACCCCTTGTTGGATCGTCTGAAAATTTTCTAGGTAAGCAGGGAATACTTTTGTTATTCTGCCCATGGATGCCCGCAGCCCATTTACATAATCGGCAGGGTACAGTGCATTAAGCTGGCGATTGGCAAAAATACCCGGTTTTTTTTCTGCTAAAATGTAGAAACCACCCTGAAGACCAATAGTAGGGGTGATGTTCATCTGGGATTTTGCCAGTAGCTGGACTACATCACTATAGGTAGCTTTCATATTCGATTGCTTCATAGAATAACCTCGTCTACTTGTTCCGCGAATGTGCTCTACAGCATCCACGTTGTACCTCATAGCAGGGTAGATTTCATGGGAAGAAACTGGAATCCCTATCTCATGAGCCTTTGTGGTGATGACTTTTTGGATAGAATCGGGCATCCGGACATAAGTTTTAATCATGTCGTAGCCCAATTTTTCGGCTCTTTCTAATTCTTGTGAAAGATGGCCGGCATTTATAACACTATTAGCCAAACCGTAATATATTCGGCTTCCATCGGTAAGGCCTCCTGTAAAAAACTCTCTGGGGCCAGGTCGTTGTCCACTTGCCCAAGCTTCTTTGCGTTCAAGAGCATCGTAGGGGTCAGCTCCTGGTTCTCTCACATTGGTAATTCCGTAAGAAAGCCAAATACGCCCAAGCTTTTCTCCTGCATAAGCATGTTGGTGGGTGTGCATTTCAAAAAGCCCAGGAATTATGGTCTTGTCCGAGGCATCAATCACTGGGATATCATAATCAGATGTGTGAGGAACAATATCCTTGATACGGTTTCCCTCAACTATGATGTCTACATTTTCTTGATATACAGAATCTTTACCATTAAATAATTTGCCTGCATGCACCACATACGATCCAGAAAGCACAGTCCTTTTCCAACTCAAATTGAGAGGGACTTCTTCTGCTTCTTTACTTTCTATATTAAGTATTTTCAATTGGTCAGTGGCAAGATAAAGTATTTTTTTGCTGTCTCCTGTCCAAGTTGGGGAGGATGCTAGCTCTTCTGTGAGCTGGATGGGATTGCCAGTTGGTTGCCCTTCTGTATCTATGGGCAGCTGCCATAAGTTGCCGTCTTGGATGTAGGCAAAATATTTCCCATCGGGCGACCAAACTGGGCCGTTTACATTTCTCATGGCCGGAGTCCTGCCTTCTTTCGGCGATATTTGCCCAAGTACTTTATTTTCCTTGGTGATCAACATGATCTTGCTAAGTCCTTCCCTGTAGCGACTCGAATAGGGTTGCAATACCATTGCCGCCATAATTTTACTATCTGGCGACCAGCTCAATCTGCTAGGCACAAAATAAGTGTTTTTTAACGAGGTGATGTTGCCCGTAGCCAACTCTAGTAATTGAATCTCTCCATAGCCCCACACATTTCGAGTATCTCTGCTGAAAAAGGCAATGAATTTCCCATCGGGAGACCAAGCGGGAAAACTTAGGTCATTTTCCAGGTCGGCAAGTTTGCTGAATTCTTTGCTAGAGAAATCATATTCCCAAAGGTCAATATTTCCACCTCTGTCAGAAAGAAAGGCAATTTTGTTGCCGTCAGGCGACCAGCAAGGATCAATGTCTATGAACTTATCTTTGGTGATCGATTCAGATGAATCCGAATCTAATTTTTTAATATAGATATCACCCAAAGCAGCATACGCTACTGCACTTCCATCGGGAGAAATTACCGGTGCCATTATACCTTTGACAGGATAAGCTGTAGTGTCATCAAAGTTGTACTGCTTCCTTTTGTAAGGCTCACGCTTGAGGGTCACTACAGCTTCAAAAGGAATTGTGCCTATGCTGTCTTGCCCTATCAGCCTGGTTTTTATCTTCCCATCTGCGGTGTAAATTATTTTTTCTTCCGAGAGCCAAGATGCTCTAAAAGGAAACAAATCTTCATCACTGCTCAAAACCGTAGCAGTGTCACCTTCGGCAAGTCCGCTTACCAACAAATGGCTGAACTTTCCATCAAAAGCTGTATAGGTTATCTGTTTGCCATTGGTACTCCATGCAGGGGAAGTCAACGAAAAAGAAGAAGGTTTTAACAGTTCTTTTGTACTTCCATCATCTTTCATGGTGTATAAGCCTGGTGCTTCTTTGGTCTCAGATACAAAAGCAATTTGATCGCCTGTAGGCGAATAGGTAGGGTAATAATCGTTGGCGGTATCATCTGTAAGAGCCGTTAGGGTTGAGCTAGTCAAGTTTATTTTCCAGATGTCGTAGTTGCCATTTCGGTCAGATGAGAAAATAATATCTTCTCCATTAGGTGACCAATGGGGTTCTCTGTCATCAAACTTACTTTTTGTGATTTGGGTTAAGGAACTACCATTTTTATCTACAGTCCAGATGTGGTAATTGCCAGCTTTATACGAGTGGAAAGCGAGTTTTTGACCATCGGGCGACCAAGCAGGTTCATGGCAGTCACCCATTCCATCGGTGATTGCTGTTGCTTTTCCTCCTTCTACAGGTAGAATCCAGATTGTTCCTTGCAGGTCTATAGCGAGGGACGATTTGTCTGGGGAAAGCGCAGCTGCCATATTGGTGCCTTCTTCCAGTAAAACCTCAGTAGATACAAACTGCTGCTTTTCTTCCTTTACTGTGGTGCAGTGTGAAAGTGTTATAGCTATGGCTATAATAAATGTACTTGTGTGAATTTTAGAAAACATAGAAATAATATGAATAATTGTGATCTAAAGCTATTGCTCTTTGAGAGACAACTATAGAATGGAAGTGATAGTCTTTGCTGTATGATCAAGTAAACTCATTGCAGTTGATAGGCAACAAGATGGATTAGTAAAGGAAGGTGGTGGGGTAGTAACTTAGGTGATGAGTTGAGTAATATTGTTTTATTGGGTAGGCTAGAATGGTAGTAGAACTTTATCTTATACCTTGTAAGTTGTTCTTGCCTCTTCAACCTAATACCGTCAAAAAAGGTTTTCAAAAATATTATTTTTTATGTAATTAATTGATAAACAGCAGGGAAATATTTCCATTAAAGAAGGATTTGTGGTTTGGTAGTTTGTTATGCTTGACGGATTGAAAAAAAAGAAGTGTTTGGTGCTAGGGTTGGTTGAACTTCCTCCATTTTTTATGTAGTTTCCGCCAGTCACTAGTCTGAGGGTAAGTTTAAAATTTCACCTATTTTGAAGCGAGAACCATAAAGCGGTTCGCCACCATAGTTTCTATTTTCGCTTGAAAACCTAAAGTTTTAAACATGCTCTAATCTTCTTTTAGCACATGAATCTAGCTTTATGACTATCCAAGAATTTGAAAGCAATTTATACCATAGTCTTTACGACTTTTTTTATGATAAAAATTTTGAAATGCTTCCCGACAAAAAGCAGTTCAGGAAAATGATAGAGACGGGGTTTCAAAATGTGATTTTTTCGATCACCACATATGATAGCGAAATTTGGCTGGAAGTGAACCTAGGAGTGAGGAATGATAAAGTGGAAAAAATTGCCCAACAGTTTTTGGATACCCAGCAAGAGCATTGGGAGGAATCGAACACAGTGATAATTTCGGTGGGGAAACTTACCAGCAATAAGTATTTTAGATACAAGGTGCAAAATGAGGAAGACGAAGCATTGGTGATTCAGCAAATCACCGAGTTCATGGTCGATGTTGGTTCTATATTTTTAGACTCTGTTTCCACCCTCATGAGCTTAGACAGGGCTTTTAATTACAAGCCGCTTAAGCCTTGCAAGTATCTTTACAACCAAACACATCGCTGTTTTAAAGGAACGGTGGTTTCTTGGCTGCTGAAAAGTGAAAAATATGAGCGACTTACCGAGCTGTACGAAGAATACCTCATCAAATCTAACCAGCCTCCGAAAGTGTTGGAGAAGTATCACCAGTTAAAAACGCATCTTGAAAAATATTATCCGCATACAGGGATAAATTGATAACGATGCGCTATTAATAAAGTTAGTTGTAGAGCCAATACATGCATTGGCTAATCAGAAATGTAGCCTGACCTTCTAGGTCGAGAAAAAATAGAAAAAGAAGTCGTGAGTTTTTTTGAGAATAAGATAGAGTTTTTGAAGGGGGTTGGTCCCAAAAAAGCAGACTTGCTAAAAACCGAGTTGGGTATTTTTACCTATGGCGATTTGCTGGAGCATTTCCCCTTTAGGCACGAAGACCGCACTCGGTTCTACCAAATTTCCCAAATCACCCCAGACATGCCTTTTGTGCAGATAAAGGGCGTGGTCCGTAACTTGGAAATAGTAGGAGGTGGGAGAAAACAGCGCTTGGTCGCCTACTTTGAAGACGGTACGGGACAGATGGAGCTGGTATGGTTCCAAGGGGCTAATTGGGTGCAAAGGCGGATAAAAGCAGGGTCGGCTTATGTCATTTTTGGAAAACCTACTCGCTATGGCAGAACCTACACCATTTCCCACCCCGAAATAGAAGTACTCACCCAAGAAACCGATACGGCAGGTGGGCTAGAACCCGTCTATCACACCACCGAAAAGCTCAAAAATAAATTCATGGATTCGAGGGCGATAGCCAAGCTGCAAAAAGTATTGCTCAAGCAGGCGTACCAACATATTCCCGAATCTTTGCCGCCCGAGGTACTTGAAAAATTTCATTTTATTTCCAAGCAAGATGCTGTGGCGCAAGCCCATTTCCCCCGCGATCCGCAGTCGCTTTCTAAAGCCGTGGCTAGGCTTAAGTTCGAAGAGCTTTTTTATGTGCAGCTGAAAATGCTGTGGCAAAAAAATCAGCGTTCCTATGCATTTCCAGGGCAGAGGTTTCCCTCTATTCCTTCCATCACCACGTTTTACCACGATCATTTGCCCTTCGACCTCACGGGTGCGCAAAAGCGGGTGATCAAAGAAATTAGGCAAGATATGCTGAGCGGAAAGCAGATGAACCGCCTGCTGCAAGGAGATGTGGGAAGTGGAAAAACCATTGTGGCATTCATCTGTATGCTTATGGCGATAGACAACGGGGCGCAGGCTTGCATGATGGCGCCTACCGAAATTTTGGCTTCTCAGCACTTCGAAGGCTTGAAAGAATACGCCGATTTGCTAGGGATAAAAATTGCCAAGCTCACAGGCTCGTCCAAAAAGAGCGAGCGGAAAGTGATCCATGAAGAGTTGCTGAACGGAGAGCTTCAGATCATAGTCGGCACGCATGCGCTCATAGAAGACGTGGTCGATTTCAAGAACTTAGGCTTGTGCGTGATAGATGAGCAGCACCGCTTCGGGGTAGCCCAGCGGGCAAAGCTTTGGAACAAAACCAGCGAGGCTTATCCGCATATTTTGGTAATGACCGCCACGCCAATTCCCCGAACGTTAGCCATGACCCTCTACGGCGACCTTGATGTATCGGTGATTGACGAACTTCCCGCAGGCAGGAAACCTATTAAAACCATCCATTGGTTCGATTCCCAGCGACTTAGGGTTTTGGGATTTGTGAAAGAGCAAGTGAACCTAGGGCGGCAAGTATATATCGTTTATCCGCTCATAGAAGAGTCGGAAAAGCTGGATTACAAGAACCTGATGGATGGCTACGAGAGCGTAGCAAGGGCGTTCCCCGATTTTTTTGTGAGCATTGTCCATGGGAAAATGAAGCCCAAGGACAAAGATTTTGAGATGCAGCGGTTTGTGAAGGGAGAAACCAACATCATGGTAGCCACTACGGTGATAGAAGTCGGGATGAACGTACCCAATGCCTCGGTGATGATTATTGAAAATGCCGAGAAATTTGGGCTGTCGCAACTGCATCAGCTCAGAGGGCGAGTCGGTCGGGGCGGAGAACAATCTTACTGTATATTGATGAGTGGGGAAAAGCTGAGTAAAGATGGAAAAGTGCGCTTGCAAACCATGGTGCGTACCACCAACGGTTTTGAAATAGCCGATGCCGACCTCAAGCTCCGTGGGCCCGGCGACTTGGCGGGCACGCAGCAAAGCGGCATTATCGACCTCAAATTCACCGACCTCGCCCAAGACAGCAACGTGGTGAAAGAAGCAAGGCACACCGTGGAAAAACTACTGGAAGCGGATTCAACTTTAGCTTCACCTGCTAACTCACTTGTGAAAAAAAGGCTGGAGCTTTTTGAGAAAAAGGCTACTAATTGGAGTAGGATTAGTTGAATGCTTTCGCATTATGCATTTTACAAAAAATATTCATCTTGGCGAAGCACCCATTCGGCGAATAAGGGGGCACGCATTTGATATGAGCTAGGCTCGCTTCCACGAACAACAAAGCGATGGTCTAGCAGGCGACGCAGGCCTTTTTTCTCGGTAATGTTTTCACCAGAAAGCAATTGGCGAACGGCTTGGTGTTCTGCCTCTCCACAGAACTCGTTCCAAAACACATCAATAACCCCATTGGAGGGCTGATAGACTACTTTTTTGATGGCTTCCTCCAAATCTGCTTTACTGACTTGGTAACGGGCTTGCTGGTTGGCTCGGTCTAATACCTCTCGACAGATACGCTGGATAAGGTCGGGATGGCCTTGGGTGAGTTCGTATAACTTTTCAGCCACCCCAGTTTCGTAGCGTAGGGCAAAACCCTCGGTAGGCTCAGTGATAAGTTGGAGGCTTCGCTTTTGGTCGAGGTAATCGAGGGTGAGTAATTCTGCACTGACGAAATAGCTGCCCCAATCGGGATTTTTTAATTCGCTAAAAAAGGCAGAGCCGATGAATAGAAAAACGACATCGCGCTGCTCTTGAGAAAAGGTACGCATTGCGCCCAATAGCTGACCTGCCATAGAGCGGTCTTGGGCAAGGGCATAGTTGTGGAAATCTTCGTATTCATCGAATGCCAACACCAGCTTGAATGCTTGGTTTTGACAAGTACTTTCCAAAAACTTCCGAGTGGCCTGCCATGCTTCCAACCAAGGTTCGGGCAAGGGTTCTTCTGGAACTGGAAGCGCTAATTTACGGGCTGCACGCAGGCGTATTTCTTGCAAAAGCTCCCGCACATTTTTCCCATACGTATCTTGGCAGTTGAACCGAACCAATTTGACCCGTTCGGGTAAAATAACCTCCAAGAAATTGAGCAAACTGGTCTTGCCTGTTCTGCGCTGCCCCTGCAAGGCCAGCATGGGCAAACTTTGGGCAGTGGCAATTTTAAACTGCAATTGCTCCTCCAAATCTGGGCGACGCATAAATACCTGCTCATGCTGTTGGGGGTTGAGCGCATCGCCGGCAAAATAAAGGTTTTGCGCCACAGGCTCGGCATTTTCCAATTGTTCGTTCCATCCAGCGATTTGTTCGCCCAACTGGCGCTCCATTGTTTCAAGGGCAGGGAGGTAAAAACGGTTCCAAGATTTGTGCTCTGCTTGGGTCTGCCTCCGAAGGGTAACAAGGGCGGCTTGGGCTGCTTTTGCTTGTTCAAGTTGCAAACGTAAATTAGTCTCTTGCTCCAAGCGGACAAGCTCTCCCTTAAGAGCCTGTACTTGTTCTCTCCAAACCGTGGAAGGCTGTAGGGTATCTGTACTTTCTAAAGGCAAAAACAAACGGTACAAGGGGCGATACCAAAATTCTACTTTTTCAGGAGGTCGAATTTGTGCTTGTGGGATGGTGGGGACTATAAGGTTTTTTGAGCGTAAAGACCACAAGCTACCTTGTTGTGTGTGAAGTAACTTGCCCAGCAGTTTGACCTGTGTTGAACGGTAAGTCTCTACAAAGTGGATCAGCTTTTTGGCATTTTCAGCGCTACCTGTAGTCCAATCAAATAGGCGTTTTTCATGGCCAAAGAATAAAAAGGGTGTAAAAAAATCATATACGATAGGATTGGTTTTTATCAATGCATGTAGCGACCAAAGGTAGGCACGGATAATACTTAAACCTCCGGCCAAACCTCCGGCCAAACCGAAGGCCAAACCTACGGCCAAACCGAAGGCCAAACCTACGGCCAAACCGACGGCCAAACCGAAGGCCAAACCGAAGGCCAAACCGAAGGCCAAACCGAAGGCCAAACCGAAGGCCAAACCGAAGGCCAAACCGAAGGCCAAACCTCCGACCAAACCGAAGGCCAAACCTCCGGCCAAACCGACGGCCAAACCGCCGGCCAAACCGAAGGCCAAACCGAAGGCCAAACCTACGGACAAACCGAAGGCCAAACCTCCGACCAAACCTACGGACAAACCGAAGGCCAAACCGAAGGTCAAACCGAAGGCCAAACCTACGATCAAACCTTTATACCAAAGCTGGATGAGCCCCCCCCCCCGGGTCAAATTACTTGGGTATTGTATCCAGAGTTGTTGTACTTCCTCTGGAAAGAGGTTCGGATAGTGGCTACTAGGTAGGTCAAGTACCGTAATGAGTGCAATACCCACTAACCAAAGTGCAGTCGTAAAAACAATTACCCACAAATAGCATTTTAAAAAAATGAATAATCGTTTGATAAGCGAATAACCTTTTGTATACTTTTCAAGTAACTCTCTTTCAAAAATGAGTAAGCGCCAATAGTCCCAAGTACTTTTTGGCGGTGGCGGCGGCTCAAAAGCACCTGGCTTCTTCGTCCAGTGGCTTTTCCAATACGCAGGGTCTTCTACTATGTAAGGGCGGTTTTTCATCGCTTATTTTTTATTTCATTTCAGTAGTCCTTCAATAAACTCTTTAATGTACTCTTGAAAGGCTAGCCACAAGCTGCCTCCTCCTACAATTGCCCCTCCTGTCAGTTTTTGCCAAAGCTTTACTTTTACCTTAGCCACTGCTTTTTCGCTGCTTTGCTTTCCTATAAATATGGCTAAAACTCCTATAAAAAGCCGCCGTAGTTTTCCTGCTTCTTTTTGTTTGGCCAGTACCTTCCGTTCTAAGCTCGGTGCGTAGTTCTTTTTCCAATCTGCCTCACTCGTATTCCACCAAGTTTCAAATGCTTTAGTATCTAGCACTTTTAGCCCTTCCCGCTCCTCTTCAATCACACCAATACTGTGCTGTAGCAAGAGCCAACTGGAGTGGGTTGATCCTACTCCTTGCACCAACCTGTCTATTTGCCAGCTTTCCATCCATGTATTCAGTGGCGCTATTCTCCGCTTCAATTCTTGGCTGATTTCATATTCTTTCAATGCCAGAAGTTCCTTTTTCTCACTAAAAACCAAAGGTGAGCTGCCATGCTGTTTGGTCTCTATGTTTCCAGCCGCATTTTCAGTTTTTGTATAATACGTATAGCTTTTAATTATTTTTTCTGTGGCGCACAAGAGCGATACACTGGGGTGTTGCTTGAGGATATTCAAGTAGCCATAAAATGGATTGTCAAATCCTGCATCTATCTCGGGGTTATCGAGCAGGGCATCAAATTCTTCTAAAAAAATCCAACATTTTTTATTTTGTTGAGTGAAGGTTGTGTCAATGGCAGACTCCAATGATCCACTAGGGGTAGCCTGTTCTTTTAGTCCCAGCTTTGGGTATAGCTGCTTGCCAAATTCCTCAAATTTATCCACAAAATAGCGCATAGTTAGGTGAATCACCTCCACGGCTGTTTGGTGCCGCCTAGCTGCTTGCTCCAAGTCTTCCAGCATCCTGTCCATCCCCTTATCTTTCGCTGCATATACATTCAGCGAAACACCTCTGTCTAGGTTCTTATAAATATTCTCTGTGGTAACAGGTCGTAGCGCATGGTCAAATAAGTTTTCGGAAGAGCCGCTCATTATTTTTATGGAAGTTGACGATCAGTACTATTTTCTATTAAAAGTATGAAATTTCCTTTATTTTGGAAGTAGAATAGCGTTTATCATGGTTTAAGAAGTTATAGGCTTGTTGTTTTTGCTTCCAAACGGGGCTTTATTAAGATTGACTTTTTAAGCGACATACTTATATATGTCTAATAGTAGCCTGTGGTCCATCTGCAACATTGCAAACTGTTCCGTTTGTAGGTTTTATTAGATGTAAAAGAACCTCGTAGAACTTGTTGCGTCCTTAGCAGGAGGTTCCATTATTGTAGATTTGGCGAAGCAGATAAAAACAACGCCGTAGAGCCTGTCCCGCATTTCGGTGGGATGTTGCAGAATTTGTGTAAAATGTAGGTTTCTGCAACCCCTCACGGGGTTGATAGAATGTTTACGCTAATTACTACAATTATGAAACCCCTACAGGGTTTTTTCTCTAAACATCTTTACAAAAATGACGGTTATTTAGTCAGTCTTAATAAGCCCGTTGCTAGTGATAAAAACTAATTAGGCGGGGTTTTTAAGCCCCGCTCAGAAGTAAAAACGAACAGGCTTTAGCCTAAACTATATCCGTTATTGACTTGGGAAAAGCATGCCTTGGCTTTTTCGTTCTATGGCGATTAAGCAAAAATCCGTATCTTATACCTTTAAAAAAACTAGAGATATGGAAAATGAAAAGAACAACCTCGATATGGAAGAACTCTGGGAAGAGGACTTGCTAGAGAGATATCCTGAAAACGGTGAGAAGAGCAAAGAGGAATTCCGAAATTACGACGATCCTGCTCGGGATACGGTAAAGGAGTTTTATAGGATTAACCATCAGTACCAAACCTACGATTTCGTACAGCAAAAAAGGGCGGAGTACCTGAAGTTCGGTAAGAAGGAAATGACGCTTTGGGATGCGGTTGATTTTTTGAATACGCTGGTAGATGATTCCGATCCGGATATTGACCTTGATCAAACGCAACACCTTCTTCAAACATCTGAAGCTATCAGGGCAGATGGGCATCCCGATTGGTTTGTGCTCACGGGTTTCTTGCATGATTTGGGCAAGGTACTTTGCCTATTTGGCGAGCCGCAGTGGGCGGTGGTGGGAGATACCTTCCCCGTCGGTTGCCAGTTTTCCGATAAAATAGTCTATCCAGAGTTTTTCAAAAATAATCCTGATTCCGCCGATGAGCGGTATAATTCGAAATATGGTGTGTATGAGCGAAATTGTGGGCTGAAAAATGTATTCATGTCTTGGGGGCACGATGAGTATTTGTACCACATCATGAAAGATCATTTGCCAGAATCTGCATTGTACATGATCCGTTACCACTCCTTTTATGCACAGCACCGGGAGGAAGCCTACAATCATTTGATGGACGAGTATGACAAGGAAATGTTCAAATGGGTACGGGCATTTAATCCCTACGATCTGTATTCCAAATCGCCCACACCGCCAAATGTAAAAGAGCTGCGACCCTATTACGAAGATTTGGCTGCCAAGTATTTGCCAAGTACGTTGCGGTTTTGATTGCTGTTTTCCTAGATATGGAAAGAATCTTTGCGCACTAGGGGAAGAGTGCAATGCCAAGACCGAAATGGCTTGTGCGTAAGGTGGCTTGGTAGCACGGGGCGGGCAGAAGCGTTGGCTCTGAGCGTGAGGGAAGTAAGTGCGCCCCAATATGTATAAAATAGCAATAGTTGCGAAAGAACAATAAAAAAGGCGGACATTAGCGTCCGCCTCTCCTGAAGTTTGTAAAAAAATTGAAATTGACATTTCCCAAAAAAGTTTCCTTCTAGCTTGAACCTATGCCTCCTCTCACGCTCTTTTTTGGGTATCCACTAAAACTTGTACTCGTTTATTGGCGTCTGTACCTTGCCAAAAATTAAACCCAAACAAGTGATAAAATCCTGTTCCCTTTGTGTTTATGTATGCAAGATAGGGGCTGGAAAGAGTTGCAACAGCTAAAAAGGAGTGAACGGGAATTATACTTGTTGGGCAGGGCTAGAGCTAGAGTGGGTAAGTTTTAGGGCGAGGGAATGGTTTCAATAGGTATTTGCAAGACAAAAAGCTTTGCCTTCATCCTTCCTGTCTCAAATTTTCAATTAATTTTGTGCGATCACCTAACGACGGCCTTGGCCGCAAATTAAAATAGATGAAAGTAACCGAACACTTGGAAAGGGCGAAAGGTCCTTTATTTTCTTTTGAAATATTACCACCGCTCAAAGGGGAGAGCATACAAATGTTTTTTGATGCGATTGACCCGCTGATGGAGTTTAACCCAGCTTTTATAGATGTTACCTATCACCGTGAGGAGTATGTGTACAAGCAGCGGGGAAATGATGGTTTGTTAGAGAAAATCACAACGAAGAAGCGCCCGGGTACGGTAGGGGTTTGTGCTGCTATTGCCAATAGGTACGAAGTAGATACTGTTCCCCATTTGATCTGTGGTG
The DNA here is from genome assembly GCA_034044135.1 of Flammeovirgaceae bacterium SG7u.111. Classification (NCBI taxonomy): domain Bacteria; kingdom Pseudomonadati; phylum Bacteroidota; class Cytophagia; order Cytophagales; family Flammeovirgaceae; species Flammeovirgaceae bacterium SG7u.111. Next base: position 6,698,407 of record CP139021.1, on the reverse strand, counting down.
GGTTTAACAAGCGGGACACGGAAAATGCGCTGTTTGATCTCAACTTTTTAGGTGTGCAAAATGTGCTTTTGCTCAGGGGCGATGCCATAAAATCGGAGGCGAGGTTTGTGCCAGACCCTAATGGGCATGACTATGCTTCTGACCTTGTAGAGCAAGTGGTGAACATGAACAAGGGGCAATACTTGGCAGAAGAGATTGAAACTCCGACTACAGATTTTTGTATAGGTGTAGCAGGCTATCCTGAAAAACATTTTGAAGCTCCAAACTTGGAAAATGACCTCAAATACCTTAAAATGAAGGTAGACATGGGGGCTGAATATGTAGTGACCCAAATGTTTTTTGATAACCAGAAGTATTTTGACTTTGTAAATAAGTGCCGAGATATGGGTATCACTGTGCCGATTATCCCCGGGCTAAAACCCATGGTTACTAAAAAGCAGTTGACAATTTTGCCAAGTATTTTCCACCTCGATTTGCCACAGGCTTTGGCACAAGAAGTAGAAAAATGTAAGGACAACAAAGCTGTGAGGCAAGTAGGGATTGAATGGTGTATCCAGCAGTCGAAAGAATTGTTGGAATTTGGAGCTCCTTGCTTGCACTACTATACCATGAGTAAATCGGGTACGGTGAAGGCAATAGCGTCTGAGGTATTTTAAGTACACTATAAACCAAGTTTTTACCGACTCCTTTCTTTTGGCTTTTTGACTGAAAGTTACTTGTTTCTGGTTGAAAAAAAAACATTTCCAAAATCTTTTAGCTTAGGTTTTATGGTTAAAACCAAAAATGTGAAACTAGTAACCCTTGGCAAGAACTTATAAAAGTGCTGAAAAGAATAGCTTAATTTGCCATGTATTTTAAAGTAGAACTAATCCACAATTTTCCATCACTAAAACCACTTAAAAACAATGATCAGGAAGTATGTAATCATGGGTTTGGCGCTGGCAACTTTTGCCGCTTGCTCGCCCAAAGAAGAACACAACGAAGAAGAAGCCGTAGCAGAAACTGTTGATGTGGAGGAAGAAGTAGCGGTAGCAGACTCAACCAAGTTTGGTGTAGAAGTAGCTCCCGAAGCTGCTATTACCTTGGCTTCGCTCGACGAGAAAATAGCAACTGCAACAGCTCTGGAAGATGTGACCGTGACGGGAAAGGTAACGGAAGTTTGCCAACAGAAAGGTTGCTGGATGAAGCTCGAAAAAGCTGACGGAAGTGAAATGAGAGTGAAGTTTAAAGACTATGCGCTCTTTATGCCAAAAGACTTGGCGGGCAAAGAAGTGGTGATCCACGGAGTAGCAAGTATGGATACGGTAGCAGTAGATGTGTTGAAGCACTATGCTGAAGATGCAGGGAAAACCGAAGAAGAAATAGCGGCGATAACGGAACCCGAACTGGCCTTGGCTTTTGAGGCAGACGGAGTTTTGATTAAATAAATTATAGAATTACCAAGAAAAAGGCTCCCTTTAGGAGCCTTTTTTTATTTTTAGGCTAGTAAATATTTGGCTTCACTACTTTCCGATTAACCGATTTTTTGTAATTAGCTTCTAATTTACACAGGTTTACAGGCTATCAGTCTTTTTATGTCAGAAGAGAACGCAGACATACAGGAACATTCCTCGCCTGAGGAAAATGCCGCCCTTCCTAAAAAAAAGAAGAGGAGATGGCTGAGGCGTGTTTCATGGTTTGTGGGAATTATGCTTTTGCTTGCTGTAGGAGCTCAGCTCTACGTCCGCTATTATACCAACGAAATATTGGGCAGGGTGCTAAAGGAAGTAATCCAGCTCAAAAGTGATGGTTTGTACAAGTTGGATTATGAAAGTATCCGTTTTTCCTTTTTTGAAAGAGAGCTGCAGCTCAAAGAACTTAGCCTACAGAGAGATTCGCTTCGGTACGAGCAATTGGTGAATGCTGGAGGTTCTTTTAACGCTTTGGTGAATATTCAGATTCCAAATTTGTATGTAAATACGCCCGACCTTAAAAAACTCTATTTGGAAAATAGGTTAGAGGTAGAGGCTTTTAGGATGGACAAGCCAAAAGTTTCTATTATTTCTTTTCCACATGTAGGAAAAGTCGATAGTACCTTCAATGACCCCCGCCAGCTCAACGATTTTTTCTACATCATCTCGGGTTACCTCGATCTTTTTAGGGTAGAAAGTTTTGAAATAGACGACGCGATGGTGGCTTTTGCCTCTGTTGGCGCTACCGATACGCTCAACAGTTTCCAGCTCAAAGGCTTTTCTGTGGACATAAAAAATTTCCAAATCGACTCTACCAACACGGTTCAGTCCAAAAGACAGTTTTCTGTGGACGGGATAAATGTGGATATCAAAGAAAATAGCTTCACTTCCAAAGATTGGCTGTACGATGTTGCTTTTGGAAGCCTTAAACTTTCTACCGATCAGCAGTATTTTTGGTTAGATGATTTTAGGCTCCGTTCTAAAAAAGGCTCGGAGGGAAACCAACTGGATTTATTGGTGTCAAAGCTACGTATAGACGAACTTCGCTACGACAGTGCCTATTTTTACGAGACCTTTAGGGCCAAAGCGCTTACGCTTCATAAACCGATCATTACGTATGAGCAGCAAAACCCTTTGGCAAAGCGTGGGGGAGGAAACCCTTTGCCCGAAAGATTGCACCAAGCACTTTCATTGCTTTTCCCAAAGTTTACTCTTTCTTCCCTTTCGCTAGATAGTGCTGCTTTTGACCTTACCATAGGAAAAGGCAAGTCAGCCGATAACCTAAACCTCGATAATTTTACCCTCGACGTAGAAAATTTTAGTTTCGATTCGCTGAATTATAAGCAGCGGGGCAAGAAATATTTTGTAGACAATGCCGACTTAGTGGTGAATAATTACTCGCTCGATTTGCCCGATGGATTGCATACGCTCAAGGTGTTTCGCATGGGGATTTCAACCTCAAAAAAGCACTTTTTTACCAGTAATTTTTACATAGGAGCTAGGCACAAACGAGGAAATAAGGCTAGGCTAAAAAAAGCAAACAAAGATAAGCTACTCGATATTTATTTTTCGAGGGTTGAGCTGCAAGGGCTAGATATTTGGGACTTCGTTCAGCGGAAATCACTTGTCTGCAACAAAATAGACATTACCCGCCCCAAGGTGGAAGTGAACAAATACAAAATGGATGCGCCTCCTCCTCCATTGCCTTCCTTGCCCGATTCGGTACTGATCACGAGCCGGCGTCCTAAGCTCCTGCCGTTGGATTCATTGGTGCTGCCTGAGCTGGTTACGGCTCCTTCGGAATTGCCTCGCTACGATCCCGAGTTGCAGGACTCGCTCATATTCATGATGGATGTGGATTCTATTTTAGCCACTATCCCCGATACCTTGCCGCCGCCCAAGTATGGCGAGCCTGTTTTTACATTCGATTCATTTTACTTTTCCCACCCCTATACCCTTGCGCTAGCCCCACCAAGCATGCTGCCTACCCAAGACGACTATTCGGAATTGGTGGTGGCCGATAGCTTGCTCCGTCTTTTTTCGCCTGAGGTAAAAAAAGAAATACTGGCAAGGAGAAAACGGAGGTCGCTCGACTCGGCAGTGGTACTGATAGACCTGAGTGCGGCAAGTATTTTACCAACAGATACGTTGGGAGATATCATTGGGAATTCATTGATAGCAAAGGGCTTGGATTCTATTTGGATGCAATTGCAGGATTCTTCTATGATCAACCTTTTTGATAGCCCAACGGCTGAGCATGTAGATGCGGATTCCTTGCTGATGGCTCGGATTTATCCACTTATTTCAAAGGTTTTTACCTTGGTAGATGTCGGCGGAATAGAGATTAGCGATGCGGATTTTGATTTGAATGAAATAGCTCATGACACTACTTCATTGTTCAGCATAGAGGAAGCTCAAGTTTATTTGAACGATTTGCTTATTGAGGATAGTACCTATTTGGACAGTGGGAAAGTGTTGTTCACCTCTTCTTTCGAAGTGAAAGCAAATCAGGTAAGCCTGAAGCCGGGAAATGGCTTGCATACCCTTCAAATCGACAATCCTTTTGTTTCTAGTGCCGATTCGCTGGTTTCGGCAAGTAGCATTCGTATATCCCCCACTAATAGAAACAGAGGCTTTGTAAGAAAAGTAGTGGAAAATATTGGCCCTCTTTACGATGTCAGTTTATTCGATTTTAGGCTAGAAGGGTTTGGGATGCGTGACTTTATTTATAACCAAGAAGTGAGGGTAGGCCTTCTCCAAATTAAGCGCCCTAACTTTATGCGATTCAGCTCTCCGATTTTTGAGCCCAACCAATTGCCAGATACCGTTCTGCTGGCGCAGGAGCTAGATACCCTCAAAAAAGAAATACCGCTACACAAGTTGGTTCGTGTGCTTGAGGTTCAGCGTATCAATATCAGCAGTGGTACGTATGGCTTGATAGAACTGGGAGAAAGAGCTTCTAACAGGTTGAGTGGGAATCAGGTTTCTCTTTGCGTGAGGGGGTTGGAAATGGATACAGTTCAGGTAATGGAGGGGAAAATGGTATTCGATGCCGAAGATTTCGAGGTTTTTACCAAAAACCATCGGCAATTGCTAGCGGACGATATTCATTTGTTAGAAGTAAAAGAGCTGGGTGTTTCCCTTAGTGGTTCTTACGTATTTGCATACGGAGCAGATCTTGCTCCCAAGCCAGGGGTCGCCTTGCCCGATTCTGCCAGTACCTATCGCCTGAGCCTTCCCATGCTCCGGTTAGACGAATTTGACCTGCGCTCGTTTTACCTCGATAAAGAAGCAGTGGTGGGGCAGATGAGGATTTGGGAGCCACAGATCAACCTCGATCTTTTTGCCAAAGAAGATAGTTTGGCAGGGCCAAAAGAAAAATTTAGGCTGGAAGACTTGCCCCAACAACTCACTGCTTCGCTCAAGCTGTTGAATGTGCAAAAGTTTTTGCTCGATAGGGGCAGGCTCAACTTGGCACAGCACAAAGAGGGAAAAACAAGTACAATTTCTACAGGCTTTATCAAACTAGGGGTGGAGAATCTGTTTATCGATTCGGCTACGGAGCTGAGCGCAGACCGCTTCCTCTATTCCGACGATGTGAGCCTGCAAATAAAAAACTATGTTCATTACTTGCCCGACAGCAGCTACTCCATCCGGGCTAGCGAGGTGGGATATTCTACCCATACAGCAGAGTTTTACGCCACCTATTTGCATTTTGCTCCCGATATTTGGGCAGACCCTACTTTTAATGATAAAAGGGAAGATAAGCGAGAGCTTTTTGAATTGTACACCCCACGGATTGCCCTTTCGGGAATTGGCTCTTACGGAATTTATAAAGGGGATAGCTTGGGGCTAGGGAGTATCCAGTTGCAAAAGCCAAAGTTTAGGGTGGTGACCTATGCCAAGGACGATGGAGAGGAGGCAGAGCCGTTTGCCGTAGATAGTATTTACAGCGCTGTGGCCAAGGTATTCCCCGATGTGAACATTGGCAAGTTTGAGATGGGAGATATTTCCTTGGAGTTGGTGAGCCATGGGGAGAAGGAAAGCAAGCATATTAAACTGAAAGATATTCATACAGGCTTTACCCACTTTGAGGTAGACGAGGAAATTGCCCGCTCCGATAGCCGCTTTTTGCATGCCGATGATTTTTACCTAAAGCTCAAAAACTATCATTATATCTTGCCCGATAGCCTTCATAGCATCGACTTGGGCGAGGTCGGGTTTTCCACAGGAGAGAAATTGCTGTATGTGGACAAGTTCAGGTTCAATACCACGGTGGGCAAATATGAGATTGGCGAAATAATGGGGCACGAAACCGACTGGATGAACTTTAAAGCGGATAGGATAGCCCTCAAAAACTTTCAGTTTGACTCGCTGGTGGTTGCCAATAAGATCATGGCAAACCAGTTGGATGTCAATAAGCTGAGCGGAGATATTTTTCGCGATAAGCGCCCTCCATTTCCAAAAAATAATAAGCCTCCTTTGCCCCAAGAGGCCATTAAGAACCTCAGTACTTATCTTAAGATTGATACCGTATTTATACATAGGTCAAGGATTTCGTACGAAGAGCTTGCGGTGGGTGGAAAGCAGACGGGAAAGATCGACTTCTTAGACATGAATATATGGGGCTATAACCTCACAAACGATTCGGTAGCTGTTGCTAACAATGAGGCTTTTCAGCTTTATGCATCTACCGAGGTGATGGGAAATGGGCACCTCGATGCTGCTTTCAACTTTCAGCTAGGTAGTGAGAAAAATGCCTTTACCTATCAAGCAGAGCTGCACGAAATGGACCTGAGAAGGTTGAACCCCATTTTAGAGAATGTAGCTTTTGCCAAAATAAATGGTGGAACGGCAAAGAAGCTACTGGTGAAAGTACAAGCCGATGACGAGTATGCCGATGGGATTATGAAGTTTTATTATAATGACCTGAAGGTAACTCTTATCAATAAAGAGACGCAAAAGACAGGCTTTGGGCTGGGGATTGCCTCCTTCCTTGCCAACTCCTTGGTGGTGAAGTCCGATAACCCTCGATTTTTATTTTTGAAGAGGGGGAAAATTTATTTTGAGCGGATAGAGCACAAATCCGTGATCAATTACCTTGTCAAAACGCTTTTGAGTGGCGTTAAGCATAGCGTAGGACTTAGTTATGAGAAGCCTCCAAAAGAACGGAAGAAGAGCTTTTTTGAATTTTGGAAGGGGCAAAGGAAAGGTTTTTAGAATTTGTACTTTTTAATGATCCGTGTCATTTTTATTTCTCATAAACACTTCTTATATTTCGATACAATTTTTTTTCAATTCTTCAAGAAATTATCTATTGTTTCTTAAAACATTTTGATAATAGCTCGTTGTTATTGAAGAAATGACTTTCACCTTACACCAATAAACACCTTATTACTAATGAAAAAATTAGCTATCATAGCCATGTTGGCTATTTGCTACAACTGTGCGTTGTTTGCAAATAACTTCTATACAGATGATTCTTTTGGCGTTGTTGTTCTAAAAAGTGGAGAATCCTTCCAAGGGACTATTTCTTACCACTTTAAACAAGATTTAGTCCTTATAGAGAATGCTGCTTTTGGTAAAAAAGCCCTAACGCCTGACAAAGTAACTTACTTTCGTTTTTATGATGAAAATATAGACCGTGAACGAGTTTTTACTTCATTGGACATTCCTAATAAATACGGATACCTATCTACGGGTTTTTACGAGGTATTGATCACTGGTGATATGACCGTAATTGGCAAGCTTAAATCTCAGTTTCAAACTTCTACTGAACAAGAGTATTACGGTTATGCCAAAACACAGGCCGAGAAAGTTAAAAAAGCCAACACGCTTTATGACATGACAGTGATAATTGGTTCTGATTTACACCACTTTTCTAGCTTCAAAAAGACATTACTTCCACTTATGACAAAGGAGTATCCTGAAATTAAAGAATTAGTTCAGGCAAAAAAGATGTACTTCAAATCAGATGATGAAAAACTAGAGGTAATTGAGCTTTATAACAAGCTGAATACGAGTGATAAAGGTGCTTTTGCCAGTGCCACTCGTTAACTGGTTTATACCCTGTTTTCAGGCTTTAGTCGAAACTATATGAACTTATTCTTCTTTTTAGAAAGATAAAATTATATTTATTCTGCAAAATATCCATTTTATTCATTTGTTGAGTTAATAATATGTGAGAGTTAAAATTTTATTTGGCAAAATGGGAATGGAATTGACCGTTTGATGGTTGTACTTCAGTACTATTCTAAAGAATAAGTTCATATTTTTCGCGCTAAGTATCTATGTTAAATGAAAATCGAGTTTGCGTCTATTTCTCAAATTAACGACATCGTTATTCATGTCAGATTCAATAGCGTTTCCCCTTCGGGGGAGCAGTTTGAGTCCTATTTGGAAGAGCTTCGAGGTCTGTTGAATAAATCGAAAGAAGTCTACCTTATTTACGATACCACCTATTCACTTTACATCCCACGTGAGTTTATCAACACAAAGATCAATTGGCTCAAGACAAATAGTAAGCTGCTTAGCTTGCATGTGAAGAAAGCCATCCACGTCATTCCCAATGCTATTCAGCGTTCCATTTACCAAAACATGCATTCCGTTTACCAACCACCCATTCCCTATGCTTTTACCTCAACACTTGGGAGTGCCTATAAAATGGTAGAAAGTATCGAAAGTGCTAACTTGGCTAAGTTGTAGCTGTTCCTCCGAACATTTTACCCTCAAAACCCCTTTATGTAGGAGGAACTTAAGTATCATTGAACAACTTCTGTCATACATTCTATGAACTACCAGCAACAACGAGTTATTCTTTTTGATGGGGTGTGCAACCTCTGTAACAGTAGTGTGAATTTCATTATAGATCGAGATGAGGATGGTTATTTTACCTTCGCCTCGCTTCAGTCAGAGGGAGGGCAGCAACTTTTGAAAGACCACGATTTGGATACATTCGACTTTGACAGTTTTGTGTATTATGATAAGGGTAAAATCTACAAAAAATCCACTGCTGCGATAAAAGTAGCTAGCAAATTAGGTGGGTTGTGGAGCCTGATGTCTATTTTTATAATCATTCCCGCTTCGCTTCGTAATGCAATTTATAGCCTTATAGCCAAAAACAGGTACAAATGGTTTGGAAAGAAAAATGAATGCCGCATGCCTACCCCCGAGCTTCAAAGTAGGTTTTTGTAAGTACAACTAAATAATCGAGTGTTTTAATGATACTTATTATTTTGATTTTTAGACCCTGCTGACGGTTACTAGTAACGAGAAACCAGAAACCAGCAACAATCAATTACGGTAGTGAAATCAACAAAAGGATTTTTGATATAACACGAAAACTAGTTTACAAGGTACTTAAAAGCGTGCTTTGCCGTATCTTTCGGTCGTCAACGAAACAACCGCAAAGAAATGCTCAACCCCAAAGAATTTAGAAAAACCGCCCACGAATTTGTGGACTGGATGGCCGATTACTTAGAAAACGTGGAAGAATATCCCGTGAAATCGCAGAGCCAGCCAGGTGATATTTTCAGCCAATTGCCCCAATCTGCTCCAGATAAGCCCGAGGAAATGTCGGAAATTATGAAAGATTTCCAGGAGGTTATAATGCCGGGCATCACCCACTGGCAAAGCCCCAATTTTTTCGCCTATTTCAACGCCAACGGCAGTTATCCTTCCCTTTTGGCAGAAATGCTTACGGCTACACTAGGCACGCAATGCATGATTTGGGAGACTTCTCCTGCCGCTGCCGAGCTGGAGGAAATGATGATGAACTGGTTGCGAGACCTCACAGGTTTGCCTTCCGAATGGCACGGAGTAATCCAAGATACGGCTTCCACCGCCACGCTCACCGCATTGCTCACGGCAAGGGAAAAATATTCTGAATTTCAGGTGAATGAGAATGGCTTTGAAAACTTCACCGACTTCAGGGTGTACTGCTCCACAGAGACGCATTCTTCGGTAGAAAAAGGTGTGAAAATAGCTGGTTTTGGAAAAGCGAATTTGGTAAAAATTCCTGTGGACGAAGGTTTGGCTATGGATGCCGAGGCATTGGAAAAAGCAATAGAAGAAGATTTGGCAGCGGGGAAAAAGCCGCTTTGCGTGGTAGCCGCATTGGGTACTACGGGAACAACCGCTTTCGATCCTCTGGAAGAAATAGCCCAAATTACCCAAAAGCATAAGATTTGGCTGCATGTAGACGCCGCTTATGCGGGAACGGCTTTCGTGTTGCCCGAAACCCGGCATTACCTCAAAGGAGTGGAGCACGCCGACAGCTATGTGTTCAATCCGCACAAATGGATGTTCACCCACTTCGATTGCAGCGCTTACTTTGTGAAGGACAAGGATGCTCTACTCAACACTTTTTCCATCTTGCCCGAATATTTGCGGACAGAAACTACTGGAAAAGTAAACGACTACCGCGATTGGGGAATCCAACTGGGCAGAAGGTTTAGGGCGCTCAAGCTCTGGTTTGTGATGAGAAATTATGGGGCAGATAAGATCCGTGAGGAAATAAAGTTTCATCTGGACTTAGCCGAGGGCTTGGTGGGAAAAATAGAAGCTGCGCCTGATTTTGAGATGCTGACCCCGCTCACATTGAACCTTGCTTGCTTCCGCTTCAAACCTGTAGGCCTGGAAGACGAGGAGAAGGTGAACGAGCTAAATGCCCAACTGGTAGCAGCGATAAACAAGACTGGGAAAATATACCTGACTCACACCAAAATCCGAGGAAAATACACGCTTAGGATAGTGACTGGGCAAACTAATATTACCCAAAAACACGTAGATAATGCTTGGGAGCTGCTTAAGGAAATGGCGAGGGGGATGGTTTGATTAAAAAAAACTTGGGAGATTTTTTAGTCTCCCAAAAAACTACTTGATATTCCCAGCTTTTCTTTCCAGAGCCCTCAGCCTTTTTTCCTCAGGTGTCCATTCAATGAGGGCAAATGGGTATTTCTCTGAAACCTTGTCAAATGCGTTACTATTTCTATAGCGGAGGTTTTCAAATGTAGTGCCGTAGAGACGGATTGCTTCTGTTTTTCTCAAGAGGTCAATTTTGGAATAATACAAGTCTTTGAACTCGATATATCTGCCGTATGAAATATCTTCGTCAGGTTCAAAAACTATCATGTAATCGGGAGTGTGTTTTTCTATTACCTTCTGCATAAACTCACTCAATTCCTGTTTGTCCACTTCTTTTTTCCCAACAAAAACCTTTTCCTTCGAAACCCTAACTACGATATGATTGACCGTCCTAGTCAGATAGTTTCGCATCCCTGATTCTGAGATTATCAATTTATGGTTGCTAAAACCTACTGTTTCTGCGTAATTGAGGAAAGAGTCAATCTCTTCGGATCTTGGTGGCATGTAGCCTATAAACCCTCTATTCAAAAATACAGGGTGGGTAGATGGGTACTTTGAATACGCAGCCGCTGTAGGTAGCATGGTTTTATTGATATTTAACTTTCTAAATTCTTCTTTAGCTGCAGTTACATATTTGAGCTCTACATCTTTATCAACCAATAACCGAGGGATAAACCTATCTCTTTCCGCTTCGTCTATTTGCTGAAAAAAACTGCTGATATGGTTGCCCAGCTCATTGATTGAACATTTATTTTTCAAGTCGTTATTTATAAAAACAATAGGCTCACGCCCCTCAATAGTATCGTTTACGAGTAGAAAATTATCAAACATACCTCTGTAGTGATAGCTAAAGAACTTTGAACGGGGGAGCTCTATTTTATAATGCGAATCAATTCGATTGTCTAATACTGCCTTATCCATTGCCCTGTCATTACCCAAATTGAGATTTGCATAAAAAACACTCATGACCATGATAGAAACAAAAGAATACAGCATCCAGCTATATGCTTTTTTGCCTACTGACTTGAGAATGATTGGCCAAACATTGAAAAACAGAACAATTGGGATAAGAAAAAATAGGTAGAAAAAATCATCATAAAAATCCAAATCGAACTGCAAAGGCATTGTAATCAATAATCCCCCGAATACGGCAGAAAACCTCCCGTAGGTTGATAAAAATGACCAAAAGAAAAAGCCTTGCTCATTCAGAATATGCCGCTGTTTCCGTCTCAGGTTTTTATCTCGATTATTTATTGAGCCTTCAATAGCTATTTTGATAAAAATATAGAAACCCAGAACACATGCTATGCTAGCTAAAAACAGGTTGTAAAATAAATACTCTTCATCTGTTAGCTGAAGAAAAACCCGCCCACCTAAGCTGTTAGTGAAGGCTCGCATGGTTTCTCTAAAAAAGAAAAAGAACTGATAGATAAAGTAGGATGAAAATAAGCCTACAAGGATACCTGATATGACTTCAGGGTTTTTGAAAATAGCTTTGCGGTTAGTTCTTAAAAAATAAGGTTGGAGTGCCATGAAATTATTGTTAGCTGAAAGAATAAGGTTCTTTTTTTAACGCTTAAAAACAAAGTACAGTTGCGATTTGTGAAATTAAACCTTTTCTTGTATCCGATGCTTCCCACAATTCCCACCCAGCCCAACGGCTTTTTTCTTCAAATTTGTTAGCTTTGCTTAGATAGCTTTTATTAACATAATGCTGTTTTTTTGGTTAAATAAGAGGGGTTGTACAAGTCCTCAAAACCAATAGATAACCTGAAACTTCAAAAAATATACATATGGCTGTAGTAGAGATGGTGATGCCTCGGATGGGAGAAAGCGTGATGGAAGGCACAATCCTCAAATGGCTTAAGCAACCAGGGGAGACAATAGAACAGGATGAATCGGTGCTAGAAGTGGCTACCGACAAGGTGGACACGGATGTTCCCGCTCCTTTTTCTGGGGTGTTAAAGGAAATCCTTGCCAAAGAAGGGGATATTGTAGAGGTGGATAAGCCCATTGCGCTGATAGAAACGGAAGAGCTTGCCGAAGTAGAAGCAGATGCGCCAGAGGCTCCTGCCCAGGTAGCCGAAACTAGTGGGGCTGCCGCAGTGCAACCTACTGCAAGCACATCAAATGGTAGCCATACATCTAGTACGCAGACCTTACGATTTTACTCGCCCTTGGTGATGAACATTGCTCGCCAAGAAAATATTTCCTCAGCCGAACTGGAAACTATTCCTGGTAGTGGAAAGGAGGGGAGGGTGACCAAAAACGATATTTTGGGCTATGTAGAGCAAAAGAAAACTGCTCCTGCTGAAAGTCAACCAGTGGTGGCTGCACAAGTAGCCAAACCTGCTCCGCAGCCTACTATTGCTTTTGAGGCACCTAAGGTGATCAAATCGGTGAACGGACAAGATGAGATCATTGAGATGGACAGGATGCGCAAGCTTATTGCCAACAGGATGGTAGAGTCGAAGCGAATTTCCCCGCACGTAAGCTCGTTTGTAGAAGCCGATGTGACAGGGATAGTAGAATGGAGGAACAGGGAAAAAGCGGTTTTCAAGAAGAATTATAATGGAAACTTGACCTTTACCCCCATTTTTATTCAAGCTATTGCAAGAGCATTGCGTGATTTTCCAATGGTTAATATCTCGGTAGATGGTGATAAAATCATTGTGAAAAAAGAGGTGAATATTGGTGTAGCAGTTGCTTTGCCAAGTGGTAATTTGATCGTCCCTGTGATTAAAAATGCCGATCACCTTACGCTTACGGGCTTGGCGGTGAAGGTAAATGACCTTGCCGAAAGGGCACGTACCAATCAGCTCCAGCCCGACGAGCTTTCGGGCGGAACGTATACCGTTTCCAATGTTGGCTCATTTGGCAATGTGATGGGCACGCCGATCATTATGCAGCCTCAGGTTGCCATCATGGCGGTGGGTGCTATCAAAAAGAAGCCAGCCGTAGTAGAAACTCCCCAGGGAGATTTTATTGGAATTAGGCACTTGATGTTCCTTTCCCACAGCTACGATCACCGAGTGGTGGATGGCTCGCTTGGCGGCATGTTCGTAAAAAGAGTGTCCGATTACCTTGAGAATTTTGACACTGACCAGAGGGTTTAAAGAAAGCTCCGTCACCCCGTACGAAGCATAGCGGAGATACGGGGTCTCCCTCCTTATAAATAGCCAGCGTGAAGGCGAGTAGGCAGGGAGAATCCCGCATCGAGTGCGGGATGACGTACAGAACTAACCGCACCAGTAACCAGCAACGAGAATTATGATTCAACATATTTTGAAAGTCCGGCTTGCTCAGCTTGGCAGGTACATGGCGGAGCTTGGCTGGATTCGGTCTGTTTTGGGTGCGGGCTTGCTTGTGTTTTTGTGGCTCATGCTGCTCAAAAAGGCCATCTTTTTTGTAGAGCTAAGTGCCATCTTGCTTGGCGTAAGTTTGGCTAGCATTACCTACCTCCACCTTTACCGACCCGATAAGGCTTTTTTGAATTCCTTTGGGCAAAGCACCAAATGGGTGTTTTGGGCAGAATATTTACTACTTTCCTTTCCCATTTTGCTCATCGCCTCGCTCACGGCTTACTGGTGGGCTGCTATTATTTATGTAGTAATAGTTGGGCTGTTGAGTTTGCTGAAGTGGACACCTCGGCAACTGAAAACCTTCACATTGCCCCTTCGGATAATTCCTGCGGAAGCTTTTGAGTGGAAAAGTGGCTTGCGCTTAGGCATTTCCCACCTTGTTTCCATTTATCTGTTTGTCATCATCCTCATGCCCTCGCCCTACTTTTTTCCCTTGCTTTTATTGGGAGGCTGTCTTGTTTGTACCAATTTTTATTTCGAGTGCGAACCGCTCATTATGCTGCGGGCAACAGAAGTAAGTTCGGGTAAATTTTTATTTCATAAAATAGGAATGGCTTTCAAGCTGTATTTATTACTGTTTTCGATCCCAACGGTGGTCTATATAGCTATGCATTCCGAGTTTTGGTTTTTGCCGCTCTACGGAGCATTTGTAGGCTGTTTCCTACTTGCTTTAGCTATTTTGATGAAATATTCGCTCTATCAGCCTGGGCTTCGCTTGGGCTTCAATAGCATGATGATCGGGTTTTCGGTGGTCAGCTTTGTCATTCCTTTTCTAGCGCCCGTTCCTATTTTCCTGCTTATCCGCTATGCCCGAAAAGCTTCCAAAAATCTAAACCTGTACCTTTATGATTAGCATAGAAAACTTGACCTTTGGCTACGATGCCAGTTCGCCCATTATCCAATCGTTAGATTTAAACTTGGAAAGTGGAAAAGTGCACGGCATCATCGGGCTGAATGGCTCGGGAAAGACAACCATGCTCCGCCTGCTCAACAAAGAAATGGAAGTCGATGAAGGCACTATTTCCCTAGGTGAAGGGGTGAAACTGGGCAAAGATTCGGTGCTGCTAGAAACAGAAAGTTTTTTCTATTCTAAAATGACGGGGGAGGAATACCTAGGCTTTTTCAAAAAGCAAAACCTTGACTTTAACATAGAGGAATATAATCAGCTTTTCCACCTCCCGCTCAAAAAACTGGTGGAAAACTATTCGACTGGAATGAAGAAAAAGCTGGCGTTTATGGCAGCCCTCAGCCGAGAGAAACCCGTGCTAATGCTGGACGAACCTTTCAACGGGCTCGACTTAGAATCGAACCTTCACATGAAAAAAATCATAAAGCACCTGAGCGAAGAAGAAGGACGGACAATCTTGGTCACCTCCCATATTTTAGAATCCCTCACTTCCATGTGCGACCAAATTCACTGGCTGTGGGAAGGCAAAATCCACCACACCTTCTCACCCGAAAACTACGGGGAAATAGAAGCCAAAGTATCGGAAAAAACCGATGAGCAGCATGCTAGTTTGTTTCGGGGGAAGAATTGATTTACTTTTATTGGCTCTTTATAAATCTACTTGATAATTCGAGAGATAAGAAAAGTTTAGGGCTGAAAGTGAAGAAATTAGAGGTTAGAAAAAGTTAAAACTTCAAAAGGTTATTTTTTCTAACTTCTAGCCTCTCCTAAATTAGATTTTCTAAGGTGTCAAGTGAAATCATAAAGAATACTTTTTAGCTATTAATAATAATGAATAACCCAACTCAACTGTCATGAACCAAAAAATACTAATGCCCCTTTTATTTGCTCTATTACTTTTCAGTTGCGATAAGCACGAGCACGCAGCTGCTGATAATGAATCACATACACATGCTGATACAACTGCGGTCTATGTCTCTTCGGACGAAGGGAAGGAGTGGAATATCCATGGGGTCACGATTACGGGGAAAATCCTCAGCGAGCAATCGAACGGGGAGTATTCGGTGATCATTACAGAAACCCCACCGCAAAGTGGCCCGCCTAGGCACGTGCATTCCCATGAAGACGAATTGTTTTATGTGCTGAAAGGGACCTATGAGTTTTACTGCGGAGATGAAATTATTGAAGCAAAAGAGGGTGACTTTGTTCGCTTGCCCAAAGGCATTCCCCACGGATTTATCAATACCGACACTCTTCCAGGCATCACCATGAACACCATCACTCCTGGAGGTTTCGAGGGCTATTTTAACGAAATGGCGGAACTAGCCAGCAACAATGCCTTGTCAAAGCCCAAAATTGATTCACTTGCTCAAAAATATGGGATGAAGTTTATTGAGAAATAAAAACTAATTTCCGCTTGGCTAGCGCTGAGCGGAATAAGGAATAAAATCAAAAAAGGCTTGCCTAGCTCAGGCTTAGCTCGTATTTTTGTAGCGCATCAAGAAACCAGAAATTGGTTTTCCAACCGAGCTTGAACGCCACGGTGGTTATAAAAAAACAGCAGGATGCGCCCATTTTGTACATGGGAAAATTAGTTCAAACCCTGCCCAAACCTTGATGCACAGTCCATTTTTAACCGATAAACTGTGTACCAATGCAAAAAGAAAATCTTATCCAATGGCTGAACGAAGGAGCAACACCCATTTATGTCGACCTCGGTCAGGTAGAAGTAGAGGTCAATGACATTCAAAACAATATTCTTTACCTCACGCTTCGTACCAATAGCCCGCTTATTGCCCCTTTCCAGCTTTGTAAACTTGCTGTGGAAAACACCAGAAAAGCCCTTAAAAATGATTCGGAAATCACAAAGGTGGTTGCCCGCTGCGAGCTGATGCTCGGTACTTACGAATATGAACTGCCTTGGTAAATGGCTTAAAACTAAATTACCGCTCTATTATAAGGTAGTCATTTTACCATTTTTCAGGTATTATTGACGGTTGCTAGTTTCTCGTTAGGGGTTATTGATTTTTAATTATAAAATATTGGCTTTCAATTGCTTTAGTATTTGGGCTGGTTTTCCTTTTAAAAACTAGTAACAAGAAACCAGTAACTTTCAGTAGAGACAAAAAGAGGTAGCTAAGATGTTTATGAAATACGAGTACTCAGTTTGCCGACTTTTTACTTCTGAACAATGATTTTCTTGACAGATTTGGAGTTCCTGCCGAGCATTTCTAGCAAATAAAGTCCTGCAGGAAGTGTAGATACATCGAACTGTTTTTTTTCGGAAAGAAGGAATGATGCAGATTGGAGCGTTCGACCTGAAAGGTCGATGATACGGGCTTGGAGCACTTCGCCTTCAATGTTGAGGATGTTGGTGGCAGGGTTGGGATATACGGTGGTTTCTAGTTCCACTTCTTCCAACCCATTGGGGTCGGCTTGGGAAAATACGGGGCGGAGAAGCATACTGCCAGGGAAACTGTTGTTTTGAATCCATTTCCCCCCCAAATTATAGTAAATATTTTCTCCTGAAACAGTGTTTTTATCATATCCGATCGTGATGTTTTCTTCACTTACCTGTTCGAAGCCAATGTAGAAATCTCCCTCATCCAAATAGACTGGCTGGGCAAGCTCTATGCGCCTGAACTCATTGAGACGAGAGGGGTATACCAATGGGATATTTTGCATAAAACGTACATTATCGTTGTCCACTTCTGCAGTGTCGATGCTTTGCCACACATAGAGGTTGAATGTTTGTCCAAGGAGGTTATCGCCAATTTGGGTAAGGTACATATCTATGTGGGTAAGCTGGGCTGGTTCATTTTGCTCAAATTTATAAGCAACTTTCCCAAAGCGCTGGAATACGCCAATAGCGTACTCGGCAGTGCCGTCATCGTACGCATAATAATTGTGCAATGCTGTAACGCTTCGGAGCGTGTCGTTATCTCTGGTGTTAATCAGCTCATTCGTCTCATTTGTACCCAGTTGGTAGGTGTATTCGAGCTTGAGAGAATCGTAGCTATCTGTAACAAACGAAAGATCGTTTACTGCTTTTAACGTCAGTTCTTCGAAGGCGAAAATAATACTTGTGCCCGTAAAGCTGGCATTCCCTCTCGATGAGCCTGTTACCAAATTCCCAAAGTCTTGCCCTGAGAAAACATCTTTGATAGAAGTGACATGGGACACCACGTTGAAAGTATCTGATAAGTTTTTGATATTGGAGAAAATAGTATCGGCCGTTTCATTGGCTGGGTCAGCTAAAAACTGCCAAAGAGGCATGGCGGTATAGCGGCTTAGGGCAGGAGTAGGCTGCTTTACTAAAGCTACGTCTAAGCGTCTTTCAGAGATGTCGTCTTCTTTCTTAAAGAAATAGACATAATCCAAATGAAAGGCATCGTAAATACCCGAAAGGCGGGCGATATTTTGGAAACGAAAGCGGAAGTACTGATGGAAAAAGGCTTCATTATCTACAGAAACTTGTACTGTAGCAAAGGGCTTGGTGGTATCACCGTTTACGGACCAGACAGTTTGCCAAACACCTGACGTATCGGCAAATTGTAGGCGGAGGGAATCTTCACTTTCTGGAGCTTCACCAAAGGCTTCGGGTTGCCACTGGAAAGTGATATAGAGCGAATCGCTCGGCTTAAAAGTGCTTAGATCAAAAAAGTGAGAAACTAGGCTGTCAGCCTCGTCATAGTTGAACTCATCATCCAGATCGTAAGGAACTCCATATTCGTCCACCCCATCGAAAGTTGCCACGCCTTTGGAAGGAGCTTCTTCGCTATAATGATTATTGATGTATGCTCCCAGCCCTATTTGTGACCATCGCAAAGTATCGGCATCGCCTTCGTAACCTGAAAAATCATCGAAAAAAGGCAAATTGACAAAAACTGTATCGGGAATAGGCACAACAGATCTTTTATATTCTATATTTTCCTTTTGCCCTGCTTTGGGGATTGGGCTAATGTTTAGTTGGGCAAAAACTTGACTGCCGCAGCTTAGCGTTACAAGGATAAAAAATGTATATAGACAGTGTTTGAAAGCATTCATCATAGTTATAAGCACCTGTTCAGATCAAGGTTTTGAAAAAGCGAGCAAGGCATAAATCTAGCCCTTATTCCTAAAAGACACAGCAATTTAGGGAAAAGAGACGGTTCGAATTTCATAAAAATGATTAAATTAAGTTCGCTTGTTTTAGAAGTGATCTATCGCAAGCGAAAATAGTTGTAATATTACAGGTGGTTTTTTTACCTTTAAAGAATCGAAAATGACCAATCCTGCGTTTGTAGGGCAACATTAGATAAACCATCCAAAGTTTTTTTATATAAAGTTAGTATGAAAAAAAGCCGAATTACAATAAAAGACTTAGCCAAGCAACTCAATATATCTACGTCAACAGTTTCTCGTGCTTTGCGCGATCACCCAGAGATCAACCCTAAAACAAAAAAAGCAGTGTTGGAGTTGGCTCAAGAACTAGATTACCAACCTGATTTGGTTTCGCTTAGCCTTTTGCAAAAAAAGACGAATACCATTGGGGTAATTGTACCAAAAATGGGCTACCATTTTTTCTCTGAAGTGATGGATGGAATTGAAGAGGTGACGAGTGCTGCTGGCTATACGGTTTTGGTGTGTCAAACCAACGAGTCGGTAGATAGGGAAATACTCAATACCAAGCAGTTGACTGCCCGTAGGGTAGATGGTTTTCTTATTTCCATCTGCGGAGAAACAAGCAATTTTGATCATTTTCGCTACATTCAAAAGCAGGGAATTCCTTTGGTGTTTTTTGACAGGGAATGCGAGGAAATGGATACATCAAAAGTATTGGCAGATAATTATAATGCTATCCGCCAAGCTGTAGAGCATTTGATAGACGAAGGTTGCAAGAGGATTGCATTTATGGCTGGCCCTGAAAAGCTCTCGCTCAGTAACTCTAGGCTTCAGGGCTACACCGAAACACTGGAAAAGCATGGGATGTCAACACCAAAAGAGTTGGTAACCCATTGCGATTTTTCAGAGAAAGATACGATTAGGGCTACCAATAAGCTATTGGAATTAGACAAAAAACCTGATGCTATCATAGCAATGAGCGATAGGATTGCCTACAATGCAATGAAGGCAATTAAGGAAAAAGGCTTGCGGATTCCTGAAGATATAGCCATAGTTGGTTTTAATGACGAGCCTGTGGATACGCTTATTAACCCTCCACTTTCAAGCATCAAATTATCGGAGTACCAAATAGGAAAGCAGGCGGCAGAAATTTTGCTCCGCGAAATAGATGCAGAGGATGAGCTTACCCCTGAAATTAAGATGCTGCCAACTGAATTAATCGTACGAGAATCTTCTATGAAGAAAAAGAGATAGTTGTTTTTCCTTCGGCATAAAAAAAGCTCCAGTGAAGACTGGAGCTTTTTTTATGCATGGAACTTTGGCTGAGGCTATACTGCCAATACCGATTGTTCATTTGCTTTTTTGAACGTAGCCTTCTTAAACAGCTCGCTAGTCACCTGCCGTACCGATTCTGGGTAAACTTGCCTTTTTACTAATGTGATGAGCAGCCCCAATCCCAAATATACTAAGATGGCTATGCCTTCAGTAGCAATAACCGCTGTATAAAAGACACTTGCGTTTATAAACATCAGTAGCAAAATCGATATTATTTTTTTGACTTTCTTCATTTTTCTTAGCCAATATTTTAGCACATAATAAATAGGCATAAGAATGATAAGGCCCGTAAGCGTCATGAGCGGCAAAATGATAGGCAAGGCAAGCTGAATGTAAAAGGCTTTAAAGTTTTTGACATAGTAGTTCCTTAACGCAAACCTGATAGGAATAAATACAAACAACCAAGCAATGCTTAGGAGTACTGTAACTATGATGAACCCTGTAATTATGTCTTCTTGCGCATATGGGTCTTGTTGGGTGATTTTGATACTTCTATAAACTGAAAGGATTAAAAATATCACGGCAAGCACCAACTTTAGGATCACTTGGGGTCTTGGTTCTGCCTTCGTTACTATTTTTCTTAGTGACAACATGATGAATACTAATGAGTAGTACAGCAAAAATGACATTTGAGTTGTGCTGCTTGAGGTCATTAGAGAAATCAGAATGAGCCCAAATACAATATAGAACACCGAATAAATACCGATGCTGAGGTAATGATGTTCAAAATAATGCGCCCTATATTGTTTGGCTATCCTGTAAAGGAACACGATAAATAAACTCAATACGAGCAAGATGCTGACATTGTAGTTTAATACGGTTTCTTTTAATGTAGTCAAACCATAATTTGAACGTTCGTTGAAAGTGAGCTCTTGAACTTTCAAATGGCTCACCAAAGTATCTATTTGAGAGCTGGTTGCCCACATGATAGATCCATAAGGAGTGAAGCCTTGGATTTTTTTTCCGTTGGGAGAAAAACGAGCTTGGCTTACCAAGGAGAATTCCTCTACCAATTTCCCCTCTTTCGTGAATAAAGCTACGATGTTTTCTTCCTCAATTGCTGTGTTTTGAACTCCATCACCTTCAGAAAGGGTTTTAGAGAGTTTTTGTAAAAAGGAGATGGATTTTGTTTTTACACAACTAACAATCAGTTTATGCCCATCAGGAGAAAAAGTTACATCTTTAAGGTGTCCGTCCTCCAACAGCTGGATGCCTTCTTGTCGCTTGTTTGAGGTTTTATCGAATTTGTAAAGCCAGATATCACCCAAATCAACAATGGTATAATCTCCATTAGGAGAATAAAACTGCTGTTCATATAAGTCGGTTGATAGTTCAATGGTGGCATCTACCGTACCGTCCATATTATAGCGGGTAATATTTTTGTCTTGGCCTTTTAGAACAAAAGGTGCTTTTTCGGCAAAAAACACTCCGTTGTGCTCGCCTATTTCAAAACTTCTTTGTTGCAGTGTTTCTGTATCGTGTCCACGATAGTACATGTCATTAAATGGGACCTCAAACATGAGGTTTCCACTAGTATTCCATACATAGGTGGGGGACTCGTACGAGCGAGTAATGATGTAAGGGGGGGCTTCTTCCGTGGCATGGGAAAAAGCAAAATAAGTTGGTTCAGCTTCAAGTGGTAAGGTCAGCTTTTTACCATTGCTAATGGTGTGCAAATAGACACTACTCTGACCTGCTAAGGTATAAAGGATAAATTTTTCATTTGGAGAGAAAATGTACATATCTAGGTCTCCCAAATTCCCAAATTCTTTATCGGACTTAGTATTTACAATGCGGTAGCCATTTTTTCCAGCTTCCTTAGAAATATAGTATTTGCGAGAAGGTGAGAAACTCAGGTCCTCAATTCTTCTCACTTTTTTCTTGTTGTACTTATCTTTAAGAAAGTCCCAAACTATTATGGGAGCTGATGGATTACTTGTTTTTATAAGGATTTCTTCTTCGCTGTGAGAGCCTAAACCAAAGTAAGCATCTACAATGTCAAGGTTTTCATCTTTTTTATAATTCAACTCATTTATCAGCTCTCCTTCCGAAGTCCAAATTTTTACCGAAAGTATTTCCCCATAGTTACCATAATCATACGCATCTTCCTCAAGCAGTTCTTGTGTCCCTTCATAATAATCTTCCGACGATTCCTTACTTTCATAGTCATCTAGGTAGGCATCAAAATCATTTCCAATGGTCAAGATGTATTTTCCATCAGGGGAATATTTGATTTTTTTTACCTGAGTATGTGGAAGGCTCACATACAAATTCTCCCCGCTGTAATCTTGGATAATGGAGCAGATATTTTTTACCAAATGCGGAGGCTTTGGCTGGTCGCTGTCAAAATGGTATGCTTCATAAGCTAAGCGAATCGCTTTTTGCGGGTTGCGCTGAGCATAATTTTGCGAGTCGAAGACCAGTTTTTGAAGGCTCACTTGTTCCGATTGCTCTGCCGAGCGGAAGGAAATCCAAACAGTAACCAAAGCGACTAATAGGAAAATCCCTACCCCGGCCATCATCATTTGGCGGGCTTTTTTCTCTTTCTGGGTGGTTCGTTCTAGTTCCAAGCGGCTTTGCTCTATAAACTCCTCTTGGAGGACCGAAACCTCTGGCGTCTTGTTGTCGTGCTTTGAGACGTCCATCCAGGCAGCGGCATCTTCGTATTCTTGCCCCCTCAACAACATGGTAATAGGCTTGCCCTTTTTCTCCCAGTCTAATGCCTGTTGCGACCAGTATGTATGCTCCTGCACATATTCCCGGTCGGTGTCTATTGTTCGGATAAGTTCCCCAAAAGAGGTGTTGAAATCTGTATTTCCTGAACTAAAGTCTATCCACTGTACATTCCCGAGGGCAGGAGGAAGTTTTTCCACGTCTATATCTCGGTACAAAATAGTGACAAACCTTTTTCCAAGCTCTTCGGCATAGGCAACCTCCCCGGCGCAATATTCCGAAGCAATGGCATCGGGCGTGAGGATGAAAAGCACATTGTCGGCGGTTTCTATGCCCTTGTTTATTTCTGTTTGGAAATCACTGCTAGAAGCGATGGATTCGAGGTCGAACCACGTAGTTTTTCCATTGAACTGGAGGGCATGGTTTATTTTTCGGGCAAAATCTCCATCGGTTCTCGAATAAGAAACAAATACATCTGTGCCGAGCTGTCCACGTTTCTGGTCACTTATTGTAATAAACTCTTCGTGCAACTCCAGCGGCCGATGTGTCTTGCGCTTTTTGCCCAAAGCAAGCCAAGTCAAGGCTTCGTCGAGGTTGTAGCCTCTCAGCAAGATACTTGGGTTTTTGTGCTGGCGTTCCCATTTGAGTGCTTGGGTGAGGAAAACCTTATGCTTATTGTAATAGTCTTGGTCGTTGCCCAGCTCCCTCAAAATATCGTCAATATCTTTTTGGAAATCAGCTTCAACAGTATTGTCGGTGAAGTCGATGTACTGGATATCCACAATTTCTTCGGGGAATTTTGAGCTGTCCACAGGCTCTACCAAAAGAGGGATTACCCGCTTGTTTAGCTCCTTGGCATATTCCAGTTCCCGTTTGCAATAGTCGGAAACCACCGATTCCTCGGTGATGAAAAACAATAGGTTATCCGCTTGCTCTATTCCTTCTCGTATAGCTTCGTGGAAGTTGGCACTCGATTTTATATCTCTGCTATGCGTCCAGCTTGTAATCGCTCGGTGCGAAAGTGCCATCGAGACCCTTTCCCTAATCGGGCGGTTTTCCGAAGCATACGAAATGAACACATCGGTAAGTAAGTTATTCGCATTTTTCTTGCTCTCGGCAATAAACTCTGCGTGCAAGTCTGACGGATGGCAGGGAGGCTGGGCTGGTGGCGTGAAATCGGTTAGCAACCATTTTTCAGCTTCCATCCGCTCTTTTCCTACCAATAAATTAGCAGTCACCTTATTTTTACTTTGCCATATCAGTGCTTTTTCTAAAATGGCCGTATGCTGGTGAACGTATTGCTTGTCTTTTTCTATTAGCTCTACTAGTTTAGTAGCCGAGCGATCAAAATTGTCTATTCCTTCAAAACCTTCATAATGCTTCCAGTTTTCGAGGTACGTTGCATCTTGGAGCTTCTCCCACTCTTGGCTTTTGCCCCAGTGCTCCAATTCTTCTTTGTCTCCTATTTTTTCCCTACAAAAAATATAGTCACGCTTGCTAGCCTCTACATGAATATTATCCCAAACCTCTTTTGAGCTAGGTTCAATGTGCATGATAGGAATAATTCTTTTCCCAAGAGAAACCGCTAGGTCAATTTCTTTTTTACAATAAATAGAATTGATGCTGTGGGGGGCAAGAATGATGATGAAATTATGGGCGTTTTCTATGCCATTGTCTATTCGCTGTTGGTAATCGTCGCCATGGGGAATATTTACTTTATCGAACCAAGCATCCATCCCCGCCATGCGGAGCTGCTTGTAAATTCGGGCAGCGAAAGAAATACTTTCCGCTCTTCCATAAGAGATGAAGGCGTCTTTAAAATGAGACATAGTGTTAATAGTTATGTAGGATTCGTGTTAAGCATTACCATAGAACAGGACAAAAAATACTCCCGTTTATGGAAATTTGAACGCTTCAAAGCGTAATTTATTGATTCTCAACCGAAAGAAGAAATAGGATTTTGACGAGTTTTTTTATAGGGTGGAAGTGTAATTCCGATAAAAAGAATTTATTTTGGCGGGTCTAAAAAGAGATATTAGAGATTGGGGGCTAGAAGTTTGAAAAATACGTCCAATTGTATTTAGATAAAGCAATTCTCTAGCTCTTAACTAATTGGCTTTAAAGCAAAAAAACGGAAGGAACTACCGAGGTTTCTTCTCAAAAAGAAAATAACAAATGGCTAAAGTACTTATCACAGGAACAGCAGGGTTTATAGGATCACATTTGGCACACAAACTTGCCGACCTTGGGCATGAAGTAGTGGGGCTAGACGCTATCAATGAATATTACGACGTGAACCTCAAATATGGGCGCTTAGAACGCCAAGGAATTGAGGTGAAAAATATTGTTGACGGAGAGTTGATAAAAGGAAGTGGAAATATTTCTTTCATCAAACTTGCTTTGGAGGAAAGTAAGGAGAAAATGTACGAGCTTTTTGAAAGCGAAAAGTTTGATTACGTGATCAACCTAGCGGCACAAGCAGGAGTGAGGTATTCCCTCCAAGTTCCCGAAGCTTACGTAGACAGCAATGTCTCTGGCTTTTTGAACATTTTGGAAGCTTGCCGCAAATATCCTGTGAAGCACTTGTTATATGCCTCTAGCTCTTCGGTGTATGGGTTAAATACAGAGGCGCAGTTCAAAGAAAGCCACCCAACCGAGCACCCTGTTTCCATCTACGCTGCTACCAAAAAAGCAAACGAGATGATGGCACATTCTTATTCGCACCTGTTCGGTATTCCGACTACTGGTCTGCGGTTTTTTACAGTGTATGGACCTTGGGGCAGGCCCGATATGGCATTGTTTATTTTCACAAAAAAAATCCTCGCCGACGAGCCGATAGATGTGTACAACTATGGAAAAATGCAGCGTGACTTTACGTACATCGACGACATTGTAAATGGAATAGCCAACCTGATGCCTGTAGCTCCTCAACGGAAAGACATCAAAGAATTGCCTTCCGATACTAGTAGTGCACCATTCGATATTTACAATATTGGAAACAGTAATCCTGTAAACTTGATGGATTTTGTGAAGGGGATAGAAAAAGCCTTGGGCAAAAAAGCGAAGATCAATCTGATGCCTATCCAGCCTGGGGATGTGCCTGCCACCTCAGCAGCCATGGACAAAATGAAGGAAAAAATCCACTACATGCCCGATACGAGTATAGAAGAAGGTACTGCGAAGTTTATAGAATGGTATTTGGAGAATTACCATAAGAAATAAAATAGATTATGGACAAAAGGCAGCCAAGTGGCTGCCTTTTTTTATGCATATTCGAGACGATTAATCTCTCATATCTTTATAATAAATCTCGGTGTTTCGGAATAGCTTGAAGCTAAGGGCAAAGTAAAATACGTTGGCATCAAAATTTTCAAATGGTTTTACAGATACACCATTTTGCATTTCGGAATAGTCCTTATTGAAAAAGTTGGTGAGGTAGTATTTGAACTTCAGGTTTGCCCCGTAAGGGAATTGGACTCCCAACACTACTGTATTATAAATAGAGGGAGTGCGCTTGCTGAACCAAACATTAAATTTATCAGTCTTCCTTTCCCCTTCAAAGGTTTTCTCTTTGTAGTTAAAAGGGATTTCTAGCTCGTATCCTCCATAGAGAAAAAGTCCGTCAAGGTTCCCAAATTTGACACCAAAAGGAATTCCAAGGTTATAGTTCCTGTATTTTTTCTTGATATCGGTATTGGGGTCTTTGTAGATAAACCCTACGTTCCGAACTGCCAACCCACTGTACACACCAAAGTTTGGGCTCATATCGTAGTTGACCATATTCTGGAGGTTGAACACGGGCGAAAAGCGCATGATATTTCCCTTCTCGTTCCCGTTATTGTCTATCTGGGCAAAAGAAAAAATCATTTCACCTCCAGAGGTTGTGTAAACTTGGCCCGACTGTGCATTAGTTTCAGCGGTAACAAACAGCGTCAGAATTGCTAGTACAGTATAAATCTTCTTCATTTGAGTTGGGTTGATTGGTAAAAAGTTTAGTTAAGAATATGTTTAAAATTTAAGTTTTCAGCAAAAGCGATCACC
Source organism: Flammeovirgaceae bacterium SG7u.111 (assembly GCA_034044135.1). Classification (NCBI taxonomy): domain Bacteria; kingdom Pseudomonadati; phylum Bacteroidota; class Cytophagia; order Cytophagales; family Flammeovirgaceae; species Flammeovirgaceae bacterium SG7u.111. Next base: position 6,671,669 of record CP139021.1, on the reverse strand, counting down.
GCAGTGGCGGACTGCTGTGAGGTTCCATAATTGGACAGACGCCCTGTGATCGTCTACAGCGAAATAGGTAAAGCTTAAACATGCTCTAAATATCAAATAACATACATAAGACAAAATAAACTCAGAAAGTCCTAAAGCGAAGTAAAAAAAGTGCATACTCTTTTGGTGTAAAGCAAATAAGTACTCAATTTGTTTCTTTCAAAAAAACTTAACTATGACTAAGTATACAAAACCTCTTTTTGTGAAAATGTTTTTAATTTCACTCACAGCCATTTTTGCCAATTGCTCTTCCAGCCAAGTGTATTTCGATTACGATAGAAGTGTCGATTTTGCCAAGTACACAACCTACAAGGTAGAGCATGCAACTCCCGAGGAAGTCCAAAAGATGAAGATCATAATGACCGATAAGCTATATGTGCTGGAAGCGGCTATTCATGATCAGATGAAGGCTAGAGGCTATAAGGAATCAGAAGATGCGGACATAATTATCGTGTACAACGTGAATGTGGAAACTCAGGAACGGGTGAATAACACCACCGTTTCAGTTGGGGGAGGAAGTTATTATGGAGGGGTAGGGTTTGGCTATAGCGTAGGAAAAACTATTCCAAAAGTCAGCTACTATAAAACTGGAACAGTGATGATTGACTTAGTAGACTCAGAAAAAAAAGAGCTAGTTTGGCACGGAGCTGCCCAAAGTGAGATCACCAAAAAGGAATCACAGATCGACAGCCAAATCAACTATGTAGTGAAGCATATTTTTTCGAAATACAAATTTAAAGTTGCCCAGTAGGATTGAAATTGGGCAAAAAGAAAAGGACATCAGCTTTAAAACTGATGACCTTTTTAAGTTTATAAGAATAGCTATACTTAGTCTAGGGTTTTGATCCCTAGTTCTTTTAGCTGCTCGTTGTTTGCCACAGAAGGCGAGTCGATCATCACATCTCTGCCCGAAGTGTTTTTAGGGAAAGCGATGAAATCACGGATGGAGTCAACTCCACCAAATAAAGAACAGATTCGGTCGAAACCGAAGGCAATACCGCCATGTGGAGGTGCGCCGTACTCAAATGCTTCCATCAAGAAACCAAACTGAGCTTGAGCTTCTTCTTTGGTAAAACCAAGTGCGTCAAACATTTTCGACTGGATGTCGCGGTCGTGGATACGGATAGAGCCTCCGCCAATTTCCACACCATTGATGACCATATCGTATGCATTTGCCCTCACTTCGCCAGGCTGGTCGGCTAGCTTTTCCATATCTTCCGGTAGTGCCGAGGTGAATGGGTGGTGCATCGCATGGTAGCGCTGGCTTTCCTCGTCCCATTCGAGCAGTGGGAAATCCAATACCCAAAGTGGCTTGAAATCTTCACGGTTTCTTAAGCCCAGACGCTCACCCATTTCGAGGCGGAGTTCGCTCATTGCCTTGCGGGTTTGAGCAGCTTCTCCTGAAAGGACCAACATCAAATCGCCAGGCTTCGCATCTGCTTTTTCTGCCCAAGCTTTCAAGTCTTCTTGCGAGTAAAATTTATCTACCGATGACTTAAATGTGCCATCTGCATTGCATTTTACATAAACCATTCCTCTTGCTCCAATTTGAGGACGTTTTACCCAGTCTGTGAGTGCATCAAGTTGTTTTCGGGTATAATCGCCACAGCCTTCGGCACAGATAGCAACTACCAATTCCGAATCGTCAAAAACTTTGAAGCCTTTCCCTTGAGCCACATCGTTGAGTTCAACAAACTTCATCTCGAAACGGATATCTGGTTTATCGTTGCCATAATATTTCATAGCATCGGCAAATGACATACGTGGGAATTCAGGTAACTCAATGCCTTTCACTTCTTGGAATAGGTATTTCATCAAGCCTTCAAATGTGCTTAAAATATCTTCACGAGTCACAAACGCCATTTCGCAGTCAATCTGCGTAAACTCTGGCTGCCTATCGGCTCTCAAGTCTTCGTCCCTAAAGCACTTCACTATTTGGAAATAGCGGTCAAAACCACTGATCATCAGCAATTGCTTGAAAGTCTGTGGAGATTGGGGCAGTGCATAAAACTGACCTGGGTTCATCCTAGAAGGTACCAAAAAGTCCCTTGCGCCTTCGGGAGTCGACTTTATTAAGACAGGAGTTTCTACTTCCATGAAGTCCTGCTTGTCGAGGTAATCACGGGTTGACTTGGAAATACGGTGCCTCAACTGTAGTTTGCTTCTAACCACATTACGCCTCAAATCCAAGTAGCGGTATTTCATGCGCAACTCTTCTCCACCGTCGGTCTCATCCTCAATTTTGAAAGGAGGTACTTTTGCCCCGTTGAGTACGGTAAGCTTTTCAATTTTAACTTCTATATCTCCTGTTGGGATTTTATCATTTTTGGAAAAACGCTCGGCAACTTCTCCTTCTACTTGGATCACAAACTCACGACCCAAGCCTTTCATCGCTTCTAGCAATTTAGGATCGGTCACACCGTTTTCGCCAAATATTTGGGTTGTGCCATATCTATCTCTAAGGTCGATCCAAATGAGCGCACCTTTGTCTCTAACAATTTGTACCCAGCCCGAAAGCGTAACTTTTTGACCCACATTTTCTTGTCTCAGTTCGCCACATGTATGAGTTCTCAACATGATTTTGGTAATTTGTTTTTGGAATAAAAGAGCAAAAAAAAGCCCTTTTCTAGTTAAAAATTTATGGGTGGCAAAATTACAGATTTAATCTGTTTGCGTACGATTTAGGTTTAACTATTTACAGCAAACCCTTTATTTTTTTCAAAATCATTTAAGTTTTCCCAGTTTTTTTGAGAATAAAAAAAGCTGCAAGGTTTCCCAAGCAGCTTCTAAGAAGAAGTTAGAGGCTGGAAGCTAGACGTTAGATATGGTAGTTTACTTTTTCTAACTTCTGGCTTCTAACCTCTTCACAATTAAACTTTTACAATTACTCGAATTGTCAAGTGATTTCAACGTGTGATGAAGTCCCTATTGTGATTTACACTAATCTAATCCTCTTTTTTCTCTTCCTCTTGTGCAGGAAGTGAGTCTTTGTTGATAATCGCTTTTATCTTGCTCTCAAGCTCTTCCATCAGTTCAGGATTGTCCCTTATTAGCTCTTTTACGGTTTCGCGACCTTGTCCCAGTTTTGTACCATTGTACGAGAACCAAGAGCCTGATTTTTGGATAATTTCCATATCTACGCCCATGTCCAAAATTTCACCTGCTCGGGAAATTCCTTCTCCATAGAGAATATCAAATTCAACTACTTTGAATGGAGGGGCAACTTTGTTTTTCTGGATTTTAACTCGAGTTCTATTACCCGTAATATTGTCCGCAGATTCTTTTATTGCTCCAATTCTTCTAATATCGAGCCTCACAGAACTGTAATATTTTAGGGCATTACCACCCGTAGTGGTTTCCGGATTACCGAACATCACACCAATTTTCTCACGCAACTGGTTGATAAAGATACAGCAGCAATTTGTTTTGCTAATTACCCCTGTCAGCTTCCTGAGTGCTTGGGACATCAACCTTGCCTGAAGACCCATTTTGCTATCGCCCATGTCGCCTTCTAGCTCGGCTTTTGGTACAAGTGCCGCTACCGAATCGACTACGATAATATCGATTGCTCCTGAGCGAACAAGGTGTTCGGTTATTTCCAACGCTTGCTCACCATGATCGGGCTGGGCTACTAGCAAGTTGTCCAAATCAATTCCTAATTTTTCAGCATAGAGCTTATCGAAAGCATGTTCTGCATCTACAAATGCGGCAATGCCTCCTTTTTTCTGAGCTTCTGCAATACTGTGGAGCGCTAAGGTAGTTTTACCCGATGATTCAGGTCCGTAGATCTCGATTACCCTTCCGCGTGGCAAACCACCAACGCCAAGTGCCAAATCCAAGCCCAATGAACCAGTAGAGATGCTTGGTACATCTACGATAGTTCCATCATTAAGCTTCATTACAGCGCCTTTGCCGTAGGTTTTTTCAAGCTTCGCTATGGTAAGCTCCAATGATTTTTCCTTCTCTTGTCTTATTTTGTCTTCTGTTGCCATTTTGCGTTATTTTATTCTTTCTAATTTAATTATTCTTTACAAAAAAGGAGTGAGTTGTTGCTTATCTTTTTTTACCAAAATATGAGCTTGATAGATAGTCAGGTTCAGACACTTCTCCTTTAATTGATGATGTAAAGAAAATCATTCAGACCGTAAGCTATTTACGGTTGCTAAATAATAAAAATTTTTTTTCTGTTTTGCCTCAATTCCCCACCCCTCAATTTGGTCTGATTTCTGTGTGTAAATGGACGTTAACGCAAAAAAATATTGCATAAGCAATTTTCTAGCAAAGTCCGAGGTTTCAATAATGTCACCGTTCTATAAATTTTAATCACAAACATTAAGGGAATATGGTCAAGATTTTTACTAACAGTAAACCAATGTTTATGGGAAAAAAGCCCCTGAAGAAAGTTGTGTTGCTGCTGCTTTCTCTTGTTTTGGTTGCTCCCCAGCTTCTCTCCGCGCAAGACTTCTTTATAGGTATGAAAGGAGGTGCGAATTTTACCAGTGCTCTAGTTTCTGGAAATCACTCTGTTTTTAATTATACTTCCCAATCAAAAGTTCCTGAGGGCTTCGATAGGAAATATGACGGTCAGTTTGATGGGAAAATAGGGACTCAATTTGGTTTTTTAGTACAAATGGAAACCAGATCTGGGCTGGGTTTTAGCTTTGAACCTAGCTATGCCACGTATAAGTTTGGCTACGAAAACAGCTACAGTTGGCAACATCCAGAGCTTGCCGATCAGTTTGTGGAAATGACCTTCCGCCACGACCACAGACTTAACTATATGGAGCTTCCTTTGTTTGTGAAGTTCAATTTCCTAAAAGGCGTGGTTTCTCCTTACATACAAGGTGGTGGGTTTTATAACTTTTTAATAGATGCGGGCAAGACCGTGACCCAAACCAGAATGGATGCGGCTGCCGGAGGCCTGCAAGAGCTTACAGGTGATAACAATGAAGTTGGGATTACCAATTTATTGCACGACAACACCTTTGGCTTGGCGGCAAGTGGGGGGATCAGTATCAATACTGCATTTGTGAGGATTTCACTAGAATGTAGCTACCGCCACTTCATGAAAAATATCACCAACCCAAATGCAAGATATAGCGATGCCCGTTCCTCCATGCTTTCTTTCGATGTGATGGACGATATCTCGTTTCAAAGCTTACAGTTTTCGATGACGGCTCTTTTTCCGCTAAGCTTCATGCATACGCCTGGAAATGGAAGTAAGGGAAAGAAAACAGTGGTTCCTTACGATATGCGTCGCATGAAATAAGCTCACTTTTTTACCAACAGCTAGTTCAAACTCTTGAAAAAAATATAAAATGCTTAAACTCTGCAAACTCTCAATTTTACTTTTTCCATTGCTACTTGGCTGGGGCTGTAGCTCAGATAGTGAAGAAGTAATTCTGCCGAACAACCGTTTTACCAAAGTATATGACAACTACGATTTCAGCAGTAGTTTTTACCCTTTAGATTTGAAGCAAACTGCCGATGGCGGCTTTTTGATATTGGCGCAAACCGAAGTAGATATTTCTGACTTTGGCGGTGTGTATGTGATGAAAACAGACGATGAGGGAAATTTTGTGTGGGAAGTACCTGCTTCGGGTTTTGTAGCTCCTACTTCCAACCTGATGGAAATCAATGGCTCTTTTTATTTTATGTGTATGGATCCGAGTGCTTCTGGTTCATACCTTATGAAAGTTGATGAAGTTGGGCAGGGCTTGCAGGTAGCGGGAACATACGGATCAATTAGCTATCCGCTCAGTACCATTGCTACTCCCGAAGGTGGAGTGGGGGTACTAGGGTTCAATAGGGATGGGCAAAGCTCAACATTCAGCAAGTTGAAATCAGATTTTTCTGAAGACTGGACGCAGAGTTTCCAGATTTTGGACGACCCAGATGAAGCTATTTTCAATCATCTGACCAATCCTAACAAACGTTTGCCATTTTTTGTGGGTAACCTCAACGGAGGCGGATTTTATGTAAACGGCTTTTATAACTATACCCTTTCTGTGATGTTTTTGGACGTGGAAGGACAATGGACTGGTGTGATGAATGGTTTCCGTGACGATGGTGCAGTCAGTGCTATGAACCATATTACAGGTGATGATTTTGCCGTTTCAAGATTCACATTTGGAAAAAATTATGTACATCCTCGTATTGCTATAGATAAGGCTGGTGTAAGCTCAAGTGAAGACTTGGAAGGAAATGAATACCCCGAATTGCAGCCAAACGCAAATGTGAGAATTCATTCGATGACCTACGAAAGTCAAAACCTGACTATCTATGCGATGGATTCTAAATCGAATCAGATCGTTTTGTATTCTTATGATGAAGATACGGGCGAGCTTTTAGGAAATAAATATTTAGGTTTTTCGGAAGGGTATAAAATTGCTGGGCTGGTAGAAACTGCTGACAAGGGAATGGCGATTGCCGCACTTACCTATGTAACCGGAAGGTTCCCTAGGATCAGCCTTTTCAAAATATCTGAGGGAGATGTGAAGAAATTGATTGGGAAATGAAATCAAGTAAGCCTAGTCCCCAAAAAAGAGCTTGCAGCAACCTGCAAGCTCTTTTTTGGGGTTTTAAAAGTACTTTTTTATTCATTAAGATGATGTATAGCCAATTTAGAAACCGTGCTGCCAATGGCTAGGGAAGAAGTTGCTGCTGGCGAAGGGGCATTCAACACGTTGATCACGTGTTCGGTTTCCACTATTTTGAAATCGTCGATAAGGCCTCCACTTCTGTCACAGGCTTGTGCGCGAACTCCTGCGCCTCCCGGTACCAAATCTTCTTCCTGTATTTCGGGAATGAGTTTTTGTAAAGCCTTGGTAAATGCTTTTTTGGAGAATGAGCGGTAAAATTCGCCTATACCTGTTTGCCAATATTTCACTGCTACTTTCTGGAACCCTGGCCACGTGATAGATTCGGCAAATTCGGTAAAATTAAAAGCCATTTTGCTATAGCCTTCTCGCTTAAATGCAAATACAGCATTGGGCCCTGCCTCTATTCCTCCGCCAATCATGCGGGTAAAATGTACGCCCAAGAAAGGGAAATTAGGGTCGGGGACAGGGTAGATCAGGTTTTTGACCAAATGATGCTTTTCAGGCACTATTTCATAATATTCCCCCCTGAATGGAATGATCCGAACATCAAGTTTTTCAGAGCAAAAGCCAGCTATTTTATCGGAGTATAACCCTGCACAGTTGATGGCCAGTTTGGTCGTATACGTCTTGTCAATGGTGATTATTTCCGAGTAGCGGTTATGCCTTTTTATGTTGATGACTTTCGCTCCTGTAATTATTTCCCCACCTTTTTCCTGTATTAGTTCTGCATACTTAGCCGATACTTGCTTAAAGTCGACAATGCCTGTGTAGGGCACATCAATTCCCGCAATGCCTGCTACATGAGGCTCTATTTCTCTCAATTCGGCTTGGCTGATTTTCCTGATTTTGCCTAGCCCATTTTTAAGCCCTCGGTTATAAATATTTTCCAAAGGAATTTTTTCGGCTTCAGAAGTCGCTACAATCACTTTTCCACAAAGGTCATATTCAATTTCATGTTCATCGCAGAAGGCTAACAACCTTTGGTAACCAGAAATACAGTTTTTTGCCTTGAGGCTGCCTGGCTTATAATAAATTCCCGAGTGGATTACCCCACTATTGTTGCCTGTCTGGTGTTTGGCTACACCACTTTCTTTTTCAAGCAAAGCGAGTTTTACCCCAGGTTTTTTTTCTAGTATTTTATAAGCTGTGGCCAAGCCAACAATGCCACCTCCAATCACAACTACTTCGTATTCCATAATGTGTTATTAATAGGTATGAGTATAAAAAATCTTTGACGGTCAGTCAAAGTTATTGCAAATCTTTTCTAGAATACGCGAGAGCTCATTAAAATCATTGTCGTCGAGACCTTGCCAGCCCGTTCGCCGCATATCAAGCACCACAGGGTAGACCTCTTTTACTTTTTCTCTCCCCAGTTCGGTCAGGTGAACATTAAAACGCCGCCTATCATCTTCGTTTACCCTGCGCTCGGCTAGCTTTTTCTTACAAAGCAAATCGATAATCCTCGTAACAGTAGGTGCATCCTTATTTGACTGTTCGGCAATAACTTTCTGGCTTACGCCCTCCTTTCGGTTCAATAGCTCTAGAAGAACCCATTGGTCAATGGTTAACCCCAACTCTTTTTCGTTGAAGTTCTTTTGGAGATGTTGTCGTATTTTTTTGATAGTACGTTCAATCAATACCCCATAGTTCTTACTTTCTTTGTGTTTTAATGCCAAAGCGTGGTTGTTTTACTATGAATAATTTTCCCTTATCTGCTCTAAAAATACGCTAGGATACAAGGTTTATCAAAAAAAAGTCTCGGTTTTAACTAAAATAGAGGAGGTTAGGTGGTTTTTTCAGTGCTTTTGGCTCAAGTAAGGAGTAAATAACGCAAAGGGTTGGATGTATTTTAGGGGCGAGCAGGCAGAATATTAGATACACCCAATTAAGCACATCTAAACATCTCCTGAAGCATAAAATTCGCAACCTGCAACTTTACTTCTTCCCCGTCTTCAACTCTTCTTTCAAAAACTTTCCTGTATAAGAGTTTTTCGACTTAGCTACTTCCTCTGGAGTGCCTGAGCAAACAATGGTTCCGCCGCCTTCTCCGCCTTCAGGGCCTACATCTATCAAGTGGTCCGATACTTTTATCACGTCAAGGTTGTGCTCAATGATCAAAACTGTGTTGCCCTTATCCACTAACTTGTTCAGTACATCAAGCAAGTGCTGGATATCTTGGAAATGCAGCCCCGTAGTTGGTTCATCGAGGATGTAAAGCGTGTTTCCTGTGTCTTTTTTAGAGAGCTCGGTGGCAAGTTTTACCCGCTGCGCTTCTCCGCCCGAAAGTGTGGTGGCATGTTGCCCAAGGGTAATGTATCCCAGCCCTACATCGTTGAGGGCCCTTACTTTTCTTACAATCTTCGGTTGGTTTTCAAAAAACTCAGAAGCTTGTTCCACAGTCATGTCCAACACATCGGAAATTGATTTCCCTTTGAACCTAACTTCCAAGGTTTCTCGGTTGTAGCGTTTGCCTTTGCAGGTTTCGCAGTCGATGTACACATCTGGCAAAAACTCCATTTCCACCAGTTTTTTACCACCTCCACCACAGGTTTCACACCTTCCGCCTTTCACATTGAAGGAGAAACGACCAGGTTTGTAGCCCCTGATTTTTGATTCGGGCAAGTTGGCAAATAGCGAACGGATTTCAGAGAACATCCCCGTGTAGGTAGCCGGATTGGAGCGAGGAGTTCGCCCAATGGGAGACTGGTCAACTTCAATTACTTTGTCAAGATCTTTTATTCCTTTCACTTCTTTGTAAGGCAAAGGATCTTTGCGAGAACGATAGAAAAGTTGGCTGAAAATAGGGTGAAGGGTATCGTGGATCAGGGTAGATTTTCCACTGCCCGAAACGCCCGTAACACAGACCATTTTACCCAAAGGGATTTCTAAATCTACATTCTTTAAATTATTTCCCGAGGCGCCAATCAGCTCAATAGATTTCCCGTTCCCTTCCCTTCTTTTCTTTGGAACTTCAATGGCAATTTCCCCTTTTAGGTATTTCGCCGTCGTTCCATTTTTCTTCACAAACTCATCAGGGTGTCCATCGGCTATCACCTTTCCTCCATGCATCCCTGCTCCAGGACCAATATCCAAAATGTAGTCAGATTCCAGCATCATGTCCTTGTCGTGCTCCACTACTACTACCGTGTTGCCCAAGTCGCGGAGGTCATGTAGAGCTTTTATCAGCTTCACGTTGTCACGCTGGTGTAAGCCAATGCTCGGTTCATCCAAAATATAAAGCACGCCAACTAGCTGTGTTCCAATTTGGGTGGCCAACCTGATCCGTTGTGCCTCTCCGCCCGAAAGGGTCTTGAGCGGGCGGTTCAAGGTCAAATAATCGAGCCCCACATCGAGCATGAAGCCAATTCTTTTCCTTATTTCTTTCAAAACTTCCCCGGCAATCTGAAGCTGTCTTTTGCTAAGGCGATCTTCCAAATGCTCGAACCACTCCCAAAGATGGCTAATGTCTTTGGTCGCTAGTTGAGAAATATTTGCTCCGTCTATTTTAAAATGGCGAGCTTGTTTGTTCAGTCGCTCTCCTTCGCAGTCGGAGCAGGTTCTGGTCACCATAAACTCTTCCACCCATTGCTGGGTTTTATCGCTGCCAGAGTCCATTTGTTTTTCAAGGAAATGGATAATTCCTTCAAACTTGGTTTTCCATTTTGTGCCAGGATATTTCACCGAATTGACCGCAACTTCCTTATCACTTCCAAAAAGGATCAGTTCCAGTACTTCTTTGGGTATTTTTTCAATGGGCGTGCTTATGCTCAGTTCAAAATTTTTGAGCAATGCTTCCAGTTTTTTGAAAATCCAGATATCACGGTACTCGCCCAAAGGCAAAATTCCCCCTCGGCTAATGCTTTTGCTTGGGTCAGGGATGATCGACTCTTTGGTGATCTCGCTTACTTGCCCCATGCCTTTGCAAGTAGGGCACCAGCCGTAAGGCGAGTTGAAAGAGAACAAGTTGGGAGCAGGTTCGTCGTAAGCTATGCCTGTGGTGGGGCACATCAGGTATTTGGAAAAATGGCGGACAAGTTCCTTGTCTATTCCGTCTTGCTCGGGCAAAAGAGCCATCATGATACCCTTTCCATGCTTCAATGCAGTTTTTATCGATTGGGTAAGGCGGTATTTGTCTTCTTCGTTCACCACTATCCTGTCCACCACTATTTCTATATCGTGGATTTTGTACCTATCTACCTGCATTTTAGGTGTAAGGTCTAGGATTTCCCCATCCACTCTTACTTTACTGAAACCCAGTTTTCGTACTTGTACAAACAGTTCTCGGTAATGCCCTTTTCTACCTTTCACCATAGGGGCGAGCAACATCATTTTTTTGCCGTCGTGGTGTTGGAGAATCTGGTCTATGATTTGGTCTTCCGTCTGCTTGATCATTTTTTCGCCCGTGTTGTACGAAAAAGCATCGCCAGAGCGGGCAAAAAGTAAGCGGAGAAAATCATAAATTTCCGTGACCGTACCCACCGTGGAGCGAGGGTTTCGGGAAGTAGTTTTTTGTTCGATGGAAATCACAGGGCTAAGACCGTTGATCTTATCGACGTCAGGGCGTTCCATGTTACCAATGAAAGAACGGGCATACGCCGAAAAGCTCTCCATGTAGCGGCGCTGACCTTCGGCGTAGATAGTATCGAACGCCAAAGACGATTTCCCGCTTCCGCTAATGCCCGTGATCACGACCATTTTGTTGCGGGGGAATGCTACATTTATATTTTTGAGATTGTTTTCTCTTGCTCCAATAACCGTGACCTGTTCCAAATCGGGTGATGCTGCTCCGTTGGCTTCAGGTATTGCTGTCTCAGTGATTTCCAATTCTCCTGTAGGATTGTTTGTTAAATTAATTTGAAAATTAGGGCTTTAAGAGCCTACCTTTCCAATGCGATAAACGCAAAAATAGCAAGCTTTGAGGACAAGCTCTAATAAACTTCCACCATTTAAAAACTGGAGTGGGGAGAAAAGGTTTTTGGCAATAAAAAAGCATGACTTGTTTCCAAGCCATGCTTTCAATTGTACATTTGTATTCTTTATAAATTCTTTACTACATGGGTGTTTTTGGAATTATTGCCGTATTTATTCTGGTCTTGCTTCTGATAAGGGTTTGGAATTATCCTCAGAAAAAGAAATAATTACAGTTCTTCCATGGAATCGTATTCTTTTTTCACGGCTTCCATTATATAACCAGAGATCCAACCTACATAACCAAGGCGGGCAAACACGAATTTCTTTTTCGGTCCTTCTGTATTGTATTGGGTCACTATTTCATCCAAAATGATAGAGCCTGCTATCAACTCTTCTCTACTAAAGTTTTCTTTTACCTTCAAAATATCTGCTTCTGCCTTTGCCTTTAAAGCCTTATCATCGATAGGATCTAGGTTAGGGTTGGTAATAATGCTGTAGTTTTTCATTATTTCTTGCCTAAACTTATGAATAGAAACAGCAGAAATAGGTACAAATGCTTCTTCGGCATGGTGAGGGTAAAGGTAGGTAGTCATTGCCCAAGCTACACCTCCCACCAAATGTACAACCGAGCGAGTTTTTAGCCCACGGTTTTTATCATATTGCTCCTTCAATTCTTTTCTTACATACTTTTTGGCTAGGAGCTTGGCGGCGCTGTCGTATCCAATTTGGTATTCTTTCATGCTTGCCTGTATCATTTCCGAAAGGGTTTTTGTACCGAAAGGAAAGCTCACAGGCTGGATTTTGTCTAAGTTTTCTCCTATCAAAAATCCACCTTTGGTGTTTCCGCTACCTATATCGATAGTAGAAGAAACTGCTCGGTATTTGGGCAAGGTAGTTCCTTTTATCACGAAGTAGGCTTCCTCTTCGGGGGTGATAAACTTTAATTTGGATTTTCCAATTTTTAGTTGTTCGCCGAATGCTTTTTCCAGCTTATCTAGCTTGTTTTGGTTCATCGCTTCCATCCTTACCCCACTACTTCCTACTATGAATATTCGCTCGTCTGGCAAATCGTATTTCGATTTTATTTCTTTGTAAAAAGTATTTACTGCCTCAGCTCCTTTGGCTATGGCCTCATCGGTAAGAGTTACCACATTTGGGTTGATCGAATTATCGTATTTTACCTTAAACTTATACTCGCCATCCATATTGAGGTACACCCCAATCACACTTGCTTTCACTCCTTTTGCCCCAATTTCTATACCAGCATAGAGCTGTTCTTTTTCCTCCACGCCGTCTAGCAGTGTTTTTACTGCCATTGCGCTGGTTTTCATTTTGAGCTTTTTGTACATCAAAAAAGCATCGGTGAGGTATTTGACTGCTTCTACGCTTCTGTGCTGGTCACGATAGAGCAAACCAAGGTTCTCATAAGCAGACGCTTCCCAATACTTGTTTTTTCCTTTGATGACTTTGAGAGCCCCCACTAGGTAAGATTCTGCATTTTCATATTGTTGGGCTTCACGTAGTGTGTTTCCAACTTTTATATATTGCAAGGCCTCCTCTTGGCTTATTTGCTGGGCAAATGATTGGGCGAGGATGAATGAACTGAGAATCAGTAAATAAATTTTTTTCATTGGAATTTTTAAGGTTTCTAGGTTGAGTGGATTCCTGTATTTTATTAAAACAAGATAACACAAAAAGCCTCATGGAACTAGCATTTCTTGAAGGCTCGCAACTATAACGCACTTGTATGTAGTTTATTAACCTCGTTGTTTTCTTACTTTTTTTTGAGGAGGAGGGGAGGATAAAAAAAAAGCCCCGATCATTGCTGGTCAGGGCTTCTAAAAATTGTCTGATTTGAAAGCTTAATATCCTGTAAACTAAGTTTTCGTGTTTTTATTAATAAAGCCTTTTGTTGATTTACTACCATAGTTACTAGTTTTCTACCTAGTTAAAACTAGAAGCTTTATTTGTTAAAACCCGTAACGAGCAACTAGCAACCGTCAGCAATGCCAAAAAGTGGAAAGAAGGGTGTCATTAAAACACTCGGTTACTTAGTTTACAATGTGCTTAAATTATAAGTCTTAGCTTGCCTAATCAGGCATTTCTACCAAGAAAGTACCTTCTTGTTGGAAGTAATCTGACCTTAAGAGACTACTAAGTTTCACCGAGCCTGTTACATAATTGATTGCTTCGCTTTCGTATTTCTCTTCCACAGAAATAAACTGTTCTCTTACAAATTGCTCCTTGTTGAGGTAGCGGAAAAATACTTTCACATCTACGTCAGTCGTGTATTTCAAGCCGTTGAGTTCGTGATATTTTCTGTACTCATAGCCGTAACCATAGCGCAAAGCGGCAATATCTGAAAGTACTGCCGAGCCAGTTGGATGGCCGCCAGCACCTTTGCCTCTAAAGAATTGCTTTTCGGAGAATGCAGCAGCCACGGTAACGCCATTGTATTCATTCTCTACTTCGTACAAGTAATCGTGTTCCTTCACAAATTGAGGAATCACGTAAAGAGTGATCTCATTATCGCTAACCCTTTTCACCTTCGGTACAAGCTTTATCTTCAATCCTTTTTCCCTAGCATACTGCATGTCGAACGGAGAAAGGTTTTGTATGCCATAGTTAAAAACCTCTTCTGGTTTCACTATTAGCCCAAAGCTATGTGCGGTAAGGATTACGAGTTTGTATTTGGCATCAAACCCTCCAACGTCTAAGGTTGGGTCGGTTTCGGCAAAGCCTAAGTCTTGTGCTTGCTTCAAGGCTACCTCATAGCTCAAACCTTCTTCAAATACTTTACTCAAGATATAGTTAGATGATCCATTGAAAATACCGCTTACTGAGTAAAGCAATTCCGTGTTGTAATATTCTTCTATAGTTCGGATGATGGGAATACTTCCGCATACCGCGCCTTCGTAGAGTAGGGAAGAGCCGGTTTCTTGCTGGAGCAATACAAATTCTTCGAGGTGCTCGGCAACCAATTTCTTGTTGGCACTTACCACTTCCTTGCCCGATTTCAGCGCAGAACTTACAATATTGTAAGCCACTTCTGCATCATCAATCAGCTCCACTATTACGTTCAGGTCTGGGTTTTCCAATATTTCCTCTTTGGTATAAGTGAAATAGCTGGCATCCAGTTTTCTTTTCTTGTTGCGGTCTTTTACAGCAATTTTATGAATATCTGCTGTGATTCCTTTGCTGTTGTTTAGTACGTCGTGAAGTCCCTGGCCTACACAGCCAAATCCAAAAAGTCCAATTTTGATATCCTTGCTCATAAGTGTAATTATTTGACCAGCTTGGTCAGTTCGTGGTTATTTTTTTAGTAAAAATGTTCAATATATGTGAAGCACCCACATAGAATAAATTATGACGAATGGTGCAATAGTTTTTTCTTTTTTTGCCTGAAAAAAGCTCGAAAGCTTTTCCTAAGCTTTTCTGTTTCTATCAAAAAGCCATCGTGCCCATACGTAGAGTTTATTTCCTCATAGGTTACATTTTTCACCCATCGGGCTATTAGCCGCTGCTCTGGAATAGGAAATAAAATATCGGAGGTGATACCAATTACGTGGGTGTAAGCCTCTATTTTTTCCAAGGTTTCTATCAAGTTACCTCGCCCTCGGCTTATGTTGTGGGTATCCATCACTTCCGAGATAGTCCAGTAAGTATAGGCGTTGAACCTATCTCCCAAGCGAGCACCTTTGTATTGTTGGTAGGCTGCCGCTTTGTAGTTCCCAATTTTCTCGTTATCGGGGTCTTCTTGTGTTTTTCGGTAGGTGTCGTAGTTTCGATACGAAAGCATGGCTGCTGCCCTAGCGGCTGCCATGCCGTTATGCCCTGCTTTTTCTCCACCAGTTATCCAAGTAGGGTCTGCTGCAATTGCCATCCGCTGCGCTTCATTGAAGGCGATGCCCCAAGGCGAGTGTTTGGCATTGGTAGAAACCAGAATCAGGTTTTCGCATACATCGGGCTTTTCCACCGCCCATTCCAAAGCCTGCTGCCCGCCTAGCGATCCGCCAATAAGTGTGTTTATTTGACGGATACCCAAGTGCTGCCTCAGTATTTCTAAGGAAGCCACCAAGTCTCTGACGGTCAGCTTAGGAAAATCGTGGTAATAGGGCTTGCCCGTTTTGGGATTAGTAGAAAGAGGACCGGTTGAACCATAGCATGATCCTAAAATGTTGGCACAGATTACAAAGTCGTCTTCTGGATTATAAAATTTCCCCTCTCCAAAAAGTCCGCCCCACCATTCGGTTACGTCGGCATTGCCCGTAAGCGCATGGCAGACCCAGATCACATTCGACTGGTCGGCATTGAGCTTTCCAAAGGTGCAGTAGGCTAGTTCAAAGCCCGGAAGCTTTCCTCCTGCTTCTAGGTGAAAGTCTTGTTCGTATGTAAAAAGGTAGTTCTGCATTAATTTATTATTGGTTAGAAATGCTGTGAATTTTTGTCGAAAAAGTGGCTCAAAAATAAGAATAGCCAGCAACCCAAAAGCCACCAGCTATCTACACATCATATTATCCTATATTTCTTACAACAGCACTTCATTTTTATTTCTTTTTTTAAACAACTAACTGATACGAGCCACACAAAACTGCTTTACTCGTCCTTCTATTATTATCAAGTATCTATTTTATGTGATTCTTGATAATCACTTGATTTAATTCTATTTACTTTCTTTTATCCAGAAACTAGTAACTCGCAACTAGACAATCGCCACTTCCTCCACTGGCTCTTTTTTTTCCACCCCAACGCTTATTGGCGTATGGTTCCGGATAGTATCGTTCACAGGGCAACGCTCCTCTACTTTTCTAAGCCATTCTTCCAGCACAAAACCATCTACATGTGTTTCAGCTTTTAGCCTTACTTCTATTTCTTTATACCCAGCCCTTTCCTCCGTTTGGATCCCGAAAAGCTTATCGGTGTTGAGCGATCCTTCAATGTCAATTTCCAATGATTTCAGGCTGAATCCCATTTCTAGGGCAACCAAATGCCCTATGCTGTTCAGGCAGCCTGCATAGCCAGCTAGCAAATATTCCACAGGGTTGGCAGCTTGATCGCTTCCCCCAAAATCGCGAGGTTGGTCTATGGTGATACGGAACCCTCTCGCACTTGCCACAAATCTAGTGGGGCTTTCCTTTTTTCCGCTTATTGAAAACTTTTTTGTACTCATTTTTTAGTCCTTTTTTAAGGATATTGAAGCACCTCCTCACTTAGGCAAGGAGGTGCTTAGTTGAATAGGTTATGAATTAAAAACTTTATCGAATGAAGCTTGCAAATCGGCTTTGATATCGTCGGCGTGCTCTATGCCTACCGAAAGCCTGAGTAAGTTTGGCAATACGCCTGCTGAGAGTTGCTCTTCGGGGGAAAGCTGCTGGTGCGTGGTAGAAGCTGGGTGGATGATCAAGGTTTTTGCATCGCCCACGTTTGCCAAGTGGCTGATAAGCTGAAGGCTATCCACAAATGCTTTCACCTTGTCCAAATCTCCTTTTAGCGTAAAGCTCAACACACCTCCAAAGCCGTTTTTCAAGTATTTTTTGCCCAATTCGTGGTGAGCACTGCTCTCCAAGCCAGGGTAGTTTACTTTCTCCACCAAGTCATGTGCTTCTAGCCATTTGGCTACTTCCAAGGTATTATCTACGTGCCTCTGCACCCTGAGGGAAAGCGTTTCCAAGCCCTGAAGTAACAAGAAAGAGTTGAAAGGGCTCAATGCAGGGCCGAAATCACGCAAGCCTTCTACTCGTGCCCTAATGATAAAAGCGATGTTTCCAAAAGGACCGCCTTCGCCAAATACTTCCCAAAACTTCAAGCCATGATAGCCTTCCGAAGGCTCGGTAAACTGAGGGAATTTGCCATTGCCCCAGTTGAATTTTCCAGAGTCAACGATCACGCCGCCAATAGATGTTCCATGTCCGCCAATCCACTTGGTAGCCGAAGCAGTTACCACAGCAGCACCGTGTTCTATAGGGCGGAAAAGATAACCACCTGCACCAAACGTGTTGTCCACTACTAGTGGGATGTTGTGCTTGTCAGCAAGTGCGGCAATCGCATCAAAATCTGGAATACTGAATTCTGGGTTGCCAATAGTTTCTAGGTAGATAGCCTTGGTATTTTCGTCTATCAACTGCTCAAAGCTTGCTGCTTTGTCTCCATCGGCAAATTTTACCGTGATGCCCAAGCGCTTAAATGCAACTTTGAACTGATTATAAGTGCCTCCATAAAGGAAAGAAGAAGACACAAAGTTATCTCCAGCCTCCAAGATATTATTTAAAGCGATGAACTGGGCTGCTTGCCCCGAACCAACTGCCAAAGCAGCAACGCCACCTTCCAATGCTGCTATTCGTTTCTCGAATACATCGGTGGTAGGGTTCATTATACGGGTATAGATATTTCCGAATTCTTTGAGGGCGAAAAGGTTAGCCCCGTGGTCAGAATCGTTGAATGTATAGGAAGTAGTTTGGTAAATAGGTACGGCTCTCGAGTTTGTAGTTGTATCTACTTCTTGGCCAGCGTGTAGCTGTAATGTTTCAAATTTTAAACTTTCAGACATTATAATGTGGGTTTAGATTAGGGTGAAGATATAGGTTTAAAAAGGCGGGAAGACACAAAAGGTCATCTCGCATATTTTTAAGGATGCACCAGTTTTCTTGGAAGAATTAGAAAAGGAAATTCAGGTAGAACGCCGGCGCTTTACTGCATACAACAACAGCAACACGTACAGCACGTGGTGTAGGTAGTAGCTCTTAGAGCTGCGTTTAACGGAACTGATTCTGAACTTTCTACTTGGATTGAGTTTTTCATTTTTTCTCAGTTTATATGTCCTAAAATAGATTTAGGCTGGGAATTAGCACCTTTTCCTTTCGGGTTGGAAGGTTGCTAGAGGATCTGCGAGCCCAGTCTCTCCTCTCTTCTTTATAAACCAAATGACACGTTACGTGCCTTGGGGTTTTATCGTGAACAAAGCAAGCATATGTTTGGTTCATTTCCAAGCCTTAAAAAGATTTTCTTTTGAAAACTGATTAGAATCAGGTTTGAGTTGAGGGTTTTCCTTGCCTAGGAAAAGGAAGTCAAATACGTCGTGGTCGTTTTTTTTACGCCCCCGACGCTTGGTTGGGAAATGGGGCAGAGTTAGGGAGTAGCTTGCAAAACGACAGGGGGCTTTTGGAAAGACCCCGTCGCTCGTTGCTTGAATACTTGGAAAATAGTGCAGAATCGTGATAACTATCTTACCTATTCTACTCCCCCTCCAGCGAAAGCATTTTTTCTGCGTATCGCTTTCCTAGTTCTCGCACTCCTTCCGAACTGAAATGCACACTGTCTTCTTGTACTGCACAACCGCTCGAAGGAATCACATAGGCAGTGGGGATAGCTTCTGGTAAGGTATCGATAATCTCGTTCATGATGGCGCATTTCCCACCTTGGTCGGCATGAGCTACTTCCCCAGCCAGCAGAGGTACATCTTCTGGGTTCAATGAAAGATCAGCGATCATGTTTTCATAGATCGTTTTCACATAGCTTGTCCATAAGGTATCTCCTGTATTGGTTTCTCCTTGGTGTAAAAGAATGCCTTTGATCACTCCATCTTTTTGGGCTTTTTTTGCGAGCTTAATAAGGCGTTTGTAGGGATTTCCTCCATATCCTTCTACTTTGTTCACAAACCAATCTTCGGGGTAGGTGGCTACATGGTCTTTGTAACTTTTTTTGTCAAACAGGCGGATGTCGCAACCTCCAATGGCCACGCTAATAACCCCTACCGTAATGTTTTCTGGAAGGTTTTTTACCATTGTTCTGCCAAAATAATCGGCAGGGGAGAGCCCTACAAAGCATTGGCTTAGCGGGGGAATAGCTGGGTACCAATTGCCTTTGGTTCTTTCCAAGTTAGAGCAGTCCATAGACGGCATCATTTTAAACCGGGCATCAACGGTTGAGTCTTGTTTTTCTATTTTTGCCGAGCCTTCCATGTTGGATTGCCCAAAGCATAGGTAGATATGGAAGTTTGGATTTTGGGCATGCAGGTTCATAGTGAGTAAAAGTAAAGTAACAAGGGTAAGCAAAGTTTTCATAGGTAGTAAGGTTTAAACATCTTCATAAAAACATATATCCTAAAATTAGTCCCAATAAATTGATTTCCAACTAAATTGGCAGATGCTGAATTGCTTTCTCCTACCCATAAAACTTTATCTTCACATCGAGTTGCCTGCCTTCTTCCAGTGCTTTTTTATCCATTCCTGAGCCTACGGCTAACCCGATTGCCATGCCAATAGGCAGCCCAATGCTCAGAAATGCCAAGTTTCCTAAAGCCATGCCAAAAGCTACGCCCATAGGCAAGCCAAATGCTGCCATGCCCAATCCCATCCATGTCGATTGGTAATAGCTTTGTGGTACGATTTTTAGCTCCTTTTCTAGCAATTTTACTATTCGTCCTTGCCCCTTTTTGATTTGCTTTTTGAGTTCTTTTCCACTCTCGGGGATAGAGTTGACAAGTTGGATTTCTTGGTTGATAACTCCAATAGTTTGCTCTGGAAGCTCTTTTTTTCTCAATGCTGCCAACACTTCCTCAAACTGGGTGTATATTTTGAATAATTTATCGTTTTGGTCAATGCTTGTTCTTGTTTTCAGTGTTTCTATCTCCATTTTTTTTAGAAAAGTAGGTTAAATGCTATGGGTATTAGTACTCTGTTTTTGTTGTTTAGGTTTCCTTTTAAAGCAAGATCTAAAGTTTTGAGACACGTCGTGGTCGTTTTTTTTTACGCCCACGACGCTATTCATTTGGTAGGATGCAAAGCAACGGGGGCTTTTGAAAAGACCCCGTTGTTGGCTCGCTTTCAAAATAATACCTTTCATTCTTCTATAAAAGCTGTAGAAAGAAAATACGTATTGTTTTCATCTTTAAAGCTGCCAAACCTCCACGTAGTGTCGTCAGAGGAAATTGTTAACCAAGCTCCAATATTTATCGCATAATCAAATTTTTTAGAGCTTTGGATAAGAGTTCCTTTAATTTGGCAGGGGTAGTGATCGAAGAGATGATGCCATTCAGAGCCATTTATAGGTTCAGATTCTTTGATAATTATTTCAATTTCATGCTCTATTAAACTCCATTCGGTACAGTCGATAGAATCCTTTGCATGAGGTTTGTAATAGTTTGATTTTATTGCTTCTTTTATTTCAAATACCTTTTTATGCTCAAACTTAGCTTTGACCTTTTGTGAATGTTTATAGTTATCAATTCGCCTTATTGAGATTTTATGAGGGTAGCCGACTCAAATTTGTCCTCGTTTAGCAAGAATTTTTTAGGTAAGCCTGATTCATTGTTGTAGATGAGCAAAATAGTATCTTTATCTATTGAGTAAGTTCCTTTGTGATACCCCAAGCCAATTTCAATAGAAAAATCACCATTTTGATAAAGGTTGATAGTTTCACTTCCTATCGCCAAATCATCAAATCCAGCATACTTTATCTCTTTTTTGTTTTGGCAAGACAGAATAGATGTACAAATGATAAAGAGTAATAGGTTATGTTTTTTCATTATGTAAGAAAGGTAAAGATTGAATTTTCCACACACGTCGTGGTCGTTTTTTTACGCCCACGACGCTTGAAAGGCTACCCACTTGGGATGGGCTGCTTAGCGACGGGGGCTTTTGAAAAGACCCCGTTGTTGGTTGCCTCGTCTCCCCTCTAATAAACCACCACAGGACCTACCAAGCCCGAAGGAAGCAGGCCTACTTCTTTGCTTCTCTTTCGCCATGTTTCTACGGTTGGGTTGCCTTCAAGGGAGCAGCAATAGTTATAGAGCAGCGTGGTGACTTTTATTTGTAGCTCGTTTTCCCCTTCTATGAGCATATCTGAGATATCGAATACTTTCTTGCCCCACCATTTTGTGCCTACCAATTGTTGGTTGATCCGCAGCTCTACTATCTCATGGGCTTTTCCCAGATCTAAGATGTTCAGTGATACATTTTCTGGGATGAAGCTGGTCGTATAGGTCACTGTTCCCGAAAAGTACTTGAGCTCTTCTATGTCTTTGAGGTCTGCGAGTTTGGTAAACTCTTTTTCAAAAGTTTCCTCTGTAATCGGTTGCTCAAAAGTGGCTTTCCAAGGGCCATTTATCGTTTGTCCATTTTCAAACATAGGAGCTTCTTCTGGCCGGGGGACATCAAACTGTCCTAGCGATTCAAATACCAACAGAATGGATTCGAGCGGAGCTAGGTCAAACTTTAGGATGTGGGGGACATTATGGGGGTAGAGGGTTCTTTCCCCTGTTTCAGGATTCCATCGCCAGGGCAGTTTTTTACCTGTGGGGAATTGCGCTTCAAACACGCTATTGTTCTCCCTGTCCATGTTGGCAAAAAAAACAATTTCCTTTTTTCCTGCCTGCTGATGGTTTACAAACACCTTGTGATGCGGTTCTGATAAGTTGACTTTTGGCACAAGGGAATGTTGCTTACAAATAACTTTTACCCATTTGGCAAGTTCCTGTTGGTTATCTTTGTCGTCGTCGGGGGGAGACTGAATAAGCTTGGCATCTGCGTTCATGGTCAGTTCCACTGCCTTTTTAAGCCTGTTAGCGGCATCAGGGCTGGATTGGTAGCCAGGGGCTTTATTGGGAAAAGAGCCTACAAAAAAGACCTTTCCGCCAGCCTTGGCAAATTCCACCAGTTTTTCAGCCGTTTCGGGGGGCATGTTTATCACATTGCAAATAAAAATAGCTTCGTAAGCCATGTGCCCACAAACCAATTTGTCTTTTTGCACACTTGCTTTTGTCACCACTTCGCAGTTCACAAAGTCGCTCATAAAGCCGTTGTGGTTAAATGCTTGCCAAAAGGAGTGCAAGTACCATGGGGTAAAGTTGAATGCGGTGCGGTCGAGGCCATCTTTGCTCCATACATCTGGCGTAGGGCCTAGCAAAGCTATTTGCCCAACAGGCTTACTTTCTTGGAATACATAACTAAGCCTTGCGGTGTAGTTTGCCCATGCTGGCATATAAGGCCACCATGTATTCTGGTCGCTGAAATACGTCCCATAGCGCACCCAGCCTGGGAAGCCGGCACTTGGAGGTGAGTAATTGTACCCATGCAAAATAGTATGGTTAATTCCCGTAGCAATGTTGAGATCTGTCGCTTGCTTTATGTATTCCAAAGAAGCTTGGAACACGCCCGAAGTATTGGTCATGGCTTCGGTGCTAATGACTTTTCTACCTTTTATATGACCACCCGAAGCTGCATACTTATTCCAAATAGCATAGCGGATATTGTCCACATCGCAGAAGTTTTGCCAACCAGCGTTAAAAAGCCATTGATCGCCTTCGGGAATATCTGGGGTGAGGTTTCCATCGAGCAAGTCGGTGTAAATCCATGGATGTCCGTAGGCTTGGTAGCGACTTTGGCAGGCATTGGAGTTGCACCAAAGGTGGAATGGCTGGACAAACCGTTCTTTAAAAAGCTCGGCCAGCGTAAGGCTATAATCGTATTTTACTTTTCTAAATTCCTTTTGGAAACTAGTTTCAGGGTTGAAATTTTTATCGAGTAGGAGAGGGAGATATTCGAATATTTCGTAGCCCCTTCTTTTTTCAAACTCTTGGGCAAGGTCCGAAGTCCAATTTGCCCCTTCAAGTTCTATACTGTCGCAAAAAAGCGAACGAATGCCGTTGCCCATCGATCCTTCAAAGAGTGGGTTCAGCGCATCGGAAATTCGGTCGAGGTACTTTTCTACAGCGTGGAGGTTGAAATGGTCTAGCACAGGGCCGGCTCCTCCGGGTGCACCGTGCATCACTTCCCTAAATTTATTTTTCCAAATTACCACATAAAGCTTGTGAGTGGCTTCGGGAGCTTCAAACTCTATTTTCCCCTTCTTTACAGGAAGGTCGCTGAGGTCTTTTTTTGCGCCAATAGCCCCCATGTGGTTTGGGATAAGGGCAATTTGCATGATCTTCTCATTTTCTTCATCTATTTTGGGTAGTTCGATACTTTGAGGGCCAGAACCGACTATGTCGATAATCTCTACACTTACGCCCTGAATAGTTTCGCTTTCTTCTAAAAACTCTCCCCCAAAAGGCCAGCCAGTCCCTACTATCAAATCCACCAGCATATTTCTTTTTTTGGCTTCGTCGCAGACAAACTTCACCATCTGGCACCATTCGTTGCTAAGCCAAACGAGCCCGGCTTCGGGGTCGGCCTCTGCTGTTTCGGGCATAGCTACGGGGTTTATTTCTACTCCGCCTATTCCTGCATTTTTCATCAGGTCTAGCTCTCTAAGTATTTCCTCTTTGCTGATATGGTTGCCGTTCCACCACCAGCGTACAAAAGGGCGAGCAAGGGCAGGGGGATGTTGGAAGCCTTTGAAAAAATCATCGTCTATGGGCCGGGCATCCTCGCTCATGCATCCTTGTAGCGTAGGCAAGCCCAAGAGCATTGCACCTGTTCCCAAGCCAGTAGTTTTCAAAAAAGATCTTCTGTCAATGGTGTTTTTTTCTTCTTCTATTGGCATACCAGGCTAGGTTATAAAAGTGGAGAATAGATCAGTGCCCAAAAGTTAGGAAAAAAGGATGGAAATGCCTGCTTCTATTTGGGGGGGAAGCCATGTTTTTACAAAAGAAAAAGAAGTGGTTTTTTCTGAAAAAAGGATTTATGAAGATTAAAGTTGTTTTTTAAGGGTTACTTGTTGCATTTTTGGGGCTATAAAGGAAAGTCTGGAATTAACACAGGATGTAGGTAATGGATTTTGAAAGGACATCTTCCAAGCTTATATTTTTTTCAAAATAAAGACTTTTTTCAATAGGAATCGGAAGCCGCAACTAGCTTATTAAATCTTCAAGACGAATTGCCAAAGGGTTAAGTTTTTAAAATTCCCAAACCTCCTAGGGGCTAAGGGGTTTTAACAAGGACTCCGTTCCGCAATTTTGTAAAAAGCTTAAATCAAATCGATGAAAAAAACTGAAAGTCAGATACTTGTAATTTTTGGGGCTTCGGGCGACCTTACAGCTCGGAAACTCATACCAGCGGTTTACCAATTACATAAAAATAACTTGTTGCCTAAAAATTTTGCCGTGGTAGGCGTGAGCCGTACCAAAATGACGGATGATGAATTTAGGGATAAGGTGGCGATTAGCAACGAGCATTTGCCTAGGGAAGAGAAGTTGGATGGTTTTCATGAGATGCTGTATTACCAACCGCTCAACACCAAAGATGCGGCAGATTATGAAAACCTGAGAACAAAA
Organism: Flammeovirgaceae bacterium SG7u.111; assembly: GCA_034044135.1. Classification (NCBI taxonomy): domain Bacteria; kingdom Pseudomonadati; phylum Bacteroidota; class Cytophagia; order Cytophagales; family Flammeovirgaceae; species Flammeovirgaceae bacterium SG7u.111. The sequence goes on along the minus strand of CP139021.1, from coordinate 6,646,907 downwards.
CTGGAAGGTATCCAAAAGGAAAAAGATATCTCTTCCAATTATATATTTTACCTTTCTACCCCGCCAAGCCTTTTCGATACCATTAGTCATTGCCTGAAAGAGACAAAGCTAAGCAGCCAAGATAATGGGTGGAAAAGGGTAATTATTGAAAAGCCTTTTGGCTATGACCTAGAAACTGCCAAAGAGCTGAACCAACGCTTGCACCAGTATTTTGAAGAGTCGCAGATTTACCGAATAGACCATTATTTGGGCAAGGAGACGGTACAAAACGTATTGGTGACCCGCTTTGCCAATAGCATTTTTGAGCCACTTTGGAACAGGAATTACATCGACCATATAGAGATTACCTCGGCGGAGAGCGTAGGTGTGGAAAAAAGAGGAGGCTATTACGATAGCTCTGGAGCATTGCGAGATATGATCCAAAACCACTTGCTCCAGTTGGTGGCCCTGATAGCGATGGAACCGCCTACTTCGGTGTCGGCAAAATATATAAGGGATGAGAAAACGAAGCTTTTCCGCTCGTTGAAGCCACTTTCGCCAGACGATGTGAAAAACAACGTAATCCGTGGACAGTACCTTACTTCTAAGATAAAAGGAGATGTGGTGCCTGGGTATAGAGAAGAAGAGGGAGTGGATAAAAACTCAATGACGGAGACGTATTGCGCTATCAAGTTTTATATAGATAACTGGAGGTGGCAAGGAGTTCCTTTCTATGTTCGGTCGGGCAAGCGCCTTCCAACTAGGGTGACGGAAATTGTGATCCACTTTAAGCCAGTCCATTACCAGATATTCGACCAAAACCAAGGAAATGGGGACAATGTATTGATCCTCCGCATCCAGCCAAATGAAGGGATTTTGCTCAAGTTTGGGGTGAAAGTGCCGGGCGAAGGCTTTAAGGTGAAGGATGTGAACATGGATTTCCACTACTCGGAGCTGACCTCAACTGACTTGCCAGAGGCTTATGAAAGGCTTTTGCTCGACTGTATGCAAGGTGACGGTACGCTGTTTGCTCGTGGTGACGCTGTTGAAGCAGCTTGGGAGTTTGTAGAGCCAATTTTGAAAGCTTGGAAAGAAGACCCAACCATAAAGATGTATGGCTATCCTGCGGGTACATGGGGACCTGAGCCTGCCGACGATTTGATAGAAGGTGAAAACGAAATTTGGAGATACCCTTGTAAAAACCTAACAAACGACGGTAATTTCTGTGAGCTTTAGAATTGTTTCAGGTTTCAAGTTACAGGTTATTAAAATCCATAAACTTGTAACTTGAAACTTTTCAAACAAGTCCATTCTTTAATCCGATTTTTGAAGGGCTTGGGAAAGATTCATTATTACTTTAAACCCTATTACATTGAAACCAGAACTAAAAATATATCCTGATAAACAGGCGCTTTCAAAAGACTTTGCCAAAGAGCTTAAAATGCTCATCAATTCAAAAGACAAGGTGACTATCGCCCTTTCGGGAGGAAGCACGCCCAAGATCATTTTTGATATCATTGCCGAAGAAGCAGCGGAAGCCATCAAATGGGAAAATGTACATTTCTACTGGGTGGACGAGCGTTGTGTCCCCCCGACAGATTCGGATAGCAACTATAAAATGACGGTAGACCATTTGCTGAGTAAGGTGAATATCCCCAAAGGGAATGTGCACAGAATGGTAGGGGAGAATACTCCTGCCGAGGAGGCAACTCGCTATGCCAAGGAAATAGAAGCGGGAGTGCCTGCGGTAAACGGCGTGCCTCAGTTCGACTTGGTGCTGCTAGGCATGGGCGACGATGGGCATACGGCTTCGGTATTTCCTTACCAAATTAACCTTTGGGACTCGCCAAACCTGTGTGAAGTGGCGGCACATCCTGAGTCGGGGCAAAATAGGATAACCATTACTGGAAAAGTAATTAACCATGCCAAGCAAATTGCCTTTTTGGTGACGGGCAAGGGAAAAGCCGAGAAAGTAAGGGTAATTACCAAAGAAGAAGCGGGGGCAGAGCAGTTCCCTGCATCGCTCGTAAGCAAAGAAAACCTGACCTGGTATTTGGACAAAGAAGCGGCAGGAGAAATTTAACGATTTGCTTTGGAGCTAAATGAATTTACTGAGAGGAAGCCTTTTTTGGGCTTCCTTTTTTTTAGTGCTTGTTTGGGTCGGGTGGATGCTCACCTGAGTTTAGTAGGAGCTCTTCGGAATTGCAAACCTCGAACAGCGGGTTAGAGGGGCTTAGCTTTTTTTAATTCATAGAACAGTATGGATTTGCCTGCCAATTTCCTTTAAAAACCTTCGTCTTAAAGCTTAAAGGAGTTTGGATTGCTTGCATATCAATAATATCATCTAATGTATCTAAGTAATTCCACAATGGTAATAAGCGAGTATCAACCCTATCATGGCCATTGAGCAATTTTAATTGATAACTCATACCTACATCTACGATCATATGGACTAACCTTAAATGTTCACCACTAATTTCTGGAGACTGATAAAATGTTCTCAACTCATTTTTTGTAGCCTTATTTAAGAGAGAGCCTATTGTTTTAAGTTGTTCTTCAGTTAAAGTTCCTACATGGAATCCTTGATATTTGGCATAACTATTTATACCGTTATACTTTACGTTTCCTTTTCGATCAATCTCAAGCTGTTGTTCATTACAACTCCCCCAACATGAACTGAAAGAGATAGAGATTGAATTAAACGACATGCTTTCTGAGCTATCTATATCATCATTATAAAATAGAAGTTCTTTTTCAGGCAAAGTAAAATCCCCTAGAACTGGAATATTGAAATCTAAATACTCCTCTAGACTAATTTTAAGGGTATCGGCAGTTAAATAAGTTATTGTACCAAAGAGCTTTTTCTTCTTGTTGATTTGAAGGTAGATTCTATCATTTTCTATTGATGCTATCCTTTCATTTCCTTTACGATCCGTATCACTTCCATTGAAAAATATAATTCCACTTTCATATATACTTGTGTCTATTCGAAAAATGGACTCATCTAGATAAAAATATTCATTTGTGAGAAGGCTCCAATCTTTATTTACTAAATCCTGTTTGGAGATAGTTATTTCATCCTTAGAACATGCAGAAATCAATAGTAGCTTAAGAATGAGAAGTGTGTAAAAAAGCTCCTTTAGTTTAAAATCTCTCATTAGTTATTTATTATTTCGCTTTCAAGTTTAAAACGATCTTCAGCGTTTCGCTGAACTTTCAGAAATATTCTTAAGTTGACGACATTGAGCCTCCGCTCGGACTTTTGAGGTATTGATTTAAATATGCAGACCTCCCATCTGTCCTAAAAGATGATATGGCTTTTCAATAATAGTTTTCTGTTTTCAATTGCTATCTTGTTTGGGTCGAGCGGATGCTCGCCCCACCTTAGATTTGTGCAGTTGTATTATTCGAAGGATTGTGTTTAATTGTAAAACCTTAATTTCCTTTTGGCCAAGGGGGGCATGGGCGACTCAACTCGCTCCACGAACAAGATTCATCCCACTGCTGGATGCCCGTGTCCCCTCCCGTGCCCAGGCCTGTATAAGAGTTTGCCACCGTTAAGGTAGTTAGGCTACGCACCAGGTCCTTGGCCTCTAGGTTTTTTGTCCAACATAAAAATACGGATAACCATGGAATTTAAAAACTTTATCGGCATCGACATCAGCAAAGACACCATCGACCTGGCCCTCTTGGCCGAACATGGAGAGCTTGTCAACCTCAAATGGGACAACGACGGGAAAGCCCTGGGCAAAGGGCTCAAGTCCCTGTTCAGGGAGCACGGGCTAGGCAAAGAAGACACCTTGCTATGTGCCGAGCACACAGGACAGTTCGGCAACAAGCTGATGGAAGTGTCCCTGGACCTGGGGCTTTGCCTCTGGATGGAATCACCTTATTCCATCTCCCGCTCGCAGGGAATGACAAGGGGAAAGGACGACAAGGTGGATGCCGAGAGGATCGCCGGCTATGCCAAGCGGTTCGCCGACAAGGCAAGATTGGTAAAGCCTACACCCAAGACTATCAATAAGTTAAAGCTTTTGTCCTCTGAGCGGGAACTTGCCATGAAGGATCTCTCGAAATACAAAGGGCAGCTAAAACAGGAGAAAGGGTTTCTGGACAAAGAGTATTTCAAGGAAAAAGAAAAGAGGGTGAAGAAGCTCATCGCCCTCTATAAAAAAACGGTCGAGGAGATAGAGGAACAGATAGCCCAGTTGATAGAGGACGACCCGGACATCAAGGACAGTTTCGACAAGATCGTCTCCGTGGAGGGCGTGGGAAAGCAGACGGCCATCGCCACGATAGTGGCCACGGAAAACTTCCAGAAATTTGACGACCCCAAGAAGTTTGCCTGCCACATCGGCTGCGCCCCGTTCAGGTACGTGTCGGGCAGCAGCATCCGCTCACGCAACAAGGTCTCGCAAAAAGCCAACAAGGACCTGAAGAAAATATTCCACATGGCGGCACTCTCCACCCTGAGGACAAAGGGGGAGCTGCGAAAATATTACGACCGCAAAGTGGAGGAGGGCAAGCACAAGATGTCCGTCATAAACGCCATCCGATCAAAGCTCGTCCACCGCATCTTTGCGGTCATTAACCAAAACAGGAAATATGAAAAAATTTATACGCATTCCCTTGTTTAAACCATAAGAGTAGTGGGGTGGATCGGGTGGATGCTCGCCTCCAGTGAGATGTTTCTTTGTATTATGTCGTGTTGTACTTTATTTCAGGCAATTTGGTAACATTTCTAAAAATCCAATACATCTATCATAATTCAATTCATAAAAATTGACTCCTAGATTAATGGTTTCATAATATCTTGCTTGATTCTTTTTATAGAATTCTTCTGAAGGTATTTTCCAAAAATCACGTCCTAATTTTTCTGAAACAAACCATTTTTCTATAAGTCGAGCTGCTCTACCATTTCCGTCCCGAAATGGATGAATATGAGCAAATCGTAAATGTATTAAAGATGCAAAATAAAAGACTTCAATTTCGTCAAGTTCTGATTCTAATAATTCATTAATGTCCTCAAAAAGCATATTCATTTCTTTAGCAACAAGTTCAGGTTCAACTGCCATATATGCTAATCCAGATTTTCCAAAAACACCAACCTGTTCAATTCTATACTTTCCTCTTTTACTTCTGATCAATAATGTGTCTGAAAATATTTTATGACAAGTCAATAAGTTTTTCTCATTCAATTTGTTGTTTTGCGCAAATTCATAAGCTTCAATCAAATCTTGAATTTCTTCGATTTCTTTTCCTACCTTGAATTTATCCTTATTCAGTTCATAATTCATGAAAGAATTTAAGTCAATACTATTTCCTTCAATATTTGATGAATAAACTGCTGAGGACTTTGTCAAATATTCAAATCCTCCACTATTCTCTGAAAAATCAAAACCCTTTATCAATAGAGAAACTTCACCTCCAATTGAATGCTTATATGTGTCTAAATATCTTCTTTCTGTTATTCTCATTTATTCAAACTATTTAAACACAAATATACTCAAATTACATATCGTATTCTTTGGGTATTATTCCTGCATGAAGCCCAACGTTCTGTGTATGGTGCGTATCCCGAAGGGTATGCACTATACACCGTGTGTGCGCCTTGAATGGTGAATATAGCTCATGAACTTGAGTGTTCCAAAGGGTGAAAGACTGGGCGTCCCCGACCCGTATGCGCGGGAGTCGTACCCGAAGCAAAGCAAGTGGCAAGGTTGCTTGGGGCGACCCAAGGACTGAAGTAATCGGACCGCCGAAGCGGCCAGACTGCGGTATCTGTACTGACATTCCTGAGAACGGGAGTTCGAAAGGACATCACGAAGTGAGGAACTGGATACAGAGGCTATCAGAACTGGGCGTCCCCGCCGGATGAGGTACCACATGCTGCCGAAGTCCAAAGCCCTGATTTCGATTGGGGACAGTGCCGAAATAGTAGATCCAGCGGGGATAGATACAAGCCACCGTGGCAGCGGGATATCCACCTTACCGAGAGGGCAGAGCGTAAAGAAATTGTCTAGTAGACAATTTTAGCGATGAGCCAGGTTGTAGGGGAGGGGATTCTGGAAACGAAGTTGAGAAGTCACAGGGACGCCTGCCGGCAGAGGTCATAGTAGTCAACGGGAAAAGAGCCGATGGAAGACTCGGAGTTCTCACGGGTTGACGAAGGGCTGAACGTTAAGTTGCCCAAAATTCGATAGGGAGGCTAAGCTAGCCCTATCTTAAACTACGGCAAAGGCATAGTTGGTGTAAAGAGCGACTATGCTATGCTTGACGAACCGCCCAGTACGAGATCGGGGACGCCTAGTCCGTACGCTGGGTGGTGGACCGGGCTGGCGTTCCAGGGGCACGCCTAGTGAGGTGCACCGTGGGCTTATGGCTCACGGCCGCCTACTCGATTGTGTGCAGTTATTTTATTCCTCTTTTAATATTCAGAGCTAATTTTTCAAGTTTATCATCTATGCCTTCAAAACTTGCGTTCGATAAAACAGCAATTCCAATGTTAGATTTTGGAAATACCATAAGCCAATTCTGCATTCCCCAAATTCCGCCATGGTGACGATAGCAAACTTCATTTTCTATTTCTACGATATTCCAATGATATCCTATATCAAAATCGTATTGGGTGCTGAAGAAATTCTTGTGAGATTCTTCAATTTCTGGTATTGATTCATTCAAATGATATTTGATATACTTTATTAAATCACTTGTGTTTGAGTGAATTCCTGCAATTCCACCCCAAAGATTGTTTTGATAATGCTCTTGCGGTTCTTTCTCACCGTTGTAGCCTTGTATCAACAAATTTTTATCTTTTGCATTGAGGACAAATTTGGTGTCTATCATTTGGTTCGGTTTTAAGATATATTCCTCAATAAGTTCTTGGTATGGAATTCCATAAGCTTTTTCAAGAATGTACGCAGCTATTTCAGGCGCAGTATTTGAATAGTGGAATTCCGTTCCAGGTTTTGAGCTAATTTCTACTTGATGCAATCCATTCCAAAATGCTTTCTTGTTTTCTCCAGCAGGTGGGAAATTAGGGAAACCACCTGTGTGTGTAATAATATCTTTAATAGTGACTTTTTCTCTATCATATTGGAAATTGGAATATTCTTGTGGTAAATAATCCCTGATATCATCATCAAGCGAAATTTTGCCATCAAGAACGGCTTTAGCAACCATTGTTCCAGTAAAGGTTTTAGTTACAGAAGCCAATTCATAAAGAGTAGAGTCAGTTGGTGGGTTTTTCTTGTTTGGATTTTGCTCTCCAAAATGGAATGTAGATTCTTTTCCATTATTATAAAGCGCAATAGAAACCGAATGAATTCTATCGTCATCCAAAAATTCATTAGCAAAGTATTCAACAATTTCCTTAGTGCTTCCATTCTTGAATTCTTTCTTTTGTTTACAGCTAATTATTGAAAAAGTAACAAGTACTAGAAGTATTTTTATTATATTTTTTGTCAAAGCTTTTTTGTTTTTTCTAATTGCACACAACGTTTAGTATATGAAAAGTAGGCGATTTAGAAGAACTAAATTTTCAGTTAAGTACAAATTTTGACAAGAGCAAAAAGCTTTAATTTTATTACTGTTTAGTCTATTTTTTATATACATTGTTGTGCGTTCGTTTTTTTATCAATTCCATAATTTCTGTATGTACCTTAAATGTCTGTCTAAAGTCATCAAGATTGTTTGCAGTATTTTCCAAAACAATAAGGTTCATATTTTCTTTTGGATAATGATAGCAAGCAGATACAAATCCAGGTGCATAACCCAATGCACCAACTTGAATATTTTGTTCCTCGTCTTTAAAAAGTAGTCCATATCCATATTCAACCGTTTCAAAAATCGGGTGGGTTCGAGTTGCGTATTTAGTTGTCATTAATTTCAGAGTTTCTTTCTTAACCAACTTACCCGAATATAAATTTTCGTTCCATTTTTTTAGGTCAGATGCATTTGATATGAAACTACCAGCAGGAACATAATTGTCTAAACTATTTTCAGCAAAAACCAAAATCCTATTTTCGTTTTCTTCATAGCCTTTTACTAGGTGCCCGTATTTTTTGTTGTTTGGATGAAATGTATTTTTAAGTCCATAATTTTCAAAAAGGTCGGTCGATAATTGTTCAAAAGATTTCTCAGTAACCTTTTCAAGGATTTGAGCAAGCAGTTCATATCCCAATTGGGAATAATGAAATTGCGAACCTTGCTCAAATTCCAAAGGTTTGTTTAAGTCAACAATTCCGTGTGTGTGGGTCAACAAGTGATGAATGGTTACTTCTTTTGTCCAAGGTTGCTCTATTTGGGTTAAGTACTTCCCAATAGAATCGTCAAGTTCAAGATTTCCCTTATCATATTCTCTCAAAACCAATACAGCTGTAATCTGTTTGCTTATAGAACCTATTACAAATTGGTCGTTTATATTAAGTTTAGTTTCGTTTTCCAAATTCGAAAAACCAATTGCTTTAGAATAAATGTCTATTGAGTCTGCGGAAACCAAAATCACTCCATTGAATTTTTGTTCGTTAATAATCGAGTCAATTTTTAACGACAAGTCAGAGTCGTTATTTTGTTTTTTCTGTCCGTTGGTTTGACAGGAAATTAGAAGATAAAAAGTTAAGATTATTAAACTATATTTCATTAAGTGTTCTTTTGTTTTTTAAATGACGCACAACGTTTAGTATATGGCAAGTAGGGCAGTAGAAAGCGATAAACTTTCAAGTTTGCTCTGAGCCAAATCGTTGTATTTTGTTTTTAATTTATTCATTTTTAAAAGCCAAATCAACGATTTGGCGGTGTTTGTAAATAGCACGGAACTTTCTTAAACCACCGAACGCCCTATTTGCTATATACCGTGTTGGCGTGTCGTTTTATTTTATTCAACAGCAACAACTGTCCAATCTTCATCAGGTGATTTATTTACATATATCGTTCGTTCAATAAATTTATTTTCTCCTTTTATAATCAGGCTAATAGCCGCAGAACCATAAGTCCCATTTGAATCTGTAGTTGTCTGAATACTACCACTTGGTAGAATTGTATGTCCTAATACTTCTCCAATTTCAGTTTTCAAGTCACTATTGTTTTTCAAATAGACCTTTGCTGCCTCATATGCATCAGTGTTTGGTATAATCACCAACATTAAAACCTTAACAAATACGATAAAACTAATTAGCCAAAAACCAATATGGCTCCAGATATTTTTAAGTTTTTTGTTCTTTCTTGTAGTTATATCCTTTCTAAGAATTATTGCTAACGATACTAGCAGAAGAGTAAATCCAAGTGATTTACTTTCCCAAAAGAAGTATAGGTCAAACATTCTAATAAGGTAACCGAAGACTATTAGGCAGGTTGAAACTCCAAATATCACTTTAACCTTAGTGTCAAGTTCAGATATTAAGTCAATGTAATATTGCTTTATTGAGTTGCTACCATCTTTATTAATTATTTGCTTATGGTCTCTTTTAATTATCAGTTTTCGTCCTTTGGTTAAGTACAGTATAGGACCAATAATCCCAATCATTGAAATTATTATCCAAAGTCCTTTCGAACCATTGAAGTCATTACTTATGATCTGAAAAATGGCAACAAAAGTCGTTATTATCGAACCGAAACAGATAACGAAAAAAATTAAGCCTAAAACTACTTCCATATTGTATTATAAATTATCAAGGTCTTTTTAATGTTGGATAAGCATCCTAGTTTACAAAGTTCAAGGATCCTTGTTTACACTAGATTCTGACTTAATCTGATTGATACTTGTTTGTCTCTAATGTTCTTTTCGTCAAAGTAACCTAAAAATACGTTACGATAAAAGACTCTCCATATACCGTTACCAATATCTTCAACACCTACGTATTTCCCTTTAAGAGCAGCGGTCAAATATATCCAATGATAAGACTTCCATCTGATAGCACCATTTTGGGTTACCTTCATGATTTTTAGGTTAGAATTGTAATCAAAATCTTTGATGATTTCGGGATATGGCCGGGTAGAAAATTGATGGGCAGAAGCAGGAGTTTCCATTTGTAAGGCTTCATGAGGTCTAACATGATTGTACTCTTTTACAAAGCTGTTTAATCTTCGCTGTTGAGCTCTTAAATCTTGGGCAGAAGGTTTTGCACAAGCGGCTTTTAAATCACGGTGCATGCGTTCATGTCGTCCGTTTTGTTCTGGGTGTGCAGGATCAGAAAATACGGGTAAAATACCAAGTTCAATAAACCAGTAAGAGAGCTGTGTAAACCTTTGAATAGCCCTGACTGAACCAAATGGACTTCCGTTGTCTGTATGGATTTGTTGGGGTATACCATATTTTCTGAAAACCTTGGTAAACTCCGCTTTAACAGCCTTAAATGTCTCGTTGTAATGACCTTTTGCAGTGAATAGGAACCTGCTTTTGGAGTCTGCAATAGTTAGGGGGTGACAATAGGTTTTGTTACCCATCAAGAACTTTCCTTTGTAGTCAGCGGACCAAACTTCATTACAGTGTTTAGGGTCAAAAATAGGGAAAAGAGGTTTGATCCTCTTCATTCTTTTTTGAGGTTTAACGTATCCGTGATTTGCAAGAATTTTATGAACGGTAACCACACTTGGAATATCTTTTTCAAGACAAACGTTAAACAACAATCTTCTGATTTTCTTAGCACCCCAGAGCCTGTGTTTTTCCTTTAGTTCTATGATTTTATTGACAACCTCATCGTTAGTTTTTAGAGGGTGGCTTTTGTGTGCTGTGCTACGATCTAATAAGCCCTCAATTCCATAATTAAGATACCGATGGATGAGCTTGTAGGCAGTAGGCCTAGAAATATTAAATGCCCTACAAAGTTCTGTGATGGAATACTTTTCGGTTCTCCATTCACAAATAAATTCTACTTTTTGTTCCATTTTTGTTTTTACTTTCCAAGCCATGATAATTCGATTTTGAGTCAGATTATCTGAACCTAAAAATGTAAACAAGGAAGGTTTAAAAGTGTAAAGGAGGAAGCTTTACCGTACCTAATGCACGCCAACGTTCGGTATAAGAAACGTAGGGCAATTAAATATCCTTACGTTTTGGTTTGGCGGACTTTGTAAATAAACACAGGATTTTGGAGTTAACACAAAAAGCCCTATGTTTTTTATACATTGTGTGCGCCTTGAATGGTGAATATAGCTCATGAACTTGAGTGTTCCAAAGGGTGAAAGACTGGGCGTCCCCGACCCGTATGCGCGGGAGTCGTACCCGAAGCAAAGCAAGTGGCAAGGTTGCTTGGGGCGACCCAAGGACTGAAGTAATCGGACCGCCGAAGCGGCCAGACTGCGGTATCTGTACTGACATTCCTGAGAACGGGAGTTCGAAAGGACATCACGAAGTGAGGAACTTGGATACAGAGGCTATCAGAACTGGGCGTCCCCGCCGGATGAGGTACCACATGCTGCCGAAGTCCAAAGCCCTGATTTCGATTGGGGACAGTGCCGAAATAGTAGATCCAGCGGGGATAGATACAAGCCACCGTGGCAGCGGGATATCCACCTTACCGAGAGGGCAGAGTGTAAAGAAATTGTCTAGTAGACAATTTTAGCGATGAGCCAGGTTGTAGGGGAGGGGATTCTGGAAACGAAGTTGAGAAGTCACAGGGACGCCTGCCGGCAGAGGCCATAGTACCGACCGGGAAAAGAGCCGATGGAAGACTCGGAGTTCTCACGGGTTGACGAAGGGCTGAACGTTAAGTTGCCCAAAATTCGATAGGGAGGCTAAGCTAGCCCTATCTTAAACTACGGCAAAGGCATAGTTGGTGTAAAGAGCGACTATGCTATGCTTGACGAACCGCCCAGTACGAGATCGGGGACGCCTAGTCCGTACGCTGGGTGGTGTGACCGGGCTGGCGTTCCAGGGGCACGCCTAGTGAGGTGCACCGTGGGCTTATGGCTCACGGCCGCCTACTCGATTGTGTGCAGTTATTTTATTCCTCTTTTAATATTCAGAGCTAATTTTTCAAGTTTATCATCTATGCCTTCAAAACTTGCGTTCGATAAAACAGCAATTCCAATGTTAGATTTTGGAAATACCATAAGCCAATTCTGCATTCCCCAAATTCCGCCATGGTGACGATAGCAAACTTCATTTTCTATTTCTACGATATTCCAATGATATCCTATATCAAAATCGTATTGGGTGCTGAAGAAATTCTTGTGAGATTCTTCAATTTCTGGTATTGATTCATTCAAATGATATTTGATATACTTTATTAAATCACTTGTGTTTGAGTGAATTCCTGCAATTCCACCCCAAAGATTGTTTTGATAATGCTCTTGCGGTTCTTTCTCACCGTTGTAGCCTTGTATCAACAAATTTTTATCTTTTGCATTGAGGACAAATTTGGTGTCTATCATTTGGTTCGGTTTTAAGATATATTCCTCAATAAGTTCTTGGTATGGAATTCCATAAGCTTTTTCAAGAATGTACGCAGCTATTTCAGGCGCAGTATTTGAATAGTGGAATTCCGTTCCAGGTTTTGAGCTAATTTCTACTTGATGCAATCCATTCCAAAATGCTTTCTTGTTTTCTCCAGCAGGTGGGAAATTAGGGAAACCACCTGTGTGTGTAATAATATCTTTAATAGTGACTTTTTCTCTATCATATTGGAAATTGGAATATTCTTGTGGTAAATAATCCCTGATATCATCATCAAGCGAAATTTTGCCATCAAGAACGGCTTTAGCAACCATTGTTCCAGTAAAGGTTTTAGTTACAGAAGCCAATTCATAAAGAGTAGAGTCAGTTGGTGGGTTTTTCTTGTTTGGATTTTGCTCTCCAAAATGGAATGTAGATTCTTTTCCATTATTATAAAGCGCAATAGAAACCGAATGAATTCTATCGTCATCCAAAAATTCATTAGCAAAGTATTCAACAATTTCCTTAGTGCTTCCATTCTTGAATTCTTTCTTTTGTTTACAGCTAATTATTGAAAAAGTAACAAGTACTAGAAGTATTTTTATTATATTTTTTGTCAAAGCTTTTTTGTTTTTTCTAATTGCACACAACGTTTTGCGGTATGAAAAGTTGCCGATTGCGGGCGATTTCCTGTCAAGTTACACAAAAATTGAAGCGGGCTACAACCATTGAATAACTTACTGCCTCGGCAATTTTTTATACCGCGTGTTGGCTGTAGTACTTTATTCTTCAATCGTTATATTTTTCTTTTTACAATAATCTTCCATTTCCGTGTCGCTTTCAAAATACTTGTCGCAAAATTCAACTAATTCTCTTTCCGTTGCGGTCACATATTTTTCACTCGCCGTCATCAGTTTTTCAGCTTGTTCGATGAATTTCTCGAAATCCTTGTTAATCTTGCAAAGTTTGTCAATTGTCTTAAAGTCTAAATCACGATATTTTGCAGAAAACAGCACTTTGCTTTCATAAGGATTTGATTTCAATTCAATTATTCCGATTCCGAAAGACTGGTTTAATCGCTCCATTTCTTCATTTAAACTATCACTTATTTCAAAAGCGACAAGGTATCCATAATTTGCCCAGCTTGAATTTGAAACAGCTTGAAAGAAACATTTTTTTAATTCATAATCCGAATTAATCTCTTTTTTCAGTTCGTATGAAGTCATTTTGAAAGTATCCACACGATTAATAGCTTTTAAGAAATTCTGACTTGCTTTAGTCTGTAAGTTCAGAAACTTTATTCCAATCATGTCTGGATGAATCCATTTTTGATGATTATCCTTACTATTTGATGATTGTTCGTGGAAAATTGTTTTCGAATAAATGTCAGCGTTTTTCAAATAGCTACTCAGTAACAAGTGTAAATCTCTTTCTTCGAATGTGCCTTTCTTAATCTGCTTTTTATTTTCAGTAGTTGTTTTTTCAATCAGTGTGTCAATTCCAATGTTTGACTCATTTTTAGTCAAATAGTAAGAATAAGTACCACCTGTTTCTTTAATCCGTTTTACTCTCGTATCACCGTTTCTAATGAAATCCCCTAATAAAGCTGAAATTGTTGATGCAGGTGTTTTTGCATCTTTAAAATCATAGTATTCTTTCTCAACGATGTGATTGTAAACTTCCATGTAGTTTGTCAATCCGTTTAATTCGTCAAGTGTTTTTAAAATTGCTTCTTTTATTGTCATAATTATCAATTTTTGCAGGGTCTTCCAGTATTACAGCCAACGTCCGGATATACGAATGTCGCATATCTGCCCTTTGTCCAATGTTCGTATATCCAGACAATAAAAAATATTAAAATTATACTATAAATTTGGAAATCAATACGTTATATCAATTACATATTTTGTACATAAATGGATATACGAATGTCAGACCAAGATATCGCTAAGTTGGTAAGCCGCTTCAAACAACAGTTGAAGCTCCAACGTTATGCGCCAAATACAATCAACGCATATACAAATTGCCTACAAAAATTCTTGCGAGCCTTTCAAAGATATGATCTAGAAAAGGTAGTTGAAAGCAATATTGAAAATTATATCGTGCACCTTATTGAAAAAGAAAGCATCAGTGCTTCTTATCAAAAACAAATGCTTGGAGCTATAGACAAATTTTTTAATTTATGTTTTCAAAAAAAAATGAAGCTATCTTATTTATATCCACAAAGAAAAGCAGCTTCCTTGCCCAAGTTCATCAGTCAACAAGAAGTGGGCCGTATGTTTAAAGCAACAGAGAACATAAAGCATCTTTGTATATTAAAATTGTTATATGGTGCGGGTTTAAGGCTCTCGGAAGTTTTGGATATGAAAATAAAGAATATTGATTCTGCAAACATGCTTATTCATGTACGAAATGGCAAAGGGCAAAAGGATAGGGCTGTGATGCTTTCAGAAAACCTATTAACTGATTTAAGGGCATATTTTAAGTTGTTCCGACCAAAAGAGTATTTATTTGAAGGGCAGAAAAAAGATAGGTACTCTGAAAAAAGTGTTCAGAATATTGTAAAAAGGGTGGCAAAAAAAGCAAAAATAAATAAGGCTGTAACTCCACATGTTTTGAGGCATAGTTTTGCTACTCACCTTGTTGAAAAGGGGACAGATATCCGCTATGTTCAGCATTTACTAGGCCATAACTCTATAAAAACTACTCAAGTATATACGCATATTACAGATGTGACAAAATCTAAAATTAAAAGCCCACTAGATGATTTATAACTAGCATAGGATCAATCCAAAAAAAGCGGCGAGATTGCCTGGATTGATATTAATTACCTTCGTATATAATTCAATTGCACTATCATAGTTGCCGTCAGAATAGTATTTATTAGCTTCTTCGGAAATTTGCCTGAATTGATGTTGCTATTGCATAAAACAATTACCATAAATAGAAAGTACTTCATTCTATGTTCCCCCAAATTTGGGGGCAACAATTGTATATCAACAATTAGTGTTGTTATTTCTCTTATGCGCTGAACGTCCTTTTCCTATTTGAAGAGGAGCTCAACACGGTATAAATGTACAAAATAACTTTGTTTGGAGGGGAGTGGAGTAGGATATTATACCTTTTAAAAAAGCTAGTCTTGCCTTTTAGTCTTCGTATAGCTTTTCCAGTTGCCCAAATCAGTATAAGTGCTTAAGTACTTTCTAGAATAAAGAACTATATGTTTTGTTTGAAGAGTTATATATATTATTTGGATAACTATATGGAATCTTTGGGTAACTCTATATAATCTATTAGTAAGTACATATTTTCTATGGAGAATTCTATAGAAGCTATGAGTAACTACATGTTTTCTATGGAGAATTTTATAGAATATATAAGTAATTATATGCCTTTTATAGATAACTATGGGTTTGTATAAAAGAAGTATAAAGTGTTTATAAATAAGTTATAGCTAATAAGTAAGAATAATTATGCTGTTTGAAGGAACTATATATGTTCTAAGTAAAGTGAGGAAGTAGGTAGAGTAATTGTTTTAGTAAGTAAGAGGTGTTATATTGTTTGTTAGTTGCAGTATTCACCTTTAAACTCCCCCTACTGTTATGATGTACTACAATTTTAAGCGGATATTTAAGGCGAGAGGGATTGACCGCCCTTTTACCTTCCTCCAAAAAGCAGGTTTTTCAGATAATTTTGCCTCGAGGTGTGGGCGAGGCTCGATCAGGCGGCTCGAACTGAGGGAGCTAGAAAGGCTTTGCTACTTGCTGCGCTGTACTCCCAACGACTTGCTGGTGTGGGAGCCCGATGATTCATTGCCTTTGGATAAGAACCACCCGCTCATGGAGCTGAAAAAGCCTGAAAAGACGGTAGATATAACCAAAGCACTCAATTCTGTACCGCTCAACCAACTGGAAGAAATAGAGCAACTGATCCTCGATAAGATAAAGGAAAACAAGAAGGCGACAGGGGGAGAAGCAAGTGAGTAATCGTAGGATTTCACAAAACAGCCAAAAAAAACGCTTCCTCTTTTTTTAGCTCTTGTTGGAAAATTACGCCGCCTTGCATCAGTTCGATAAGCTCGCGTTTTGCCCTGCGAGGGGAAAGGTTGAGCAACTTGGCGCATTGCTTCACCGTGATGGACTCTTGGCGGTTGAGCTGGTCTACTATCTTAAATTGAAGATCGTTGAGTTGGAAAAGATCATCGCTTTCAGCTTTTTCCATGAGCTTCACTTGATTTTTCCCCGCCGCTATGCTTTTGTCGTTCATCCTCACATACACCTCCCAGTTATTCTTTTTCCCAAGGGAATAGTGCGGTTTTTCTTTGCTTTCGAGGATATTGACTACCAATACGGAAACCCCATTTTTATCTTCTACAACTTGTGCCTTGAAGCTGACTTCGGGGCGGCAAAAATGCTTGGTTATTTCTACAAGGCTGTACATCTCTTCGTCAGGATCTATCCCCAAAATCTGCTGATTGTCCGCTACGCCAATCAGCAGCAAGCCGCCTTTGGTGTTGGCAAAAGAGCAGATTACCTTGGCAAGCTTGTACTTGTGGGTGATGGTCTGCTTGAACTCAAGCGTTTGGGATTCTCCTTTAGAAATGATTCGGGTAAGGCCTTGGTAGTTCACAGCAGTGTAGTCGGTTTATGTTCAACTTCTGGTTAGACAACCTGAAAAACGGATGTAGGAACTATTTGTTCCCTACTATTCTGCAAACTAAGCTTTCATGCGTTTTTTTTAAGCCTGGCTCAAAAGAAACACGATTTGGCTTCAGCCTAAATTTTGGAAAGTATTGGTTGCGAAATACAATTCGCAATCAATGCTAATTTGTTAAAACCAGTAACCAATAACCTGCAACCGTCAGCAGGGTCTAAAAATCAACAAAATGAGACTATTAAAAAATACAAAAATTTAGTACACAAGGTGCTTACTGAGCTAGTTTGCGTTTTTTGTAACGGATGTACTCGGCAATGATCTCGTTGTACACCATTTCGGCTACAGCTCCTGCTCCCCTTCTGGTAAAATGGGTATAATCGGTACTGGCTAGTGGCGGGTCAGCATTTACCCAGCTCACCATCGAGTTTTCCCCGCCCATGGCATCGTACAAGTCCCAAAAGGCGCAGCCAGCTTTGAACGCAGCATTTTTTTGGGCATCTCGCACAAGTTCTACATTGGGGTAGGTTTCGTACTTCGTTCCATTTTTTCGGGACATATCCGACACGCCTATCACCAAAATATCTAAGTCGGGAGAGAGCGACTTTAAGTATTTGAGCTGTTGGGTCATGCTGTATTCGTAGAATCCGTAGTCGTCCAGCACGCTCGGAATCACGTTTACACCAAACTGAAGAATAAGGAATTTTACATTCAACTTTTCGATTTGCTCTTTGTAAAAGCCACGGCTTATCTGGGTAAATTCGGTACCCGAGCTTCCCCTCATGGCTATGTTGTCCAGCGCAATTCCCCTGTTGCAGTCCATGGCTATACCATAAATATCGGGCTGGCCTTGGCTCATGAAGTTCACATTGATGTTCCTGAATTCCTCTTCTACGGGAAACCTAACAACGGTGAGGTCTTTATCTGGTGCTACAAGCTCTTTGCCTAACCGCTTGCCGTTCATATCCACCACTACCTGTACCTCGTCTTGCTTGTTTCTGAGCAGAACTTTGAAGTTTTCAATTACATTAAATCGTTTGTAGGCGTACTTTGATCTAAAGAGCTTCATCTCGCCCGTGTTATTTGGTGCACTTTTGTCGAAAGTAAAATAACTGCCCAACACACCGTAGTTTTTGTGCTTAGGTTGCTTGCGGTCTATGCCGTAGGTAGCGTATTTCACCCAGTTGGGGCTGGCTTCTTGGTAAAGCGAAGAGCGTGCTCCTTCTAGTTCCGTAACAGGGACTAAACCTACTCCGCAGCCTCCAAACCTTTTTTGGAAACGGTTCCTCAGGTAATCACTCATTCTGTCTCCTTCCAGCTGCGAATCGCCATAGTGCAATATCCGGATGAGCTCATCGCTAGAAGAAAGTTTTACGAGAGATGCAAAGAAGTTATCGAGGGGGAAAACCGTATCGGATGCATACTGGATAGGGTGTACTTTTTTCTTGCCTATGTTAGGGTCCGGGTTTTCCTTATACTCCATTTGCACCGAATCCGTTTCCTCTTCCTCCTCTGTAAGGCTATCAACTTGGTTGGCAAGGTTAATAATGTCCGTAATGTCTTTTTGAACTGCTTGTTTTTCAAAGGCATCTGCCCAAGTAAAAATTTTCAGTTCGCTATCCCCTCCCAAAACAATTTTCCCAGGAGATAGTAACATAACTAGGCCTGACATTAAACCTATATAAATAAGCAAGACAATCGCTTTGTATGGTCTTACCATAGCTCAGTTTCTTTAAGAAAAATATGTTGAATTTTAAAACTGCTAATCTACTTGGTTAAATAGAAATATTCTAGTTTTGCTTCGAATTAGATCTGTCCTATCCAAGAAAAAACTATTCATAAAACTAACAGTAATTTTTTAAGCTTCACGTCTTTTCCAACCTATCCTTAGGTGAAGACGGTTACTTCCATATCAAATTATTATGTTGAACAAAATTTTATTTAGATGAAAAAGGAATTACGATTCTTATTTAAAGCAAGTCTATTCTCTTTGCTGGTAGTTAGCATGTTTGTGTCATGCTATCCTGGTGGAGCAGATTATGTTGATGAACTCGATTTGGTAGTTACCGATTATGATCCTGACTTTAAATTCAGCGATAACAAAAAGTACTACATGCCAGATACCATTGGTCATGTAACCAATGACAGGGACTTTGAGCCAGACCCAGAGGTAGATGACGCAATCTTAGCCAAAATGGAAGCTCAGTTTGCTGCATTGGGTTATGAAAGAGTGCCATTAGATTCTATAGTAGCAGAAACAGTTATTCCAGATGTGATGGTCACTGTGACTTCAATTAGAAACGAGAATAGTGGAGCAATTTATTATCCTCCAGGATGGGGTGGATGGTATCCTGGTTATCCGGGCTACCCAGGTTACCCAGGATGGGGATGGGGGCCAGGATGGGGTTGGGGAGGTTATTACCCTGGTTGGGTTTCTACCTACTCTTTCACAACTGGTTCTATAGTAGTAATGATGGCTGAACCTGAGGGTGATCCTTCTCCTGCAGATGGTGAAGATACTGTTCCTGTAGTATGGCTTGGAGGTGTCAATGGGTTGATCCAAGGAAGCGAGCAGAGTATCTTGGCTAGGGCCGATAAGTTGATAGATCAGATGTTCGACCAGTCTCCTTATCTCCAATAACTTATTCTGAAATTATAAAATAGAAGAACCATGAAATACTTTTTAACGATAGTAGTGCTGGCTTTTGCAATGAATGCAAGTGCACAAGGACTTTTCAGCATAACATATGATATTTCGGTGCCTATGGGCGAAATGAAGGACTACATTAGCACTACAAGTGCAAGAGGTGTAAGTATAGATGGAAGGGGATATATAAATGATGTGGCTACTGTAGGTGGTAACTTTAGCTGGCATACCTTTTATGAGGCTATTCCTTCAAGGTCTGAAACGTTTGGCGGTACTAGAACTCTTACCGGTCAGCAGTGGAGATATGTAAACTCATTTCCTTTAATGATAAATGCCCACTACTATTTTGCTGATGAGTTTTCTCTAAGGCCGTACATAGGTGGAGGATTGGGTACTACTCACGTAATCAAGTCAACTAATTTTGGTGTGTATACTATAGAGGATAAAAACTGGCACTTCGGAATTCAGCCTGAAATAGGCGTGCTTGTACCAATGGGGCTTTCCGATACGAAATTAATGGCTAAGATAAAGTACAACTATGCCTTTAAAACAAAAGAGACAATTAACTACTCTTACTTAAGTTTTAATGTTGGTTTTGCATTTTAAGTACACTGTAAACTAAATAACCGAGTGTTTTTAATGATGCTTATTATTTTGATTTTTAGACCCTGCTCACGGTTACTAGATGCTAGTTACGGGTTACTGGTTTCAACTAGGTAATGAGTTGATTAACTGTCTTTTTCTTAAAAAGTGAAAGACTTTTTTAAGAAAAAACGAGCAATCGCAGCGGCGGACCGTCAGCAACAATCAATTACGGTAGTAAATCAACAATAGGCTTTATTTAAAAAAACACGAAAACTTAGTTTACAAGGTATTTACTTATGTCCACCTACTTTAAGCCAATCAGGTAGAAAACAAAAAAGGGTGGATAACTTAGTTATCCACCCTTTTTTTATGATAAATAATTGATATCAAGTTTATAGCAGGCACAATGAGTGTTTGGCTTAAACTAAGCTACTCTCTCTTTGTCTTTCCCTTTAGCAACCTGTACCTCGGCAAAATCAGCTTTGCTAGTACTTAGGTTTACTTTAGAATAAATATCTACTTCTTCAGGATTAGGAAGAGCCTTAGAAGCAAAAACTTTGAATAGTAATGTTGAGAAAATGAATCCTCCTACAATAGCTGATAAAATAATGAATATAGTTTCCATTGCGCCGATATTTATGTTGTAATAATATTTTTTAGAACTGGTGAAAAAATGAATGTGCATCTGTTTGACCAGATTGTTTACAATCATTAACACTCAAATCTAAAAAAAAATCCAGAAGATGAAAATTTTTTCACCTCTGGATCTCTAATTCTTTGATAAATAGTGATAAAAATCTTATCTGGCGTAGTTTACAGCTCTCATTTCCCTGATTACGGTCACTTTAATTTGACCAGGGTACTGCATTTCTTTTTCTATTTTGTTGGAAATATCAAAAGATAGCTGACTCGCTTGGTCGTCTTTTACGTTTTCTGCATCAACCAAAACTCTTAGTTCTCTACCTGCTTGCATCGCATAGCATTTGTTCACTCCTTTAAAAGAAAGTGCCATGTCTTCTAGGTCCTTCAAGCGTTTGATGTACGATTCCATCATTTCGCGCCTAGCACCTGGTCTAGAACCAGAAATAGCATCACAAGCCTGTACAAGTGGCGAGATCATCGAATTCATCTCAATCTCATCGTGGTGAGCACCAATGGCGTTGCAAACCTCTGGGTTCTCCCCATATTTTTCGGCTATCTTCATACCCAAAACTGCGTGAGGCAGCTCCGATTCCTCTTCAGGGACTTTACCTATATCGTGGAGAAGACCTGCTCTTTTAGCCAGTTTTGCATTAAGCCCAAGCTCCGCAGCAAGTGTGGCGCAAAGGTTGGCAACCTCTCTTGAGTGCTGCAAAAGGTTTTGGCCGTAAGAAGACCTGTACCTCATTCGACCAACAATCTTCACTAGCTCAGGGTGTAGACCATGGATACCTAGGTCTACCACGGTTCTTTCACCTAGCTCGGTAATTTCTTCCTCTATGCTTTTCTTGGTCTTAGCTACTACTTCCTCAATCCTTGCTGGGTGAATTCTGCCATCGGCTACTAACCTGTGCAGGGCAATTCTGGCAATTTCCCTTCTTACAGGATCGAAACCAGAAATAATAATGGCTTCTGGAGTATCGTCTACTATAATTTCTACACCAGTAGAAGCTTCAATAGCACGGATATTACGTCCTTCTCTACCAATGATTTTTCCTTTT
Source organism: Flammeovirgaceae bacterium SG7u.111 (assembly GCA_034044135.1). Lineage (NCBI taxonomy): Bacteria > Pseudomonadati > Bacteroidota > Cytophagia > Cytophagales > Flammeovirgaceae > Flammeovirgaceae bacterium SG7u.111. The sequence goes on along the minus strand of CP139021.1, from coordinate 6,624,970 downwards.
ATTTCGTCGCTTTCCAGGTTGAAAACAGATACACAATTTTCAATGGCATTTTCAGCAGCGGTTCGCTGGATAGCGGTCAGGATGAGTTTTTTTGCATCCTTGGTAGCCGACATTTTTGCCTCTTCCATTATTTGTTTGATGCGTGTAGAAGCATTGCTTCTGGCTTCATCTTGGAGGGCTTCCATCAATTGCTCTCTTGCTTCATCAGCCTTGAGGTTGGCAATTTTTTCGAGTTGACTTACCTGCTCATGTAGTTTTTTCTCTGCTTCGTCTAGTTTTTTGTCCAAAATCTCATTTTGGGTGCTTACTTTTCCTTTGAGCCTAGCGAGGTCATCTTCTTTCTTTTTGATTTCCTCTTGCTGCTTGGATAATCCTGCTTCTCGCTGCTTCAGTTTGGATTCTATCTGCTTGAGCTTGTTTTCATTGGTAATGAGCTGGTTTCTTTTCTTGTTGGCTTCGTTGTTAAAATCAGATTTCATTTTGAGGTATTTTTCTTTTGCCTCAAGCATTCTGTCTTTTTTTGCCGCCTCTGCCTCAATTTCCGCCTCTTTTATCAATAAGTCAGCTTTTGCCTTCGCCTCTTCTTCCAGTCGCTTATAAAACTTTTGGAGGGCATACCTCCCCATCGCAGCACCTATCAAGAGGGCTATGACGGCAATTACTATGTTTTCTAGCATCGTTTTTCTGTTAAGATAATAAATAAACCTGAACCAAGGAATGCGTAAGGCATTGCCTATCACAGACTTACTTAACTTTTGCTGGAGCCAAATTAGGAGGGAATAAACCTAGAAGTACTGAAAGAAGTGTTTTTTACTAAGTGGACTGAAGGCTTTTCTGAATCTTTTCTGTTAGTTCGTCTATATTTTTGCCTACTGCGTCGCCACTTTGTTTTAGCCTGATGTTTTGTACCGCAACGTCAAAAGCTATCATCGCTAATAAATCCTGTTTATCGTTAATTCCGCGCTCTTTCCTTTCCAACAGCTTCTTTTCAATCAACTGAGCCGCATCTCTTAATATTTGTTCATCTTCAGGGTTAATCTTTAGGGAATAACTCCTGTCTGATATCTGGATTTGTATTAGATTTTCTTTCATCAATTACAATGTCTATAGCTCTTCTTTGTTGAGATAAGCTATACAGTAATCTATCTCCTTTATATATTCATCCAATTTGATTCTCAGGTCTGTAGAACTTGTAGGATCTACTGCTAAGTAATCTACAATTTTACTAATTTTTGTTTTATATTGAAAGTCATTTATTTTTTCATTTTGCTCTTCTACCAAAGCTTTTAGCTTTTCATTCTCTCTTTTGCCAAGAATATATTCCTCTTTTAGCTTTTTGTGTTCAGCTAATAGAAGAATCACAGTTTCCTGCAATTTTTTCATTTTGGATTCGAGAGTACTATTTTCCATTGCTTGGGATTTCAATTCTTCAACTTCGCCTTTTTAAATTTCGGCATTTCTCAATCTCATTATAAAAGTAGCATTTTATCAAAAAAGCACCAGTGCTATTTCAAAAAAAGCTTCAGCCCTTCAAAGCAGTCATTTAACTTCCTACTAGGAATGTCTTAAATATGAGTAATTTATGTGGCTATTCCTATCATTATTTTTCCTAGTCCATTATTTCTGTATACATTACCTATTTTTCACAAAAAAAGCCGAGCGTTTTACTGCTCGGCTTTTCAATTTATAAAAGTGCAATTTGTGCTATCTTCTTATCAGGATGCCCAATTCTCTTTCAAATTGAGAGATGAGCCTGTTCATCGTTTTGTCTATTACTTTATCGTTCAATGTAGAATTTTCGTCGAACAAGATGAAGCTTACCGAGTAAGATTTTTTGCCTTCGCCCAAGTTTTTTCCTTCGTATACATCGAATACGTTGATGCGCTTGAGGAGTTTTCTCTCGGTGCGGAGTGCAAGCCTTTTTATTTCTGCAAAGCTAATAGAGCTATCTATTACCAACGATAAGTCCCTGCGAACTTCTGGGAAACGTGGGATTTGTTGGTAAACCACTTTCATTTGCATCTGCTTCAGCACGGTTAGCCAATCGAATTCCGCATAGAAGATGGGCTGCTCTATCCCCAATACATCCGTCAAGTTAGGTTTCAATTGTCCTAACTTCACCAATGTGGCTTTTCTCGATTTGTATTCCAAGCCATAGGCAAAAGCTTTGTCTTCCGTTTCTTCCATGTCGTAATCTTGGAAGTTCAACTTGCCTAGTACTTTTTGAACGGCTGTTGCCAATTGGTGGAAATCGCTTGGTTTTGTTTTCTCTATCCAGCTTTCCTCTTGTTTTTTTCCGGTAAGGAAAATGACCAAGTTTTCTTGCTCGTCGTATCCGCCCTCGGCTTTTTTATGATAAGTTTTACCAAATTCAAAAAGCTTCAAGTCGGTTTGCCTACGGTTGATGTTGTGCAGCACTACTTCCAAGCCAGAGAATAGCATCGTTTGGCGCATTACGTTCAAATCGGCGCTGAGCGCATTGAGCATGTACACATTTTGAGCAGGATCTAACCCTTCGTGCTTCTCTGCGTAGGCATCTTTGGTAAGCGAGTTGGTCATCAACTCTTGGTAGCCAGAGGCAGCCAGTAGCTGAGAAACCGTGTTTTTTATCAAATCAGGGTCTTTTACGGGGAAACTAGCCAAGTAGTCGGAGTCCAATGCTTCGGCTGGCTCTATTTTCTCGTACCCGTAAATCCTCAAAATATCTTCAATTACGTCTGCTTCTCGCTGCACGTCCACACGGTAAGGAGGGATGGAAACTGTCAACTTTTCTTCGTCAGAAGATAAAATCTCCATTTCGAGGCTTTCCAAAATAGCTTTGATTTCCTCTCGGTCTATCACCACGCCAATGAGCCTATCTACGTTTTTGTACTTCACTGTTACCTCAAAGTTGGCGACTGGCTCAGGGTAGATATCTACGATGTCAGAAGAAACTTCCCCACCTGCTACTTCTTTTATGAGCATAGCCGCGGCTTTCAGCGCAAAAACAGGCATGTTCGGGTCAGTTCCTCTTTCAAAGCGGAAAGAAGAATCGGTTTTGAGACCGTGCACCTGAGAAGTTTTTCGTACGAAAGCAGGGTCGAAACAAGCGCTTTCCAAGAAAATACTGGTAGTGCCTTCGGTTACGCCCGAGTGCAAACCGCCAAATACCCCAGCTATGCACATAGGCTCTTCCGAGTTGCAGATCATCAGGTCATTGGCAACTAGCTCACGCTCTTCTTCGTCTAGCGTGACGAATTTTGTGCCCGCAGCTACCGTTTTTACCAAAATCTTATTCCCTTTTATCTTCTCGGCATCAAAGGCATGGAGCGGCTGGCCCAAGCCATGTAATATATAATTGGTAGCATCTACCACATTGTTGATAGGTGCAAGTCCAATAGATTTAAGTCTATTTTGTAACCATTCGGGAGAAGTTTTTACTTCCAAGCCAGAAATGGTCAAGCCCGAATAGCGTAGGCAAGCTTCTTTTTTCTCTACCTCCACGCCGATAGGCAGCGATTGGTTATCTATCTTGAAACCAGAAATATCTGGTAAATTGATAGGTCTTTTGAGCAAAGAGCTAAGATCCCTAGCCACGCCAAGGTGCGAAGCGGCATCTACCCTGTTGGGGGTAAGCCCGATTTCCAACACATGGTCCGATTTTATATCAAAATATTCACTAGCTGGCGTGCTGTTTGGCAAGTCAGTGTCTAGCACCATAATTCCGTCGTGGCCTTTACCCAGCCCAATTTCATCTTCGGCGCAAATCATTCCCAAGGAAACTTCCCCACGGATTTTCGCTTTTTTGATTTTGAAAGGCTCACCTTCGGAAGGGTATAGGGTTGCCCCCACAGTAGCCACTATTACTTTTTGCCCAGCAGCTACATTTGGTGCGCCACACACAATGGGTGAAGGCTCTTCTCCGCCAATATCTACTTTGGTAAGCGAAAGCTTATCGGCATTGGGGTGTTGTTCCCTTTCCAATACCTCGCCAATTACCAAGCCCTTAAGTCCTCCTTCTATGGTCTCAAATTCCTCAAGCCCTTCCACTTCCAGTCCGCCCATAGTGAGCAGGTGGTCAAGGTCTTTGGGGTCTTCCTTTATCTCTACAAAATCCTTCAGCCAATCAATTGATATTTTCATCTTTCAAAAAAATTTTCTAGCACATTATCCGAATCTGCAATCTATGGTTGCAACGGGTTGGCAAAACTACTAGAAATTAGTCAGACTTGGGAAAGGGATAAAGGGAAATGTGGAAAGTAGATAAGAGTTGGGATGTGAGTATGTAGGAAAAAGGGGAATATAAAAAAAGGTACGATAGAAATAGGTGGGAATTGGCAAGGGGGTGAGAGTATTGGGCGAGAGTGTGGAAAAAAACAGTTCATTTTTTCATCTTATCATTTTAACCTCTAATTCCCAGCAACTACCAACTAATCACGCTTTCATTGAAATCTTCCCGTCATTGGTTGAATAAATTTCCTAGACTAGTGCACTCCCGCTTACTTCGTAACATAAGAAAAGAGAAAAAGTAATCACCTAATTTATAAAACCAATTAATATGAAACAGATCATGAATAGTAATTTGAAAAGACTAGCCCTGTTAATGTTTTCGGTATTTACCGTGTCAACTATCGTATTTGCCCAACCAAAAAGGGGAGATGGTAGGGAAAGGAACGAAGAGCTTCGTAAGGAGATGAAGGAATACTTTGAGGAAAACATCTTACCAGAGATGAAAACCCAAAGAGAGAAACTCGATCAAATATTGACGAACTCGGAAAAAAAACAAGTAGAGGAACTACGAGTACAAGCCAAGGTGATGAAAGAAGAAAAGATGGCTAAGAGGGAAGATATGAGGGGAAGTGGGCGTCCAGAAAGAGGGGAGCTGACTGAAGCGCAACGTGCCGAAATGCAGCAAAAGAAGAGAGAGCAGCGCCAGTTGATGACCCAAGCTTGGGCAATTTTGGATAATCATGCCGATGAAGTAGATGCCTTGGTAGCAGCTACAGCGGAAGACAGGGAACAGTGGCGCAATGATATGAAAGCGATTAAGGAAAAACACCTTGGTGAGAGAGGAGAAGGCAGAGGAATGAAAGGTGGAAAAGGAAGAAGAGGGCATGGCAATGGTGAAGGAATGGATCAAGGCGGACGAAGAGGTGGACATGGTGGATCTAAAGGAAGAATGGGCGGAGGTCCTGGTGGAATGATGGGCAAAGAAATGATGGCTGGACCAATGTTTTTGCTATGGGATGTGAACGAACCTTTTGGTTTTGGCGGAGATAAAAGAGGAGAGTTAGGTGGCACAATGGTGTCTCCCAATCCAGGTACCACCATCGTGAATATCGATTATACCCTCAAGTCAGCTGGTAATGTAAAAATTACGCTCCATGATCGTTCTGGAGAATTAGTAGAAACTATAATCGATACCAACCAGCTAGCAGGTGATTTTACAGAGCAGCTAAATATTGAGACCCTTTCAAGTGGAGTCTATATCTACAAAATCACTACTACCGATGGTACTGAAACCAAGAGGTTCATAAAGAGATAAATAAAAATAAATTCCATCAAGATTTAGGTGATGGAAGCTAAAAAAACAGACAAGCCTTAGTGCAAAAAATCAGTGTACCTCAGTCACCTTGTGATTGGGGTACCTTTTTTTATTTTTCCTGTACCTCAAACATGAATTTTTTGGCAAAATCTTTTAGCAAGAAAAGGAGGATCAGTCCCATTCCAATTGCCAAAAATGAGTAGGGAACTACCGAAGTATCGAAGAGGAAAGGGATGTAGCTAAAAAAAGAAATGCTTCCCACCACTACAGGCACAAACCATTTTTTTGGATACCAAAAAGCAAAGACGATGGAGAATACATCGGCAGGGAAAAAATAGCGGTCGTGCATTTTTGGTAAAAAATAAGGAAACAGCAGGAATGAGAGCATAGTTACCCACATTAAGGTTTCATCGGTCAATTTAAATTTTTCGGAGGTGAAGAGCCAAGCAAACCCTGCCAAAATAAATAAAACAAACAGCAAGCCCGCACTGTGGAGGCTTTCGAAGGGGGCATTTGGAAAAAGCTGGTAAACAGACGGTGCATCGAGCGTAAGGGCGGCATCTTGCATAAATTGCCGAGGGTAGATGAGTAACAAGTCGAGTAGGCTTCTGCCCAGCAGCCAGCAGGGTATCAAAAGTAGAAACCAAACTACCAGAGGTAAAACTACATGTAGGAGGTTAAATGTTTTTTTGAAATAAAGCAGTAAAAGAGGCAAAGCAAAGAAAATAGCTTGCAGCTTATAACTGACAGAAAGCCCAATGCAAATCATAATAAAGAGAAGTACAGGAAGCCCCGCTAATTTTACTTCCTTTCCACTTTTTACAAATAGAAGCATTCCATAAAAAGCCCAAAGCAACAGGCTGGTATACACCACATCGCTTTGCCCCCAAAAGCTTCCGTTGAGTAAAACGGTGGGGAAAAATAGAAAAACTACAGTTCCTACAAAAGAGATTTTGAATGAAGTTTTCAGTCGTAAAATCTTGAAAATAGCCCATGCCCCTAGGTAATCGAACAGCACGGAAAATAGTTTTATTCCTATGAGTTTGGAAATGGGCAGGTAACTCAAAAATGCCAATACATAAAGGTAGGGCACATTGTAGGTCGTGAAACTATTCTCCGCTAAGGCGGAAAAACCTCCATTAGTTTTGATGAAGTCGTACCAATCGGAGAATCCGTTGCCGAGGTAATCGTCGGACTCGAAGCCGAACATAGATACTCTGATCAGAAAGGAAAACCCTAGCAATAAAGTCCCAAATACCATAAAACGGTTGTGGGCAAACCAATTGGTGTAGCGAAACAGATAATCGAACATCAAGAAGCCTACTCCGACAAAAAGTACCAATAATATGTATCGATCGAGGCTGGTATAAATTTGTAAGGAAGGAAGAAAAGCCTCCAGCTTGTCGGCAAAAGGGTAAAATGCGAGCAGCAGCAATGGGAATAAGCGCCAAAAGAGCTGAGAGCTAAATTTCTTCATAAAGGTAAACATAGTACCTTGGAAGTATTGGTCAAAGTGTTGGGGTAAAATCCTTATTGAATGTGATTAAATTTCCACAAATTCTTAGCTTTGGGCATTTACTACCAAAATCAACGAAGAGGGGATAAATGAAAAAATCCAGCATACTCAAAGCATGTCTTTTTGCCACAGGGCTTTCAGGAATCGTGGCCGAATATATTCTTTCAACACTAGCTACCTATTTTTTGGGAAATTCGGTTCTGCAATGGACCATGATCCTATCCATCATGCTCTTTTCCATGGGCTTGGGTAGTAGGTTTAGCAAATTCATTGAAAAGAACCTGCTTGTCAAATTTATTTTTATCGAGTTTATCCTCTCGCTTTTAGTTTCTTTCACTGCACTGATCACCTACACCGTAGCAGCTTACCCCGATCACCTAGATTACCTTATTTATGGTCTTAGCGTACTTATTGGGCTGCTCATTGGGATGGAAATCCCTTTGGTTATCCGTCTCAACGATTCTTTTGAGGAGCTAAAGGTCAATATTTCCAGTGCGATGGAAAATGACTACTACGGCAGTTTGCTCGGTGGAGTGTTTTTTGCCTTTGTAGGGCTTCCTTACTTGGGGCTGACCTACACGCCTTTTGTGCTGGGAGCTGTGAATTTTATGGTCGCCGTGCTGCTCTTTTTCACACTCAAGCCGCTTATTATCCCTCGCCTTGCCAAATTGGTATGGGGTGGTACAGCTGTTACCTTGATGGTGATCACCCTCGGGCTGGTATTTGCCAAACCAATCGTGATTTTTGGAGAGCAGAAGCGTTACCGAGACAAGATTATCTACTCGGAGCAGTCTCGCTACCAAAAAATAGTAGTTACGCAGTGGAAAAACTACCATTGGCTCTACTTGAATGGAAACCAGCAGCTTAGCTCATTTGATGAATGGCTGTACCATGAACCGCTGGTACATCCTGTGATGAAGCTTTCTAAAGGTCCAGTAGATGTACTGGTACTTGGTGGTGGCGATGGCTGTGCCGTGCGCGAAATATTAAAATACGACAGGGTGAATAAGGTGAAGCTGGTGGATTTGGATCCGGCGGTAACAGACTTGGCAAAAACGCATCCCGTATTCACTAAGCTTAATAAAAATGCCCTCAACAGTCCCAAATCGACGGTTTTAAATACCGATGCGTATAATTACCTAGAAGATACAGAAGAGTTTTTTGATGTAATGATCATCGACTTCCCCGATCCTAAAACCATCGAACTGGGCAGGCTATTTTCCTTAGAGTTTTTCAAGATGTGCCACAAGCACCTTCGCCCCAATGGCGTGATCATCACCCAATCGGGTAGCCCCTATTATGCTACCAAAGCTTTTATTTGCATAGAAAAAACGATGAGGGAAGCAGGGTTCAATACACTGCCTATTCACAACCAAGTATTGACCTTGGGCGAATGGGGTTGGATAATTGGCGCGAAAAGTATTCCTGCGGAGCAGCTCAAACCAGCTCTCCAAAGCCAATATTTCGACGATATAGAAACGGTTTGGCTCGATCATGATGCGATGCCTCTCATTACCTCTTTTGGCAAAAACCTCATCCAAATAGACAGTGCCGATGTGGAAATAAATACCATCCATAATCCAGTGTTGCCCGCTTATTATAGAAATGGGAACTGGGATTTGTATTAGGGGTTTTGGGAGAAAAGCAGCCGCCCAAGCCATGTTTCAGGCATCAGAGTCAGCGTCCGCAGGCACGGGGTGTATGGCTTGCCTGATTGCGCTCCGCAAGAGCTGTACCCGTCGTGGTCGTTATTTTACGCCCCCGACGCTTTGCCCGCACCCGCCCATCGTCGTGGGCGTCCCAAACGACCACGACGGGTTTGCCAAGACTAAAAGGTCGATGCTACAGATGCTTCCCGCTATTTTCCGTCATTCCTACGAACGCAGGAATCCCCCGCCTACGCCCCAACAACGCTACAATGTCAACATCCATCGGGGCATTTTGGGGTTTCATGCTAGCAAAGGTATTTTTGGTTTGCGGAAAGCTTGAAGCTACGTTTGTGGCTGAGGGAATGCTGTTAAGGTACGAGCGGATAAAATCCTATTTATTCATAGCTATATCTGTTAAACTCAATTATTTTAGTTTTGTAGCATTTAATACATTTTCGAGTTCCTTCAGTTGTTTAATTGTATCAATATTGCTGTCTTCACTGGATAACATTTTCCTTATTAAGTTTTCGATTTTAATATTAAAAATATTAGCAAGATTGTCAAATGCAGCAATTTGAAGCCCCATAATATAATCGATTTCCATTTCTGTTAGAGCGTTAGGAAGTAATTGGTGTAGTCCATCATCTTTTTTCCAGCCTCTAAGGGATCCTTTTTTGTAATCTAATATAATGTTAAGCGTTATACGCCCCATAACGGCTACATATATTTTGAAAATTTTATATAGGTCATCTCTTATAAATGGCTTATATTGATCTATGACCATAGAGGGGTCAACCATTTTCTTTACATCGAGTTCATTGAGATTTGCAATTTGATCTCCTAGTCGTTCGCCATTTGAGTTTGCTTTATCGAGAGTCTGATTATTGAGTTCGTTATCAGTTAAAATAGATAGAATCAGTGATATAATTGATGGCATCTTGTTTCTTACTTCAATTGTTGCACTCCAAATATGGGTTGCAGCCTCAATTCGTTTATCATATAATTTTTGTATTGATAAGAAGTAGTTTGATTGAAGTGCATTGAGAGTTGAGTTATTTTTTGTTAGCTCGCTTCTGATTTCTTCAATCTCTTTTTTGACATTTTTATTCCAACTTACTTTGATTCGTTCAAATAAGAGCTTTTTAGCCAGAACCAAAGTTCCTATAAGAATTACACCAGTCCCTCCAAGAAGTTTGAGAATGCTCCAATTATCAATTTGATATATTATTTCGTCCATTTATGAAATTGGGTCTAACAGTAAATATAAATCAATTACGTCTTCATTCCTAAACATAACACAAAAGCACTCCTACTCCCAAAAGCAAAAAAATCACCCCTCCCCAAATCCACCCCCACCGGGTGTTTCCATCACAATTTTGTCGCCTATTTTCATGGGATAGCCATCTATTCCTTTTAGGGGGATTTCTTCACCCTCGGCGGTGATGACGATTTGTTTGCCTTGCAAGCCGTTTTCTCCACTTTGGCTTCCGTAAGGGGCTTCTTGGCGGTGCTGGGTCAGCACGGTCAAATCGACTGGGGCTAGGAATTTCAGTTCCCTTATTATTCCATCGCCGCCTTTCCATGTTCCTGCTCCACCCGAGCCTTTGCGGATGGCGAACCGCTCTAGGCGAACGGGGTAGCGGTATTCCAAAATCTCTGGGTCGGTGATGCGGGTGTTGGTCATGTGCTGGTGGACGGCGTCCGTGCCGTGGAAGCCATTTCCTGCTCCGCTTCCCCCGCCAATGGTTTCGTAGTAGCCGAAGTTTTCGTTGCCAAAAAGCAAGTTGTTCATCGTGCCTTGACTGCACGCCACCTCGCCAAAGGCTTTGAGCAGCGTATCGACCAAGCGTTGACTGGTTTCGGTGTTTCCCCCTACCACGGCAGGGCAATTTTCGGGTTCAGGCGGGAAGGTCGGGTTCAAAATTCCTTCGGGCAAATTCATTTGCACATGCTGCATAATGCCCTCGTTCAGCGGAACATTTTTCCCCAACATCAATCTCAACACATAAATCACCGCACTGTTCACAATCGCCTCGTTGGCGTTCAGGTTGGCAGGATGGACGCCCCCCGTTCCCTCAAAATCAATTTTTAACGTCTGGTTTTCTACCTCAAATTTCACCTTTAGCGGCGTGCCGTCGTCCAATTTTTCTTCGGCGGTGAAAACTTTCCCTTTCCACTCATTAATTTTTTCCAACATCAAGTTGGCGGTGTAGTCGTTGAGCTTTTTCATAAAATAGCCCACCTCCTCGCTCGAATGGCTTCGGCAGAGGGAAATCAGTGCTTGCTTGCCTGCTTCCAACGATGCGAGAGTTGCATTGAGGTCTGCCAAGTTTTCCTCAATGGCTCGGGTGGGAAATTTGTTCTCGGTCAGCAATCTTCTTATTTCCTGCCACTGCGGCTCGCCTTTTCTCACCAAATACTGGGGGGAAATAACCACGCCTTCTTCCGCCAAGTTTTTGGCATCGGGCGGCATAGAGCCAGGTCGTTTGCCACCCACTTCCGAGTGATGCGCTCGGTTGGCAACGTAGCCTACCAAGGTGTTTTTATCATCAAAAATAGGGGCAACTAAGGTTATGTCGGGCAAATGTGATCCTCCGAAACCTGGGTGGTTGGTGATGACCACATCGCCTTTTTCCATGGCGAGTTCTTTGGCGAGGAGGCGGGTGCAAATGCCCAAGCTGCCCAAATGAACGGGGATGTGTGGAGCATTTACCACCAGTCTTCCATAAGCATCTAGCAAAGCGCAAGAGAAATCGAGGCGTTCTTTCACGTTGACCGAAAAAGCCGTGCGCTGGAGCAATGCGCCCATTTCGTTGGCTATTCCGCTGAAGCGGTTGGTAAAAAGCTCCAGTTTTATCGCCTCAGGTTGGCTGTCTTGCTTGCCTTCTTTTTTAGCTTCCGCTATTCGGTTGATCGTTCCCGTGGAATTTGCATCTAATTCAAACTTCCAGTTTTTATCTACAAACGTGGTGCTGGTGGAGCTGAGCAGCAAGGCAGGCCCCAGAATTCCCGCACCTTTTTCCAACTCTTCCCACACAAAAACAGGCGTTTCCACCCATTTTTTCTCCACATAACTTTGGACAAACCGAGCAGGGGCAGGCGAATATTTTTCATCTGTTTTTTGAATTGCAGGCTTTTCAACTGGCTTGTTGGAGGCGATGACCCGCACCGTATCCAACTCTATTTCTCGGTTGGCTATCCAGTGCCCAAACAGCTTTTTGTATTTTTCTTCAAATATTTTTTCAGGAGCTTTTTCGGAAGAAAACTCTACTTCAATGGACTGGTCTTGCCCTGCAAAGCGAAGGAAAAGCAGCACTTTTCGCACCTCGGTGTCCCCTTTTTTGAATCCTTCTTGCAGCAAACTTTCGGTAGCCGAAGCAGAAAGGTCGGTAATGATTTCCTGCAAATTTGGTTGGTGCTGGGCAAAAGGTTGGAGAAACTGCCTTTCGGCAAAACGCTCGATCAGTGCTTGTCCCATTCCGTAAGCACTGAGCAGCCCCGCATCGTACGGAACAACCACTCGGCTGATGCCCAGCAGCTCGGCAACTTTGCAGGCATGTTGCCCGCCAGCCCCTCCAAAAGCGAGGAGGGAAAACTGAGTGGGGTCGTAGCCCTTGCTCACCGAAATCTTGCGGATAGCTTCTGCCATTTTCTCATTGGCGATGTCCAGAAAGCCGGATAACACCTCTTCTTGGGCTGTTTCTGATGTTCCTTTTACTTTTTCAAAAGCTTCTTGTGCAGCCCCTTTTTCGAGAGGGATTCGGAAGCCCGTAGGGTCGAGCCTTCCCAAAAGCAAGTTCACATCGGTGATGGAAAGCGGACCACCCGCCCCGTAGCAAGCAGGACCTGGGGAAGCTCCTGCACTTTCTGGGCCTACGGTGTATTTCAGCCCATCGAACCCGCAAATAGAGCCGCCACCTGCCGCTACGGTGTGGATAGCCAAGGCAGGGCTGAATACGGTCGCATCGTCTATTTTGCATTCAAATTGGTAGTCGTATTCGCCGTCGTAGCGGGCTACATCGGTGCTGGTGCCGCCCATGTCCAAGGTCAATATTTTTTCTTCCCCCGTACGGTTGGCAATTTCTGCTGCGCCAACCACTCCGCCAGCAGGCCCACTCAACAAGCTGTCTTTCGGCTTGAAAAACTCGGAACTGACCAAGCCTCCTGCCGAGGTCATGATTTTTAATGCATTTTTGGGCAAGGATTTTTTGATAGAATCGAGGTATTTGATAATGATAGGACCCAAATAAGCATCCACCACGGCGGTTTCGGCTCGGGGGACAATTTTTATTTCGGGAGCTAATGCAGAAGAATTGGCAGTGTAAAATGCGTCTTTCAACATGCTTTCCACCCTATTTTCCTGCTCAGAATTTCGGTAGCTGTGCAAGAGAGCAATTGCCACCGAGGCTACTCCTGAACTTTTTATTTCGGCTGTCAATTTCTCTAATTCTTCTTTTCCAACCTCTTCTATAACATTCCCTTTTGCATCTAACCTTCCTCCAATCTCAAACACTTGCTGGTAAAGCGGTTCAGGTTTTTGGATGTTGAGTGCAAAAATATCAGGGCGTTGTTGTGTGCCTATTCTGAGGATATCGGCAAAGCCTTTGGTTACGACCAAGGCTACATCAGCCCCTTTTTTTTCCAATAAAGCATTTGTCCCTTTGGTAGAACCAAGTCGCATGTTCATTGCGGGAAAATTTTGGTTTAAAGGCGTATTGGTCACTAGCCTAGCTGCCAAAATGGGAGCTTCTTCATTGGAGGTTATTTCAAACTCTTCTCCAGCCCTTATTTTTGAAGGAAAAGGGGTTGATAATAAAAGTTCACTCCTGTGTAAATTGAGTTTTTTGATAAGGATAGGAGCCTGTTTTTTTTGCAAAATTCTAAAAGAAAAGCCTTCAAAAATATTGGCTTGGGTGTCCCAATTGCAAGAAATAGTGAACAAGGAGGAGGAGTGAACCTCTTTTATTTTTCCACGAAGCGAACTGCTACTCAAGACCTTTGCCCTGTGCTCTTTTCCTTGAGGGGAAATGGCAATGCAATCTGTAAATGTACCTCCTGTATCCACCCAAATTTTCCAATCTTGCATATCGACTATCTTTTAAGAAATTGACTTTTGCGAAAATAGAAAAGCTATATTGAAATTGGTAAAAGTTTGTAGTATGTTAAGAATTTGGGAGCATAGAATGTTAATGGGATCGGCCTCTTTTTGAATCTCTTGTGGAAAATATTAGTCTATTGTTAATAAATAGCACTTACTTACGTTGATACTACGTGTTTGCTCAAATCAAAAAAGCAACCTTTTTTGAGAGGTAAATTACTGGATGTTCCATCCAAGGATTTTGACACAAATATCATGAGCGCTAAAATCCAAAAAACAGATTGAATCCGGGTATTTATGAAGACATTTAAAATGAGATTTTTCATCCTTTTGTTATTCCTCAGTGGTGCAGCCATTGCGCAAGATAAAAGTATTGGAACTGTGATAGATGAGAATGGTATTGCCATTGCTAATGTGAAAGTTAGTGTGAATAACACGGGCTATTCCATTTCTGATGAGCAAGGCAGTTTTGATTATACTTTGCCAGCAGGTAGCACTAAGCCTACAGAAATAGCTATTTCGGCTACGGGCTTCGAAATGAAAATATGGAAGTTCGAGGAAGAGCAGTTGAAGGTAACCGTTCGCCCTGTGAGCTATCTTTTGATAGGAAAAGCGTTGGACGTGAATGGGGATCCGATTCCCAATGCGCAAGTGCTTTTGAATGAGAGCGAAAAAGTAGGCCCTGTAAAGGCAAAGAGCAACGGTGTTTTTTCCATGAATATTCCTCCAAATATCCGGGTAGGGAAAGAAACTAAGTTTTTGGTGAACAGAACAGCTATTGATTCAGACGGAATAAGCTTCGAAGAAAAAGGGGGGATTCTTGTATTGCAAATGCCTATAAAGACCTTTACTGTGGTTTGTTATAACGATACTAGCCTACCTGCTGTCGGTCTTGAAGTAACCGTGAAAGGGAAAACCTACACTACCGATTCGCAAGGAGGTTTTAAAGTAAAGCTTGCGAAGCCCAAGTCATATCCTTTTACTTTTGAAGAATTTGAAATTGCAGATACCTATTTCCTAGAATCTGACAATCATATCACCTTATACCTTAAGAAAAAGAATTCGACCGAAACTCCTGGAGTAGCATCGCCAATTTTGGAAGAAGGTGGCGATGGGTCGGTAGTAGTTGTGGTAGCTGAAGATACCTTAGTCGCTGCTTACGCCGATGACTTCAATTACATTATTAATGAATTGGAGCTTGAAAAACAGCAATTAATTCAGAAAAGTAATGAATTAAGAACTGAAATGGAGAAAATTGTGGATAAGCTAAACCAAGAGGGTGAGCTTACCGACGAACAAATCCAAGAGTTACACGGACAATTGCAAAGGCTAGAAAGTGCACTCATAGAAACGGATGTTGCTTATGAAGATGCCCAAGTAAAAACCAAGGCGATCATCGATAGGATGAACAATGTGATTTTGAAAAAGGATTCGGTGAACGTGGCTACCCAACAGCAAGTGGAGGTAATTACCGATGAGAAGAGAAAAGTGGAGGAGAAGTTTGAACTTGGGATGCTGATTTTTGTAGTTATTGTTCTTTCCCTCGCTTCTATTGCCTTGATCTTCTTTATTACTGGTAAGAAAATCAGAAAGCAGAAAAATGAGCTTGAATTGGTGAATAAAGAGTTGGCAAATACTACTGACCAACTAAGAGAATCGATTACAGAAATAAATGCACAAAAATCGGAGATTCAAAAACAAGCGGAAGTTCTTCAGCAATTGAACGAAGATGTGAACTTGAAGAACAAGAAAATCACTGATAATATGCGTTATGCACTTACGGTGCAAAAGGCTATTTTGCCTTCTCCTATTAGCTTGAAAAATTATCTGAAAGACCATTTTATTACCTTTTTTCCAAAAGATATTGTTTCGGGAGACTTCTATTGGTTTAACCATTTGCCAAGTCAGAATGGGCATGGGGAAAGGGCTTACATAGCTGCGGTTGATTGTACCGGTCATGGTGTTTCAGGAGCGTTCATGTCCATGGTTGGAAACATGATGCTCAACGAGATTATTGACCAGAAGAAAATATATGAGCCAGCCAGTATTTTGCGAGAGTTGAATAAAAGTGTGAGGGAAGGCTTGAGGCAAGAAGAAAAAGTGAACGATGATGGAATGGACATTTGCCTCTGTATGATAGAAAGGCAAAAAGACGGAACGACCAAGGCTGTATTTACGGGTGCGAAAAGACCGCTCATTTTATTTGACGCAGAAAGCAAAGAGGTGAGGGTGTTCAAAGGAGATATTAAAAGTGTGGGTGGAAGGCAAAATAAGAATAAACAATTTACTAACAACGAAATTATTCTAAAAGAAAATGACGCTCTCTATCTAACATCAGATGGTTTGGTAGATCAGAATAATAATAGCAGAGAGAAATTTGGTACGAAGCGTTTCCTAAGTCTGTTGGAAGAGGTGGGCAAGTTGCCAATGGAAGAACAAAGAGGAATTCTAGAAGCTGCTCTGAAAGATCATCAGGGAGATACTGAACAACGAGATGACATCCTTGTGTTAGGCGTAAGGGTTTAAGGTCGACATGTAGAAACGAAGACCAAAGGCTGCTTAAATAATTAAGCAGCCTTTTTTTATCTTCTTATTCTAGAACTATTCCTCCTCTTCGGTGGTAGTGAATGAAAATGTTTCTGACCACTCGCTCCAGTTCAAGTTCTTGTCACGGTAGCGGACTCTCCAAAAGTAAGTGGTAGCAGGTCTCAATACATGAATTTTTTCATCGGTCAGGTCATCAGCTTTTTGGAGGTTTTGGTAGGCATACCAATCTTCATATTGCTTCCAATTGTCTATTAAAGGCTTTTCAAAATCCTTGCTTTCGGCTACTTGCCATTGACTTGCCCCGTGTTCCGCACCGTTTAGCTCACTTTCGAAATCACTGGCTTTTAGGATGATATTTCTGTAAGGGATTTTTTCCTTCATTTTCGGGGAAAGAAGTGAAGGAGTAGCAGGCTTTTTATCAAATCGCCACACGGTAACGCTGTCCCGCAATTCGTTATTCCTGAATTTGTTTTCATTGCCTCGGCTGTACCTTCTCACTGTCAATTTAGGGTCGCCGTTGTTAGGATCTACATCCACCATCACAAAGCCATATTCATCTTGTGTTACGGTAAACTCTTCGTAGTTTCTTTGGGCAAATTCACCCCAATAATCGATGTTCCCCCCAGCAGTGGCCACATTAACCCAAAGGTGCTTATGGTCTCTCGATTGCCCCCTCGAATACGCATGAGTGTGTCCAAAGAAATGGATACTAGGCTTGCCAGTTTCGGAACTAAATTCTTCTAGTATTTTCACGGCTTTTCCCGTAAACTCTTCTTCCCCTACCAGCCACATTTCCGACTTGTATGGGTGGTGCATTTGGGCAAAAACAAAGTCTATGGAATCGTTACTGCCAGTTTTTTCCAACACATCTTCTAGCCATTCCAGTTGATCTTGTGTTCGGTAGCCTTCGTTGGAATCCATACCGATGATTCGGATATTGCCATAATCTTTATGCCACCAGTGCTCGTCATAAGCAGGGCTTCCATTTCTCGGTAGGGTAAAATATTTGAAGAAATAGATTGAGTTTTTCTCATGGTTGCCAGGTACAGGGTAAATAGGTACTTGGGAGAAAAGCTTACTTCCCGGATCAAAAAAATCTCTTTTCCACTGTTCGTAAACTGTTCCGGTGCTTACCAAATCTCCAGGGATCATCATCAGTGCTACATTTTCGGGAACTTCGCCACCGTATTCTTTCTTTAGGTAACTCAACAACCCGTCGTTTATCAACTCTTCAAACTTGTCGGGGTAGCTGTTGTCCTCTTGCATGTCGCTCATAGCTACTAACCTGAAAGCTTTTTTGTCCGAGGCAAAAGGAGGCGTTTTAAACTGGTGAATCTCAGAGACCATTTTACCCGTTTTCACACGGTAATAATACATTTTCATCCTATCAAGTCCGGTGAGTTCCACCTCATGGATTCTAGACTCTGAGTAATTGATTGGGTAAGCCACACCTTTGGCTTTTTTACCCAATTTAGGGTTCGTACCGTATTCTACCACACTTTCCTCACCCATGGAAGTTTCCCACTTCACCACTATGGAGCTTGGACTTGCATCTTGTAGAAAGGGCTTAATTAGAAGTGTAGGCTTTTGCCCAAAGCAAGTGGTACATAGTCCCCATACCAATAGTAGGCTACATATATTTCTGAGTGTAAGCATTTTTTTGTTCGTTGTGAATAAATAAGTTAGACCGCAAAGCTGGCAAAACCTAGCTTGTTGGTAGTTAAGTTGAGATGAATTGTCAGTTAATTCTGAGAAATAAAGCAGGAGAGCAAGGCTATGTAGAATTAATCTAAATAAAATTTGAAACATTGAGACCCTGTTCTATCTTTGCATACTATTTAAATTTAATCTAAATAAATCAAAAGATGCTCAAGAGATATTTTTTACTATTAGCTATTGCTGCGCTGGTTATTTCATGCGATAACGACGACGAACCAAAGCCAGAGGTGGTAGCCCCTGCTACTTATACTTTTGAAAGAAATGGACAAAGCACTGTTTCTTTCGACGGGCAAACTACTAGAATACAGATGGGTGAAGAGTTGATAGGAAAAATGAAAGATTTTTCTGCGACAGAAACTCTTTTGTTGGAGATGTTTAGAAATGAGACCGAAGCTGGCGGAGATGCCAACCCATTTGAAAGTGCAGATCTTAACGCTGCTACCAAAAATATCAAAAGTAAAACAGCTGCATCAGTCGACTTTTTCTCTGCAAATGTATCTGAAGCGAGTGAGATAAAAGCTCAGTTTGAAACGTGGATAAAAGAGCAAGTGAGTGAAGTATTTCCCAACCAAAATACTGTTGCTGCCCCAGGCGTGGCCGGGCAAATTGCCGATGGAAGTTCGACTCGCTATGTAAACGCACAAGGCTTGGAATACAACCAGTTGGTGAACAAATCATTAATTGGTGCGCTCATGCTCGATCAAATAGCCAACAACTACCTTGGCACAGCTGTGCTTGACGAAGCTTCTAACCGAGAAGATAACACCAACGGCACTCCTGCCGAAGGAAAAAGCTATACGAATATGGAGCACAAATGGGACGAGGCGTATGGCTACCTCTACGGAACTTCTGCCGATGCCGCCAACCCAAATGCTACCATTGGCGCAGATGATAATTTCCTCAATAAATACGTGGGAAGGGTAGAAAGTGACGAAGATTTTGCGGGGATTGCTGCTGAAATTTTTGATGCTTTTAAACTAGGGCGTGCTGCGATAGAAGCTGGAGAATACACGCTTCGCGACGAGCAGGCTGCTATTATAAGGAAAAAGCTTTCTGAAGTAATCGCTATCCGTGCCGTACATTATTTGCAAGCAGGTAAAGCGGCACTTCCAACTGACCGTGGCAACTCTGCGCTTTACGGAAGTGCTTTCCACGATCTTTCTGAAGGTTACGGGTTTATTTATAGCCTTCGTTTCACTCGCATGCCTGATTCAAGCGAGCCTTATTTCACCAAAGCAGAAGTGGATGGTTTCCTTAGTCAATTGCTAGGAGACGGAACCAACGGGCTTTGGGATGTAGAGACTACCACCCTTGATGATATTTCAACCAAAATTGCTGCAAAGTTTGACTTTACTGTGGAGCAAACCAACTAACACCAGATCCTTTACGAGCCTTGCCAAATACCAACTTTGAGTTTGGTATACCTACCCAACTTGCAGAGAGCTTTATGATTTTAGTATAGGAAAAATCATAAAGCTCTTTTGCTGTGGTAATTATGCAATTCACTATATTTGCCAACCTTTTATTAAGACTAATTCTAAAATAAGAATGAGAAAGGCATCTACTTTATTACTAATATGTATCATACCCTTCTTCTGCACTCTTTTTTCTTGTAGCGAAAAAAAAGCAGAAGAGCCTGAAAAAGATAATTTCGACAGGCAAGCAATGCTCACCAACTGGGCAGATAATATCATTATCCCTGCCTACGAAGCGTATGTGGTTACAACTGCCGACTTGGTTGCAGCAAAAGACGCTTTTGTAAACGAGCCTAGCGAAACGAAGCTCCAAACCTTAAAAGCTACTTGGCTTTCGGCTTATACGGCTTGGCAGAAAGTATCAATGTTTGAAATAGGCAAAGCCGAAGAGCTCACGCTCAGGGATTATACCAATATTTTTCCCACTAATGCGGCAGAAATTGATGCAAACCTCCAGTCGGGAACTTGGAACTTGGCCCTGCCTTCCACTAGGGTGCAGCAAGGATTTCCAGCCCTCGATTACCTCCTCCACGGTTTGGCGGCTACCGAAGCAGAAACTACAACCCTTTTTAGTACCAACGAAAACCACCGCAACTACCTCAGTGATGTGACGGACAGAATCCATTCCCTTGCCGACCAAGTGCTGAAAGACTGGAAAGGCGGCTACCGCGAAGCGTTCATAGCGGAAAGTGGCTCAAGTGCCAACAGCTCGGTGAACAAATTGGTAAACGATTACCTTTTTTACTACGAAAAGTTTTTGCGAGCTGGAAAAATCGGTATTCCTGCAGGAGTATTTTCCAACCAGCCTCTCAGCGATAACGTTGAGGCTTTTTACAATAAAGATGTTTCTAAAAGCCTTTTCATCACCTCGCTTCAGGCGTCCTATGATTTTTTCCTTGGAAAGCATTTCAGTGGCGGAAGTACTGGCGAAAGCCTTAAGTCGTACCTCGATTTTCTTAACACCATCACCAATGGAGAGTCACTGAGCAAAGAGATTTCAAGCAAATTTGAAAATGCGCTCAGCAAGGGAAACCTACTTGGCGACAACTTGTACCAAGAAGTAGAAACTAATAATCAGGCAATGCTCGCCACCTACGATGCTCTTCAGGAGATTGTCATTCTGATGAAAGTGGATATGTTCCAAGCTCTGAATATTAAAGTAGATTATGTAGATGCCGACGGGGACTGATGAACATTGCACTCAAAACATATTTCCAAACACCTACGAAAGCTGCCCCTTTGGCAGTTTTTCGTGTTTTTTTTGGTGTCATGATGTTCTTGAGCGTAGTTCGGTTTTGGGCTAATGGCTGGATTGAAAAACTATATATCCAACCCAAATTTTTCTTTTCTTACTACGGTTTCGAATTCATAAAACCCCTAGGGAATTACACCTACATTTTATTTATAGTAAGCGGTATTTCGGCACTAGCTATCGCCTTGGGTTACCGTTACAAAGCTGCTATCATCACCTTTTTCCTCAGCTTCACCTACATAGAGCTGATGGACAAAACCACCTACCTCAACCATTATTACTTTATAAGCATCCTTAGTTTTTTGCTCATCTTCTTGCCTGCTAACGCTTATTTTTCGCTCGACGCAAGGCGAAATAAAAAACTAGCGTTCCAGTATGTTCCCCGCTGGACCATCGATTCGCTAAAGCTTCTCATCGGGATAGTGTATTTCTATGCTGGGCTGGCTAAGCTCAATTCGGACTGGCTTTTTTCCGCCATGCCGCTCAAAATTTGGCTGCCTTCCCGATACGACCTTCCCCTGCTCGGCGACTTTCTTCACCAAGAATGGCTCATTTTTGCCTTTAGCTGGAGTGGCGCTATTTACGATTTGTGCATCCCTTTTTTATTGCTTTGGAAAAGGACAAGGCTTATTGCATTTGCCTTCGTCGTCATTTTCCATGTGCTTACACGCCTGCTCTTTCCCATTGGCATGTTTCCGTTCATCATGATTGTGAGTGCACTGATTTTCTTCGATGCCAAGCTACACGAACAGCTCCTTTCCACTTTGGCCAAACTATTGAAAACAAGCAAATCTAACTTCGATAACCAACGCAAATTAATTACCAACAGTGCTGTGGCAAACAAGCTCAAAATGGCAGTGCTCGCACTTTTTTTCCTGTTCCAAATTGCCTTCCCGTTCAGGCACTTGGCGTACCCAGGAGAGCTTTTTTGGACAGAAGAAGGCTTCCGCTTTTCGTGGAGGGTGATGCTGATAGAAAAAGTAGGCTATGCCCAGTTTAAGGTGGTAGATGGGGTGAAAAAGGAAAGTTTTCATGTAGATAATTCCGATTTCCTCAGCTCTTTCCAAGAGAAGCAGATGTCCACCCAATCGGATTTTATGCTGCAATATGCCCATTTTCTCAAAGAGCATTTTGAAAGCCAAGGGCACCAACAAGTAGAAATATATGTGGAAAGTTACGTCGCCCTTAACGGCAGGCGAAGCCAACCCTTCATAGATAGCTCAGTGAATCTTGCTGCGCAAAAAGAATCATTCAAACACAAACAGTGGATACTTCCATTCCAAGATGAAATTAAAGGTTTATAATTTTTTAAATAATAAAAAATCTTCGTTGGGCAGTTTAAAGACATTTTGTTTCGGTCTGTGCGCCACAGACCGAGGCTTTTTGAAGGGGGGTAATTTTTTGGTCTGCTTTCTTTTCTTGGTTTCGGTGGCGCAAGCCCAGTTTTCCCTCTCGGGCGTGGTGAAAGATACCGACAGCCAAAAGCCCGTTGCCAACACCGATGTTTTCAATAAAACCACCAACCAGCTTGCCCAGACTAACGGAAAAGGTGAGTTTGTGCTTGAAGGACTAAAAAAAGGAACATACAGTATTGCCATTTTTGGCGTAGGCTACAATCCACAAAACATTCAGGTTTCCCTGTCTTCGGACACGTCTATCGTGGTTTCGTTAATAGGTTTCAGCAAAGAACTTTCAGAAGTGGTGGTGAGCCAGCAGGAGGAAATGAGTTTTAGCCTAAGCCGCTTAAATCCCGTGGAGGGCACGTCAATTTTTGCTGGGAAAAAGTCGGAAGTAGTGCTGCTCAGCCAGTCGGTGGGGAACTTGGCAGCTAATAATGCGAGGCAAATCTACTCGCAAGTGGTGGGGCTGAATATCTATGAAAACAGCGATGCGGGTTTGCAGCTCAATATTGGCGGGCGTGGGCTTGACCCCAACCGAACAGCAAATTTCAACACAAGGCAAAATGGGTATGACATTAGTGCAGATGTGCTGGGCTACCCCGAAAGTTATTATACCCCTCCAGCCGAAGCTTTAGGGCAAATCCAAGTGGTTCGTGGGGCGGCTTCTTTGCAGTACGGAACGCAGTTTGGCGGCTTGGTCAATTTTAAGTTCAAAAAGCCAAATCCCGATAAGAAGATAGAATGGACTTCTCGACAGTCAGTGGGTTCTTATGGTCTTTTTACCAGCTTCAACAGCCTTTCTGGCACGGTAGGGAAATTCAGTTATTACACTTATTTCAACTACAAAGAAGGCGATGGCTTTCGCCCAAATTCAAATTTCGATTCCAAAAATTTCTTTGGTGCATTCAACTATGCCTTGGGCGAGTCAACTTCTATTTCCTTAGAAACAACTTATTTGAAGTACTTGGCAAAGCAATCGGGCGGTATGACCGATTCGCAGTTTGAAGAAGACCCTTTGTTTAGCAACCGTGAGCGAAATTGGTTTGAGGTAGATTGGAAACTTTTTGCCCTCAAATTCAAACACAAATTTTCATCTAAAACAGACTTTAGTGTAAACCTATTTGGGTTGAATGCGGAACGAAATGCACTTGGCTTCCGAGGCGATCCGAAGCGGCCTGAGCGAAACCCGATCACCGAAATGGATGATCCAGAAGAGTTTACTCGTGACCTTATAAAAGGGCAATTCAACAACTGGGGAGCAGAAGCGAGGTTGCTCACGAGATACAATATCCAAAAGAAAGAGGCTATTTTCCTGATTGGGGCGAAATATTACCAAGCTCAGAATTACTCCGAGCAAGGGCCAGGGACTAGTGGTTTCGATGCAAATTTTAACTTTGCCACGAATGATTATCCTTCGTACCCACACCAATCTTCTTTTACTTTCCCCAACCTGAACTTTGCCCTTTTTGGAGAAAACATTTTTATGCTCAGCGAAAAGTTCTCGCTAACGCCAGGGTTTAGGTTGGAATACATCAACACCCAGTCGGAAGGGCAATACACCGAGGTGCGCTACAACAATGCTGGCGACGAGATATTCAGAAAGGATACCACTGACAACCGAACCCTCGACCGAGCTTTTGCACTGCTTGGCTTGGGAGCAAGCTACCGCCATTCCGGAAATTTGGAATTGTACGGAAATATTTCCCAAAACTATCGTTCGGTCACTTTTAGTGATATCAGAGTGGTAAGCCCGACGTTTATCATCGATCCAAACATAAAAGATGAAAGCGGATTTACCAGCGACATTGGAATGCGGGGAAAATGGAAAAACTATCTTTCTTACGATGTGGGCGCATACGCCGTTATGTACAAAGACCGAATAGGTACTATCCTAGAAAGTTCTGGTCCGAACAAGGGTGATCGAGTGAGGCAAAATATTGGGAATGCTCTCACTTTTGGAGTAGAGGCTTTTGCCGAGTGGAATGTGGTAGAAACTTTCGGTTTGGATGCCAGCAGGTTCAAGCTCAGCCCGTTTATGAACCTTGCGCTTACCGATTCGGAATATTTGCAGAGCGAAGAAAATAATGTGGCTGGCAAAAAAGTAGAATTCATTCCTGCCATCAACCTAAAAACAGGGTTGCGATTTGGCTACAAAAACCTGATGGGTAATCTCCAGTACACTTACCTCAGCGAGCAATTTACGGATGCTGAGAACACGCCAGTTCCCCCCAAAGGCGATAGCCGTGAGGGAATAATTGGGGAAATTCCTGCGTATAGCATCATGGACTTTTCTCTTTCTTACCGAGTGAAAAAGGTGAAAATAGAGACTGGGGTTAATAATTTACTCGACGAGAAATATTTTACTCGCAGGGCAACGGGCTACCCTGGCCCAGGCATTATTCCATCTTCTCCAAGGGCGTATTATTTGACGTTGGAGTTTAAGATTTGACAGAGGCAAACAATATATATTGTTTATACAAAGTTTTTACTTAGTTTTATGTAAAATAGCATTATGTTTTGACCCCTGTAAAGCAGTACTCAATATGTTTTCAAATCAAGGTAGAGTAAGCAATATAAATGTTAATTTCCCCACTAATGAAACACAAATAGTAGATAAGCTAATTGATGAAATACTCTTATCTATTGAAAAAAAACTTCAAGATAAAAAATTACGAAGAGGTATTTTTAGAGCAATGAAACCTTCGACGTATCTTGTTATTAGAGATAAAAGCTCTGTAAATATTCTTATGGAAAAAAGCTTTGGTATTACAAGCATAAACTACCATTATGACAAATCAATTGAATTATCCCCACAACAAGCATACGAATCTTCAATTCTAGATTTTGGATTTGATGACCCTGTACTATTTCAGGTTCCAATTGAATCAGCTAACCTTGACTCAGCAAATCACAAAGAATTTATTGATAATTTAACAGAAGAGTACATAAAAATTGAATTAGACAAATTTGAATTTATGAATAATATCGTCAGAGTTAAGCCAATCTTTGGTACCCCTAATTTTAAAATCAACCAAAGATCAATATTTGTAATAATGCCTTTCACAACCCCTTTGACTGATATCTATATAAATATTATCAAACCTTCTGTTGAAAATAATGAAATGGGATTAGTTTGTCAAAGAGCTGATGACTTCAAAACAAATAAATCTATAATGCAAGATATCTGGAAGGGCATATGTGAAGCGAAAGTTATTATTGCAGATTTGACTGAGTTAAACCCTAATGTAATGTACGAGTTGGGAATTGCCCATACTGTGGGAAAAGAGACAATTCTAATATATCAAAAACAAGAGGACAAAGAGGTAAATTTCCCATTTGACCTTGCACACATACGTCGTATAGAATATACAGATAGTGCTATTGGAGCAAAAAAATTAGAAACAGAATTACAAGCAACATTAAATAATATATTAAACCCAAATGTAATTTAGAAATAAACTTCTGATTGCTTCGCTCTTTCAATTTCCGTAACTTGGTTATATCAAAAACAAAATGTTCCCTAGCCAAATGCCAACCGAACAGACCATAGATAAGGAAAAAGAGCTATTGCAAAAATGCCTAAAGCAGATTGAGGAAAAACTGGGTTGGGCGGAGGCTAGCGAGTGGCAACATCGGCATTTTGACTTGCTCAGCGAAAAAATTTTTGAAGCTACTCACGTGCAGCTAAGTGCTGTTACGCTTAAGCGCCTTTGGGGGAAAATAGCTTACCATTCTAGCCCAACTACCAACACGCTAGATACCCTTGCCAAGTTTTTGGGCTACGGTAGTTGGATAGATTTCCAACAAGAACATTGGCAAAAAACAGAAATACCTTCCCAACAACCAAGTGTTAGAAAGTCAGGGCTTGCCAAGCTTTTTCGCCAAAAAGTTTCATACCTCTATGGAGCAGTTTTATTAGTTTTGGTGGTAGGCTTACTTTCCATGACCGAGTGGATCAAACCCGTTTATAAGGAAAAAACCAGTTTTTCTTTCCAGCCTGTGGCAAAGGGCTTGCCTAACACTGTCACCTTTACCTACGATGCTTCACATGCGAATGCCGATTCAGTTTTCATCCAACAATCTTGGAATCCCAAGCTAAGGCATCAGGTAGATCCAACTAGTGATTTTTTTGCATGCACTTATTATTACCCCGGTTTTTTCCAAGCGAAGTTGGTGTTGAACGACCAAATTGCCATTGAAAAAGATCTGTTTATTAAGTCGGAAGGCTGGTTAGCTACTATTGATAAAAAACCAGTGCCATTTTACTTAGACCTTGCCTCGGTAGCTAAAAATGGGCAACTGGCTATTACCCAAGCTCATTTGGTAGAGCATGGGGTCGACCTTTCGGGTGAAATTCCCATCACTAACTTTCATTTTGTGGAAGATTTTGGGGAGGTAAGTGCGCAAAATTTCAAACTTAGTACCGAGTTCAAAAATACGTTTGGCAAAGGAGAAGCCATATGCCAAGAAGCTAGGGTTTCTATTCTCTGTTCCAAATCTGCCTTTATCATTCCTTTTTCCATCAAGGGTTGCGTGGCCGAATTAGGTATGCTGATTCCTGGGAATTTCATGAACGGTACACAAGCTGATCTTACGGGCTTTGGAGTGGACTTTTCCGAGTGGGTAACACTGGAAGTAGAAACATCGGGCAACCAAGTTTCCATCTTGGTGAACGGGCAGCCAGCTTACCAAGGTGAAGTGCCTTTAGTTGCTGGGAAAGTAGTCGGTGTTCGCTACCAATTCCACGGAACAGGCTCGGTAAAATCCCTTCAACTTGAATCTGAAGGAAAAAGCATCCCCATTCCAACTCTCTGATTTACAACCTTGAACAAACTTGTATCAAGTTGTTCAAGGCTTGATCTTGTTTCTAGAGTACATGCCTTTACATTCGTCAAAATGTTCAAGCAAAAAAGACAAAACAAGATCATGAAAAAGAAACTAATCATCCCCTTCTTGCTCCTAAGCTTATTCCTTTTCAATATTTCCCTAGCTCAAAAAGCTGAATGGGCGAAGTTTGATGAAAGTGCTTGGGAAGTACAAGCCAAAAAGTACGAGTTCAAAGAACACAAAGGCAAGCCTGCCCTTTACCTAGAAAATGGCGCAGCAAGCTTAAAAGGCGCTAGCTTAAAAAATGGCGTTATCGAATACGATATACTGTTTGCTGAATCGAGAAAATTTTTGGGGGTTCGATTTCGCCAACAGGACACTAATAACTTTGAGGACTTCTACATCCGTGCCCACCAATCTGGCAACCCCGATGCCATGCAATATACGCCCGTATTCAATGGAATTTCTGGTTGGCAGCTTTACTATGGGGAAGGGCACTCTACTGCCTACAGCTACAATTTCAATGAATGGATTCATGTGAAGCTATTGGTTGCTGACGATAAAATGGATGTTTTCATCAATGACATGGCACAGCCTGTATTGCATGTGAATGACTTAAAAAGAGAAGCAGAAGCGGGTGGTATTGGTTTTAGCACAGGAGGGGGCAGTGCCTATTTTGCCAATCTATCTTACCAGTCCATGGAAAATGTAGAGCTGGTAAGTAATGTGAAAGAAAACCCAACACCTGAACTGGGGACTATCCAAAAGTGGGAAGTTTCCCCAGCATTTGCTCAGTCAGATCTTGACAATGTTTATTCGCTGAAGGATAAAAAAGACATGGATGGAATGGGTTGGAAGCCTCTTTGGAGCGAGTTTACCGGAACAGCCAACCTTGCGCAAATGGTTGTTTTCTCTAAAGAAACGAATACCGTTTTTGCCAAAGTGACGATCAATTCCAGCAAAAACCAAGTGAAAAAGCTAGACTTTGGCTACAGTGATATCGCCAAGGTTTTTGTGAACGAGCAATTGGTGTATTCGGGGCAGCGAACCTTCCGAACAAGGGATTATCGCTACCTAGGTACTATCGGCTATTTCGATGCAGTCTATTTGGACTTGAAAAAAGGTAAAAATGAGATCGTCTTCGCCATTACCGAAAACTTTGGTGGCTGGGGCTTGAAAGCTAAGTTAGCAGACATGGAAGGAATTGAAATGGAGCAGTAACATGTAGCCTATCAAAACATCGAAGGTCTCGTTCAGAATGAGGCCTTCGATATACATATACTCTGAAAGAGTAAAATCAGATAAAGGATTACTTCCCTTTATCTGATTTTACTTTTCTTTGATATTTCTTTTGTCCTCGTTTGTACTTTTTTTGAAACTCTCTTCTTTGTGTTGTTACTTCATAAAGCACAATTCCTGTTGAGGTAGCCAAATTTAGGCTTTCAATTATTCCATACATCGGAATGCTTACACACATTTCGCTTCTTTCGATTGCAGTTTTACTAACTCCTCTTGATTCATTTCCAAACCAAACTGCTAGCCTTATTTGTGTATAATCTCCTTCGTTTAAAACTACATTTTTTTCACTTTTTAAGTGAGGAGACGTTACAATTGAGACAAACCTTTTCTTTTCCAAGTGCTCTAAGCACTCTTCTGTACTTTTGAATTTCTTTACGTATGTCCATTTTATAGCAGAAACCGAAGTTTTAGTAAGCGATTTCCGATTTCGCATTTCTTGCCAGTTATCTGGTAATTTGTCTCGACTGTCAACTATGTATAATTTTTCGACGCCAAGTGCATTTATATTTCTTATTACTTTACCGATATTTTTATAATCGTTTGGTTCTTCAAGAACTGCAATTAGATTTTTACACCTAAATTCTTTTATCTCATCTGCTCTTTTTCTTAAAGTACTTTTATTTACCTCTTCTTTTTCTTCCATTTTGGTGTAGATGCTTTTATTTGTTCTTAACCCCTACAAACCAGTTGTTTATATTTAACTCATACTAGTCTTTCGAGTCAATCGGTCATCGAAGTGAATTAAAAACTACCTCCCCAGTCTTACAATCATATCCATAATATCTTCAAAATCGTGGGTGAGTTGCCCGTAGGGCTTGGAGTAGTTGTTGATCATAATGGCGAAGACCAGCCTTTTCCCCGTAATGGAATCGGCATAACCCGCATAGGAGCGAACCCGGTTGATGTACCCGCTTTTGGCTCGGATGCGTCCTTCGCTTAGCCGACCTTTGCACATATTTTTGAGCGTGCCTGTTTTTCCTGCTATGGGCAGCGATTTTATGTAGCTGCCGTCGGTATCGTAGCGGAGCATGGTCTGGAGGATTTGCACCATTTGTCGTGCATTTACCGCATTGAAGCGAGAAAGCCCGCTGCCATCGGCAAAGTGGCAGCCTTTCATATCAATGCCTTCCGATTCCCACAGCTCGTACATTGCCTCTATTCCTGCTGAAGTACTGCCCTCATTTTTCTTCACATGGCCTATCATCCGCAAAATGGCCTCTGCATAAAGGTTCACACTTTTCATATTGGTGCGGGTGATGATCCGGTCGAGCGTGGGCGATTCTTTACTCCATATAACTTTACAAGGCCCTTCTTTGATTTCCTTAGAAAGGCGGAAGGTAGTTGCGCTTCGGTTCACTTCTATGCCCCTTGCCTCTATGTAGCGTTGCAATTCGTAAGCACAAAAATAGGCTGGATCGGGCATAGAGCCTTTTATCATAAAGGAAGGATAATTGGGTGGTAAAGAGCCTCGCACATACCTCAAATAGGTGTAAGGTGCGCCAAAAATGTATCCGTTATCTCCTGAGCCGGGCTTGCCCGTGGTGATTTCATTTACAAACTCGACCCCCGGAATTTTGGGTTCCATGCCGGTAATCTGGGTGGCTGTCCCTTCTCTACTTCCGGTTTTAAAATACAATCGGTACAGGTTTTCGTTGATGGAAAGCCCAGATGCCCCCGCCCCAAAATAGTTGCCCATATCTTCCCAAATCCACGTATCTGGTGTGAGTTGCCTATCAAAAATACGGGCATCGCCCACCACACAACCGTTTATTTGATTGATTCCCGAATCTCTTACTTTATCGGTAATCCTTTCTAAAAGGGCAGGCAAATTATCTTTTCCAAGGGTTGGGTCGCCGCCGCCCCGTATATACAAATTCCCTTGGAGCGTACCGTTTTCGTCAATTTCTCCATCGTATTCCACCCTGGTTTTGAAGGTAAAATCTTTCCCCAAAACCCTCATTCCAGCCGCCGTGGTGATGGCTTTCATGGTAGAAGCCGTTGCCATTCCGAGTTGGCTGTAGTAGTCGGTAAGTGGCTTGCTCTCTGATGCTTCCATCACAAAAACACTCATTACCGAGCCTTCCAGCCCTTCGCTTTCGTGGATTTCCTTTAGCTTATTGCTAAAGTCAAGTGGGCTAAGTTTTTCATGTTCTCCCTTTATGGCTAATGAGGTATCTAGCGTATTTTCGGGAAAAAGGCTTAGAAACAAGAAAATTGGCAACGTGAATTTTAAGTACAGCATTTGAAATGAGTATTCGGTATGGGTGTTGGTTCAATAATGAACTTCAAAAGTAAGAAGACGAATTCAGAAAGTGTGTAAATCCTATTTAGAATAAAAAATAAGGTTGCTATATTAAAAATGTAATGTTGGTTTTGGGATAAAAAAAAGGGGCTATAAAGCCCCTTTTTTAGTTTTGAATTTTTATAGATGGTTTTATTTCACGGCAGTGATTTTGTTGAGCGCATCTATGTAGGCATAGACTGATGCCATCACGATGTCGGTACTTGTTCCAAATCCGTAATACACCTGCTCTCCATGCGAAAGTTGCATGTGTACTTTTCCTTGGTCATCGGATCCACCCGTAATGGCTTGTACCAAGTATTCTTCTATCCTCACCTTGATGCTCACCATTTTCTGAAGGGCTTTGATGGATGCATCTACCGGGCCATTGCCTGTAGAAGACTCCATTTTTTCCTCTCCATTGTGTTTTATATGCACCGTAGCCATAGGGCTTAGCGGATCGCCACAGACTACTTGCAGCCTGAGCAATTCAATTTGCTGTTCGTGTTTGGCCTTGCCAATCAACTTCAACAAATCATCATCCTCAATATCCTTTTTCTTGTCTGCCATTTTCAAGAAATCGTCGTAGAGTTTGTCAATTTCTTCTGTAGAAAACTGGTAGCCAAGTACCTCCAAGCGGTGTTTGAGCGCAGCCCTCCCGCTTCTAGCGGTTAGCAAAATAGATGATTGATTGATGCCCACATCTTGCGGAGACATAATCTCGTAGTTTTCCCTATGCTTCAGCACACCATCTTGGTGGATACCCGAAGAGTGGGCAAATGCATTTCTTCCTACCACTGCTTTGTTGGCCTGCACAGGCATACGCATCAGCCTAGAAACCAAACGGCTGGTATCGTAAATCTTAGTAGAATTTATTCCCGTATCGAGGTTCAAATTATTGTGGGTGCGAAGTGCCATCGCTACTTCTTCTAGCGAGGTATTTCCCGCTCGTTCGCCTATACCGTTCATGGTCACTTCAACCTGCCTAGCGCCGTTTACTACGCCAGCAAGGCTGTTGGCGGTGGCCATGCCCAAGTCGTTGTGGCAGTGCACCGAAAGGATAGCTTTGTCGATGTTGGTGACATTTTCCATTAGGTAACGAATTTTTGCACCATAGACCTCTGGTAGGCAATAGCCCGTAGTATCGGGAATGTTGACCACGGTTGCCCCAGCGGCAATCACAGCTTCCACCATCCTCGCCAAAAATTCCAAGTCAGCCCTTCCCGCATCTTCTGCATAGAATTCTACATCTTCCACAAAGGTTTTTGCATATTTCACGGCTTCCACCCCTCGCTCCAAAATCTTATCGTGGGTGCTATTGAATTTATGTTTTATATGATAATCCGATGCGCCAATCCCTGTGTGGATTCGTTTTCTTTTGGCAAATTTGAGGGCATCGGCAGCTACTTCAATGTCTTTGGGCACGGCACGGGTGAGTGCACAGATAATAGGGTTAGAAACAGCTTTAGAAATTTCCCTCACCGAGTTGAAATCTCCAGGGCTAGAAATGGGAAAGCCAGCTTCCAGCACATCTACGCCCAGCGCTTGCAGCGCTTTAGCTACTTCAATCTTCTCAATAGTAGTAAGTTGGCAACCTGGCACTTGCTCGCCATCGCGGAGCGTAGTGTCAAAAATATAGACCCTGTCCATGGTATTTAGGGAGTTTAGGTGATAGAAATAGTTATTTTGCCCTGTGGCGTAATGATTGAATTTCAATTATACGTTTTAATGGCAAATAGTGCTAAAATAATGTAGCCTATTTGGAGGGAATGTTTTTGAGTGTCCTTATAAAAGGCAATGGCTTTTCCCTTATTTATCTAATAAATACAGGAAAAATAAAAAGAACTGAATCCTAAACAGTTATTTTTATTGCTCCACAAGGTTTTTACCAATTAACAGTGGCTTATTAAAAGAGAGATGGCTTGGAAAGCTTATCGGTTTACTCCTTATTGTTTTCATTTTTATTAATAGTAATTATAGGGACAATGAGAATTTTATCGTCTTGGTTTAAATGGCTTCAAAACAGGACGAAAGAATGACTTTCTAAATGGAAAAGTCAAGTCGTTAAAAAGCTTGTTAGGAAATAGACGGGATATCCTGGGTCAGATATGAATGGCAAAATGGGGCAGGGGCAAAAAAAAGGAAGTCTTACGACCTCCTTTTGTTATTGTTATCTTTCCTTTTGTTGGTAGGCTTGGAAGATCTTCTTCTTGGGTTGTTACTTTTACCCTTACTGTTGTTTAAATCTTTATCTCGTGGAATAGAAATTTCAAAAACCACCTTATCGGATTTGAGCTGATCTCTCATATCAATCTTTCCTTTGGACATTTCATATAGGTGATTAATGATCACGTCATCACCTATATTCTCCCTGTTCCAGGAAGTATAGAAGGTTTTCATCAAACGACCGATGTACATGATGGCATTTTCCCTTTCATCTGGATCTTCGGTATTTGCCGCTAAGTCTATAAGTAGCTCAATGTTGCGGCCATAGTGCTTGTGCTTGAGTTCTTTATCTTTATAAGTTAGCGGTTCAGGCTTTTTATCTAAGATAGTTTCGTCAGGCTTAGGGAAAGGTCCGTCTATGTCGAGTTCGAAGTTAGACATGATATAAAGGTGATCCCAAATACGCTGCTGGGTGCTTTCGCTGTTTTCCTTTACCGAAGGATTGAGCTGCTTCATGAGATTTACAAGTGTGTGGGCAGCTCTTGTGCGTTTTTCCTTGTCCTCTATTGTAGCTATAAATTTTACCAGCCTTTGGACATTTCTACCATATTCTTTCAATAGTAGAGGCTCGTCATTTGTATAGTAATCCATGTTTAATTCGCTCATATTTCTCGGGTCAAATAAATTTTTCGCTTTGTGGGGAAGAGGTTTCCTTTTTTTAAGGTATGCAATTATTTGCAGATCATCAATTTAGCGAAGCTCAAAATTAAGGTTTTCTCTCCAAAGTTATCAAAAATAATACGGGCACGCTTATCTCCGCCAAAAGATTCGATATTTGTTATGGTGCCAAAGCCAAATTTTGCGTGCTCTACTTTCATCCCTTCGGCGAGTAATTTTGGGTCGCTAGGGCTAAAAGAAGCAGAAACGTTATGCCCCTTCCCTGCAGATGGGGCTGGCTTTTTCAAGTTTTGGTACTTGGTTTTTGGAGCGTTTAATGCACCGAAACTACTTGGGGCTACGGTGTGGCTGGCATCCAAATATGTTTTGTCAATTTCTTCTATAAACCTGCTCGGCTCTTTCATTTCCAGCTTGCCAAAGCGGTAACGTTGCAGTGCATACGAAAGAGTGAGTGTTTTCTTAGCCCGTGTGATGGCTACGTAAAAAAGCCTTCTTTCTTCTTCCAGGTCTGCTCGGCTGTTGAGCATCATTTGGGAAGGGAACAGGTTTTCCTCCATTCCCACTAGGTACACATGCCCAAACTCTAGCCCTTTGGACATGTGGATGGTCATTAGGGTAACGGTGTCCTCATCGGCGGTTTGGTCGGAGGAGGTGAGCAAGGCAACGTCTTGGAGGAATGCATGCAAGCTTTTGTCCTCGTTGTCGGGGTTGTCTACAAATGCTTTCACGGCGTTGAGCAATTCTTGCAAGTTTTCGTACCGAACTCTTCCTTCAACGGTTTTGTCGTCGTAAAGCTCTTTCAGGATTCCCGAGCCTTTGGCAATGTCTGTTGCAGCTTGGAAAGCATCTTTATTCTGGACAGATTGCATGAAGTTTTTGACCATGTTGGCAAATTCCTGTACGGTTTTCACAGCCCTTCCCGAGCCAAAAAACTTCTGGATATTAGCAACCACATCCCAAACAGGTACATCTTGCTCCACTGAAGCAACTACAATTTTATCTACCGTAGTTTTCCCAATTCCCCTTTTTGGGTAGTTCACTATTCTCTTAAAAGCCTCTTCGTCGCTTTGGTTCACCGTGAAGCGGAGGTAGGCAATCAAGTCTTTTATTTCCTTTCTTTGGTAGAAAGAAAGCCCGCCAATAATCTTGTAGGAAATGTTCAATTTCCTGAGTGATTCTTCAATCGCCCTCGACTGGGAGTTGGTTCGGTACAAGACGGCAAACTCACTATTAGGCAAGTTTTCCTGCATCTTGGTCTCGAAAATAGCATTGGCGACCAAGCGTCCTTCCTCACTATCGGTAGCCGATTTTACCAGTTTTATTTTTGCGCCTTCATCGTTCGATGTCCACACATTTTTCTGCAATTGCTTGCTGTTGAAACGGATGACGGAGTTTGCAGCGTTTACAATATTTTGCGAAGAGCGGTAATTTTGCTCCAGCTTTATCACCTTGAGGTCGGGATAATCCTTCTCAAAGTTGAGGATGTTTTGGATGTTTGCCCCACGGAACGCATAGATACTTTGTGCGTCATCACCCACCACTACTATGTTCTGTTTGATAGCCGCAAGCTTTTTGGTGATCATATATTGGGAAATATTCGTATCCTGAAACTCATCTATGAGTACATGGTGGAACTTGTGCTGGTATTTATTGAGCACATCTAGGTGGTCGCGGAAAAGTACGTTGGTGTTGAACAGCAAATCGTCAAAGTCCATGGCGTTGGCATGGAAGCAGCGGTGACTGTATGTTTTGTAGATCTCGGCAATTTTTGGGCGGCGGGAAGTTTCGTCTTCCAGCATTAGCTCGGTGTTGTTCATGTAAGCCCTCCACGAAACGAGGTTATTTTTCGCCATGGAAATCCTGCCCAATACGGCATTTGCTTTGTAGAGCTTATCGTCCAACTCCATTTCCTTTACAATGGTTCGGATCAATGACTTGGAGTCGTCGGCATCGTAAATAGTGAAGTTACTTTGGTAGCCAATTTTATCGGCTTCGTAACGAAGTATTTTAGCAAAAATAGAGTGGAAAGTTCCCATCCAGAGGTTTTTGGCATCGTTGCCCACCACTTGTTCTATCCTCTCCCTCATTTCTTTTGCGGCCTTGTTGGTAAAGGTAAGCGAAAGAATATTGAACGGGTCAACGCCATTTTCTATGAGGCAGGCAATCCTGAGCGTGAGCACACGGGTTTTCCCCGACCCTGCACCAGCTATGATCATCAACGGTCCTTCGGCATGCACCACCGCCTCTCTCTGAGGCTCGTTCAAACTATCCAAGTATTCCATGAAATTGCATTTTTTTATGAATTGAGCCACCCTCTTCGTAAATTTTAAGCTATATGTGCAGCTTTGGATAAAGGGTGTAAGCGTAAAGCGGTTTCAAATTTACAACCTTAGGATTAGAAGGCTAAGGGCAGAGGGATATTAATTTTGTGAAGAAGGAAAAAAGGAAAGATTACTCTTCGTCTTTTAGCAATCGGAAATAAAATGTAGTGAGGAAATGGTTGATTTTGACTTCTTTCACCACGCCGTTTTCAAAAGTATATTCATTGGTCTTTCCATCGGGCAAGTGGAGCTCGTATTTGTGCGGCTCGTCCATTTTCTCAATTTTCAAGAACTCGCAATACCGCTCCGAATATATTTCTGTGGCATCATTGGGCTCTGTGAGGTAAACATTGGTGAGTGTTAGTGTAATTTTCCGTTCCTGTTCGAGTTCTCCTTCTTCTTTGGAAAAAATCTGGTATTTGCTGCCGTCCCATTTTATTTCGCTCATCTCTTTCTCCTTGTCATTCACCACGTTTTGCGAATACCCATAGGTGAGTACGCCATTGGTCAGGCTGTTTTTGAAAATGTATTTTACGTTGATTTCAAATAGAAATTTCTCCTTTACATTTCCCTCTATATAATAATGGACATCGTCGCCCACTCGGTCTTGTTGTACATGGAGCTTACCAATCTGATTGCCGCTTCTCACTATTTCGTAGCGTAGAACGCGAACTTGTGCGATGGAAGCTGCCGAAATCAAAAATGCGCCTATCACGCAAAATAGTTTAGTTTTCAAAAGCTAATAGTTGGTTTACGTAGCCGAAGCTTCAAAAGTGAATATGTTAAGTAATGAAGAGTTATGTAATCAAACATATGTTTAATTATACCGCTAATAAGTGTTTGATCAAAATAAACAATTGCCTATTTACCTAAATACAATAAGCGAATAGTGGCTTTCATAAGGTTGAAAGTTGCAGGTCAACATAGAAGGGAATGAGCAAAAAAACTCAGTTTTTTAATCAAAAAGATACTAATTGAGGTTTGATTGACATTAAAAGGTTAAACAATTTTAAATTATTAAACCACATTGAATTCATGCAACAAGAACCTTCATTAATCACAATGATTTTAGTTGGGCTGATTTTTTTAGCCATCGTTGTTTTAGCCATCGCCTCTAACTGGGTTATCTATCAAAAAGCGGGCAAGCCAGGCTGGGCTTCTATTGTTCCTATCTATAGTACTGTTGTCCTTCTTGAAATAGTAGGGAAACCTGTTTGGTGGTTCTTCTTGCTGTTCATTCCTGGAGTGAACATTATTTTTGCAGTTTGGACTTTAAACCTTCTCTCTAAAAGCTTTGGAAAAGATGAAGGGTTTACCGTAGGGTTAATTCTATTATCACTCGTGTTTTACCCGATCTTAGCCTTCGGTGATGCCAAATACCAAGGACCTGCTGGTGATTATAAGGGATAAGGTTTTCTAATGAAATGAGGTCCCAGACTGAAAGGTTACTTCCTTTTGGTCTGGGATTTTTTTTAATCCAAAAACAAATAATCGTAGTGGATGAGGGCACGGTGTTTTTGCTTGCCCATTCGCTGGATCGCTTTTTCGGAGCTGTATTCAGCTTTCCCCACGCCTAGCGATGTTCCCTCTTCGCTTTTTATTTTTACAATATCTCCTTTTTCAAAACTTCCTTTAATTTTTACCACACCAATAGGCAACAGACTGGTTGCCTGCTCGGAAAGCAGTGCATTTTTAGCTCCTTCGTTTACGATGATTTCCCCTTTTACATAATTGGCAGATTGGGAAAGCCATTTTTTTGCATTCGAAGTGTTTTTACGAGGTGGGAAAAGCGTGCCTGGGGCTTCGGGTTTCATAAGCTCAGCGATGGTGAATTCGTTTTTCCCATTGGCTATGTGGACGGCTATGCCCAAGTCGGCAATTTTCTGGGCATTTCTGCATTTGGTGATCATCCCGCCTCGCCCAAAGTCCGATTTGCTGGAAACCACAAACTTGCTAAAATCAGTTTTTGCAGCATCTAACACGGGAATTACTTTCGTCCCTTCTTTTTTAGGGTCACCATTAAAAACGCCATCTACGTTACTGAGGATAAAAAGCGCATCCATATTGAGCATGGAAGCGACCATCCCTGCTAGCTCGTCGTTGTCGGTAAACATCAGCTCTGAGACCGAAACCACGTCATTTTCATTAATTACGGGGATGATGCCGTTTCCGAGCAAAGCGCTCAGGCAGTTTTTCATGTTTACATAATGCGTGCGGCTTCGGAAATCTTCCCGAGTGACCAACACTTGTGAGCAATAAAGCTGTTGGGATGCAAAAAGTTCCGTATAAATTTTGATAAGCTCAACTTGCCCTATGGAGGAAAAAACCTGCCTTTGGGCAATGGTATCGAGCTTTTTGTTTACCGGGAAAATACTTCTGCCAGCGGCCACCGCTCCCGAAGATATCAACACAATTTCTACCCCTTGCTTTCTCAAAGCCGCTATTTGAGCGACTATTTTTCCCATAAGCTCTTTGTCGGGCAAGCCATTTTTAGCAGCCAGTACATTGGAGCCTAGCTTGATGGCTATTTTTTTATATTTCAAATTCATTCTCTCTAGCTAAAATTATTGGACCTTTCTGATTCACTCGAAAGCTAAGTAAGAGGCTTGTTTAGGGTCAGAAAGAAGTTAGAAAATGCTTATTTAAAACACTGTTTTGCCGTTTTCTAACTTCCAACCTCTAGTTTCTAATCTCTTTACAATCATACTTAATTTTTTCCATGATTGATTTATCAAGTGGGGCATAAAGGACCAGATTACTGCCCCTGTGCTTTTTGTTGGTAAATAGCTTGGAACTTTTGCGCATTGGCTTGGTCGCCCAGCTCTTGGTAGGCGATAGCAAGATTGCGGTACGCATCTACCACGTTCGGGTTGATTTTCAATACCAACTGTAAGTTTCTAATAGCCATATTGAAGCGCTGCTGCTTGATTTGCGGATATTGCATACCTTGCTGCATTAGCGTTACCGCTGCATCTAGGAAAATATATGGGTTGCGCCCATTGTCATATTTTGCCGCAGTTTCGTAGCTCTGCAAGGCGTTGTCATAATCTTTTAACTGTGCATAAGCCCTGCCTCGTTGGTAATACCCACTGGTATTGTTGACTTTCAATTGCACCGATTTGTTGAAGAAAGGAATGGCTTTTTTGTAGTCTTTTTTGTTGTTATACACAATGCCAATCATGGTATAGGCCACGTAGTCATCTGCGTTTATATCAATACATTCCTTAAAGAAGCGAAGGGCTTTATCATCTTGTCCTACATTTAGATAAAGCATGCCTGTAAGTCTCAGTGCTTCTGCATTTGTAGGTTCATACTCAACCGCTTTTAAGGCTTGTGCCAATGCTTCACGGGCTTTGCCTTGACTGCGGAGCTGATGGGCATTTGGCAAGTAACTATTTTCTCTTTTTACTATGGCTATGAGGGGGACTGTGTCCGCTTTTATGACGTGGATAGTCCCTTTTGGAGGGAATGATTTTTCGATCATAGACTTAGGCATGCCCCTCGTTCCGAAGAATGCATAATCCCAATTGGGCTTGAATTTTTCATTTTCCCTCGTCCAAATCATCTGGAGGCTATCCGTCTGTTTATTGGCATAGTATTGCGCCGAGTTTATCTCGAAATTGGCTGCTACCCTTATTTTCTTTTCGTCCACAGGTTCGTTAGCTATGAGCCATTCGGTAGCTTCTTTCATCGCATTACACCAATATTCTGTTTCGTAGTTGGTGTAAGCGCCGTTGATTCCTCCAATTGTTTCATTAAAATAAACGTACTGGTTTGGGTGGTTTTTTACCATCCAGTAAGCAGGTAATGCCATCAGAACTACCAAACAAGCAGTGATGATGCGAGGAATCCAAACCGATTTGAAAAGACTGAAAAGCGTGTCCCAACCCACAGCGGCAAGTACCAACAAAGGGATATAGGTAAACATCATGTGCCTCCAGCCACTGTACAGTGTAGAGTTTTGGATGATGGTAAAAACGATTGGGAAAAAGAAGGCAAAAAGCATCATGAGTAGCATTCCGCTTTTTTTCGCTTTCAAGCTTTCTTTTGTAGGAATAAGACTCAAAACAGCACCAATAAGTACGAAAAGAGGTACGCTGATTCCTATCCATTTGAATATATAATTGGCGGGAGGTGAATCCATATTGATTCGTTCTCCTTCAAAAAGCTCGTAGGTGATCAAAAAACGGAAATTAGTAAATTCCGTGAGTGAGGTAATTGGGTTGGTCAAGGGCTTTTCAATGCCCCAAGGCCAGAACAAAATTCCTAAAAAGTAGCTAGGGATAATGATAATAAGCATGTAGCCAATGTACCTTGGCAGAAGCTTGAACCCATGAGAAAGGTTGTTTTGAGAAATTTGGTAAAGCCAGTATACGCCTCCGAAAATACCCAAAAACCCAAATACGATCAGTCCACCTATTTTGATGCTGATGATAAAAGCAAAGCTAACGATCAGCCAAAAGAATGCGGTAAACGGTGGCTGTGGCATTTGCTTGAAAAACCGAATGAGGTAAAACAAGCTCATGGCATAGCCTAGGGCAAAAGGAATGTCTTTGGGGTTGTTCATGGAGTGGCCAAAGAGGCGCGGCGATAAGGCGGCAAACAAAATTGCCAACAAAGCTATCCGCCAATTTCCGAGTTCTTTTCCCAGCCTTCCAACAAAAAGCATGAGCAATGCTCCGCAAATGGCATTGAGGAAGTGGCGAGATTCGTAAATACCGAAAGGTGATAGGTATTCGTGGAAAACCTGTGCGGCTAGGTCAAAAAAGGCGCTGTAGTGTATAGTAGCGTTCCGAGCATGTTTTTTCATGTCGAAAACTCCTTTATCTTCTCCGCCAGATTTGTAATAGGTTAGAATGTCTTCCGCATATTCTACGAGCACGGGTTCATCCCAAGTCATTCCATATTGGAAACTTAGGGCTGGCAAGAGCAGAAAAAGCGCAAGGGCTACGGTGAAAAAGGACAGGCGGTAAACAGCACTGTTTCCATCTTTCAACATTTCTTGACCAATGCCTTTTTGTTTTATTTCTGCAATAGGTCCGGTGCAATATTTATGGAGTTTGGAAGAGAAATACAGCATTTTTGCCTGCACAAAAAGCTTCATGGCTGAAGTTTCTTCAGTTGCCTTCAAAGGCATTTTTTCTGTTTCAGGGCAAGCTTCTGTAGCTTTTTTATATTGAACCAATGGCTTTTCTGTGCTTTCTCCTAAAGTTTCTTTTGCCTTTTCTAGAGGAAGAATATTTGCCCCAAGAGGCTTGGCTTTAAGCCCAGTAAGTGCAAAAAAGCTCGCCATCGAAATCCAAAGTTTATCAACTGTACTCGCTTTTTTGTCTGAGACTCCAATTGCTGCTTTACTTACTCCAAGTAAAGCATGGTGCTGGCGAAACCAAGAACCAACCTGCTTGGCAAGCTCAAAATCATCAAAATGAAGGCTACAAATATAGTTGTCAGAAGATATAGGAATTAATTCGAGTGCTTCAATTGCGTTTCCTTGGGAAGCCAGCATATTTTCAGACTGGGCATAATCACTTTCGTTTGCATTGAAAATGACCAAGCTCATGTCTTTGCGGCTATCTTTGGTATAATCAATCCAAGGTTTTAATTGCTGGTCTGATATATCTGAGCCATCAACTAAAAAAAACAACTTAGCGTTGCTTGCAGGACGGCTGGTAACTTGTTTTTTAGCTTTTTTCTTCATTCTCCTTGCCAAATACCTTGGCTAGTTTCTGTTTCTGTAATGGAAATACTGTTCCAACAGATATTCATACTTAATCTACTTTGGTGGATAAAACTACCAATAAAATACTACTGCTTGAAAAAAGCGGCAGTTTTTTCGACTACGGTCTGCAAGTTTTCGGGGAGTTTTTCGCTGTTCCAAGGATGCGCCGCCTCAAACGTGTGTCCACTTCCCTCTAGGGTGACAAACGTAGCGTTGGGAATCCATGAATGGAGGCTTTCCGCCGCCGCATAAGGTACGGTTGGGTCTTCCGTGCCGTGGAAAAGAATGACGGGTTGGGTTATAGTTTTTGCGTTTTTTTCAATGGAAAGCTTTTCCCTGTTCTGGATATAGTTTTCATAAATCTGGAAATAGAGCGGCATGTGCTGTTCGGTTCGGCTGTTCCAAATGTGGATTACTCCATCTTTTTCCCAGTTTTCAATTACTGTTTCATCTTTGTACCCTGCCGCCACATCACAGATGGCTGCCCACGTAGCCGTCTTTCTTATCCGAGCATCGGCTGCTGTTTTTAGTACAACCATTCCTCCTCCTCGGCTATGGCCAATTAGGTTGAGTTGCTCCATGTCCGCCTCGTCTTTTATCTCATCGTAACTAAGTAAAAAGTCGATAGCAGTTCCAATATCATCTTGTTCGATGGTGAAATTATTATTGCCAAAAGCTTCTAGGTCGGCGAAGTCGATGGGTGATTCTGGTGTAGTACCATTGTGAGATAGGTTGATTTTTGCGAAAACGAAATCGTTTTTTGCAAAGAAATCGGCTACGAGGTTGAAAGGTCCCCAGTCTTTAAACCCTTTAAAACCATGGACAAATAAGATGATTGGCTTAGCTTTTCCATCCTTTTTGAACCTGATATCGCCAATGAATTTTCTGTTGTCGTGTTTTGATGTGAGTACGAAGTCGAGCTTTTTATTCATTTTTTAAGAGTTTTTGTTCGGTATCTTACAGTATTTGAAGCTTTCCCAAAAATAGAATCCTTTCAATTTTCGGCGTTGGGGAATATGCTTTTTTCCTCATTTTGTGCCAGAATAGGGAAAGAAGGTGGTTTTTAGAGTTTTTATAGCAAAAAAGCCTTTTTTATGGGTTTTATACCAATTTGAGAAAGTAAAACGTTTGCAAACAACAGTTATAAATACTACTTATATCCTTCTCTCCCAATTGTTTTTTAGAAGAACAATAAAGTTATAAGAGGAGAAAAGGAGTTTTTAAGTCTCTTAAAAAAGTGTGAAAAATAGGTTTGAAATTACATGAGTAAGATAAGGGCTAACTAAGAAAGGTTTTAGAGCAAAAAAAATGCAATCTTTACAATATAATTTAAACCACTCCACTAGCAACTAAATCCTACTTGCAACACTACCAACAAACTCCATTACAATTACATGTTGACTAATTAACTATTTCTACACACGTGTTAACTAATTAACTACAATCAATCTACTACAAGAAATATTATATGAAGCAGTATCTACACTACGTTAGCTAATTTATTAAAACCATTATCGAAAAATATGGGCATTTCTTCTTACAGGATGCCCATTTTTTTATGCCTTTTTTAGTTTTTTAGCACAAGGTCGTGCTACATCCCTCCGCAAAATGGGTTGTGCTTCTTCTCATAGGCAATATTGGTAGAAGGTCCGTGCCCGCAAAAGATTCTCGTATCGTCAGGAAGTTTGAACATTACATTTTTGATGCTATTGAGTAATTGTTGGTGGTTTCCGCCCGGAAGGTCGGTTCTACCGATACTTCCGTGAAAGAGCACATCTCCGTTAATACAAAATTTTTGCTCTTTGCAATAGAAAGCCAAGTGCCCTGGGGAATGACCAGGTACAAAAAGAATATCGAGGCTGCTATTTCCAAAAGTGAGCTTTTGGTCGGGGGTAAGAAAACCGTCTGGCTCGGCGTGGCTATACGCTGGAAAGCCATAAACTGGGGCATAAGAAGGGACTGAACCCAATACTTCTTGCTCCTTTTCGGGAATGTAAAGGTTTACCCCAAATTTCGTTTTTGCAAACTCGTTGCCCAGTACATGGTCTACGTGGCAATGAGTATTTACCACCTTGCTCACTTTAAGTTTTTTCTCTTCTATAAACTCAACAAGCTCTTCTCTTTCAACTTTATCATAGCAACCAGGGTCTATGATGATACATTCGCGAGAGTCATCGAATAACAAATAGGTATTTTCACCAAAGGCATTAAAAGTAAATTCTTGAATGGTAATCATAACAGTTTTTAGTGCTTGAAGAATTAATGTAAATAATTAGAAATAACCCTATACCAATAAACTTGTTCTTTTTGTCCAACTCGGCGTTACAAAAAACCTCATGTAACTATGGCTATGCTCAGTTTTTGCGCCTTGATTTGAACAAAAATCACTGCATTTATCGATCAGGTTATTTCGAAATCTTTACAAATGGATGAAAAAATTGGATTCCTGAATCGATAATGTTTCAAATTTAAGAAATCCGTAGTTGTCCTTTGTTATTTTTGACAATTGAGGTCCTAAAAAAGAAAGCGATGGATTACGATTATATATTAGTGGGGCAGGGGATAGCTGGTACT
This sequence comes from Flammeovirgaceae bacterium SG7u.111, assembly GCA_034044135.1. Lineage (NCBI taxonomy): Bacteria > Pseudomonadati > Bacteroidota > Cytophagia > Cytophagales > Flammeovirgaceae > Flammeovirgaceae bacterium SG7u.111. The sequence goes on along the minus strand of CP139021.1, from coordinate 6,580,925 downwards.
GTACTGGCGGAAAGCTTGTTTCAGGTGGGTAAAAGTGTGTTGGTGGTAGACAATGGGGCAAAAAAGACATCTTCGAGGGTGGCAGCAGGGATTTTTAACCCGATTACTGGGCGAAGGATGAACAAGACTTGGGTTGCCGACGAGCTATTTCCCAAGCTATTTGACTTCTATCCAACACTTGAAATAAAGCTAGGAAAGCGGTTTTTCTATCAAAAGAATGTTTACCATCCTTTCGACTCGCAAGAGAAGCAGAATTATTGGATGGCGGAAAGTGCCGACTCTTCTTTTGCCGATTATATAAAAGGTTTTGACAAAGGTGAAAAGTACAAAAGGGTAATCAAGGGTGAGTTTGGGGGTATGTTGATAACCAAAGCTGGGTTTGTGGATATCCCTGTGATGCTGGATGTATACCGAGCTTTTTTGATTGAGAAAAAATGCTTGCTAGAAAAGAGCTTATCGATAGAAGATGTTAAAATTTTGCCCGATGGGGTGGAATGGCAAAACATTAGGGCAGGGAAAATGATTTTCTGTGAGGGGACTTTAGGAGAGGGCAACCCGTATTTTGATTGGTTGCGCTTCAAGCCCGTAAAAGGTGAGCTGCTTTTGGTCGATTTTAAAAATCAGCAATTTGAAGAGACTATTAACCGAGGTTGTTGGATTTTGCCTCATCACGATGGGCTTTGTAGGATAGGGGCAACATATGATAATTATGATATGAGTCTTGAAACAACCGAATTGGCTAAAGAAAAATTGCTAGAAAAACTAACTGCGCTCGTGTCGGTTCCTTTTGAAATAAAAGAACAGCGAGCGGGAATTCGCCCTGCTACATACGATCGTAGGCCGTTTGTAGGCTTGCATCCTGAACATCCGAGCATAGGTGTATTCAATGGGCTAGGGGCAAAAGGAATTTCGCTTTCTCCATGGTGTGCAGAGCTTTTTGTAAATCAGTTAGAAAAGGGAAATGAACTTCCCAAGGAAATTGATATCAGAAGGGTGCTTAAACGTAAAGGCTAATCCACCTAAATAAAGCGATGCTTGCTTTATTTGAGGATTTATCAAGGTGTTCTTTTGCAAACAAGTTTAGTTTAAGTATTATTATATTTATTGATACGAATGCTGAAAAGCGACCAAATACTCTTTGAAAAATAATATTGACAGGAAGATAAATAGTTTGTCGATGATCAAAAAATATATGAAACACTTCAAGCCTTCCTTCGGGCTTAATACCATTGGGCTAAGGACACTTTTTGCTATAGGTACCATGCTTTTCGCTGTGCAGCCTACCCATGCCCAGTTTAATAAAAATAAGTTTGGGAAGAACAGGGTTCAGTACAAGGACAAAGAGTGGAATTATATTTCCACCATGAACTTCGATATTTATTTCTACGACGGTGGGTACGACGTAGCGAAGCTTGCGGCTCAGTTTGCCGAAGAAGATTTTGACCGTATCACCGATATGGTGGGTTTCTCTCCTTACAACAAGACAAAAATCCTCATCTATAACTCCATCATTGATCTGCAACAGAGTAATATCGGTATTTACTACCAAGGTTATTCGGTTGGAGGGCAAACACGGTTTATCCATTCGGAAGTCGAGGTGGCTTTTAGTGGTTTAAAAGCCGAATTTAAAGAGGAGCTTTCACTGAGTATTTCCGATATCCTGATTTTTGAGATGATGTATGGTGGTTCTCTAAAGGATATTTTCCGAAACTCTTACCTGCTCAATTTGCCTGAGTGGTTTATGAGCGGAGCTTCTAGTTATATAGCCAATGGCTGGGACGAGGAGATGGATGATTACATCAGAGATATGTTTTCTCAGAAGAGAATAAAGAAAGTTTCTAACCTCAAAGGCGAGGAAGCGAGGCTGGTTGGGCAATCTATTTGGAACTACATGGCGGAGGAGTATGGTAGGTCAAATATTGCCAACGTGTTGAACTTGATTCGGATAGTAAGAAATGAAGAAAATAGTATTCAGAATACGTTAGGGATCTCGTACAAGTCTTTTATGAAAGGCTGGGAGGAGTATTATAGAAAACAAAATAAGGTAATTGCCGAATCGCATATAGATCCTACGGAAGATCAAATATTCAAGAAAAATAGGAAGAAGTTTATTTTCAACGATATGACCCACAGCCCTAGTGGGAGGTATATTGCCTACACTACCAATACGAAAGGTAGGTGGAAGGTAAAGGTGTATGACACTAAAAAAGATAAAACTAAAAAGGTGTTGACAGGAGGTTATAAGCTTATTAACCAACAAATAGATAAAAACGCGCCCCTTTTGGCTTGGCGCGATAAAGCGGAGCTTGGGATTTTTGCACCACACAATGGAAGAATGCACTTGTGGTTTTACGAATTAGGCAAGAAGCAAGGAAGGAAGAGGAAAGAAAAAAGGGTGTTTAGGAGTTTTAGTAATATCCGAGGGTTTGATATTGACCCAAGTGGGAATTATTTGGCACTGAGTGCGGAATGGAGAGGAAGAAACAATTTGTATTACTACGATTATCGTCAGCGAAAACTTACCCAGCTTACCAATGATATTTATGATGATATCAACCCGAGGTTTATGCCAGGAAGGGATAAGAAAATTGTATTTAGCTCCAACAGGGTTACAGATACACTAGATGTAATCAGAGGTTATGTGGCGGATGATATAAAGGATAATTTCAATGTGTTTGTGTATGATTTTGATAATGCACAAGTATTGAGAAGGGTGACAAATACGTTGAGCAAAGATGTAAAACCTGTTCCTATAAGTACAAGTGAAATTCTGTATCTAAGTGATCAGAGAGGGATTTCGCACCTATACAAATATAACCTGAATGACAGTGTATCCACTCAAGTGACGAATTACCAAACAGGTATCCAGAATTATAACCTGAGCAAGAACAATGAGTTGATGATGATCATGCTCGATGATGGAAAGGACTTACTCTATCAGGTTAAAGATTTCAACCCTGATAAGCCTATTTTTACCACAAAAACTTACCGCCAACAGCTTAATGATTTGCGCTATGTGCAAGAAATGAAGCGCAAGCGAGAGATAGAAGCAAGAAGGAAAAAGTTAGAAGAGCAAAAGCTTATAAAACAGCAAGAGCAAGATCGCCTTATAGAAAAAATAAAGAAGGCTACTCAAGAGGCGCAAGATAGTTTGAAGGCTATACAAGATTCTACTTTGACGAACCTGCCAGATTCTTTGCAGCAAAACCAAGCTGTAGCAGTTCCAGATTCTTTAGGGGCAGTTTCTGGCTCAGATTCTACTGACGTAAATGAAATTATCATTGAGCAACCTACTCCTGTCGCAGATAGTACTACGACGGCTCAAGGGGGTGATGAAATAGATACGGATGATTATCAGTTTGATACTTTTTCTAAAAACAGAAGAAGTAAATTTCTTGAAAAATATAGGGAGAAAGTTGCGCAACAAAAAGGGGGGAAAGAAGAGCAAGACGAGAGTGGTGAGATGGTAGAAATTTCCAAATCAAGACCTTACGAAAGGATGTTTGCTCTTGATAATGTGACTACTTCACTGGAGATCGATCCGCTGAGAGGGTGGGGGCTATTGTTTGATGCGGCTATGACCGATGTGCTGGAAAATCATAAGATTAATGCAGGATTGTTTTTTGTGACCAGTCTCAACAATAGTAACATCTATGCCGAATATGAATACCTAAAGAAAAGGTTTGATTATAGGGTACGCTATGAAAGAAGGAACTTAGAGACTGCGACTGATGCTTTTAGCCACAGGTATTATATTAACATGTTTGAGGGTAGTGTATCTTATCCGCTTAATATTACTACGAGGGTGAGTGTAGAACCATTTTTTGCTACCACAAGGTTTAGCGACCTTGTGATCAACAGTGGCAGGCAGGATGAAATCATCAACTATGCAGGCTTCAATGCGGAATTTATTTTTGACAATAGCATAGTGATCGGGACGAATATGATGCACGGAACGCGCTTTAAGGCGAGGTACGAAAACTATAATAGTTTAAATATTGGCGACAGGAGTTTTGGTAAATTTACACTTGATTTCAGGAATTATCAGCGGATTTCCCGCTCATTGGTATTTGCTACTCGTTTCTCCTACGGAAAGTTTTTGGGCAAGTCTCCTAAGGATTTTGTTTTGGGGGGGATGGACAATTGGTTATTCAACAAAACGGATGATGGTGGGGAAAATAATGCTTTGGGAGTATCGCAAGGTAATAATAGTGACTTGCTCTTTGTAGATTTCGTAACTCCGATGCGTGGGTTTAATTACAACAAATTAAGCGGGCAAGATTATCTGCTTATCAATGCGGAGCTTCGTTTCCCACCTATTAAGTTCTTTGCAAAAAATACGATCAACTCGAATTTTTTCAGGAATTTACAGCTAGTTGGATTTGCGGACGTAGGTTCGGCTTGGACGGGCATCAGTCCTTTCAACAGAGAAAATGCCCTTAATACTGTAACAGATGAAGATGGGAATTTTAGCTGGAAAGTTTCCAATTTCAAAAACCCTTTCCTAATTGGCTATGGAGCTGGTTTAAGAACAGTGCTGATGGGGTACTATACTAAGTTTGATGTGGCTTGGGGACTTGAAGACAATGTGGTGCTCGATCCGAAGTTTTACCTCACTTTGGGCTACGATTTCTAGTCGATGCCTAAAAAGGCTTTGGTGTGTTGGATGACCCGTGGGAAATATTCCATGAACTCGGCTTGGAATTCGGTGTAGTTTTTTTCCAAAATTCCGGTAGCCTTGTAAAGCTGCGTATCTCTCGATGTTCGACGGTCTATTCCTTTAAGCGAGCGCTCTATTCCATATAAAGTAGCATAGCCAGTGAGCCAATTGTGTTCAATCATATGCGGAACAAACCCTTGCACCCTTTCGGGGAGTAAGGGTTTGTTTTTTGTGATGATGCGGAAAAAATCTTGGGAAAACTCTTCCAAACTGAGTGGATGGAATTTTTTCCAGCTAGTTGCCAGCAAATAGTCGATAAATACATCGATAACAACTGCCGAGTATCTCCCAAAATCAGGCTTTAGCCGAGTGCTGCTTGCACGGATTTGCTCGTCGTGATCTGTAAAACGGTCAATTTCCCTGTGTAGCAAAATACCTTTTTGTATTTCGGGAGGATAGTTTTCATGCTTGTTCCCCTTTACAAAATCGCCTATAAAGTTGCCTATGGTAATTTCTTCAATTCCATGGGAAAGATAAATATGTCCTAAAAAATTCATGATTGCTGAAATAATGATTGACATTTTCGAACCATCCTCATGATCGATTCTTCGTCGTTTTTAGCCGGTACATCGCTTATAGCTACCCATTCCAAATCCAAGGATTCATTGTTGATCTGCAATGGGGTGTTTCTATCTGCTTCTAGCAAAAAGCGTAGGTCGTAATGAAAGTGGGCAGGCACTCCTTTCCTTTCGGGGATTTCATGGATATCCACATCAAAAATAGTTTCTTGTACAGGTTTTACATCCATCAAACCTGTTTCTTCATTTACCTCCTTCGTAGCCACATTCAAAATATCAGTATCCCCATCGGCATGCCCTCCAGGCTGAAGCCATTTGTTCAGCTTTTTGTGATGAAGCATAAGAATATGCTCCCTTTCAAGGTCGATGACGATAGCGGAACCTGTCATATGACCGCTTAGATTACTTCTGAGAAAACAATCTTCATTTTTTTCCACAAAATCAATCATCCGAGCTTGCATTTCTTTTTCTGCTGCATCGCTAGGTTGGTAGTCGTTTAGTTTTTCTACTAATATTTTTCTTCCCATACTATCAGTTCTTGTAAGAGCCTATTGCTTTTGCGAGCTCCTCTTGAATATCCTTTTTCAATTTTTCGGGTGCAAGGACTTTTACATTTGCTCCAAAACCAAGTATCAGCTTCCTGAGTTCAAAATTGTTGACAAGGTCGAGGGAAATGCGATATTCATCCTTGTTGTCCACCAATTCTTTTTGGGTAGGATGAAGTGGGCGGCTTTTGAGGTAGTTTCCCTGAAAAGGGGAAAATGACAAGATTACTTCGTTGGCTTCTTCGCTGAGTGCGGTTATTCCATAGCAATTCTTAAAAAAAGCATCAGCATTGAAGCCTACTTCATCTTGGGGAATATATTTGTCGTCTTGGTGTACAAAGCCCAAAACCCGATCTATCCCAAATGTTCGTACTTGTTCGTAGCCAGCATCCGAAACATAACCTGTTAAGTACCAGAGGTCGTCAAATTCCTTGAGTAAGTAGGGGTGGATGGTATAATATTTTGAGCTTTCCGAATTGAATTTTTGGTATTCGATACTCAATACTTTTTTACTGGCTATTTCTTGAATAAGCCTGCTCAATATATCGCTGCCTTTAAAATAGGGAGACTTGTCAATTTGGATGAATTTGTTGACATTTTTGGAGTCCTTGCCAAAGGTTCGTGTTATTTCCAAACCGTCGAGTACCTTATCTACTGCACCTGAAAACTCGCTGAAAATAGGCAGGTATTTAAATTCTTCTAAAAATGTTTCCACGAAGCTCAGGGCAAGCATTTGCTCATCGGAAAGGTTGACCGAAAAGAGCTGGAAATCATCCTCTTCGTAGTAATATCCTTTGTAGGTTTTGTGATAGAGGATGGGAGCATCAAATTCTAGTCGCATGGCATTGAGGTCTTTTTCTATGGTGGAAATAGACCTTACACCAAATTTTTCGTGGCAAACTTCTAATATTTCATTTTTGGTCGGGTATTTATGTTGCCTATTCCTAAGCATCCTGTCTATGACCATGTACCTTAAAAAAGCGAGCTTGCTGCTGGGCATATTTGAAAGAGTTTTTGAGTTGGTTCAAATGAATTATGGGTTGTGAAAAGGGGAAAAATAACCCTCAACCGCCCTCAATCGATTAGTTTTGTGAATATAGGGCGATTTGAGGTAAAGAAAAAGGCAAGCGAAAGGCTTGCCTTAAATCTCTGGGTTTTAGCTGCTGGTGAGCATTATACTTTTTTGGCAACATAGAGCGGAACTTCGGAATGGAAAGCCAATTTTTTAGTAGTGCTTTTGTGGAAAAGACTTTCAATAAAACCTCGGTCTTCTGGCAGTACGGCTATCATATCCACATCATTTTCCCTTAGGAATTGTATAATCCCTTTTTCAACACCTTTGCTGTGTACCAGTTTGAAATTGATTTTGTTGAGCGGCACAAACTTGTAGTTATGCTGTAGCTCATCAAGTTTTTGGTTGTCATCTTCACTTTTGTCTAGCGATGTATTTATGTGCAAACAAGTAAGCTCTGCATTAAATTTTTCGCTTATCAAGCTTAGGCCATCTATGGCTTTGCAATCATCTTCGTGGAAGTTAGTTGCATACACGAGCTTTTTCAATCCTCCAAACTTTGCCTTTTCGGGAATAGCCAGCACGGGAATATCAACCCTGTCAATCACTGCGGCGGTAATGCTTCCTAATAAGACCTCTTCAAGCCCACTTGCCCCCTGTGTTCCCATAACTATAAGGTCAAAATCATGATCGAGGGTCATTTGGTAAATGCTATCGGCAGCTACGCCTTCGGTAATAATGGTGAGAAACTCAATGTGTCTATCGCTGTTGTTGTAGAATGTGTTTGTGTATTTAGAGGACAGTTCTTCGAGCCGGAGTTTGTGGTCATATTTCACCTCTGCATTAAGGGTTTGCATATATGCTCCAGACGAATACTCCATGCCCATAGCGACATCTATAGGATAACTATTGAATAGTACAATTTCACTACCTAAAAATTTTGACATTTCAACAGCATATTCTAATGCGTTGATAGAATTGTCAGAAAAATCTATTGGGACTAGTATCTTTTTCATTTTTATTTACTGTTTAAGGTGGTAAAGATAAAGTGTTTGTCAGGGTGAAAATATTAAATTTTGCGTGTTATTATGCTTATGTGCTATACACAAATATGTGCCTTTGCAAACGTTTGCACAATGATATAGGTCTTTGCAAAACCTGATGTAAATCAGTTTTTTTATTTGCAACCATCATAGTAGACTAGGCGTTTGAAGATGATCTTTGTAATAAGAACAGGAAGGAAAACTATTTTTTGAGCTATTTTTTTCAAACAGATTTTTTCGATAGTTGATTTTTTAATTGAGTTTACCTGCTCTTACCTTCTAACAACACCAACTAAGGTAGTTGTTCAAAAAATATTTAATGTATTGTAGTTCATAAGGGATGCTAACCCTAACTTATTAGTACTAAAGATTTGGTTTATGTTAGTAATTTTAGATTAAATTGAACATACACCTCCAAGATTTTGTCTCGGGGGTGTTTTTTTATGCCTATATATTTTTTTTATACGCTAAGTTTGGAATGAAAGGTTATATGCCTTTTCATAAACAAATCATAGCTCGGTAATCAGTGGTAAAAGAGCCTGTGTGATTTAGGTTTTTTGATTCAAGATGTACTGTTTATCTTTTTATGAAGTAACTTCACATAAGGGCTTTATAGGGAATGAAATGAACAAAATCGGCGACAAACCTGTATTGTATGTATAGACATGTGTTGTCTGGGTAAATTAAATAAGCAACTAGGGCATGGAACTCGAAAAGGAAATAAAACAAAAAAAATTCAACAATGAATATCAGAAGGCTCTTCTGAATATCATTTATACCAATAGTTGGATTTCAACTATTCAATCATGTTTTTTTAAACCTTACAAAATTTCACCTCAGCAGTACAATGTATTGAGAATTTTGAAAGGACAATACCCAGCTCCCGCATCTATTAACCTGATCATTGACAGGATGCTGGACAAGATGTCTAATGCATCGAGGTTGGTGGAAAAGCTAAGGCAAAAGGGCTTGGTAGAGCGCCAAGAATGTATGCACGATAGGAGACAAGTTGAAGTAACCATCACGCCTCAAGGGATGGAGCTTTTGGGAGAAATAGCTGCCAAAAACCATGAGATAGAATCCAGGTTCGAGTCATTGAGCGAAGAGGAAGTAACGCAGCTCAATTACTTGCTGGACAAACTAAGAGGGTAGGCATCAAAACCTGATTCTAATGCCCGGACCTACTAAAAAGAACCATTTTTTGTCTTGCAGGTAATAGCCAAATCCGGCATGAAGGGGGAAGCTAAGTTTGCGGTTATCCCTCCTCAGAGGATAAACTGAGCCTAAGGCGACCAAGGCCAAATCTCTTTGTACATCATCGCTTGAGCTAAAGTTGAATGCGTTGATAGCAAGAATTCCTGCTCCAACTTTGTAAGGTCTCACTTTTGCAATACTCTTGGGGTTATAAAAAGTGAACTGAGCAATGGCTGCCAAGCTAATTCCGGTAAAACTGGTAATATCGCTGTTTTCCCCATCCAGTTCCCTAATGAGCAGACCTGCTGGGAATGAAACGTCTACATCGAAGGTATACGTTTTTGCATAATAAATTTCCACCTTGTGCTTATAGCCTCCCTCCCTGTGCATGTTTTTCCTATGGTAAATAGTCAGTTCTATTTTAGACCATTCTTCCATTTGGTGGGTTTTTGTTCTCAAATAATTGTTGATATTGATGCTTCCTCTGTTGCAATCTTTTAAATCGTAATACCTGTACCGAATGGAAGATTCAGATGGGCAAATCACCACGTCGTTAATTGTATGGCTTTCTACAAGTTGCCGTTGCTTGTTTGTCACTTTTATATCTATGGTAAGGTATTGCTTCCCCAAAAGAGTGTCACCTTTGTCGAGCATGGTATTGTCAAAAGACAGGACTATATCGTTGATATTTTTGCTATAAAGTATAGGCGTATTGAATTGGGTAATGGGTAAGCTTTCGGTTTCGCCGTTGCTTATTTTCACAAAATCGAGTTGTTGGGCTTTTTGGAACTCGTTCACCATTAGGTTAAAACCTGTCGGAATGCCATGGTTATATAAGTCGAGCCTTTTTTTATAGACCATGATAGGGATTTTGAGCGTCATTATTTTGATCTTATCATTGTTGATAGCCGAATCGCTCATGATCCTAAATAGCCCATCGAATTTTAGTTTTGCTTTATTTAGCCCTTCTCCCTCTATTTTTACATCAATAATTTCCCCAGGATAAATTGCAGTATGTTCTGTCCAGTCTTGCCCATTTCGCATTAGACTGAGCTTGGAAATACTGGTTTTGGGAGAGATAGAAAAGTTAGCGATGAATTTGGCTTCATCCCCATCTTTGATGTACAGGTAGCCATCGGAAGGTGAGTGGTACGTATAAGGGCGCAACCAACAGAGTATGCGGCCATTACTAAGGCGGTTTCTTGTAAATAGTTCGGCAACCAATGCTCCACCAGGGAGCTCCTGCTGTTCTAAACGGTACGTTTTGTTGAGCAAGAGCTTTGGATTATCCTCAATTTCAATCTCAATACCCTTGATGTGCGAATCATCTTCTTTGGTGATGTCTTTTTTATTGATGCTCAAAAATGCTAATCGGCTTTCTTTTACTTCGAAGTATTCCTGTAAAGGTTTAAGGGAAAAAATAGGTGTTTTACTTCCTTTCAGAAATGGTTTGATGGTAGAGATCTTTACATTGAGCAAGTGCGTCCCTATCTGATGGGGGATGACGTGCAGTACCAGTCTGCCATTTTCCTTGCTAAGCCTATAGTCAATGTCTTTTCCCTCGGTCCAAGTATTAGAAGTGGCTATGTTGTCGAGGTGGTTGGTAAAAAGCTCAAATGTTTTTTCTTCTCCTATAAAAAGTTCTTTTTCCTTAGGGTGAAAATCTACTTGAGTATTGGTGTAGGGGAATAATCTTATTTCAGTGATGGTTTCCTTGCCGCTTCGGTCGGTTATTTTGAAGGTGAAATTTTGGAAACGCCCAGTGGATAAGTCCTTAAACCGAATTTTGGTCCGGTAATACTGACTATTAAAAAAAACAAGTGAATCAGTTGCTACAAAATCGTTTGATTTGAGCAATTCTAATGAGGCAATATTAGCAGATGGTCTTGGTACAATCGACAGCTCGCATATTTCATTTTCATTATCATAATAAAAAGATAAGTATTCTTTCCCCCTATACCGGATAGAATTGTCTTTTAGTGTATAGACTCCAGTATCTATATTTAGCTGAAAAGATTGAAAAAACTGGCTGGTAGTATTTTGCCCAAATGCTCCATATGCTGAAGCCAGCATTAGGAACAAAAATAGGCTTTTGCCTTTTGTACCCATTCTCAACATGTGGTTTGTTTGACTCTTCTAAATAGTTTTGGTCCAAATTGCCTAAAGCAGATTGGAAAGGTAAAGATGGTACGAAGGAGAGAGAATACGAAATCTGAGGTCATTCTTTTAGTTCAATGTTTTAGATTTGCGGAGAATCAAAATAAGGAATTACCAAGCTGCTGAAAATTTGCTCAGTCATCTTATGAAAATATTGGGCTTGGTCAGTGAAAAATATTCAGGTAAAAGAGTGGTTGCCTAGGCTGTTTTTTTCCAATACCACTACACACAGGGAAGTTGAAACTATAGAAAATAATGGATATACTTTTTCATTTTTACAAAGCCATTTGCAGTAAGCGAGCAAAACATCACTTTTTACTCAGCTTATTGGCTTTGACTAGCATTTTTATTTTGAATTCTTGCGAAAGTGCTAAAGAGCAAAAACCGATAAGTGGAGCTTGGATAGGCACAGTAGAGACGAGACCATTTCCTGATTTAGTGAGCCTTACCATAGATTCTGGTGCAATTGTGAAGCTCTTTTATAACGAGGTAGAGTACCAACCTGTCTCCGATTTTGTACATGAGGAGGGGAAGGTGAGTTTCAAGATAGAAGGACCTGTGTTTGAAGCAAGCTTTGACGGTGAGTATAAGAATGACTCGATCATAGGCTTGCTTACGATAAATGAAGAACATTATTCTTGTGGCTTTGTGCGTACCATTCCCATGGCTTTAGGTGAAACGGCCGAGCTGACAGGCTTGTATGAAGTTGCGCCTGGACATGTGGTGGAAGCAAGTTCTTATATCATTGATTTTACCCTGAACCCTTTATTGGTACTTGATTTTAAAACAGGTAAGAAAAGAGTAGCTTTCCCTCAGTCCGACTTGAAATTTGTGGCTGGACAAAGAATGTTGAGCCCTTACCCTTCTGATTTTGATTTGACCTTTTCAAGAGGGGATAGCGGGTTGGTAAAACTATCTTCTTACCCAGGTATTGAGAAAGAAAAGCATGGTTTGAGGTTGAAAAACTTAGAACGCAAACAAGAAGTGACTGCCCAAAATGGTGACGTTATGCTTCGAGGGACAATTACCTACCCTGAGTCTGAAGGAGATCATCCTTTGGTGGTTTATGTACCTGGTAGCGGTATGCAAGCTAGGGGGAATATTTTAGATGATTTTGTGAAGCTGATGCCGTATTACGGAATAGCCACTTTGGTCTATGACAAGCGCGGGTGTGGCGAATCAACGGGCTCTTTGGAAAATTACACCTATGAAGACTTAGCCAAAGACTTAGAAGCGGTAGTGGCCGAGGCTTCTGCTCAGCCTGGTATAGATAAAGATAGAATCGGTTTGCTCGGTATAGACCAAGCAGGGTTGATTATGCCGATGGTGGCTGCAAATAGTGAGCAGGTGAAATTTATGGTAAATATATCGGGGAGTATTTTGAGTATGGAAGAGCAGGAATACCGCGCGTGTGCGCTCCGAATGAGGGCAGATGGTTTCAGTGAAAAAGAAATTGAAGAAGCTATAGCTTATCAGAACCTTTTGTTCGATTACCTCAAAGGGGAAGCTGATTCAGTAGCTTTATCAGAAGCTTCTCAAACTGTTTCTACCAAAATTTGGTCAGGATATGTTACATCTTTTGAGAACAAGAGCTACGTACAATGGTGGAGAAGAAATTATAATTTTTCAGCCATGCCTTTCCTAGAGAAGATCGACATTCCGCAACTGACCATATTTGGGGAAAAGGATTTGCTTATACCTGTGGAAGAGAGTACGCAAAAGCTTACTGCTGTTTATGAACAAAAAAGCCTGAAAAATAGTAAGGTCAATGTGTATAGTGGGGCAAATCACTTGATGTTATTGGGAGAGAAAAGAGGGGACTTTCAATATACTGAAATTGAAGGCTATCCCGAAGGGCTTTTTGACGATATAAACGAATGGGTAGCTGAAATTACAGGCATAAAATAATCTCATATTTTTTGAAAATCTGCGAACTATACCATAAAAAATGGAGTTTTATCATTTGCAAGACAATAGTATTGCAAAACCACAATTAAATAAATGATAAGTTAATGTGATTATGAAGGAAATTACTTCCTTATTTATTACTTTTGCTTAAGCGCTAAGGCAACTATGGCGCAACATGAAATAAGCAGGATTTAACACTAGTATCATTTATATTCGACTATAATTTGCCATAGCTCTCAAAGTATTTGTCACATAAAAGCTATGGGTTTTGTTTATAACTGCGCCAATTCAAACTAACCATTTTCTCTTAATGCATAGATTTTGATGTTAATTCATCAAGGTTGTGTTTATGTCAGATACTATTAATTTCTATTATCTATTACTCATGAAAACGTTCAAGTACATCATTTTCAAGTTTATCTTTCTCCTCTCTCCCCTCTTGTTTGGGTCATTTAACCCAGACGCTCCAAAGTACAAAAGAGGCAGTTTAGGCGGAAAAAGGGGCATTAATCGCCATCTTGACTATTCAAGATAGGCTTTTTTCATTTATTGTAAATACCTGTAGGAGACATTTTCCCCCGTCTCCTAAAAAAACATCCTCAATCGGGAACGTTTGAAATAATATAAAGAGCCTTTTGCCTCCATAACATCTCTCCAACTATTTCTTTTTTATTTATTCCCAATTATAAATTGCTCCTCCAGAATCAAGAAAGTATATTTGGCAATTGTCTATATCTGTAAGCTTATGATAGTTTCTTGTTAATCATACTAAATAGTTGTGTGGTACAACTAATTTTAAGGCAGGTAAAGGTTGGGACATATTTGGATTAAAATTTAGAGGGACCTTATATATGGGATTATTAGATCAGAAATTCTCCACAGGCGGTGTAGTGATCACTAAAGTAGACGATTTGGTAAATTGGGCTAGACTATCCTCACTGTGGCCTATGGGATTTGGTTTGGCTTGTTGTGCCATTGAGATGATGGCTACTTATGCTTCGGGGTATGATTTGGACAGGTTTGGGGTTATGCCCCGAAACTCACCTAGGCAGTCCGATGTGATGATAGTAGCAGGTACGGTTACTTTCAAGATGGCCGATAGGGTAAGAAGGCTTTTTGAGCAAATGGCTGAACCGAGGTATGTGATTTCGATGGGAAGCTGCTCAAATTGCGGAGGACCTTATTGGGAACATGGCTACCACGTGGTAAAAGGTGTTGATAGAATTATTCCTGTGGATGTTTATGTTCCAGGTTGCCCTCCTAGGCCAGAAGCCTTGATTGGGGGGATATTGAAATTACAAGAAAAAGTACGAAAAGAGACGTTAATGGCACCAACTGCCATTGAAGAACTTTTGGAAAAAGAGCTTGTTTAAGCTTCTGAATATAAGAATAAGGGAAATGATAGCGATTGAAACTATAGTTAGCTTATTGCAAAAAGCACTTGGCGAAGAAGTGGTTATGGAAGTAGAAGAGGGGGGATTACAACCTATTGTACAGATTCAACCCTATCGAGTTGCCGATATTTGTTTGTTGCTTCACGATCATGAAGACCTGTTGTTTGATAGCCTTTCTTGTATCACAGGTATTGATAATGGCGCTGATAGCGACTCTCTTGATGTGATGTATAATTTGTATTCTATACCCAACGAAACTGCCCTAATGCTTAAAGCAACTTTGCCCAAAAGTGCTCCCGCCATTCCTACGCTGAGCTTTATTTGGGGATGTGCTAATTGGCTTGAAAGGGAAACCTATGATTTAGTAGGTGTTGAGTTTGAAGATCATCCTGACCCAAGAAGGATATTACTTCCTGCAGACTGGGAAGGTCATCCACTTAGGAAAGACTACCAGCACCAAGAAAAATATCACGGAATAAAAGTTTCGTATTAAAAATAAACCTCTATTCTTTTCAGTTTCAAGACCTGCTTTTAGTAGGTCTTTTTTTATTTCAACATAATCTCTTTTTTTCATTCATATGGTATAAGAAGGCACTTTTCTTTGCGTTACCTAATAGATTTCGAAAAGCTTCATTTGTGCTAAACGAAAAAGAAACGTATTCAAAAAGTGAAATAAAAATATATATGAAATCACTAATAACCCAGTTGGGTTTTAATACTCTGAGAGGGCAGATTACTTTACTTCTATCCTCATTTTTTGTCATTTTAGTTGCTATTGTTTTGGGCATTGGTGTGGCAAGTCAAAGTGGGGCGAAGATGGGAGAGGAGCTGGTGAATATTAAATATCCATTTGCTTTTGCAGTCTCGGAAGTTATGCAAGGAGTGGATGAAAGTGAGCTTATCCAGAAGGATGCCTTTTATCATGGAGATGAAGTCATTTTTCAGAAAAAAGACCAGATTTGGGAAGAGAGGATTAAGCCCTCCGTTCAAAAACTTTTTGAGCTCCGTGAGTTTTTGCCCCAAGAAGAGCAGCAAAAAATTGATTCATTTAAAGTTTTGTTGGCAAAATATGAGGCGTTGTCACAAGAAATGGATCAGTTAAGTAGGTCAAGCAACAATTATATTGCTCAAGCACCTTATATGGGAGATAGTTTAGATAGTGCGGCTATTGTTGCATACATTCAAGATATTGAAAGTCAAGAAGCATCGCTTGTAGAAAAAAAGGATAAAATTGATCAGGACTTGACCCCACTTGTTTCCCAAATTATAGCCTTGCTCGAACCTTTGAGAGACTCTCAGTTTGCTTCCTTCGAAGAAGATATGAATGACCTAAGCTCTACAGCTCATTCTATTCAGAATGTGAGTATCATTAATGCTTTGATAGGGATAGCAATAGCTCTTGGCTTAGCGCTTTTGATCAGGAAAAATCTTAAGAAATCGGTCGATCATACTACAGGGTTTTTAAATAGGCTAGCAGAAGGGGAGCTGCCAGAGTCTATAGAAAAAAATGAAAATGAGCTCGATCTGATTGTAGATGCGGGGGTAAGCTTAAAGACCAACTTGAGGAGAGCTAGTCATTTTGCCATCAATATTGGTGAAGGAAAATTTGATCATGAGTTTAGTCCAGTCAGTGGAGAAGATACACTCGGAAATGCCTTAGTGCAAATGAGAAATAAGCTTCAGCAAATAGCTGATGACGATAAAAAACGTAACTGGGCTACAGAAGGTCTTACCAAATTTGGCGAGTTGCTGAGGGAGCAAAATGAGGACTTTAAGACATTTGGAGAAAAAATCACATCTGCTTTAGTCAAATACCTAAATGCGAATCAATGTGCCCTGTTCGTATTGAATTCTGAAAATAAGGACGATTTGTATCTGGAGCTAATGGCTACTTATGCATACAATAAGAATAAATTCTTAACTAAAAAACTTAAAATAGAAGAGGACTACGGGGAAGGGCTTGCTGGTCAGGCTTTTTTAGAAGCGGAGACAATCTATTTAACAGATATTCCTCAAGATTATGTAGATATTACTTCTGGTCTTGGCGATGCACGACCAAATAGTTTACTCATTGTACCTCTTAAAGTAAATGATAAGGTAGAAGGGGTAATTGAGTTGGCTTCTTTCAAACTGTTTGAAACTTACCAAATAGAATTTATTGAAAAACTAGGAGAGACTATCGCGTCATCTATTTCTTCTGTAAAAGTAAAAGAGGTAACAACCAAACTGCTTGAAAATGCACAAGAGCAAGCGGAGCAAATGAGATCTCAGGAAGAAGAAATGAGACAAAATATGGAAGAGCTTGCTACAACCCAAGAAGAAATGCAGCGTAGGAGTAGCGAGCTGGAAAAGATGTTGACGGAGTCCCAAGAAAAAGAAAAACAGTTGCTTTTAGTGCAGGAAGAGGCATTGCATAATCAGAGAAAGAGTGAAGAGGTTCAGGAGGAGATGCAGATGTTTAATGCAATTGTGGAAAATACGGCAGATATAGTTGCAATTGTTGGCTCGAATGGAACGGTTCAATACTTAAATAAATCAGGAAAAAAGAAATTTGAATCACTGACAGAAGGCGATCCAAAACTTTCTATTACTGACTTTTTCCCAGAAAGTATGTCTGAAAAGATACTTGGCGAATACTTGCCACTTGCAGTGAAAGGAGATGAAGTCAGCTTTGTAACTAAAAGAAAGATAGGGGCGGATGAGGTAGAGGTTGATTGTGAGGTTTTTATGTTTGCCATTGAAGATGAATTATATGGTGAGCCACTGGGAGTGAGTATGATTGCCCGCGATTTGCCAACTGTTGAAACTGTACCTACGCAAGAGTCGCAAGTAGCTGTGTCGGATAGCTTTGCCGAAAAAATTACTGGGGCTTTTTATAGGCTTGAATTTGATATGCAGTCAGGTAACTTCAAGTTTACTTATTTCTCCGATAATATTGCCGAACTTATAGGTTACAGTGCAACTGAGCTTTGCGGATTTAACTACGACCAAATTTTAGCATTAGTACACCCTGAAGATAAACCAGCCTTTATGGCTAGTTTGCAAAATATGATCAATAACCTGAAGACATTTGAATGGGCAGGGCGCTGGAATACGAAAGATGGAGGTTTTGGTTGGTTTAAGTTAAGTGCCCATGTGAATAAACAAAAGGACAAGGTATTGTCAGAAGGAATTATGATAGATGTATCTGTTCTTAAAAGCAGTGTTTAAGGTATTAAGTACCTTGTAAACTAAATAACCGAGTGTTTTAATGATGCTTATTATTTTGATTTTTAGACCCTGCTGACGGTTACTAGATGCGGGTTACGGGTTACTGTTTCAACTAAGTAATGAGTTGATTACACTGTAAACTAAATAACCGAATGTTTTATAGTCTTCATTATGTTGATTTTTGAACCCTGCTGATGGTTACTGGTTTCTAGTTACTGGCGGTCCGCCGCTGCGGTTTTCATCAATTGAATAAGCATTACTAAAAAACTAGCAACGAGCAACCAGTAACTAGCCACAATCAGCGACTATTTTGAATTGATAAACAGCTTACAAATACATACGAAAACTTAGTTTACAAAGTATTGATTAACTAATAACAAGAAACCGCAGCGGCGGACCGTCAGCAACAATAGGCTTTATTTAAAAAACACGAAAACTTAGTTTTATAATGTATTAAGTCTAAGTATCTCGTCGCATAAGAAAAGGCTGCCTAACAAGGCAGCCTTTTCTTATGCGACACAGGTAAGTTTATTGTTTCATACTAAAACTCGGTTCTAGTAAGGTTGCTTCTGAAGTCTTCCATATAACCCGAAGCTTCTTCTTCATCCATTTCTAGTACATCCATAATGAGCTCTACCCCTTGCTCATCGTATCCATTTGCCATGAGCTGAAGAAGCTTTGACTGATAAAATCCACTAGGTTTTTGGGCATGCTCACTTGTCATGCCGCTTCTTTTCTTAGGGTTTAATTTGTCCAACACCTTTCTGATATTTTCTTCCGTAATATCATTTTTAAGTATAGAATCAATGAGGTGTTTAGCATAGCTAAGCCTTACTTCATAGTAAATGCTGAGGGTTTTGGTAGCGGCTATTTTTTGCTGGGGCAAAAGCCTTTTGATCCGATCTATAATATATTGGTCTATATAAGCTTCGTTTGTAGCTAATTTACTTACAATCTCGGAAGCCAAGTCAAGATCACATTTGTGTGCACACAATAAGTCGATAGCTTTTATTCTATTATTGTTCAACAGGAAAAACTGTACCTGTGACATTAACTTTTTGTTGACGGTAATCATGCGTTCAGCATTTTAAAGAAAAATAATTATAAATTCTCTAAGAAGCTACTTTGAAGATACATCCCCAAACAGCTTCTAAAGACGTGAGTTTTTTTTAGAACAAACACCTTTATGCTAGGCAAAAATGTTGTTGAGTAGTTGATTTAGCTATGCCAACAGTTACATTAATAGTACAACTTTTTTTGACTCCAAAAAAGGACTACTTGATTTTTTTGCTTAATAAACGAACAGGACAAAACTTTAATATGTATTTCAGACCAATCTGTTTTGAAGGTTGGTATATTAATCATTGCGTGTCGATTTTTCTTGTTTATGAGCAGAGCTTTCAAGTCGGGATGCTTGGCTTACTGACCGTTTTTGGGTTTAGCGAGCTTAAAATATGATTTGGAGATTCATTTCTTACATTCGGGTTTGCAAATTAAATATGGGTTTTAAGTGAAATATCCCACTTATCACCTGTGTTTTTTTCTTGATTCTGGTATTTTATTACGTGTATTTTGGTAAATACATTCCTTTATTAGAAAAAATTCATTTAACCGCTCAAAAAACCAATGTCGATTATCATTTTTTCAATGAAAATCTTTTTTATTTAGAAATATAGAAAGTTTTTATTTTTTTTATTGAAATATTTGCAACATATAGCTACTCCCTTTACATTTGTATCAACAATAAGGAACAGTTCTCTCAAATACTATGACACTGTAGGGTGATGAAACTGGCAGCCATGCCCTCCTATCCCGGGGGTGGGGATTCTGGACAAACCTTTAAAGAGCGGATGGATGCGTACCGCGCACTTCCCGCTCTTTGACAGGCTAACTACTCCGTGAAGGTTCGACTCCTTCCCTTACAGCCATGCCGATAGAAGATCGGCAGAATTTGAAATACGAATACTACGACACTGTAAGGTGATGAAATTGGCAGCCATGCCCTCCTATCCCGGGGGTGGGGATTCTGGACAAACCTTTAAAGAGCGGATGGATGCGTACCGCGCACTTCCCGCTCTTTGACAGGCTAACTACTCCGTGAAGGTTCGACTCCTTCCCTTACAGCCATGCCGATAGAAGATCGGTAGAACTTGAAATACGAATACTACGACACTGTAGGGTGATGAAACTGGCAGCCATGCCCTCCTATCCCGGGGGTGGAGAATCCGGTAGAAACCTTTGAAGAGCAGATGGACTGCATTTGTAGTCTGACTTCTCTTTTAAAGGCTAACCGCTCCGTGAAGGTTCGACTCCTTCCCCTACAGCCATGCCGATAGAAGATCGGCAGAATTTGAAATACGAATACTACGACACTGTAAGGTGATGAAACTGGCAGCCATGCCCTCCTATCCCGGGGGTGGGGATTCTGGACAAACCTTTAAAGAGCGGATGGATGCGTACCGCGCACCTCCCGCTCTTTGACAGGCTAACTACTCCGTGAAGGTTCGAATCCTTCCCTTACAGCCATTGAAAGCTACTCCCTAAAGAGTAGCTTTTTTTATTTCCCACCTTTTAAGCCCCTTGGTTCTCAGGATAAATAAAGGTTTTTCACATTTGAAATGAATACTGTTCGTTAAAAAGCCAGACATTATTATCGGTATGGCTTATGAAATGTTTTATAGTTATTCTGTTCTTCCTTTGTTTTGGCTCTGCTCATAGCTTTTCTCAAACGACAATAGATTTTCCAGATACCCTTACGGCAAAGGAATCACATTTGCGAGTTGTATTTTACAACATTGAAAACCTATTCGACTACGAAGACGATTCCCTTACCGCAGACGAAGAATTTACCCCCGAGGGCGATAGGCATTGGAACAAGTACAGGTACGAGGACAAGCTCAAAAAAACAGGAAAAACGTTGTTGGCAATAGGGGAGTGGGAACCTCCAGCAATAGTCGCTTTTTGCGAAATAGAAAACCGAAAGGTGTTGGAAGATTTACTCTACAAAAGTTGCCTGTATAGCATTGGGTACAAAATCATTCATTTCAATTCGGGCGACCGCCGAGGTATTGATGTTGGGTTGATTTATCGCCCCGACCTTTTCCACCCCATTTCCCAACACCCTATCCGAATAAACCATCCATTCTTCGAAGAATACCCCACCCGAGATATATTGTATGCCAAAGGAACAGTGCCCAGCGGAGACACGCTCCACCTTTTTGTGAACCATTGGCCTTCCAAGAGGGGGAACAGCGTAAGCTCTGCCCCAAGGCGTGAAGCTGTGGCAAGGGTTCTAAGGGCGAAAGTCGATTCGATAAAAAGCATATCCTCTCAGGCTCACCTACTGATTATGGGCGACTTTAACGACAGCCCAAGTGCCAGTAGCGTTTCCTTGGTGGCAGGGAATGATTTGGTGAATTTGATGGAAAAAGACCAGTGGCAAAAAGGAACGCACGGCTTTGAGGGGCGGTGGGAAATGCTGGACCAGTTCATAGTGAGCAAAGGATTGGTAGAGGGAAAAAGCGGTTTGAGAATAAGGGGAGAGAAAGGGCAAATATTTGAAGCCGAATGGTTATTGAAGGAAAATGCCAACGGCGACCAGACTACCAATCGTACATTTCAAGGGCCTGCGTACAAAGGCGGGTTTAGCGACCACTTGCCTATTTACTTGGACTTGGAGATGTTGAATAAGTGATGAACATCATAGTTTGGTTTTGCTAAAAAGGGTTACCTTTGCAGGGCATTGAAACAGGCTTTTTCCATATTGATAATAGTGGGCATGATGCTCCAAACGGTACGTTCGGCAGGGGTACTTATCAACTACCAGTTGAATAAGGCTTACTATGCAGAGGTGCTGTGCGATAACAAAGACAAGCCTGAGCTGCAATGTAACGGTATGTGCCATGTGGTAGAAGAATTAGGCGATGTAGAAGAGCAAGTGCCCGTAACCCCATCAGTACCTGAATTTGAATTTAAACCGATTGTTTTCGGTGATATAAATACCTATGCTTTCAAGAGCAGAGTGATTTATGAAATAGATCTTGAAGGCTTTGAAAGAGCTGTAGAGACTAAACTATTCCATACTGATTTTTTTCGCCCTCCCCAATCTCTTTTCTTTTTATAGAAGTAGCCGAATAGCGTCTTCCTTGTTTTCCGTTTTCCGATGGGAGGAGGCTGTTTTTATACTCTTTTTTATGGCCAACCAGTTTTCCTAGGTTGGGCATATCGGCGTATGTGCTACTTTATTGCACATTTTACCTAGATGTACAAAGAGCTATAATGGATGTATTCTTTCATTAAAGTTGCTTTGATAAATTTATAAAGGTAAAAAAGTGATTGAATACTTAAATAGGTGTGCTAAAAATGCATCACTACAATTTTTTGAAATTAAAAACAGATGGAACAGATGAATTACATAAAAAATATTTTACTGGCGATTGGCTTCACTTTTTCTGTAGTTTTTTTAGCAGGATGTGGCGAGGATGAACCTGTTGAGCCTACGTTGAATACAGAAGGAAAGGTGATGATAGCAGAAGGCTATGCTTTAGGTGCTGGGGCAAAAGTAAAAGTTTATGGAAAAGAAAAGCTTTTTTCGGGGTACAACCAGCTTTTTGTGGCGGTATATGATTCTATCTCCGATGAACTTATAGAAGAAAGCCATGTGAGTTTTATGCCGATGATGGCGATGAACTCGGGAATGTCCCACTCTGCACCTTACGAAAACCCAGCCTCATCCGAAGCCAAAGAGGGCTTTTTTGAGGGGGCGGTGGTTTTCCTCATGCCGAGCATGATGGGAACTTGGACACTCGATGTGCATGTGCACAACCATAAAAATATGAAGGAAGGGATGGCAAAGTTTGAGGTAATGGTTGCCGAGGATAGCGAGCCAAGAATCCGCACATTTGAGAGTAAAACAGATCAGAAAAATTTGTTTGTTTCTTACAAGTTGGGTGAAGAGCCTAAGGTAGGGATCAATGACATCGAATTTGTGGTGAACAGCAGAAAAACCATGATGGAGTTCTTGCCAGAGGAAAACTACACTTTTGAGATGACTCCAGAAATGCCAACTATGGGGCATGGTTCGCCTAATAATGTAAACCCAACTCATACAGAAATGGGGCATTATGCAGGTAAGTTAAACTTTACTATGACAGGACTTTGGAGGGTGAACCTTGTAATTAAAGAAGGTGGGGATATAGTTGCCGAAACATCATTTGACATTACTTTTTAACCTAGCAGCCAAAGAGCCGGTGCTCAAATTTGGTAAAGGCTCTTTGGTTACTTTTATCCTTTTTCCAAGATGAAATTTCTAAAACTTATTGTGCTTTTTCTGCTGCTTTCAGCCGATGGGATAGCGCAAAATATTGATAGCCTAAATAGAGCAGTTTTGCTTAATGACTCGCTAGCTGCCCAGTTTTTGGGTGAGGTGCTGGTGTTAGATAGCAAAGCTTTTGAAGAACGAACCCAAGGAGCGGGCGCACTCGTTCCCATTGATAAGGTGATGACGTTTACAAACGGGGTCTCTGTGATAAGGAGGGGAAATTATGCTTGGGAGCCAACCCTTGAAGGGCTGAGCGGAGGTCAAGTGAACACGACCATAGATGGGATGCGGATATTTGGGGCTTGCACCGACAAAATGGACCCTGCGACTTCGTACGTGGCTACCAATAACCTTGAAAAACTGGAAGTTTCGTACCTGCCAACCTACGGTAGCTCGCTGGGTGGTGGACTAGATTTGCAAACAAAATCGCCTATTTTCAATTCGCAAAAAAGTGTTACAGGAATGTTGGCGACTGGCTACGATGCCGTAAGCAACGGGCTGACAGGACTTTTTAGTAGCAATATCAACCAAGGGAAATGGGCGGCAAGGGTAAACGGGGAAGTAAGGAAAAATGAAAACTATAGAGCAGGCGGTGGAGAAGAAATTGAGTACACTCAATATTCCAAGACCAATTTCTCGGTAAATGCTGCTTACCAGCTTTCTAAAAAGGAACAACTTCAAGTCTTTTGGTTGTACGATTATGCTAAGGATATTGGCTACCCTGCTTTGCCCATGGATGTGGGTTTTGCCAAAGCACAGATTTACAGCGCGAGCTACCTTAAGTTTTTTGAAGGAAGCAAGTGGAAGGAAATAGAAATAAAAATTTATGGAAATAACATTCATCACCAGATGGACGATTCGAAACGCCCCGATGTGCCCATCAGGATGGATATGCCTGGGTGGAGCAATACCTACGGAGCATTTGCCCAGTCAACGCTAGTGGTTGGGAAGCACCAGCTCGCCCTTAAGCTAGATGGCTACCAAAACACCTCTAGGGCAGAAATGACTATGTTTTTCCCAGGTGAACAAGACATGTTTATGCTCACCTGGCCCGATGCCCAGCGAAGGGTAATTGGGCTTTTTGTGAATGATGACTGGAAAATGAGCGAACAATTTAGTCTTGGACTTACCGCTCGTATAGATTTCTCGGATACGAGGCTGACTTCCGAAATGGGGAGAAACCAGTTTGAGGTATTTGGCTACGACACCAGCCAACCGTATCGCGAATTGCCCAAAACATTCTCGGCTCAGCTAGGCTGGAAACCTACCACAAAAATTCATTCAGTATTTGTTGCCAGTTATGGAGAGCGCTTGCCTACTATCAGCGAGCAGTTTGGGTTCTATTTGTTCAACAGCCTCGATGGCTACGACTACGTAGGAACCCCCGATATTTCCCTAGAAAAATCACTGCAGGCCCGATGGGAGGGGAGCTACCAGCTTGATCAATTACAATTGAACACGAAAGTGTTTTTCACACAAGTGAAGGATTATTATATAGGAGTAGTTGACCCTGAGCTTAGTGCCATGACAATTGGGGCTAAAGGGGTGAAAGTTTATGAAACATTGCCTTACGCCAATATTTCGGGTGGAAGTGTTACGTTTCAGTGGCAGGTACTGGAGAAGTTGAACTTCAGTAGTTCGGTGAATTATACCCACGGAGTGGATAATGGTGGAGAGCCTTTGCCCATGGTCTCTCCGCTCAAAAACCTTTCAACGCTTCGTTTTAGTTTGCCTACTTTTTCTGCTCAGGCAGAATCTGAAATAGGAGCAGTGCAAAACCATTTTAGGGAAAGTTTTGGAGAAGATGCTACACCACGCTTTGCCTTGCTGCACTTTCGGTTTCAAAAAAGCTGGAAATGGGGAGCTGATTCATCCTTCCAGTTTGGAGGAGGAGTAGAAAACGTATTCGATACCAATTACTGGGAACACCTAGACTGGGGAAATATCCCAAGGCCAGGAAGAAATTTTTATGTAAATGCTAGGTGGAAGTTCTAAGCAATATAGAAGGTGGGGTTAGTTTAACAAAGTGGGCGTGTAATAGGTGGTCAGAAATAATTGATTTTTATGTTTTTTATAACGGCATGGAGTATTGTTTTTGATAACGTTAACATTGTTCTAAAATATATTTTACATTGCTTTTTTTTATGCTTAGAATCAAGATTTATATATAAAGATATCATTCAAATACAAAGCTTGTCTTTTTGGTAAATATTCAGTTCATTAGATTACTTATTTCGTAAGGTGGGTGTGTACACTTTATATAATTTTATTTGAATACACCCCATTTTCACTGCGATATCCAATCGGAAAAAACGCTTTTTTATAACAAAGAACTACCCGTTAGGGAATATGAAAATGGAAAATTCAAAGGTTTATTTAAGCGACTTGCTTAATAAATTGGTAGAAGGTAAGGATGAGCGTGCCCGAAAAGAACTGTTTGTCCTGTTTTATCAAAGGTTAGTAGCCTTTGCATATACGTTCATAAAATCGATAGAGACTGCAAAAGACATTGTTTCTGAGGTTTTTACCAAGATATACACCAACCCCCAAAAGTTAGCAGGAGTAAAAGATTTAGAGCCCTATTTGCTTCGAGCCGTAAAAAACAGTTCCCTCAACTATTTGAAAAGCAGTGCCTGTAAAAACAAAGTTGACATAGAAGATGATGATTATTTTATTAGCTTTTTATGGGAGTATCGGACTCCCGAGTCTACCTATGGGTTCAACGAGCTACAAAGCCTGGTAGAGCAGACTGTCAATGGATTTCCCCACCGCCGAAAAATGATCTATCACCTTATTGTAGATAGAGGAATGAAATATAATGAAGTAGCCGAGTTACTCGATATTTCTTCAAAAACAGTTAATAACCAGCTGGTTACGGCTGTAAAAACCCTTCGTGAAAAAGTTTCTTCTTATATGAAAGAAGAAATTGCGATTTCCGGATAGGTACTTTTGTCCGCTTAGTTGTCATGCTTTCAAATGGAATTGGAAAGAAACGACTAAATGGATATAAATACAATCATAGCTAAGGTATTTACGGGAGAAGCTACAGACGAAGAACTACGTCAGTTAGATGCCTATTTACAAGAAAATCCTGCTGAGGCAAAGTCACTAAACTTTATTAAAGCCCTTAAGGGAAAAGGTGATTTGAGTATCACTGGTTTTTCTCATCAGGAAACTTTTGACGAGCTTACTCAGCATGTAAATACCCCTTCAGAGAAGAAAGTTAAAAAACTTGATTTCAAACCCTACCTCCGAATAGCCGCCTCTATTTTGTTAGTAATAGCGGGTGTTGCAATTTTCAATTCCTATCAAAATACCCCAACCGAAATCATTACATCACCTCAAGAGTGGGTGAGAGCTACTAAATCAGGAGAAAAGAGAAACTTTTTCTTGCCTGATGGTTCCAATGTTTGGCTTAATGCCGAGTCGGAAGTGCGTTTTTCGGCATCTTTTGGCCAAGACAGTATCCGTCTTGTATACCTCAAAGGGGAGGGCTATTTCAACGTTGCAAAAGATGCGGAGCACCCTTTTATTGTTCGAACCGATTATCTCGATGTTACAGCCTTGGGTACAGAGTTTAACGTGAATGCCTACGATGAAGAGCATCACGGCAAGGTTGCTTTAGCCGAAGGAAGGGTAAAAGTAGAGCCAAACAGGAAGGGTACTTCTTGCAAGGAAGCTTTTTTGGATGCAGGTCAGTCGGCCCAACTTGATATGGAGCTTAGCAAAATTACTAAAGCGGAGCTTGATGGGGAGGAGGATTATTGCTGGACTAAGAAAATAATATCCTTTAACCAAGCCAATATCAACCATATTTTAAAAACGCTTACCCGCTGGTATGGTGTAGAGTTTACCGTTTCGGGAAAGCTGCCAGATAATTGGAGGTTCAAAGGAGAGTTTCATAATGAAAGTCTCGATAATGTATTAAAGTCAATAGGGTTTAGTCAAAACTTCTCTTACCAGATAAAAGGTAAGAAGGTCGAACTGAAATTTTAACATGTAACTACTTGTGAAAAATGAAAAACTATAAAAGCATATGGAAATGAATGATACAAGCTAAAAACAAAAAAACTGGCAGCGCCAACTGCCAGTCTAAAAAGATTGTGAAATTTTAGATAACTAAAATCTTAGTAAAAATATGAAAAAGAAACTACTAAGCATAATACTTATGCTGTCAAAATATTTTATATACATATCGCTAATTCATTTGGTGACATTTAGCTTTCTGTTCGCCAAAGAAGGAGTTGGTCAGGGCAAATCTGAAATAAATGTGTGGGTAAAAAAGATAGATCTACGCATACAAAATGCAAGTATTGAAGAAGTCTTCAATATGATAGAAGGAGCAACAGAATATAAATTTGCCTACGACGAAAGCCTTGCCGAGTCTGTTCTTACTAAAATCAGCCTTGAAGGAAAAAACAAGCCTGTGGCCGATTATCTCCTAGAAATCTCTAAAGAAACCAAGCTTAAGTTCAAGCAGGTGAACCAAACCATCACTGTAAGGAAGATGGAGTCAAAAATTTGGAAAAGGCAACCTGTGCTTGAAATAGCTGTTCAACAGAAAAAAATATCGGGAATCGTTACTTCCGCCGACGATTCAGCACCTTTACCAGGTGTAAGTATAATAATAAAGGGAACCTCAAGCGGCACTACTACCGATTTAGATGGAAAATTTGCTTTGGAAGTAGCTGAAGGGGCTGTCCTTCAGTTTAGCTATATAGGGTATGAAACTCAGGAAGTGGCAGTGGGAACACAGACCACTTTTGAAATTGCGTTAATAACTGACTTGGCACAATTGGAAGAGGTCATTGTAGTCGGCTACGGTACGAAATCAAAGAAAACTCTAACAGGATCAGTGTCAAATATTGATGGAGAAGAATTGTTGAAAACTCCTAGCTTTAATGTTTCGGCAAACCTGCAGGGTAAACTACCTGGGTTGACCTCTAACCAACGTACAGGTGAGCCAGGACGTGATGACCCATCACTTCTTATTCGTGGACAAGGTACATTTGGTAACAATACTCCACTCGTTATTATCGATGGAGTTCCTCGTAGTAATATAAGCCGGTTAAACCCTGAGGATATTGAAAATATTTCGGTATTAAAAGATGCTTCAGCTGCTATTTACGGAGCTCGTGCAGCTAATGGCGTTATTTTAGTTACTACCAAAAAAGGCAAAAGCGGGAAGCCTAAATTTAATTTCTCTTATAATAGCGCATGGTCAACACCTACACATGTTCCTGATATGTTGGGCTCACCTGAGTATGCGGAAACTTATAATGAAGGAGAGTGGTACGCTCAAGGGAGACCAGATGATGCTGATTTTTCTCCTTATTTTACTGACGATGAAATCCAAAAATTCCGTGATGGGTCTGATCCAATTTTGTATCCAAACACTGATTGGGTTGAAGAAACTATGAAAAGTAGTGCATTACAACAACGCGTGAGTTTATCGGCGACTGGTGGAACAGACAAGGTAAGGTATTTACTCTCATTTGCCTACATGGATCAGGATGGTCATTGGAAAAATAACCCTACTAGATATCAGCAGTATAATATGCGTGCTAATATTGATGTTGACCTGACTAAAAATTTAACAGTTGGTGCCAATCTTAGTGGTATGGTGAATAAAAAGAAATACTCATCAGAGGGGACTTTTGTTAATTTCTATAACATAACACGCTCTATTCCAACCATGGTTGCTCAATATCCCAACGGGTTAATTGCGCCTGGTCGTTTTGTTCAGAACCCACTGTTAATTGACCGAAGAGGACATACATTGATCGATGAAACTCCAATATACACTACTTTCACAGCGAGTTATAAAATACCTGGGGTTAAAGGGTTGAGGCTGGATGGTTCGTATAATTATGACTTTAGCAACCAAACAGAAAAGACTTGGAGGACTCCTTGGGACGCACATGAATATAATGTAAATACTGGGGAATACGATGTGGTAGCAGGAGACTTAACAGCTCCAGAACTTACTGACAGGTATGATAAGTGGACAACAGCGATGTGGAATTACCGACTTGTTTATGAAAAATCATTCGGCAGCCACAATATTACAGCCATGTTAGGCCAAGAACAACAAAAAAACACATCTTCTTGGGTTAGAGCTTTTAGGAGAAACTATGTTAGTTCGGCCATTGATGAAATTAATGTTGGAAGCACTGCTGCTGAAGACAAGGATAATGGAGGTACCTCTGGAGCAAGTGCTTACAACAATTACTTTGGTAGGCTCAATTATGATTTTAATCAAAAGTACATGGTTGAGTTACTGTTCCGTTACGATGGCTCCCAAGTCTTCCCTGAGGGAAAACGTTATGGGTTCTTTCCCGGAATTTCGGCAGGTTGGAGAATGTCGGAAGAACCTTTCATGAAAAACAACCTCACGTTTGTAGATAATTTGAAATTGAGGTTTTCATACGGTGAAATTGGTAATGACCGGGTTGGTCAATGGCAATATTTACAGTCTTATTCATTTGGCAATAACTACGTGTTTGGTACTTCTGATGTACCAGGTGTATACCCGAATACCTTGCCCAATCCAAATATCACTTGGGAAGTAAGTAAGAAAACCGATATTGGTTTGGAAACTGCTCTTTGGAATAATTTGCTCAAAATGGATTTGACGTTTTGGAAAGAAAACCGCTCTAATATCCTTGCTTCACGAAATCTTTCAATACCAGAAATTTTAGGTTTTCCTGGCTTGCCAAATGAGAATATTGGAGAGGTTGATGGAAAGGGCTTTGAGCTTGTGCTAGGACATCAGAAGACGTTCAACGATTTTAGTTATTTTATTGACGGAAATGTGGCATATGCTGAAAGCAAAGTGGTGTTTATGGATGAAACACCAAATACCGAGGCGTATCAAGATCAGACTGGCAAGC
Source organism: Flammeovirgaceae bacterium SG7u.111 (assembly GCA_034044135.1). Lineage (NCBI taxonomy): Bacteria > Pseudomonadati > Bacteroidota > Cytophagia > Cytophagales > Flammeovirgaceae > Flammeovirgaceae bacterium SG7u.111. The sequence continues at coordinate 6,551,011 of CP139021.1, read as the reverse complement.
CTATAGGTGCAGAACTATTTTATGTGGCAGATGGAATTTTTAACACCCAAGCAGAGCTTGATGCTTACCCACATAATGGTAATTCTGGTCTTGGTGATATTAAAATCGTTGACCAAAATGGAGATGGGGAAATCAATGATCAAGACAGGGTTAGGTGGGATAAAACAGTAACACCTAAGTGGGTGTACGGGCTGACTTTAGGGTTCGAATATAAAAATTTCGACTTGAACGTGTTTTTCCAAGGACAAGCTGGTGCTGTAAACTGGGCGAGACGGTTTGCCGATTTAGCAATTAGAAATGAATTTGCGAATGCCTTTACTGAGAGAGCAGAAGACCGCTGGACGGTAGATAACCCAAATGGTACCATGCCAAGATCCAACCATAACAACATAGGTCAGTCTACATTCTTTTTGTATGATGCTTCATTTATCAGGTTGAAAACTACCGAGCTTGGCTATACCTTGCCAAAAGAGTTAGTGTCCAAAATTAATTTAGAGAGCGCCCGCTTTTATGTTAGTGGATTCAACTTACTCACATGGGCAAAGGAGATTAAGTATACCGACCCAGAAGTAAGCGGTCAGGAAATATACTATCCGCCGTTGAGAGTTCTCAATTTGGGTGTTAATGTGAAATTCTAAAACTGACGAAAATGAAAAAGATATTAATAATATTTATAGCAACACTCTTGCTTGTTGCATGTAACGATAGTGTTCTTGATCTTGAACCAAAAGATCGGATTGCCGATACCGCAGTTTGGACGGATGCAAGTCTGATCAGAGCCTATCATAATGCAATATATAGTAGTATTGAAGATGCCGTCGGTCCCAATATGATGGCTAAAGCTACCGACGAAATGTGTTTCAACCAGACGAACCGCTATCCTGGTGTTATATTAAACAACACGCTCAATTCTGATAATGTAGATGATAGGGCGAATTTCAGAGGTGGAGGCAGTGTGTATACATGGAACAGAGATTATGATGTCATTAGAAAGATTCTAGTCTTCCTTGATGAAATGGAGGGCAACGAGGTGTTGGATAATGACGAAAAAACATCTTTAATTGCTGAGGCACGGGTTATTCGTGCATTTATGTACTTTAGGCTTATGGTAAGGTATGGCGGTGTACCCATTATTGATAAGGTGTATGCATTGGACGACGAATTTAGTTTTCCACGCAATACAATGGATGAGTGTGCTGCATATGTAGAAGCTGATATAGCAGCAGCTATGCCTGACTTACCTGAAGCAATATTTGCCAGCGATGGTGATTTTGGAAAAGTAAACCAATCGGTTGCCAAGGCTTTGCTTTCCCGGTTTTACTTATACATGGCTTCTCCGCTTTTTAATGAGAGTAATGATCAATCAAAATGGCAGAAGGCAGCAGATGCAGCGCTAGATTTGATCGATGATGGAAATTATTCGCTTCATCCTGATTATACCACACTTTTTAATGCCCCTAGCGGAACGGCTAATAACGAATTAATTTGGGCTAGAAATTATACGGCATCGAATGCCCATGACCTGCCAATGTACATGATGGGTCGCCGGTGGGGTGCTTATGGTGGTTGGGGAGGCGCCGGTGGCGTGTCTCAAAACCTGGTAGATGATTACGAAATGACGAATGGAGAACTTCCTTTTATCAAAGAGAACCATGTAAACACTGCTACAATCAACCCGGCTTCGGGATACGACCCGCAAAATCCTTACGCTAATCGCGACCCACGCTTTTATCAATCAGTCACTTTTGATGGAACAGAATTACGTGATGTAATTATGGAGAAGTGGATCTCGTCAGATGGAGCTACATGGGGCTTCGATTCGTATAAGCAAAGCGGAGATAACCCTCGTAGTAATTATACCTTGAGAAAGTTTATGCCAGGAACCGATGTTATGCCTGATATGGGCTGGAGCCAAAATTACGTCAGCCCTTATATCCGCTTCAGGTTAGGTGAGGTATACCTCAATTATGCCGAAGCAATGTTTGAACTTGGTGATGAAGCTACTTGCAGAGAGTATTTAAACATGATAAGAGCGAGGCCAACTGTTGAAATGCCTGCAATTCCGGCAACAGTTACTGGAGAGGAACTTCGAACAAAACTTTATAACGAACGACGAGTTGAGTTGGCTTTTGAAGAGCACAGATACTTTGATGTGAGAAGATGGAAAATTGCTCCGTATACAGAAGTTGTAAACCTACATGGGATAGATATTGTCAAAGATGTTGATACCGGTGTAAAAACATATACTCCTGTCAGTTTATTCGAAAGAGCTTGGGACGATAGATTGTATTTTATTCCCATTGCCATTGAAGAAATTCAGAAAGCCAATGGCGATGCTACAGACGGTGAACTTACACAAACACCAGGATATTAATAGAGCGTTAGTATAAATTTTAGTGAGGCCACTGGTTTTTTTCGGTGGCCTATTTTCTAGACATGATTGAAGTCCTTATTATAAGGATAGACAATCGATACTATCAGTTTTTTTACCTTTTTTCATCAAAATAAGAGCTTGTTTAAAATTATCCTTTCAAGGGAAAATGCTCAGATTGTGATTCTTACCAAAGAAGTAAATGTTTTATCGGACTGGTGTCCCAGTAGCAGCCACCGTGGAACAGCGCTGTTCAGTGAAAACTATAATATTTCGAAGTAAAGTTCTCGACTCGGGTACGGGTGCGATATGCGCATTTGTAGCGAAGCAGATTTATTTTAAACATGCTTTAAAACTTCAAGACCCTAAAATAATATGAAAATAAAGCACTTTCTCTTTGCCCTTATAATAGGAGGGCTGAGTTCACTGTTTGGAAAACCAACTATATGTTTTGCCCAGTCGCAAGAGACTACAACCAAAGACAACAAGTTATCGCTTTGGTACACAGAGCCGGCAACAGAATGGACCAAGGCGTTGCCCATCGGAAATGGTCGATTGGGAGCTATGATATATGGAGGAATCCACCAAGAACAACTGCAGCTAAATGAAGAAACTTTATGGAATGGTGGCCCGCACGATTACGCTAATCCTGATGCCTATCAGCATCTGGCGGCTGTCCGTAAGTTGCTCGACGAAGGGAAGTACATAGAAGCTGAAAAGCTGGCCGGGAAAATGATGGGTAACCCAGTTAAGCAAATGGCCTACCAGCCACTTGGCGATCTTTTTCTCATGTTTTCCCAGAGCGAAAAATCACAGAATTATCGACGCGAGCTCGATTTAGAAAAAGCAGTAAGTACGGTCAGCTACACTATTGGAGGAGTTGACTATACACGCAAAACATTTGCCTCGTATCCTGACCAAGCCATCGTTATGCGGCTTGAGAGCAGCGGGCGAGGGAAAATCACTTTCGATTTGTTGCTGACTAGTCCACATCGCTCAACATCCGAAGTATTAGATGGCAATGCCCTTTTGATGACCGGTCAGCTAGGGAAACGCAAGGAAAGAGGGTTGATTGGTCCATGGGAAGGCGAGGGGATCAAATTTGCGGCAAAGGTGAAAGTATTGGCAGAAGGTGGGGAGGTTATTGATCAAGGAAGTAAAATCTCTGTAAGGGATGCCAACTCGGTTACGCTTGTTTATGTAGCAGCCACCAGTTTTGTTAATGCCAAAGATGTAAGCGGTGATCCTGTAAAAAAAGTAAATGCATACATAGCCAATACAGAGGGCAAATCCTTTAGCCAACTCTACAAAAGGCATACTGATGATTACTCAGCGCTTTTTGACCGTGTATCTCTTGACCTTGGAGGTAAAAATGATGATTTGCCTACAGACCAACGACTTAAAAGTGTAATAGATGGAGGGGCAGATCCTCTACTTGATGAACAGCTTTTCCAATACGGTCGATATTTGATGATTGCCGGATCTCGTCCTGGTACACAACCGCTTAACCTGCAAGGAATCTGGAATGGAACGATCAACCCTCCGTGGTGCAGTAAGTACACTATCAATATCAATATTCAAATGAACTATTGGGTGGCAGAGGTTGGTAACCTTAGTGAATGTCACGAACCTTTCCTTCGTATGGTTGGCGAGTTGCAAGAACCAGGAAAGAAAACGGCCGAAGTCCATTATAAAGCTGGTGGTTGGGTGGTTCATCACAACACAGACCTATGGCGGGGCACAGCACCGGTCGATGGGGCACATTGGGGCATGTGGCCAACAGGTGGCGCATGGTTGTGCCAACACCTTTGGGAACATTACCTGTACACCGGCGATATCGAACATCTGAAAAAATCATATCCGATCATGAAAGGGGCGGCTGAATTTTTCCTTGATGCTCTTGTGAAGAATGAAGATGGATACCTTATTACTTCTCCATCAATTTCGCCAGAACATAGTCATGGAGGAACAAACAAGGACGGGATGAGTTCGGACCGCAGTGGGGCATCGCTTTGTGCAGGGCCTACTATGGATTTACAGATTCTGAACGACCTTTTTGCCAATTGCATGAAGGCATCTGAGGTTTTGGGGGTGGATAAGGATTTTAGAAAGAAAGTGAAGAAAACAAAAGATCGCCTAGCTCCAATGAAAATTGGCAAACATGGCCAGCTTCAAGAATGGCAGGAAGACTGGGATAATCCCAACAATCCTCATAGCCATGTTTCGCACCTCTATGGGCTATATCCAAGTAAGCAGATTAATCCTTATGATACTCCCGACCTTTTTGAGGCGGCAAAAACATCACTGATTCAAAGAGGAAACTCTGGCGGTTGGCCAGGGGCATGGCGAATTTCTTTATGGGCTCGTGTAGGTGACGGTGACCGTGCCCATAGTATGCTCAACAACCATGTGATGCATGGGCTGACCTCAAACTTGCTTAGTGGAAGGCGAGTTTTCCAAATCGATGCCAATTTTGGTGCTACGGCCGGCATTGCTGAAATGCTGGTTCAAAGTCAAAATAATGAAATTCATCTTCTGCCAGCACTTCCCAAAGCTTGGGCAAATGGTTCGGTAAAAGGCCTCCGTGCAAGGGATGGATTTGAGGTGGATATTGAATGGGAAGAAGGAAAATTGGTACAGTGTAAAATCAAATCACTTTTAGGCAAGCCACTAGTTGTCCGTCATGGTGAGAAAACCCTTGAGTATTCAATTGCTGAGGGTGAGACAATTACTATTTCAGAGGCTGATTTTGAATAAAGTTGCCATTTTTATTTGTTGAACCTTAAATTTACTGGGTCGGGAGATGATCGCCTGGCCTAGTACATTTTTTATTCAAGCAATAGTCAACACTAATATTACTGTTGATTGCTTCTTTTTAATACAAGATAAATCCTAATTATAATATCTCTGGAGGTGAGTTGGAGAACATCTAAAATGGCATGAATGAGGATTTTTTTAGTCTTCTGACTTGAGAGTTTTTGTAGTGAAACAGTCCATATGATTGCCATTGGGCGTGTGATTTGCAGGTATTGCCAGACCTAAATATTATTTACTTTCTTGAGAAGCTGTTTGGAAACATACCTTCAAATTTATTATAGCTTCTTTCGGTGCATAATGAGGCAAAATAAGCTATAACCATTTTTAAATTTAGCTTCAAAACAGCTTTTGGGCTAAGATGAACATTAATTAAAAATATTGAAATGAAAGAGAATGGTAAAGATTCGTTGAGGCTAAATGTTTTATCAGAAAATAAAAACCGAAAACCAAATCGTTTTATTCCTTATTGGATAGCTGTATTTCTGAGTGTTTTATGCATGTCGTGTATGCAGGCTGACGTTGATCAACCCTCTTCTTTGAAGCTATGGTATGATGCCCCTGCAGCTAATTGGAATGAAGCGTTACCCATTGGGAATGGTCGGCTAGGAGCAATGGTATTTGGGATTCCTGATCAGGAGAATATTCAGTTGAATGAAGAAACCCTATGGTCAGGTGGACCACACCGAAACGACAACCCCGAAGCCAAGGAGGTTTTAGAAGAAATTCGTCAACTGTTGTTTGATGGAAAATACAAAGAAGCTCACGATCTGGCTAATGCGAATATTATTTCAAAAATATCGCATGGTATGAATTATGAAACAGTAGGTAATCTGCGACTCAACTTTGAAGGTCATGCAAATTACTCTGATTATTACCGAGAGTTGGATATTGAAAATGCCGTTGCTAAAACCTCTTACACAGTGGATGGTGTAGTATATACCCGAGAAGTGTTTACCTCCTTTACCGATCAGGTGTTGATAATAAGGCTTACGGCTAGCGAAAAAGGTAAGCTTTCTTTCTCCGCAGGCATGGACAGGCCCGAGCCAGCTGCTGTCAGAGTTGAAACCGAAGGGATGGAAATACTAAAAATGACAGGAACTTGTGCCGATACCAAAAGCAAGAGAACCCCCATAGATACAACTCCAATTAAAGGGCGCATAGATTTTGAGTCGAGGCTTAAAATTGTACCTGATGGCGGCGTATTACACACATCTGGTAACAACCTTTCTTTAACCGATGCCAATAGTGCTACTTTGTATGTATCTATTGCGACTAACTTTGTAAACTATCAAGATGTCAGTGCCGATGAGCACGAGCGTGCCGTAGGGTATTTAGCTGGAGCCGAAAAGAAAAATTATGAGCAGTTAAAGTCTGAACATTCCGCTTTTTACCAAAATTATTTCAATAGGGTTTCGCTTGATTTGGGCGCAACCGATTCCGTTAAGAATCCTACTGATGTTCGTATTAAAGAATTTAGCCAAGGGAATGACCCTGCTTTAGCGGCCCTATATTTTCAGTATGGACGCTACCTGTTGATCTGTTCTTCGCAGCCAGGTGGTCAAGCTGGTAATTTGCAAGGGATATGGTGTAATCAGCTCACACCTCCATGGAAAAGTGCTTATACCGTAAATATTAATACGGAAATGAATTACTGGCCTGCTGAGCCTACGAACCTTAGTGAAACCCATGAACCGTTGATTGAGTTGGTAAAAGAACTATCGGTGGCCGGTCAGCAAACCGCCCAGGATATGTACGGAGCTGATGGGTGGGTATGCCATCATAATACGGACTTATGGCGCATCTGCGGCCCAGTTGACGGCGCAACTTGGGGGATGTGGCCAAGTGGTGGGCTTTGGTTGAGCCAGCATTTATGGGAAAAGTACTTATATAATGGCGATTTGGACTATTTGCGGGATGTATATCCTGCCATGAAAGGTGCTGCCGAGTTTTGCCTTAGCTTTTTAACGCCCGAACCTGATAATGGCTGGTTAATTTTTGCCCCTTCTACTTCACCTGAAAACAGGCCTGCACATATGCCAAACATGGTAAATATTGCTTATGCGACTACCATGGATAATCAACTGATATTTGATATACTGACTAAAACTGCTGAGGCAGCTAAAGTATTGGGTACTGATGCCGGGCTGGTTAAACAAATTGAAGGCACTCTTCCTAAGTTGGCGCCAAATCAAATTGGTCAGCATGGTCAAGTTCAGGAATGGATTAACGACTGGGACAGCCCAGAAGATAAGCACCGCCATATTTCGCAATTATACGGCATGCACCCTTCCAATCAGTTTTCACCTTTCCGTACCCCGGAATTAGCCGAGGCTACCAGAAATGTATTGGTTTATCGTGGAGACCCATCAACCGGTTGGTCTATGAACTGGAAGATTAACCAATGGGCTCGCTTGCTGGACGGTAACCATGCTTATAAAATGATGACCGACCAAATTAAATTGGTTGGCCGTCCTGGTTCTCCCAAAGGTGGCGGAACCTATGCCAATATGTTGGATGCCCACCCTCCCTTCCAAATCGATGGAAACTTTGGTTTTACTTCGGGCTTAACCGAAATGATGCTTCAAAGTCACGATGGTGCTATTCACCTGATCCCAGCATTGCCCGACGCTTGGAAAACAGGAAAAGTTACTGGTTTACGGGCACGAGGCGGTTTCGAAATAGAAGAATTGGAATGGAAAGACGGAGAGGTAGTTAAGGCTATTATCAAATCAAAATTAGGTGGCAATTGCCGTATCAGAAGCTATTCGGAATTGGCTTTGGAAGGAGGAGGAGGCCTTACGGTTGCCAATGGAGACAACGAAAATCCATTTTACCAAACTCCGTCGATCAAAGAACCATTAATTTCTGAAAAAGCAGTGTTGAAGGGATTTGATCTGCCAGATACATATCTATATGATGTTGAAACGAAGGCAGGGGAGAAAGTTGTTTTGGTGAAGAAGTAGGTTGGGGAATTGTACAAGGAGAAGTTATCTAAGGAAGGGTTTTCTAGTCAAATATGAGAGGGCTGTTACTTTGGATAACTTCAGACATTAAAAATATTTTTGTAAAAAAAGAAAGGACATGAAACTTTTGCGGCTATTATTTTTTTTAACTTTAATAACACCTCTTACTCTTTCTGCTCAATCGACGGACAGGCCCAATGTGATTTTTGTAATGCCCGATGATATTAGCCACAATGCCTTTTCGTATTATAAGGAAAATGGACCACAAACTCCTAGTATTGATGGGTTTGCAAAGGATGCTGTTCGATTGACCGACTTTCATGTTTCCCCAAGTTGCTCACCAACACGGGCGGCACTTTTAACAGGAAGGCCAAGTGATGTGGTGGGTGTTTGGCATACCATCAACGGTCGAAATATGCTGCGCGCCGATGAAATCACCATGGCAGATATTTTTAAGGCCAATGGTTATGCTACCGGACTATTTTTTAAATGGCATTTGGGGGATAATTACCCCTTTCGCCCTAAAGACCGCGGATTCGAGTATGTAGCTTGGACCAAAGGCGGAGGTACTGGCCAATTGCCCGATTATTGGGGGAATACCAACCAAAGTGCCAGCATGTGGGTGAATGATTCTTTGGTAAAAATGGTCGATGAAGATGATGGGATTGAGGGAGCTTTTACCACCAACTTTTTTATCAGCTGCGCCATGGATTTTATGGATGAAAACATCCAAAAGAATAAGCCATTTTTTGCCTATATTCCTCTTGCCACCGCACATGCCCCCCATGTTATGCCCCCTGATGCTCGTTCTGGGGTGAGTGCTAAAACGGGAACCATCGAAAATATTGATAAAAACTTTGGTAGGTTATTGAAGTTTCTTGACGACAAGGGGATTGCTGATAACACGATACTAATATTTACTACCGACAATGGTGCAGGCGGTCCCTTGCGAGGAGGAAAAGGGTCTAATTACGATGGAGGTACTCGGGTTCCATGCTTTATCAGGTGGGCAAATGGAAACCTTGGAGGAGATGGAAAAGGGGGAGATGTGTTACCATTAACTGCCCACATCGACTGGTTGCCGACCTTTATGGATATGTTAGGACTTGAGGATGTGGAAAACAGACCTGAAAAGCTAAAAATTCGTGGACGAAGCTTCAAGCCTTTCCTAGATGATGACCCATCAAACGACCCGATAGATTATAAAAACAGAGCAGTTACTATCAATGATATGTGGACTGAATTTCCTGAGAAGTACAAAAAATTGTCTGTAAAAAAAGATAGCTGGGATGGTGATGTCATAAAACACAAATGGCGCTTGACCCGGACTAGTAGCGATTCCGACTGGGAACTGTATGATGTTTTGGTTGACGAGGCACAGAAAAACGACATTATTGGCGACCCTGTTCACAAAGCTGTTGTTGCCGAACTAAAAGAAGAATATGAAGCATGGTGGAAACTTGTAGATGAGCGTTCCAGCGAATACACCCGTATTATTTTGGACAACTCTGAAGAGCCTGAATCGCATCTTTTGGCTCACGATTTTCATGGGACTGTGATTTGGAGTCAGGATGATGTTAAAAAAGGTGCTAAAGGCAGTGGTTTTATTGCCGTTGAACTTGATAAACCAGGTACTTACCATTTCGATCTCCGCCGTTGGCCCAAAGAGATTGAAGGTGAAACGACGTTAACTTCTGCTGGTTCGGGTAAAGCGCTAGATATAGCAAGTGCTCGTATAAAAATCTGGAATGGAGATAAAGTTTATGCAGACGAAAAAAAGGAGGCTGACCCAAACGCTGACGGAGTAAACTTTTCCATTAAGGACTTACCCAAAGGCCCTGCCTTTATTCAAACCTGGTTTTATAACGCCGCTGGTGAAATGGAAGGCGCCGTGTATTATAACTATGCGAGCCATAGCTCATATGACATGAAAACCGGAGCTGGTGCAATGAATGACAATAAGAAACTGAAGAAAAGTTTATTATATCAGGATGAGTTCAATACTTCATTGGAAAACTGGACTACAGAAATTGAGACTACTGCAAGCATAAGTTTGGTGGATGGGAAACTTGACATTAACACGGAGATGGGAAGTACCGTGTGGTTCAACCAGAAACTGGAGCAACCTGTTGTTATTACGTATGAAGTGACTACATATGATGATGGGATAGATGGTCTGCCCAGAGATCATAACCTGTTTTGGATGGCGCATAATCCTGAGTTGCCCAATGAACAGCCCACTGGCGAAGGAAGTTTGGGGGACTATAGTAAATATAATATGTACTATGCCGGCATTGGAGGGAATAAAAATAGAACCACGCGTTTCCGTCGCTATTTTAATAGTGAGCGCACCTTAGTCCATGAGTCAAATGATAAGACGCATTTGAACGGTCCGAATCAAACCTACAAGATGAAAATTGTTTGTGTTGACAATCAAATTAGTGTGTACAGAGATGGGCGAATTTATTGGGACTTCTACGATCAAAATCCTTATACCGAAGGCTGGTTTGGTTTTCGGCAAGCCCGAACCCATTTACAAATTGATAATTTCAAAGTGTATTCAGTAGCTTTAGATCATTAAAAATATACAATACAAAATATGAGATTTTATACCCTTTTAATTTGCTTAACCCTGACAGGGTCTGCATTTGCCCAAAATCCAATTTTTACCCACGTTTTCACGGCGGATCCTTCACCACATGTTTGGCCAAACGACGGTCGTTTGTGGGTGTATACTTCCCACGATGAACCTGGTTCCAACAACCACTATGGAATGACCGGCTATCATGCATTTTCTACGACTGACATGGTGAACTGGACAGACCACGGACGTATTTTACATTTAGAAAATGTGAAATGGGCGGAGAGCCATGCTTGGGCAATGGATGCGGCATATTACCGGGACAAATACTACATTATATATTGTATGAAAGAAGCTGGGATCGGGCTTTTTAGGACGGGTGTTGCTCGTAGCGATGTCCCCGAAGGGCCGTTCACAGACTTGGGATATGTGAAAGGTGTAGAATTTGGTCAAGACCCTGCAATTTTTATTGATGATGACGAAACTCCCTACTTGTTTTGGGGGCACGATCGTAAATGTTTTGCTGCAGAATTAAATGCCGATTTAATGTCCATTAAGCCAGAAACCTATGTTGATTTGACTTCTCAATTGACACATGTGTTTGAAGGGCCTTGGGTACACAAATACAAGGGGAAATACTACCTAACATACCCAGGATTAACGCCACGCCGGTGGCCAGAAAAAATGTTTTATGCTGTAGCCGATAAGCCACTAGGCCCTTACGAATTTAAGGGTTGTTTTATCGATGATTTTGAAGGTCAGGGTGGTACAAACCACGGAGGAACGGTGACTTACAAAGGAAAGGATATCATGTTCTACCACAGCGCATGGCTTTCAGGCGGTTTAAGTGAAACCCGCTCGGTAATGGCAGATTATTTAAACTACGACAATGAAGGGAATATCATTCCAATTGTACCCTCTAAAAAAGGATTGGGCAATGCGGAGCGAACCAAAACAACCCTTCAATTGGAAGCTGAAAATGGATTTGCAGCCGGCGGAGAATTATATAATGTGTTTGTTGATACATGGATAAAAGGATACAGCGGTAAAGGATATGTTACAAATTTTGATAATCCATACGACCATGTTTCCATCTTAGCCCAGGTAGCCAAACCTGAAAAATATCGGTTTAAAGTAAGATACGCTTCCCCAGATGGAGAATCGAATCATGATATTTTGATTAATAGCCATCAGTACAGAGACTTTGTTTTCCCACAATCGGAAGCATTTCGTGAAATAGATTTTGGTATTGTTGAGTTGAAAGCCGGTGATAACTTGATACGTATATTCAAGAGAAATTGGAAGCCTTCAAAAGGAGAGTTAGCCATCGATTATATTAAACTTGAACAAGTTTTTGAAGAATAAAGGCAAAGACTATAACAAAAAAGCTTCCGCCCTCGACCCAACCATTATTGGTCGGTTATTTAAGGTAGAGGTGTTTTAGAGATTAGTTGGTAGGGATTAGGTTGTATTAGTGGAGTTTTTCAATAGCCGTTGCTTATATGGGTAAGTATATGGCTATTTTTGTATGTTATACTCATTGAAATTAAGAGTAGTTAAACCAAAATTATTATAAAATGAAAGATGAAGAGATTGAGAAGTATATAGATCTGCTCAATAAAAAAACATATGCTGAAACGATTTTTATTAGACAAATAAGTGAATTTGTTGACGTCGCTAAGGTATGGGATTCGTTTCCTGAGGTAACTGATTTAGTAAACAATGAATCTCCTTCAATGGATTTCTTTTTTATTAGAAATGAGAGAGGTAGTTATATTGGGGCTGTGTATGTGATGATGAATGATTTACACTGGTATATACAGCAAGCTTTTAGGAAGAAAGGATATTTGACTAAAGCATTAAAAAAAGCCATAATTCCATATTTATTTGATGTAAAATGCAAGAAAGAGATAGTTGTCACTATTCCTCCGCATAATGAGCCATCAAAAAAGGTAGCTTTGGGAATTTGTATGAAAATAGAAGCAAAAAGCTTTCAGCGGATAGAATTGAAATTTTAAAGAAAAGGGCGTTTTTCGCATATAAAATACTTCAGGGGGTTAGTGATGAGCTTATTATGGCTTATAATAAAGATAAAGGATTGTCTAAAACAATAGAAAATTTGAGGGAATACGCTCGAAATATTGAAGAGATAGACCATGAAGTGAAAAGTTAAATACTACCTCTCATAGTTAAGAAATATCAATTGAATCATATTTAACAAAATGACCCCAAGAATAGAAACCCTTTCCCCCAAGAAATTAGTTGGTAAGCACTTGACCATGACCCTAGCCACAAATCCGATAAAAACTGCTGAGCTGTGGCGCAGTTTTATGCCGCACAGAAATGAAGTGAAAAACCAAGTTGGCACTGACCTAATTTCCATGCAAGTGTACGAAGAAGGCTTGGAATACCTTTCGGTTACACCCACCACCGAGTTTGAAAAATGGGCGGCGACAGAAGTTTCCGAAATAGAAGATCTGCCAGCAGGAATGGAAGTGTTTGAGTTGGAAGGGGGGAAATATGCGGTTTTCACCCACAAAGGCTTGCCCAGCGATTTCCCCAAAACTTGGAAAGCGATCTTTGTAGACTGGCTGCCCAGCTCAGGCTTCCAGCTCGACCACCGCCCCCATTTTGAGCTGTTGCCAGCAGGTTATAGCCCCGTTGACCCAAATGCCGAGGAGGAGGTTTGGATTCCGGTTAGGTAAAAAAACAGAGATTGAGAATAGCCTAGTTTTTTGCTTTCTCGATCTCTGTTTTTTTAAATATTCAAAAGGAATAATATTAGTAATTCGTCATCCATGCACCGATTGCACTACTGTATATAAGGATGAACATGTTATTCGATGCATCCATAAATGTTAATGATGATAAGGAGGTTCCCGCTATATGAACTAGTTTCCCATTACCATTTAAACCTGCCGTTTGATTAGTGCTACAAAGAGTGATTCTTTGTCCGTCAACAGGGGAAGCTGGGAGTGTAGCTGTAAAAGCACCATTGATAAAAACTATCTCATCGGTTGTGGTTAAAGTAGTGTTGGCACTTATTGTTCTTACTGAACTTGTTGGGGTAGCTGTCGGAGTCTCCCAAGAAGGAGATGACCCGTTTGTAGTTAGAAATTTACCAGCCTGTCCTGTTTGTGCGGGTAGTTCAATTTCGTTAGTAACTGACCCATCCACTTCGGCAGTTAGGAATCCATTGTTTGCTACATAAGCATCTACTTGGGTTTCAGTAAGCTGAGTGTCAGTGTTATCAAGATAAGGACTCAGGTCAATAGTAGTGGCTGTGCCATTGTTGGTGATAGTCAAGTTGTTTCCCACAAGCTTCAAATCTTGAATCTCATTAGTCACCGATCCGTCCACTTCTGCGGTTAGGAATCCGTTGTTTGCTACGTAAGTATCTACTTCTGTTTCTGTAAGCTGAGTGTCAGTGTTATCAAGATAAGGGCTCAGGTCAATAGTAGTGGGCGTGCCATTGTTGGTGATGGTCAGGTTGTTCCCTACAAGCTTCAAATCTTGAATCTCATTAGTCACCGACCCGTCCATTTCTGCCGTTAGGAATCCGTTGTTTGCTACGTAAGTATCTACTTCTGTTTCTGTAAGCTGGGTGTCATCATCTCCATCACTCAATCCCGTAGGTACTCCGGTCAAACTAGAGAAGTTACCATCGAAAGAAACACTTGCTGGAACATCTGTCAAGTCATTGTAACTTACCGTGCTCCAAGCAGGACTTGTGCCATCCGTGACCAATACTTTCCCAGAGTTTCCAGTTTGTGCAGGTAGTTCAATTTCATTAGTCACCGAGCCGTCCACTTCGGCAGTTAAGAATCCATTATTTGCAACAAGAGCATCTACTTCTGCTTCTGTAAGTTGGGTGTTAGTATCATCAAGGTAAGGGCTCAGGTCAATAGTAGTAGCCGTTCCATTGTTAGTTATTGTTAGGTTGTTTCCTTCGAGTTTCAAGTCTTGGATCTCATTTGTCACCGATCCGTCCACTTCCGTAATACCACCAATTATCGACTCAGCCGTTTTGGCGTGAAGTGCATAAGGAACACTCATCAATTGGCTGGTGCCTGTTATTGTATAGCTTGTACCACCCTGAGGGTCAATTTCTGATTTAATAAAGTAAGGCCCTTTGCTCCAATCAATGGAGCTGAAAGTACCAGATATAACATTTCCACGCCCTATCTCTAGTGAGATCAGTCCATTGCTGTTAGTGGTTGGGCTTTGTGTTTCTACATATACAGCTGTACCCGAAATAGATGTTTGTAAAATACTGAATTGGATACCTACTGTTTCATTAGTGACCAGTTCGTTGTTTGCATTTCTTACTACTGCCTGATAGCTCATTTTTTCAGGAGCTTGTGCAAATGCGCTTGTGGAGATGATTGCTATTATTATTGAGATAAATAATTTCTTCATGTGTACTTATTTTTTGACGATTTTGAATGTTTTAAGGAATTGGTTATTGCTGCTTACTTTTAAAAAGTAGGTGGCATTGGGAAGGGTTTCCATAGGTATGGATGCGCTATTTTGGATTACGTTCTTGCTATCTATTAGCTTGCCTTGTAGGTTGTAGAGGTGGTAAGTGAGCTTTCTGTTGTCATAATTACCAATCTCAAGATTTAAGACGTCTATGGTAGGATTTGGATAAGCATTTAATTCAAGACGAATTCTGGTATCGTCTATTCCTAGTACAGCAGAAATTTCATAAGTATGCTGTATTCCTTGTGAAATAGAGCCATTGTTTCCATTTTGACTGGTATAAATCGCTTGCCCTATTGTATAACTTGCCTTTCCTCCTGTACCAGTTGCTTCACCCCCCGCGGCAGGAACAGCTTCTTGAGCATATAAAGAGTTTAAGCTTAGGAGGGCAAAAACAATAAATGTTATTGTGTTTTTGTGCATCATAAAGTTTTGTGTTTTATTGAGAGCATGAAAGAATATTTGTGTGCTATTTGAATAGGTAAAATTTGTTGGGATAACGGTGACTCCACTACATTTATTTTTTTTATTTCAGAATAGATGTGTTCAATCTAGTAGAGGAGGAGGTTTGGGAGCCAGCCAGTTAGGTAGGTGTCTTTTTTACGAAATTTCCGTGTTTATTAAACCAAGGCTTCGGAAAGCCAAATTTGGTTTTCCCAGCTAAAAGAAAAATATTTACTTACCTTTTGGCATAGACCTAATATGAAAAAAACAACTATCTCTATTACGTCTCCTTGTAGCGACAAGAGGTTGGGTTTTTAAGATTGTCTCTACATTATGTTACATAAGGTTGTATTACCAAAAAGAGGCTTGTAAGCCACAAACCTCAGTTTTCATTGTATGATTACATTTGTCGACTTTCTTAAGAAGCCGGGCAAGCTTGAGGCAAACTTACCGTAAAAGTAGTTCCTTGCCTTACCACGCTTTCTACCTTGATACTTCCCTTGTTCATTTCGGCAAATTCGAAGGCGAGTCTGAGTCCCAACCCTAAGCCCTTTTCTCCATTGGTTCCTCCGGTGCTTTTTTTCTCTTTGAGCAAGAAGAGAGAGTCCATTTTGTCTTGAGGGATTCCAATGCCAGTATCAATTACTTTTACAAAGACAAATTCGCCATTAGGATACCCCTTAATAGTTATTGTGCCATTCCGTAAAGTGAATTTTATGGCATTATTTACCAGATTTCTGATGATAGTCATTACAGAGTTCTTATCTGCCCAGACAGATACATCTTCTTCTATGTCTATAACCAAGTTGAGTTCTTTTGCCCTTGCCGAATCTTGAAATATCCCGATGATCTCTTCGGCGGTTGCCTTAAGGTTGATTTGCTCTGGATGGTAGGGGAACTCTCCCTGTTGGTTTATGGCCCAATCTAGGAGATTGTCGAGCAAAAAGGAGAGGTGGGTAGAAGATTTGTCTATGTTCTTCACCATAACGTCTAGTTCATCGTAGTTTTTGGTCTCCATGTACATTTTAATGAGCTCTACCAAACCGTTAATACCATTGACAGGGCTGCGGAGGTCGTGGGAAATGATGGAGAAAAAACGGTCTTTTGTATGGTTTAGCTGGTCGAGCTGATCTCGCTGGGCTGCCAGCTCTTCTTTTTGTTCAGAAAGGATTTTGTTGATTTTTATTTTTTTGTGCCCTCTTCGGTAAAAAACAATGGCAAGGGTGGATATAAGGATTGTTATGATGGTAAGAGCTACCCATAGAAGCTGCTGTATTTTCTTGTCTTTTTCTAGTATATCTACTTCAACTTGTTTTTGCGCTACCTCGTATTTCGTACGCAAGTCTGCCATTTTTCGGATATTATCCTCATTGTTCAGACTGTCACGATACGAAACATATTGTTTGTGGTACTCAAATGCTTGTTGGTAATCTCCTGCTTCACCGTACAGCTCGGATAGCTTGAGGCTAGCATCTCGTATTTGTTCTTTCAAGCCTTCCTCTACCCCTATTTTGTGGCTAAGGTGGGCATATGCAAAGGCTTTATCCCATTCCCCTCTCTCCCAATAAATATCAGACATACAAGTACTATATACGGCAATTGGATAACGATCGCCCAGTTCTTCCAAAACCGCTGTAGATTTTGCTATGTATTCTTCAGCTAATGTATGCTTGCCCTGTTCGGCATATACTAGCCCAATATTTCCGATATTATAGGCAGTTCCTAGTTTGTAATCAAGTTGTTGGTATAAATCACCTGCTTCTTGGAAGTAGAGAAGGGCAGTGTCCAATATGTGGTTGGTTCTGTACAGTTCTCCCGTATTCATCAAGCTCCTAGCTAAGTTTTTAGCATCGTTAACTTTCCTTAAGTGAGAGATAGCTAAATTAAGGAATTTAAGAGCTGTTTCGAAGTTTCCTTCAACTTTATAAACGGTTCCAATAGCACTATAGGCTATTGCTATCCGTTTTTCATTGTGCATTTGGTTTGCATATTCTAACGCTTCAAAAAGATAATTAAGAGCTATTTGGAGATCGCCTTTTTTTCTGTATGCATGACTTAATGCTATTGAGCTTTGGTATAACCAGTATAAATTGTTTGTTTTTTTTGAAAGTTCTAGTGCTTTATGGCCATAATATATTCGCTGATCTGTATTATTATTGTTCTTACAGATTTTTAATATAATTTTTAATTTGACTGTATCGGTTAATTGTTGTTGTTTATTTTCAAAGACTGTAATCAGACTATCAGCTTTTTGCTGATTCCTTTGAGCGTATACAGAGCTTGTATACAAAAAAAGAAAGCCTATTAAAAAGGCTTTCCCCATATCATGCCACAACGAAATAAAATTAATTTCCGCTTTCATCATCATCATCATCGTCATCTTCCTCGACATCTATATCAGGGTCATCTAAATAATGTACTCCATCAATTACATAGCCTATATTATAAGATTCAGTGCCTTTTGCTGTGCTACTAACTACTCCTAGCCAAGATCCGTCTTCTTGTTTTGTAGGGTCGTACTGAAAAACATCTTGGCTATCGTTTTTCTTGCAAATATTGGTGATTTCAGTGATACCACCGCTTTCATTGGCGATTTTCCAAGTGATAGTTCCTCCAGGAGCAATTTTGGTAGTAATTGTTTGGAGACCAACATTTCCTTCTGTGTCAAACAAGACCAGACTTGTATTGCCAGGTTCTGGGTTTTTGGTAATAAAAATGGTTGCAGATTTTACAGATGCTACAGTTTTTACAGATTCCATTTGTAATATTAAGTTTATATGAGTGAATAGAAATGGAAACTCCCTAAAGATAATAAGCATAATTGGATTTTAAAGGCTTATTGTTGGATAATTTCCACAAGTATAACCAAGCATTTTATACCTTATTGTTTCTAAACACTGTATTTTTTACATGAAAATCATATTAAGTATGTGGGGGATGTTATTATTGATAATGTTACTTGACCGTAAATGCAAGTTTTGATGTGTGCAATATAGGTGAGGGGTTACTTTGTAACAATAGACTATATCACGGTTTGAGTTGTATAGACTTTTTGGATTAAAAGTTTAGGCTAAAGCCGATGTCATTTTTTCTTTCAAACGGGGCTTAAAAGCCCCGCCTATTGAGGTTTTCTCACTATCGAGAGGCTTTGTTTTGTTAATAACAACATGAATGTTAGTTTTTGGGCTAAATTATACTCGTTATTGATCTTTGGAAATAACTTTGTTGCTACACACCGTGATATAGTCTAATATATAGATTTTTTTTTGCTTGTAGCTAACAAGAGAAGTAGGCTATTCAACGAACTGATTTAAACTTTTGGCTAAAGCCTCTTTTAATTAGATCGAAAATGTACGACTAAAGGTCGCACCTATTTATAAAAAAGAGGCAGTTAACTAGGCGATGTTTCCTGTGCGGCTTTAGCGGTATTAAGCCTCGCTCACTCAAAAGAAAATAAACGACCTCTTTAAAGAGGCAGGTAGTCACTGTATTACAACTATAATCAGTGAACAAGTTTACATGACTTCAACAAGTACTTTTTTATAGATTCCTAATGTGATGTCCAAAGTATTGCTAACATTTTTTTCTATACGTCAGGTACGTATAAAAAAAGAAAGCCTATTTTATAATAGGCTTTCCCATATCACTTTCTATCTAACTTACTGTTAACCATTATCATCGTCGTCGTCATTCACTTCTATATCAGGTCCCCCGATGATAGTTTGTAGTTCCTCTTGGCTTAGTTGCCTCACCTCGTCTTTGTTGGCAGGCTGTGTGTTGGTATTCTCTGCTTTTGTTCTCATTTTACTCTTGTTTTTTAGTTGAAAGATTAATTTATTTCAAAGGGTTAATTATCATCATCGTCATCATCAGTTACTTCCATATCAGGTCCCCCGATGATGGTTTGTAGTTCCTCTTGGCTTAGTTGCCTCACCTCGTCTTTGTTGGCAGGCTGTGCGCTGGTATTCTCTGCTTTTGTTCTCATTTTACTCTTGTTTTTTTAGTTGAAAGATTAATTTATTTCAAAGGGTTGATTTTTAACTATTATCATCGTCATCATCAGTTACTTCCATATCAGGTCCCCCGATGATGGTTTGTAGTTCCTCTTGGCTTAGCTGTCTTACCTCGTTTTTGTTGGCAGGCTGTGCGCTGGTATTCTCTGCTTTTGTTCTCATTTTACTCTTGTTTTTTTAGTTGAAAGATTAATTTATTTCAAAGGGTTGATTTTTAACTATTATCATCGTCGTCATCATTCACTTCTATATCAGGTCCCCCGATGATAGTTTGTAGTTCCTCTTGGCTTAGCTGCCTTACCTCGTTTTTGTTGGTAGGCTGTGTATTTGTGTTTTCTGCTTTTGTTCTCATTTTACTCTTGTTTTTTAGTTGAAAGATTTATTTATTTCAAAGGATTAATTTTTAACCGTTATCGTCGTCATCACGCACCTCAATATCAGGTCCCCCGATGATGGTTTGTAGTTCCTCTTGGCTTAGTTGCCTTACCTCATCTTTGTTGGCAGGTTGTGTGTTGGTATTCTCTGCTTTTGTTCTCATTTTACTCTTGTTTTTTAGTTGAAAGATTTTATTTATTTCACAGGGTTGATTTTTAACCATTATCATCGTCGTCATCATCAACTTCTAAATCAGGCCCCCCAATGATGGTTTGTAGTTCCTCTTGGCTTAGCTGCCTCACCTCGTTTTTGTTGGTAGGTTGTGCGTTGGAATTCTCTGCTTTTGTTCTCATTGTTTTTATATGATTTTAGGTTTAAAAAAAAGAAATTACGATTTTGTATGGCGTGAAGCAATCAGGCCATATTGGTTACTCAAATGTTGTTTTTTCTAGGAAAGCACGCAGCAAATAGCCTATGATCGGTCTTTCTTCTATCACTACAGAAGCCGTCCCTCGCATCCCTTTCCTTACTTTGTTAGCCAATTGTCCTTGGTCATGGATGTTCATCCGTACAGGGTATTTTCCAGAAGCATCGGGGCTTTCACTAGTCGACACTACCTCTGCTTTCATAGTGCCGTAGTAATAATGCGGCAGCCCTTCAAATTTTAACACTGCTAAAATGTTGTTGCCAATCAGTCCAATATCTTTTGGCTCTGCCAATGCATAAGCATAATACGATTGGGTATCGGTCTGTACTCTTACCAAAATTTGCCCAGAAGGCACTTTTATCTCACTTTCTGTGAGCAAGGTAACATGTCCATCTGCTTCGCTCAGTAGGGTTATGGCATTACCATTAATACGTGTTGCTCCATACAAGAGTGCTAGTCTATTTTTGCTCAGTTCAAGTTGTTCTTCAAGGTTGGCTTGTTTCACTGTACTGTTACTGATAAAACTTTCCAATTCCTGTTTGGTATTGGCAAGCTCATTTTGGAGTACTTCTATGCGGCTTCTCAGGGTCGCTTGTTCAATATTGTAATTTTCTTCTTCAGCAATTAGCTTGTATTTGGCCTCTTGAAGTGATTTTAGCGAAACGTCATATTCAAGTGCTGCAATTGCTCCATTTTTATATAGTTTGGTAATCCGGTTATGCTGCCCCTCTATATTTTTAACCTGATTGGTTAGGTTACCAATTTCATGTTCCGCTGAGGTTTTTAATACAGCTAGCTCTGCTCTTAGGCGGCTAAGGTTATTGTTAGTTCCTTTAATCTTTGTTTGGATCATCAACGTTTCTTGATGGTTAGCTTTCTCCTGCTGGCTTACATAAAAGTGAAGAGCGGATGCTTTTTCATTGATATCGGCAATGAGCCCCACTATCCGTGGAGAACTAATGGTTACTAACGGTTGCCCTTTTTTTATAGGCTGGGCTACTGTTACATAGGTTTGCTTCACATACAAATCTTCCTGAAACTGGATGATATTTTCCGTTCTCCCTCCCCTAAGTTCAAATGTTAGGTCCAGTTCGTTAGGAACGATAACCACACAACTAATAACGATACTTATTAATGTAATAACAATTCCATAAACAATTAGTAGTTTGGCAATTTTCTTACCAATGTTATTAAGAGGGACATCGTCTTCGTGGTAGAGGTCTTTGTATTGATGTTCTTGTAAGTTAGCCAAGGTGTTATTGGTGTTAGGCATTGTGCTAAAAGTTTATGTAAGTGTTAATAAATTGGCTGTAAATACCTTGTTTATCCATCAGAACATTATGCGATCCATATTCAGCGAGTTCACCTTTTTCTAGTACGGCAATATAATCAGCGTGTTGCAGCGTATGTAGCCGATGGGCTATTGAGATTATTGTTTTTCCTTTAAACTTTCGGAAAACATTCTGCATAATCCTATGTTCTGTTTCCACATCTAGCGCACTACTGGCCTCATCCAAAATAACCACTTCCGGATTAGAGACAAATAACCGGGCAAAAGCTATTTTGAGTTGCTGTCCTCCAGATAAATTGGCGCCATTTACCCCTATTTTTTGATTATAGCCTAGGTACAATGTTTTAATGAAATCATGAATATCGGCCATCTGAGCAGCTTCTATTACCTCTTCATCTGTAGCATTAGGGTTTCCGTACAAAATATTTTCTTTGATGGTGGCATCAAACAAGAATATATCTTGGGGTATGACCGCCACTTTTTTCCTTAGCTGGGCAGGTAGTATGTTTTTTAGGCTCACATCGTTCATGCATATTTCCCCCTCATAATGGTCATACAAGTTGCTTAGTAACTTGATCAAAGTGGTTTTACCCGACCCATTTCTACCTACTATTCCGAGGAAAGTTCCTGGTTGTATTTCAAGATTGATATTTTTTAATGTGTAATCTTTATTGCGACTGCTGTATTTAAAATTGACTTGGCGGATATCTATCCCGATGGGACCGCTAATTGAAACTTTGTTTAGCGGGGAATAATCTATAGTTTCTTCTATAAAGACATCGTTCATTCTACTTAAATTGACCGACATCTCTGTGAACAAAAACCAAAGCTGGGTAATTCGAGATAATGAGTTTATAATAGTGGTGAAAATGGTAATAAAGGCAATGTATTGTCCAATGGTAATTACCCCATTGAAAGAGAGGTATGCTCCATACCAATAGATGGCAATCTGGCACGTAAATTTAAGTGAGCTGAGTAGCGTAGTTAGTTGGATATAATTTTTTTCGGTATCCATCACCTTATTCAATGCGCTGGTGTACTGGTTTTTCCATTGCCAATAGCGAAGCTTTTCAATTCCCAGCAACCTTACCGACTGGATGCCCAGAAGAGTATCCAGAAATTGGCCCATGGTTTTTTGGTTTTCAGTGAATATTTTGTTTTCTAGGTGCCTAAGCTTGGGGCTGAAGGAAACAGTCAGAACAGTATAAAACAAGGTGAATAATACGATAATAAGCCCTAGTTGAACATTGTAGGCAAGTAGGGCCAATAGGTATGTCATGATAAATGCAAAATCTATGACTCCCTCCAAAATTGAGGGCCTCAATGCATTTCTTATTTTTAAATTGACCTGAAAGCGGTTGATAAAGTCTTCTCTTTTATGATTGTCGTAAAAAGTTTGGGTCAACTGGAGGAAGTGGTTAAAAAACTTGGAGAAGAAGTTTAGTTCAAAGGTCGATTTAAACTGAGTAATGAGCATATTTCGCCCATAAGTCAACATCACTTGGCTAGTAAGTAAAACTAACATGCCAATTAGGATTGCGTAAAGCAATTTTATATTAGCGTTTACAAGCACTTGATCGATAATAGTCTGGGTAAAGAAAGGGAGTGCTAAGCCAAGGAGTTGAAGAAAAAGTGTTGCTAGAAGTATTTGGAAAACGATTCCCTTGGTAGGAAGTAAGGAGCTCCAATAAAATTTTGAGAACAGGGTTTTCCTTTTTGTTAGGTTCGCTTCGGCTAATTCGGCAAGTTCCGTATGTTTAAATATTTCATTTGTAGGCCGTACCTCTAGGACTATACCGTTCCATTTTGCCTCAAATTCTTCTCGGGTAAGCGTGTATTTTCCAACCGCTGGGTCGGCGATCCAGACCTGCTTAGCGTTCACTTTATAAACAACTACAAAATGGTTCCCATTATAATGCGCTATACAAGGAAGGTGGAGTTTGCCCAGGTTTTCAAAATTAAGTTGAAAGCCATTGGTTTCAAAACCAAAACCTTCTGCCAATCCACTAATAGTGTATAGATCGATTCCTTCTGTATTGACTTCTGATTTTTTCGATAAAAAATTTCTTACATCATAGTACCCGTAATATTTGAATATCATGGCGAGGGAGGTCGTTCCACACTCCATAAAACCTACTTGTTTGATAAATGGGAAAGGTTTTAGCTTGTTTGCTTTCAAAAGGAAATGATTTGTTTTAGATGATACTTTTGATAAGTATGCTCCAAGTTGTTAATAGTCACTAGTTATTGTACAATTTTAAATTTTATTTTCACATAACCTAATGTACAACTTGAAAATTCAGTTGATTAAAACAATTTGTAAGGTGCTTTATGAGCCATTTGCAATAGATAATTTCTTGCTAGTAGGTGTATATATTGTGTTATTTATAACGTGTTTTGTGTATTTTATTTATATAGAAGTGTTCTTTATGAATTAGTTATGCCTTTAGCTGCCTATCAATGTTTTAATGTCTGTCTATTTAGTTTTAGTAAGGTAAGGTAAAGTGCTAAAAAATATTTTTTTGGATGTTAAATTATACCCTGAACCCAAAAGACTGGGTGACACTGTATAAAGATTCAGGTAAGTAAATTTCTTTACCTTAGGTATTGTTCAATAACCTCTGTTTTTCAAAATCCGTAACTCTGTGACCGAAGCCTTACTGACTTTTCTTTCTTCGCATGCAGTTCTAGTAGAAGAGAAAACAACGTTTTTTTATGTGTAAAACAAGTTTGTAAGTGCTTACGAGAAAACTCCCGCAAAGCAAAACCCTGAATTGGTGAATAGGATTCCTCAATATTACTTGGCTTCCTTTTTAGGGGTTAAACCTCAGTCTTTGAACAGAATTAGGAAACGAATGACAAAACGATAGATTCATTTATTAACCAAGGTCAATGAAATTGATATTTCTCAACACTTTCTTTACAAGAAAAAAACTGTAGATGAAAAAATGTGTGAACAGTTTGGGCCTTCACTATGGCTTTTGGGATAGCTGGTGGGCTGCTTTTTTTTCTGTATTGGAGGGAGAAGCCATAGAAAGTAAGGTTTAATTCACACAGTTGATCAAGGTAATTGATTTATCTCTTCAAATTATCCTTCATTTATATAGCCAAAGTTTTGGTTAATAATATTTTGTGTTTAATTTAACCTACATATAACATCAGATTAAAGACTCTCGCCTTTTAATTTCCTTTCTTTATTACACTAATGCCTTTCTGCGCATTTTGTAGGAATTGCTATGCATTGCAAGCTGGTATCTATTACCTCAAACATACTTCAAATTAGCTAGACTCTATTTATTCACTATATTTTTCTAACATGAGAATTTTACTATTAGGTGCCGTACTTATAACCATTTGGTTATTTGCCTCAGCCCATTGGTACATTTGTAACATAAAGTATTTGTGCGATGAAGAAACTACCGAAGTGGTAGAAACGCTCCCGCCCGTGCAGCCGAAAGCGGAGGAGGTTTTGCCAATGGACACCATCAAACCGAGCATTGAGCTCAAGCGTATCAATGCGAACCATGCAAATGTCCATTTTGGGGTGGATGAAATTAAGCCTTCCGACCTGTATGTGCTAGATGATTTTACCACTGAGTTGGTAGATTATTTAGTCCAAAACCCTGATGGAACGGTGACCTTGGTAGGGCATACAGATTCATCGGGAGACGCCGACTACAACTATAGGTTAGGCTTGAAAAGAGCGGAGTCCATAGGGAACTACTTCGTGCAAAGCGGATTAGATTCCACTAAAATGTCGATTTCCTCGAAGGGGGAAACAGCACCAATTGCCGACAATGAAACCCCTGAGGGGAAAGCCTTAAACAGAAGGGTAGAGGTGAAGGTGACAGGGCTAGAGCAGTAGATGTTACCTCAAAAAGAAATAAAGAAACTGAAATTTTCAACTTCATTAAATCTCAACTAAACGAATATGTTTGAAGAAATGAACCCCATGGCCAAGTCAACCGCATGGATGGAGATTACCATTATAGTGTTGGTTGCTTTTTTAATAGGATTTATCATCTCGTGGCTTTACTGGATGTGGAAGAGGAAAAGTGAACGTGAGGCATTGCTGCTTGAAATAGAAAATGCAAAAAAAGGTGCTGCTGTTACTAAAGATGACTGCTGTGCCGAGTTGGAAACCTTGAAAACTAGTTATAAAAAGCTGGAAGATGAACTGATGCTGGCAAAAGGAGAATTGGCAACCATGGCAGCAGACAAGAAAGACGATTGTTGCGCAGAATTGGAAACACTCAAAGAGGAATACAAAAAAGCGCAGAATGATTTGATTTTGGCGAAAGGGGAGTTAACTGCACTTGCTACTGCTGCCCAAAAAAGTGATGATAACTGCTGCGAAGAATTGGATAAGTTGAAAGCGGAGTACGGTATTTTGGACAAGGAACTGGAGCTTAAAAGCTTTAAACTGGAAGAGTTGCAAGGGGTTTTCCAAGTTATTTTTGACCACTTGGACAGAGGAATCACAATGAGCGATAAGGAAGGGGATTTTGTAATCTATAACAAGAAGATGGAGCGTTTGGCAGGCTACTCCAAAGAGGATGCGAACAATGCCCCCTTCTTTTTGGAATATATCTATCCCGACCCTGCTGACAGGGACTTTACCGTCCACGATATTGAGCAACTTGAAGAAGATATAGACCATCATTATGTGGACACTACTATTACCAACAAAGGAGGTGAAAAAGTGTATTTGCATGTGCGCTCCAGCGTAGTGAAATGGAACAACCGGGATTATTTCCTCAGTGCCTTCAAAGAAGATGATAAGGCTGTGGAGTAATTAAAGGTAAAATATAGTGCTACAGTAAAACCCCAAAAGGGGTTTTACTTATTTGGAATAGCTGGAACAACTCCTTTTAGATGAACATTCTCGAAAAATTAAAAGCAGACATTGAAGAGCAAAGGCTGTGGGAAAAAGATCTTACGCTCAGCCGAAATGAATACCTGAAAGTAGCGGGAAGTGTAGACACGAACATGTATTTTGTGGTGAGTGGGAGCTTGCGGATATTTGTGATGGACGAATATGAAGAACACACCATCCGCTTTGGCTACCAAGGAAGCTTTTTTGCCTCGCTCGATTCTTTTATTGGTGAACTGCCATCCGACTATTACATTCAGGCAATAAAAAAAACTGAACTGAAAGTGATGGGTAAGCGGCAGTTCATGGCATTTGTCCATTCTTCATCGGAAAACCAAGAACTTTGGAACAAGATTTTGGAGCAGATCATTTCCCAACAGCTAGAGCGGGAAAGGGATATTTTGACTTCTTCGCCCATCAAACGCTAT
This sequence comes from Flammeovirgaceae bacterium SG7u.111, assembly GCA_034044135.1. Lineage (NCBI taxonomy): Bacteria > Pseudomonadati > Bacteroidota > Cytophagia > Cytophagales > Flammeovirgaceae > Flammeovirgaceae bacterium SG7u.111. The sequence goes on along the minus strand of CP139021.1, from coordinate 6,523,946 downwards.
AAAAGGGTAATGGAACGCAGCCCAAAGCTTTTCCAAGAAATCCCTCATAAGTACATAGCCTCTTACCTGCGGATGACTCCCGAAACGCTGTCAAGAATTAAAAAGTCTTGATTTGGATCAAGGAAAATGGCAGAGAACTCCCCCATCTTTGAAGAAAAAAACGATGAACATAAAAACGGAAATACTTATTGAAGATTTGATAAAAAGGACAATGCAAAACTTGAACAAAGCTGAGCAATTGTGCCAACTTTCTGTGGAAAAATTGAACTGGAAAAGCAACCCGAAAAAATGGAATGCCTTAGAGTGCATCGAGCATTTGAACATTTATGGAGCGTATTACCTACCCGAGATCAGCCTGCAAATAGCCCAAACTCCGCATAAAACTCCTGAGGCGTATTTTAAAAGTAGGTGGCTGGGGAATTATTTTGCCAACATGCTAAGCGCGAAGGAAAATGTGAAAAAGATGAAAACCTTGAAGGAAAATGATCCGATAGGCAGCAAGCTTGACAAAACCGTTATTGAGCAATTCATAGACCAGCAAAAAAGGCTGCTGGATTTACTCGGAAGGGCAAGGAAAGTAAGCCTAAACAAGACCATCACAGGGATGAGCATCACCAAATATTTAACGCTCAAGCTTGGGGATACTTTCCGTATAGTGATCTACCACAATCAGCGGCACATCGCTCAGGCATTTCAAATGCTTAGCGAGTATGAGGAATCTGCTAAAAAGCCTGAGGTGGTGTAAGCTTTTTCTACTTGTTTTGTGAAGATGTGTTCTTTTTCATCACTAAAGTTTTTTCTATTGCCTCAATTATTTCCGGTGTGTATTTACTTTTGTTTTTAAGTATATGCTCTAGTTCTTGGCTGCTTTTACTTTCATGTTTACCCGCAAAAAAAGCTATTAATTCATTGTCGGTTTCAACGAATTGCTTTTTATCAGGTTTGGGCTTATTTCTGCAACAGGAAGTAGCAGACTGGTTTTACAAGCAAGAATCCTATCGTATTTTTAGTAAATTAGAGGGTAGTAATTATGAACTTGAAAATATATGAGAAAAGAAAAGGGGAGTGTATTTCTTTTAGGAAAGCTATATCCAATATTTTGGATCGTAATTATATTGTCTTTGCAAGCCTGTAGGGAACAAGGTCAAAAGATTTCCTATACGATAGGCTTTTCACAATGCACAGGTGCCGATACTTGGCGGAGGACTATGCATGAAGATATGAAAAGGGAAATCTCATTTCATCCAAATGCAGAGCTCATTATAAAAGATGCGGAAAATAGTAGCGAAAAACAACTTGCCCAAATTGAAGAACTGCTAAAGGCAGGTATAGACCTTCTGATTATCTCTCCCAACGAGGCAGAGCCTATAACACCAATTATAGATGAAATTTTCCATCAGGGTATTCCAGTGATTGTGATTGACCGGAAAACGAGTTCTAATTTTTACACAGCTTATATAGGGGCGGATAACTATGAAATAGGGAAAATTGCTGGAAAATATATTGGTGAGCTTCTGAAAGGAAATGGTAAAATCATTGAAATATGGGGCTTACCGGGCTCTACTCCCGCTGTAGAAAGGCACAGGGGGTTTACGGAGTCGTTAAGTGAATTTCCCAATGTCGAAATTATAGAAAAAGTCGAGGGGAAATGGGAAGTAGATACGGTCCGGAATGTTTTTCCCGCCGTTCTAGAACAAATAGCAGGTGCAGATCTGATATTTGCGCATAACGATATTATGGGTTTAGGAGCGTACGATGTATGTAAGGACTACGGAAGAGAAGATGATTTTTATTTTGTGGGGATAGATGGTTTGCCTGGACCTAAGGCAGGCTTACAGTTTGTGAGCGATGGTATTTTGGATGCCACATTTTTATATCCTACCGGAGGTGAGCAGGCCATACAAATTGCCATGGATATCTTAAGTGGGAAAACTGTAAACAAAGAAAATATTCTGCAGACTACTTTAATAAATAAGGGGAACATTAAAGTAATGAAGCAACAAACAGATAGAATTCTCTCCCAGCAAAAAGACATAGTAAGGCAGGAAAATCACATCAAAAATCAGTTAGAGATCTACCAAAACCAGCAAGTACTTATGTACATCTTACTGGCAAGCCTTACTTGCTCTCTGCTTTTTGGTTTTTATATTTTGTACTCTCTAAAAGAAAAACAACAGGTCAATCGAAACCTCAAATCGAAGAATGAGGAAATTATTAACCAGAGAAACCAGATTGAGGCAATAGCAAAAGAAGCTGGAGAAGCAACACAAGCTAAGTTTAAGTTTTTTACCAACATCTCTCACGAGTTTAGAACGCCTTTAACATTGGTAATGGCTTCGGTAGAAGAGATGCAAGAGTTTACATCTTCCTATTCCAAAAAATTCAAGAAAGATTTAGACCTTATCAACCGAAATGCCGCCCGATTGCTCCGTTTGGTTAATCAGTTGATGGATTTCCGAAAAATCGAGAACAACAAAATGGATATTTGGGCTTCCAAACATGATATTGTGAAGTTTGTAAAGGATATCATGGTCGAATTTGAAAACTTGGCTACCAAGCAACAAATCGATTTTTACTTAAGCTCGAACATCAACAATCTTGAGGTATGGTTCGACTTAGGAATGCTAGATAAGGTATTATTCAACCTGCTTTCCAATGCTTTTAAGTTTACCAAGGAAGGTGGCTATATAAGGGTTGGTATTGAAGAGAAAGCTCTGGAAAACAATGTGGTCTTGGTAATAGAAGACAGCGGGAGGGGAATGTCCAAAGAACATGTAGAGCATGCATTCGATCGGTTTTATAAGGGGAATAATTATGAAACTTTCGGTATCGGTTTAGGGCTTTCTCTTTCCAAAGAAATTATAAAGCTGCATCATGGAGAAATAAGCGTGACAAGTGAAAAAGGTAAAGGCACTCGCTTTGAAGTTGCATTGCCACTTGGAAAAAACCACTTTTCTTCTAACCAGCTTTCCGATGAAGGCATCCACAATACCCAGCAAACAGGGTTAAAGCTTTTTGTAGAAACTTCTGAGCTTGTTTCTCTAAAAGAACCAGAAAAAGGCACTAAAAAGCAGAGGAGTTATTCTTTGCTCATTATTGAAGACAATGATGAACTCCGTGACTTATTAACTGATAAGCTGAAGGAGACGTATGAGGTTTTTGAAGCAGCAGATGGAAAAATAGGTCTGGATAAAGCCTATGATAAGATTCCCGATTTAATTATCTGCGATATAATGATTCCGAAAATGAATGGGCTAGCCATTACCAAAACCTTAAAGAATGATATAAGAACTTCTCATATCCCTATCATCTTGCTTACAGCCAAAAGCACAACCGAGCAAAAAATTGAAGGAGTTCAGACTGGGGCGGACGCCTACATCGTAAAACCATTCAGTATCCAGTATCTCTTGGAAAATATCCGAAATATCATCAAAACGAGGGAGTTGCTCAAAGGTAAATATTCCCATGAGTTACCTGCAACTGAAATTATAAATGCTGGGAATTCTATAGATAAAAAATTTATCAACCACTTTAAAGCGATAGTAGAAGAAAATCTGGGCAATGCCGATTATGGAGCGAACGAGATTGCAGAAGAGTTGGGGCTTTCTAGGGTACAACTTTATAGAAAAATAACAGCCTTGATGGGAGTCGGGATAAATGACTATATAAAATCGGTGAGGTTGAAGAAAGCAAGGGTTTTAATTCTGGAAAATGACATGACAATAGCTGAGGTTGCCTACCAAGTTGGCTTCTCTTCTCCTGCCTATTTCTCCACTGCCTTCAAGACCAAGTACCATGTTTCCCCTTCGGAGTTCTTGAAAAATAAGAAGCTACCCAAATCCTGATACAATTTCGAAAGTGGTGATACAAAATCTAAAAGCTTTCAGACTGAAAGGGTCTGTATTTTGTTTGTAATAGGTTGATTATAAATTAATTGTACGTAATTTTATTTTTATGGTACAAGATTGAAACATTTTGATACATGTGTAAATCGTTTCGGGTAATGCTCCAATTACCTTTGGATACGATCAAAAACATGTATGAAAATGAAAAGTGGAAAAGTATTATTATGGTCAATAACCGTAGCCCTTGGTGGCTTCTTATTTGGCTTCGACACGGCAGTAATATCAGGAGCGGAAAAAGCAATCCAAAAAGTATGGGAACTCACCGCATTCGAGCATGGGCTCACTGTTTCAATCGCTTTAATAGGCACTGTAATAGGAGCTATGCTCGGAGGAATACCTTCTGATACATTAGGAAGAAAACCAACCTTGTTTTGGATTGCGGCATTGTATTTCATTTCAGCTTTAGGCTCAGCCTTAGCTTTTGATTGGTACTCTTTTTTAGCCTTCCGGTTTTTAGGTGGGCTGGGAGTAGGCGCTTCTTCTGTTACGGCCCCCATGTATATTTCAGAAATTTCCCCCGCAAATAAAAGAGGCAAATTAGTAGCTCTTTTCCAGTTCAATATCGTTTTTGGAATCCTTATCGCTTACTTCTCCAATTATCTAATAGGTGGTGGAGGAAATGGAGTTTGGAGATGGATGTTAGGAGTAGAAGTTTTCCCTGCATTTGCATTTCTTGTTTCCATCCTTTTTGTGCCAGAAAGTCCTCGTTGGTTGATAGTGAAGAAAGGAAAAGTGGAAGAAGCAAAGCTGACGCTAGAAATCATAGATAGCGCAACTTCGGAGGAGCAAGTTCGGGCAATCTTAACTTCCAAATACCATGAAATAGCCAATCACAGAGAAAAATTCTTCTCGAAAAAATATTCACTTCCCATTACTCTAGCAGTACTATTTGCCACTTTCAACCAATTTTCAGGAATCAACGCTATTATTTACTACGCCCCCCGAATATTTGAAATGGCTGGTTTAGGGACGAAATCGGCTTTGCTTTCCTCTGCAGGCATGGGTGCCGTCAACTTCGTATTTACCCTAATCGGGCTGAACCTGATCGACAGATACGGTAGGAAAAAACTTATGTATGTAGGTTCTGTAGGGCTGATTGTGACGCTAGCTTTGGTTGCACATGCCTTTTACACTCAAACATTTGGCATAGCTGTTCCTATTTACCTATTCGCCTTCATCGCTTTTTTTGCCTTTTCGCAAGGAGCTGTTATATGGGTATTTATTTCGGAAATATTTCCCAACCAAGTGCGGGCCAAAGGGCAGTCATTGGGAAGTTTTACCCATTGGTTTTTTGCCGCCATCATTGCCTTTTCCTTCCCCTACATTGCCAGTACACTAGGAGGGGGGAATACCTTTCTTATTTTTTCTTTCATGATGGTATTGCAACTCCTTTTTGTTTGGAAACTCATGCCCGAAACCAAGGGGAAATCCCTTGAACAACTGGAGCTGGGAATTACAGAACAAGAGGAAGAGCCAGCAATAGTGGTAGGACAAAATTTTTAACCTAAAATTTTTTACGATGAAAAATAGCCTATATGGGAATATTGTATGCTTTGGTGAAGTTTTATGGGACGTTGCACCTGAAGGAAGAACGCCAGGAGGTGCCCCTATGAACGTGGCTTCCCATTTGCAAAACCTTGGTACACGTGTCTCTCTAATAAGCAGAGTAGGGCTCGATCCACTTGGAAAAGAGCTTGAAAATTATCTTAATGGCCGATTTCTTGATACCACTTTTTTGCAAGTCGATCCTTTTCATGATACCTGCAAAGTCCAAGTAATTGCCGATGATCGGCAAAATGTGAAATATGTATTTGACACGCCTTGCGCATGGGATTTCATTGAAGTAACCGAAGAAAACTTACAACTAGTGAAAGAAGCCGATGCTTTTGTTTTTGGTAGCCTAGCCAGTCGAGATGAAGTAACGCGGCAATCGCTCCTTGCTTTTTTGGAAGTATCCAAGTTCAACATTTTTGATGTGAATCTTCGCAGTCCATTTTATGAGAAGGAATTCATCCAACAGGTATTGGCAAAAGCCGATTTGGTAAAGGTCAATGACGATGAACTTTCACTTTTGTGTAGTTGGCTAGATTTTTTTGGCAAAGAAGAAGAACAGCTCCTTTTTTTACAACAACAATTCAGCATAAATACCATCTGCCTTACTCGTGGGGAAAAAGGCGCTTGGCTTTTGGAAGACGGACAAATCTACAAACAATATGGATTTCCTGTAGAGGTGGAAGATACTATTGGTGCAGGCGATGCTTTTCTGGCATCCTATATCACCAAATGGATGGAACAAAAATACCCTTATGAACGCCTTCAGTTTGCATGTGCTGTTGGTGCTGTAGTCTCTACTTTCAAGGGTGCAAACCCTCTCATCAAAGAGCAAGATATAACCGCTTTGATGAACGAGTAACCTACAAATAAGCTCTCATTAGAATCTCTTTTTAACATAAACTTTATGAAAATGAAATCAGTCTTACTTTATTTCATGCTTATGGCGCTTTCGCCTTTAGCATGGGCTCAATTTACTGTAAAAGGGGTAGTGACTGCCGATGACGGAAGCCCTATCCCAGGAGTATCTGTACTCGTAAAAGGTACTGCCAGAGGTACTGTGACCGATCTTGATGGCAACTTCGCCTTACAGGTCGATCCTTCAGCTACACTTGTTTTTTCTTATGTAGGTATGCTAGCACAAGAAGTCGAAGTTGGTAGCCAAACTGAGATTAATATCTCTTTGGTAGAAGATATTTCCCAACTAGAAGAGGTTGTGGTAACAGGCTATACAGCAGAACGGCAGGTAGATGTGACAGGAGCGGTTGCCGTGGTAGACTTAAAGCCTATCAAAAATAATTCTTCGGGCAATCCTATGCAAGCGTTGCAAGGGCAAGTAGCAGGACTATTGGTTGAAAAAACGGGTACACCAACAGGAGGAAATAGTCGAATACTTATCAGGGGTGTCAATACCTTGGGCAACAACGATCCTCTGTATGTAATTGATGGTGTTCCTACCAAAAGGTCTGAGGTTTTCCAAAGTTTAAGCCCGAGTACCATCCAGTCGGTTCAAGTACTAAAAGATGCCTCAGCCGCTTCTATTTATGGTTCAAGGGCTTCTAATGGAGTGATTGTCGTTACCACCAAAGATGGGATTTCGAAAAGCGGTGACAAAGTTAGTGTTGCATTCAACTCTACCTTTTCCATCCAAAACACAAAAGCCCAACGTTTGGATATGTTGAACGCAGAAGACAGAGGTAGGGCGCTTTGGCAAGGTTCGGTTAATGATGGTACGGATCCAGCAGAGCATTCAGCTATATACACTTATGATTGGAATAACGATTTCAACAACCCTGTCCTAAATAGCGTTACGGTACAACCATTTGTAGGGGGCGATCCGAATGTGCCTGTTGGAGATACCGATTGGCAAGATGCAACTTATGAAACAGGGTATGTGACTGCCAATGACCTGACCCTAACAGCGGGAAACGATAAAAGTGGTTTGTTGATTAACCTAGGTTATGTAAACAACTCGGGTGTGTTGGTGCATACGGGTTATGAAAGGTATAGTGCTCGTATCAATGCTAACACCAAGTTTCTAGATGACAAAGTGAAAATTGGAGTCAACTCTCAGTTTGTGACCTCTAATGAAACATTGGAGTCCAATGACTTGGGAGGAGCTCCAGTTCCATTCCTTGCGATCACACTTGCCCCAACTATCCCTGTATATACTGCCGATGGAGAATTTGCTGGGCCAGTTGGGGCGGGCTATTCTGATAGGAACAATCCAGCGCACATGCAATATATCAACCGTTGGGATAATACCAACCGTAAATCTCTTTTTGCAAATGCATATGTACAGATAGAACCTATTGAAAACTTAATTTTTAAGTCAAATATAGGTATTGACTATTCCAATGTTTCCATGAAAGACATCAACGTCACTTTTCAAGAAGGTTTTTTGGGTAGGGATGTAAATAGCCTTAACCGCACTAATAGTGACTTTCTGGGTTTAACTTGGTCAAATACATTGCAGTACGAAGTAGAGCTGGGAAGAAGTAGGATTAACGTATTGGCGGGTGTAGAAGCTATTTGGAATGACTCTGAAGAATTTGGTGCCTACCGAGAAGGTTTTGCTCAACAAACAGAAGATTTCTTTTACATAAGTTCAGGTACAGGGAGAAATACTAATTTTGGTAGGGCAACAGGCAGCAGGTTGCTGGCTCAATTTGGTAAGGTTAATTATATTTTTGATGATAAGTACCTTGCTTCCGTGACCCTACGTAGAGATGGTTCTTCTCGATTTGGAGAGGATAATAAATATGGTTTCTTCCCTGCGGCCACGGTAGGTTGGAGGGTGATCAATGAGCCATTTATGCAAAACATGACCGCGGTTTCTAACCTGAAGCTCAGGGCAGGTGTAGGTAGAGTAGGTAACCAAGAAATAGGAGACGTAGCAAGGTTAGGTTTGTACGAGCCTAGGTATGGCACTCGCTTTAACAATGGTGTAGACTTCCCAGGGCAGTGGCTCAATGTAGGTACTGCTTATGATTTGGGAGGAGTAAACTCAGGAAGCCTCCCCTCTGGCTTTGTTTCTGTGCAGGGTGCAAACTCTGATCTGAAATGGGAAACCACCGAAGAGGTGAATGTAGGTGTTGAATTTGGTTTTTGGAACGATAAATTGATTGGGTCTTTTGATTATTTTACTAGGGAAACCTATGATATTTTGTTACAACCACCATTGGCATCTGCCGTTGGTGAAGGAAAAATAAAATGGGTAAACGGTGCCACCAAGACCAATAAAGGTTGGGAATTTGTTTTGAATTATCGCAATACATTAGACAATGGTATTAGCTACGGAATAAATGGAAATCTCAGCAGGTATCGCGATAAAATCACTCAGCTTCCTGAAGAAGTAAGAACTGCATTTCCTGGAAATTCCGAGAAAACAATCTTAGGCCAGTCCGAGCTTTCCATCTTTGGTTACAAAACCGATGGCCTATTCCAAAATCAGGCAGAGGTTGATGCCCATGCTGAACAAGTGGGAGCAGGAGTTGGGCGAATCAAATATGTGGATTTGAATAACGATGGAGTGATCAATGCTCTTGACCAAGATTATTTGGGAACTACGTTACCTGGATTTGAATACGGTATAAGGATAGACCTTGCTTACAAAAACTTTGATTTTTCTGTCTTCGGGTCAGGTGTTGGGGGCAGATCTGGTTTCGAACCATACATCTTCTGGAATAACTTTTTGAGGGTAAGGGAAAATATGGGCTCTGGAGTGTTGGATGCGTGGACTCCGCAAAATATGGACTCGGATATACCTATGCTTACGCTAGTGGATGTCAATAATGAAACCCGTACTTCTGACTATTTCAATATCAACACTTCCTATTTCAAATTGAGGAATATTCAGTTAGGATATAGCTTCCCAACAAACATGCTTCAACCTATACATTTGGAGAGTTTGAGGGTATTTGTGATGGGTGAAAATTTGATGTGGATCAAAAGCAAAGATTACCAAGGGGCTGATCCTGAAGTCTCCAATTTTGATCTGATACCTGTGCCTACTTCTTTCACTTTTGGAGTAAATGCAGTATTCAATTAATCTAGTTTCATTCCCGATCAAACACCCCGATGTTTAATTTCAAAAAGAAATAATAATGAAAACATATATATATTCCTCGCTCATAACTTTAAGCTTTTTGTTTGTGACTTCTTGTGAGAAACATCTTGATTTTCAGCCAAAAGGCTCGCTTACGTCAAGTGATGTTTCTACCCCTGAAAATATTGATGGTTTGGTAACTGCAGCCTATGCAAGTACGGGCAATGACTTTTGGAATGGCTCTATCACCAGCATGTGGATGTATGGAAGTGTTCGTTCCGACGATGCTTATAAAGGAGGGGGCAGTGTTGATGATGTTGGGGTACTTAACCAGTACGAACAATATAACCTGACACAAGCCTCTCAGTCTGACCCAATTTTGGCGCCAACTACTTGGGAAAATTTTTACAAAGCTATTTCAAGAGCCAATTATGCCTTGTCAGTTTTAAATGAGGTTTCTGACAATGACTTCTCAAAAAAGGTTGTTCGCCAAGGAGAAATGCGTTTTTTGAGAGGGCACAGCCATTTTATGTTAAAAATGCTTTTCAAAAAAATCTCTTATATTGAAGAGACTATTTCAGATGATGAGAGAGCGCTGGTTTCCAATACAGAATATACTAATGATCAACTTTGGGATAAAATAGCCGAAGACTTCCAATTTGCAGTGGATAACCTTCCAGAAACACAGTCAGAAGTTGGTCGGGCAAATCAACTGGCAGCGAAAGCTTATTTGGCTAAGGTGAGGTTATACCAAGCGTACGAACAAGACGAATCTCATACTGTAATAGGGATCAATGCTTCACGATTGAATGAAGTAGTGAGGTTGACTAATGATGTAATCAACTCAGGTAAGTACACTCTCCAGCCTGATTTTGCCGAGAATTTTCTAGTAGGATATGACAATGGTCCTGAGTCAATTTATGCCATTCAATATTCTATTGATGACGGTACTGACATCGGGCGTTTAAGTATGTCAACGAGTTTGAATTACAGTTTGGCGCCACAATACGGCTGCTGCTGGTTTCATATCCCTAGTCAAAACATGGTCAATGCATTTAAAACAGATGATAATGGAATACCGATGTTCGATACATTCAACGAAGAGTCAATGGTTGAGCCGGAAGATTTCATGACGAATGGTGTTGATCCACGCCTAGACCATACGGTAGGTATCCAAGGTCATCCTTTCAAATACCAACCAGATGTTTTGTATGACCATAGCTGGGAAAGAGTGCCAGCATTGTATGGCGGATTTGGGAACATGAAAGAACAGCAGGCATCAGATTGCCCGTGTTTTAGTAAAGTAGGGCCATTTTATGGAAGTTCGGTCAATATTGATATCATACGCTTTGCGGACGTGTTGCTTTGGAAAGCCGAAGCTTTGATCGAACTCGGAAGACATAGTGAAGCGTTGCCGCTTATCAACCAAGTAAGGGCTAGGGCGCAGCAAAGTACCGAAAGGCTGAAATATGCTGATGGTAGCAACCCATCAAATTACCGTATTTCGGAGTATGAAGACGGGGTGAATATCAATTGGACACAAGAAAATGCCAGAATTGCTTTACAATGGGAACGGAGGTTAGAGTTTGCGATGGAGAGCCCAAGGTTTTTCGATTTGGTAAGGTGGGGAATTGCGGCCGAAACGCTAAATGGTTATCTTGAAGTGGAAAAAAAACGTAGGGCATATCTTTCTCAAGCTAGTTTTACGAAAGGTAGGGATGAATATTTCCCAATTCCTCAAAGAGAAATCGACCTTACAAAAGGGTTATATGAACAAAACCCTAATTATTAACTGACCAAATAGCCCATTATCTTGTACTGGGCTATTTTTAAGTACTTTTTTTATAAAAGAATGACGATATGAAAACTGAAAACCATTCAAGTATTTGTCTCCTTATTATGCTTTTGGGCATTTCGCTGCTCAGTTGCGAAACACAGCAAACAGATACGGAGTCGAAAGGGCAACTCGTAGCCGAAGCTCCTAATTACCAACAACAATACCGTCCACAATACCATTTTTCCCCTCCCCAGCAGTGGATGAACGATCCTAATGGCATGGTGTATTACGAAGGGGAATACCATCTTTTTTATCAGCATTATCCCGACAGCAATGTATGGGGACCGATGCACTGGGGGCATGTAGTGAGCCCCGATATGGTAAACTGGGAGAATTTGCCCATTGCGCTTTACCCCGATGACCTTGGGATGATCTTCTCTGGATCTGCCGTAGTCGACTGGAAAAACACCTCAGGTTTTGGGACAGAAACCAATCCTCCGTTGGTGGCTATTTTTACCTATCATGACATGGAAAAAGAAAAAGCCGGTGTTGTTGAGCACCAGACGCAGGGCATTGCTTATTCAACCGATAAAGGGCGAAGCTGGGCCAAATACGAAGGAAATCCTGTGTTAAAAAACCCGGGTATTTGGGATTTTAGAGATCCAAAAGTAAGGTGGTACGAGCCTCAGCAGAAATGGATCATGACTTTGGCGGTGAAAGATCATATTAGTTTTTATTCTTCCCCTGACCTGAAGAATTGGACGTTGGAAAGCGATTTTGGAAACAACATTGGTGCTCACGGTGGCGTGTGGGAATGTCCCGATATGTTCCCTATGGTCGATAGCGAGGGAAATGAAAAATGGGTGACCTTCCTGAGCATAAACCCGGGCGGCCCACAAGGCGGTTCGGCTACCCAATATTTTGTGGGAGACTTTGATGGCAAAACTTTTACTCCTGCCGATACCGTTATTCGCTGGATAGATTACGGTGCGGATAATTATGCCGGCGTAACTTGGTCGGATATCCCCGAGGAAGATGGAAGGCGGCTATTTTTAGGCTGGCTATCAAACTGGCAATATGCCAACATTGTTCCCACCTACGACTGGCGAAGTGCGATGACCATTCCTAGGACACTCAACCTTACAGTTGATAATTACTTACTTCAAAAACCTGTGAAAGAACTGGGCAATATCATGCGGTCTGCTCAATTAATTGAAGATTTTGAATTTGCAGGAATAGACACGGTAGATGGGTTGGAGTTGGCAGAAACCGCGCATTTCTTTTTTAATGCAAGCATGGGTGATGCTCGCCGCCTAGAAATGATAATGGGAAATGAAAAGGAACGCTTCAAGTTGATCGTAGACCTGGATTCGCAGCAGTTGATCACCGATAGAAGCCAATCTGGGCTAGTAGATTTTCATCCTGCTTTTGCTGATATACACCAGCTAGACTTGAAAGAAGGTTTCGAGTTGCAAAATATTGAAGTATTTATAGATGCTGCTTCGGTGGAGATCTTTATCAACGATGGGAGGTATGTTTTTACAGAATTGATCTTTCCCGAAAGTCCATATACCCAAGTATCTTTTAAAGCCGATAGCGAAGTGAAAATAAACGGATTTTCCTATAATGAAGTGAATTCTATTTGGGAAAAAGTGGAGTAGCCTACTGGAAAGTATTTTTTGAGCTTTGGCTAACATAATAGTTTTAGCCAAAGCTTAATATAGTATTACATTTTTATCACTTCCCCATCTTCAGGCACAAGAATATTCAATGTTTTTTTTGCTGCTTTTGTGCGGAGTACTTCTCTGGTGGTCTGGCAATGATCTAATGATTCGAGATGCACGGCGATTATATTTGCTTTAGGTGCTGTTTTGGCTACTTTTATCGTCTCTTTCTCATCCATCAAAATCCTGTATTTTCCCATAAAAACTGCTCCACCAGAGTTGGTGATGATAATATCAGGTTGATAAGTTTTAATGTTGTTTTCTATCTCATCATCCCACAGACAATCGCCAACGATATAGATAGTGGGGTGATTTATCGCTTGCAGCACAAAGCCGGAAACTTGACCAAGCTGTTCTAAAATTTCTTTAGGCCCGTGTTTTCCACCGGTACGAGTAATGGTAATACCCTCAAATATTGTTGATGTATGTATGGTTTCTACTTTAGTGAAAGAGGCATTTTTCACCAATGCTAAATCCGGTGGTTGCATATAAAAAGGAAGGTCTTTAGGCAAGGCTTCCATTGCGGCAGGATCAAAATGGTCGGGATGAGAATGTGTCAATAATATCGCTGTTATTCCTTGGGTTATTTTCTCAGTAGGAAATGGTAGATCTACCGTGGGATTCAGGTTTTCCTCGGGCTTGACAAAAGATCGAAAGCTTTTTGGGGAAGAAAGCATGGGGTCTACTAAAAAGGTTTCCCCTGCATATGTTACTTTGAGTGTAGCATTTCTGATGAGTTGGATTTCTATGTTTTGCATAATTAATCGTGTTTTGTTTTATGCAAAATAGAGGCTTTTGACAGTGTTGGGTGCTACCAAAGTTGGGTCAATGGCTACCATTTTGATAATCTATTTTAAATTGAGTAGGGTTTTGGCCCTCCCTAGTCTTAAAGAACCGAGTAAGATGGTTCGGTTCGGAAAAATGGAGCTTATTGGCAATTTCGGCTATCGATAAATTACTAAAAATCAATAGAGCCTTTACTTCCTGTAGTAGCCGGGCTTTTATAAAATCTGAGGCTGTTACATTAAACTGTTCTTTTACAGCCTTGTTCAAAGAGATTCGGCTAATTTTCATTAGTTCTGTATAGTCTTCAATTCTTTGTTTGGCACAAATATGCTCTTCCACTAATTTTCTGAATTGATAAGCTATGTTGTTTAGTGCAATAGCTGTTTTTATATTATTGCTCTTAGCATATTCTCTATTTAGTAGGATAAGCACATAATATAAGACAGACCTGATGAGATGGACACTATCACTTTTAGTATTACAAAGTTCTGCCTTTATTTCATTCAATTTGGTTAATAGCCCATCAAATAAAGGTTCTACCAGTTGTAGACGTAACGAGAATTGGGTTTGATAAAAATATAGTAGGCGAAAAGTGAAGTATTTATCGGAGAAGTATTCATTCAAAAAATCTTCTTGGAATACGAGCACTTGGATGTGAAAGTGTTCCTCATTACTAATCCATTGATGTTTTTGATGTTGGGAAATAAACAAGATCGATCCTTTAACAGAAGTAATCCGTTGGTTGTTTAGCATAAGAGTTCCTTTTCCATTTCTCACAAATATAATTTGGAAAAAGTCCGCTGCATGAACCATTTTAGGAATCTTATTCGCCTTTTCTTCTCTTATCTCAATTACATTCAAAAGAAAGTCTACTCCACAAAGCGTCTTGTTGAACTTGATATACTTCATCATTGTCTACAATTTCTTGAATTAAGCGGTTGTGCAAAGATAAAAACAATCTGTTTGTAAGGTGCTGAGTGAGAGCAGGGCTTTGGTAGAAAATCCTGAAGAGGTGTAATAAGCTTTTTCTACTTATTTTGTGAAGATGTATTCCCTCTCTTTTTGAAAGGGAACAAAATAGCTGCGGCCATTCCATAAAAAGCCATCCAATGCCCCGAAAAGCCTCTCACCTCATTTGCCTTGTAGTGGTGGTACTCTTGTTCGGTGATCGTTCTGAGGATTTCGCCATGATTATGCAATACATACTGCCCCTCCTGAATGTCTGGAACACCGGCTTGGGAGGTTATGAACAGCATAAAGTTTATCATGGCATAGGCAAATCCACCTAAGGCAAGTATGGCAAACCAAGTAGGGGTTTTGCTAAAAATAAGTTTGTAGAAGGCAACCGGGTTCATGCTGTCGTTCGTAGCCTCGTCTCTGTATTTTTTGAATTCTTTGTTGTTTCGCAGCTCGAGGACAGCTGGCAGCCAAACGGCAAAAATTCCAATATGCAATAGCCAGACATAGGGGGCTTTTTCCGTAAGATCGATATTTGCGACGGAAAGCAAATGAACCGTGAGCCCTAATACCCAACCTGTAACTGCTAAAAAAAATAGAGGTTTCTTCATTGGTTATGATGTGCTAAAGTCTGTTTAACTTGATGGTAAAACAGTTTCTTTTTGATCGTATTGCTTGTTTTCTTTCTTCTTTTCAAGAGGCTGAGTGTTGACAAGGAGTGTGTTCTACTTCTAGGGTGTGGGAATATTTCTGAAAAGGAATTTGCGGACTAGTTTTATACGATTGTCAACTAAGAAACTTTTGTATCACGAAGAAGTATATCACTATAACAGCCAAAGTAGATAGGATTTTTATAACTGCTGCTCTTTCTTGTTTTTGAATGTTTTCTGTTATTTCTCGTATTTTTTTAGGGTCAGTTGGTTTGACTTTCAACTTGCCAGTACTTTTGTTCTTCGGGCTTGCCCTTTTAAAATACTTGTCCACTTTGTCCCTCAATAAGTCCCTATTTTGGCGACTTCTGTTAAAGCCATCTCCTGCAAACCCCATTTGTTTGTGTTTTAAGTAAAAAAAATAAAGTGCTAATTGGTGATATATACGGTTTGGAGGAGGGGTGGGTTCTTAAAAATCTCTTTTAAAAGTTCTTGTGCCTTTGTGAATGAAGAAGAGCCTTATTTTTAGTAGTGGTGTTGTATTTTGCTTTAAAAGCTTACTTAGAAGGGATTTGAATAGAATCATTTTTAAAATGATTGAATGTAAAAAAAATGGCAATCTACGCTTCAAACTCCTTCTTTGTTGCGACTACCAAACTATCGGTTTTACTCATTTAACTTAATAATACTAGCTTCGGCTCCAGTAGGGGTTAAAAATGCCTTATTGTTAATAACATGGATCTGATAAAATGTTTGTTCAATTGCTATATCTTCTTCTGGAGGAAAGTCTTGAGCTATAATTTGATAGTTTTCCATAAAAATAAAATGATTACCATTATCGTCGCCTATATAGAAAAGAAGGAGCTCGTTAGAATTAGCTATAGGCAGAGACTTGACAGCATATAAGTTACTTCTATTAAGCTGTTCAATAATTTTGTCTATCGATATTTTTTGATCTAGAAGAAAATTTGAAAACTCCTCAATGAGCTCATTATAGTAAAATTCAACTCTCCAATCAATTGTAGAAATAAGAGTAGAATCATTTGTTGAGATTACGAGGCTATCATCAATTACATTTATTTGAATATTTTCTTCAATACCTAACATACCAAGATTGAAATTTGGAGTGTTATGGAATAATTCTGGGTTTTCGATTAAAGATTTTGAAAATATTGATAATGAGACATCTTCATTGAGTATTGATACATGCTCTACATTGAAACAGTTTTTAAAAGGTGATTTGATTTCTTCAATATCAGCTTTAACGTTTTCATATAAACCTATAAGCTGTTCATCGGTCAATGTGCTTTTTTCAGGGAAGAATAAATTTCCTGCTTCTTCAATATTCTTTTCTACCTGAAAATACATCCAATATTCTTTTAACAGAAGGGTGGAAAGAATTAAGATTATTGAAAGATAGATAAAGTGGTATTTTGATTTCATTGTATTTTTTGAGTGATCTAAAGCTGTTTAATGGCACATTTATGTTATTCAATAAAGAACTTTTTAGAAGTCTCTTTTAAAAGTTCTTATACCCTTATATATAATAAGAATCTTATTGTCAGTTGAAGGCATATGTAAATCAAGGTCAACGGTTAGATGATTCTTTGTTGTATTGATTATGGTGATAAAACCAGTGGGGGAAGTTAATGTGTAACTTATCCCATATCCTTCTTTTTGGCATTCTGAGATTGGAGATAAAATATTTGATACATCATATTTCCTATTCAACTCGATAGATGACCAGTTAGGGATAATGAGCGAGAGTTCAATTCTATATTCATCATCCCAACTTTCAGGATCTGGATCAAACCCACTCCTTTGAAG
Organism: Flammeovirgaceae bacterium SG7u.111; assembly: GCA_034044135.1. Lineage (NCBI taxonomy): Bacteria > Pseudomonadati > Bacteroidota > Cytophagia > Cytophagales > Flammeovirgaceae > Flammeovirgaceae bacterium SG7u.111. The sequence goes on along the minus strand of CP139021.1, from coordinate 6,506,721 downwards.
GATTCCGGCTTCATTTTTATATTTCCAAAACCTATTCTATTCACCATCATTGTTCAGTACATGGATAGTATCAATTTGTGTATCATCTCGATTCTGACAGAAGCTTGTGTAAGCCGCAGAAAGTAGAGTTATTAGAATGATAAGGGGTTTCAACATCATTTTGATTATACTTTTATTATTTCACCTTCAACCCCTTCTTTATCCAATTCAAAATTACATGGCGAGTTTCGGTGGAAACCCAGTGTTCGTTCACAGGGGTGATCAGTGCTTCTTTTTCTGTGTCCAAGATATTGTAGACAATATAGCTTGTGGTAGGAGGGCAGGTATCGTCGTTGTAGCCCCAGGTCATGAAGGTGGGTACTTTTATCAGTTTTGCAAAGTTGACCACATCGTAGTAAGCTAGCGTGTTGAGTTTTTCAGCCGTATCCATTCCATCAAACTTGGTGAAAAGGTGAGGGTAACCTCCAGCCCGACCGGCTTTGTAACCTGCCATATCGCTGAGCGCAGGGTGGTTGGCAGCGCAAGCGGTGATTCGTGAGTCCAGCCCAGTGGTGATTAGTGCCAAAGCTCCTCCTTGGCTTCCCCCTTGGGCAATCAGGTTTTTGCCATCCCACTCAGGCAAGGAGGTCAAAAAGTCCAAGGCGCGCACGCAAGAGAGATACACTTTTTTCATGTAATAGTTGTCTTTATTATCCAGCCCATTCACCAAATAGCTATTGTTCCTGTTGCCAAAAGCACGGCTGATTTCGTTATATCTTTCCCTGTCCAAATCAGGTCGGATTCCATGAATTTCCATATCGAAACGGATTATTCCACTTTCCGCATAGAAAAGGTGCTTCAAGCTCATTGGCTTAATGCCAGCTCCTGGAGGTGCAAAAACTATAGGATATTTTCCCGCTCTTTTGGGGAGCGTGAGGTAGCCATAAACGAATTGGTTCTTTTTGTAGGCTTGGAGTTTTATTAGGTAGCAGTCGATTTTATCATTTGAATATTTGGGAATGAATTCCTTCTCTACCACCATTGGGCAGTTGGCAGCTTCTTCCTTGGCTTCTTCCCAAAAACTATCAAAGTCGTTGGGGAATTGAGTGTAGGGCTTAAGTTTCTCTGGCTCGAAGCCTACTTTTATGTGGTGCTTGTATTCTTTTCCATCCCGAGTCACGCTGAGCTTTAGGTCTCTAAAGCCTGGCTTGGATGAAGTCCCCATAGAAATAACGGCTTTTCCTTTTTTGATCACAACCGCTCCGGTTTTATCGGAGGGCATCAACTCTGGGCCAACGCTATAGCTAATTTGCATTCCATCTTCTAGCAACATGCCGTATTCATAAAGCGATACGGTCACTTTAGCCTCTTCATTTACTTTGTAAAGCCAATCGGTATGGTCAGGAGTGGTGACCCAAAGGACATTGCTTCTATAAGGGTAGTTTTGTGCATTTAAGGCGAAAAAAAATAATAAACTGGGTAGTAATACGAATAGTCTTTTCATGGCAGCTAAGTTAGAAACCAACTACCAATTTTGAAACTAAATATGGGAACATCAAGAAATCGATGGTTTAGCCTTCCAAAACCTTCCTCATCAGCGGGATCACCATTTCCCAACCTTTCTTCGATTCTTCAAACCGTTGTTCAGCATTGTCAGCTCCGGCAAAGTCGCCTTGGGTGATGGTAAGCGCAGTGCCAAGCCCATTTGATATTACCGAGTAAGTCATGTTGACATAGTTTGTAGGGATATCGGCGATGCCCATGTTGGGATCGAACATGGAAAAAGTGATCCTTTTGTTTTCTTCATATTCGAGAATGGTTCCTTTCACATACACCACTTCTTTGCCATCTTCCGTCACCCCTTTCCAGTGGATTGGGCTGCCAATATTCCAAGAAGAAATCACTTCGCAGCCAAACATGTACTGCTTGGTCATGGCAGGGTTGGTCAATAAACCCCATACTTGTTCAGGGCTTGCCTGAAATATTACTTCTTCTTTGAAAACCATTGAATCGTTCATCTTTTTGTGTTTTTGGTTGAAGTTCAAAAATGAAGAACCATTGGTTTAACCGATTGCAGCATCGGGATTTATCCTAACACCATTGGGAGTGACGCCAAATTCTTTTTTGAAGGCATTGGAAAAATGCTGGGGCGAGCTGTAGCCAGTTTCGTAGGCAATTTCTTTGGCAGATTTGTCTGTTCCCAGCAAAAGTTTCTTCGCCAAGCTCATCCGGCAGTGATGGATATAGCCAAAAATAGTAGTGCCAAAAAGCTCTTTGAAGCCCTTTTTGAGTTTGTATTCGTTGACGCCGCTCAATTTTGAAAGCTCAACTATAGTAGGGGGGGTACCTATTCGGGAGTTGAGCAATTCCTTGGCTTCAATCAACTTTCTCTTATCCTGCTCCGATTTTATGAATTGAAAAGTTTCCTGTTCTTCGTAGAGTTCAGCTTGGAGCACGAGCAGTTCAATGCTTTTGGAAAGGAGAAATAAATTTTTCAGTTGGTTGGTGTAAGGGCATTGGATAATTTCCTGAATCACTTGCTGGATTTTGAAATTATTCGTCTTCCAGTGGGCAGATAACATGCAATCTTTTTGGTTGATCACCTTTTCGGTGAATCGCTTCAGCGGCTCGTTCCCATTTTGCCCTATTTCTATGAAAGCCTCGGGCGTAAAGTTCACCCCAAAAGTTTCGATACGCTGGCTTTTATTCAACACCTCAATCTCCAACCCCTTAGAATACATGATGTTGTTGTGATGCCCCCCAAGGTCGAACGAACGATCCAACTGGGAAAAACGAAAGGAATAGCTCCCCTGTAAGCCAAAGTGCATCCTGACAAATTCCGAATCATTTTTGGATACCATCTTCCCACTCGACTGGTAATCAAGAATGTTGTGAGAAATAAGAAGTTTATCCAGCTCCCACGAGTTGGAAATCCTGTTTTTTATGAGGTTGGCCGGGGGCATATTTATGGTGATTGTTTTCTTGAAATATTGAATTATGATTCTACTTTATCCCATAATAGTTTCTTGGACTTTTTATAAAAGTTTGCTTTCGTGGGAAAGTCATTTTCATCAAAGAACTTAATCAATTTATCGTACCTATCAAAAACATCACTTTTTGTACACCAAATAAGTTTTGCCAAACAATCGGGACATAACCAAGATGGTTTTTTATCTGCCTCTTTCAAACTGATGCTTCCATTCATAAGACATTTGTAGTTGGTACAATGCTTTATAGAGAGTATATGTATTATTTCATGGGATGCTGTTTTTGCAATTCTATTGAAATAAAGTTGACAGTTTGTGGTATCTATTTTTTCACTCTTGTATCGATACACCGATCCTGTTTTTTAAAGACGCCTGACCAAATACAAAGTTCCATGATTTTTTTGGATAGAGATCTTTGCTAGTCAAAGCCATGTAGGTGATCGCATCTGCTGGAATCGATGGGACTAAAATACTATCCAAAATGTATTTTGTATGAAGCTGTTCAATATCCATATGTATTCTTCTGGAGTATGCAGGAATAATGGAGTCAGAAACTGGCTCCATTATAATGGTTTCTAGACCCAAAAAGATATCCAAGTATTCACTTAGCATTTCTATCACATAAAAATCCACAGTATCAAACTCGCCCAGCATTTTTAGGTAGATTTTATTCTGTCTAGAGTTTGGACGTACTGGTTGCGAATTAATATATTCCTTAAAAGACTGCCCATTTTCCTTTTGAGTATAAAGCCATTCTCCAGGATTGGCTTCTGAAAGTCGTTTATTGATTGGGTTTAATGACTTAAAATCAGCAATATTCAAAATTCTATTTGGCGTGTTATGATTACTGACGCTCTGTTTTTCTTCTTTTGGGGAGCAAGAGGAGAAAAGAAGAAATGCGAATGCCACAATCGCAGGGTAAATGGCAAAAGCACATGTGTTATTTTGAGAATTAACTGTTTGCTTCATAGAGATAGGTGTACAGCTCATTTAGAATTAGTTGGGGAATACATTAAATTAACCTAAAAGAGCAGTGAAGAAAAGGCATAAACAAGAAAAAGCACCAGACCAAGGTCTGATGCTTTCATAAATTTAAGAGAATGTGTGATTTGTTTATTGAACCGAAGTGGAGTATTCGTAAATAAACTTCTCGAATTCGCTCCATTTTGGGTCATCGTTGTATTTGGCCAATAGCTCAGGGCTTTCGGCAAAAAGCAGAGCCATTTCTTTTTTATACTCCTTTTTTGTGATTTTTTGAGCTACGTCTTCTGTTGCTTTTTTGATGTAGTACGACTTGTCCAGACCACCAGCCAAGGTCATTCCTCCTACACCTATGCCAGCTGATTGCTTTGCAAAAGGATCAATGTATACTTTTATTTTGGCACTAAAAGTAGGGTTTGCTAACTGGAGCATATACGTACCTGTTTTTTTCTTAAGCTGCACTTTAGACGATTCCATATAGAGGTATCCATCGTTCAAGTGTTCTGAAGATAATTCACCATCAATTAGCCTTGAGAGGTTATTCGAAGCCTCTATTTTTTGAGCTAGTTTGCCCATATTACTTGGTGGAACATACATGAATTTGATATCTTCAGGTTTGATTTTGACTTTTTTGCCAGTGCTTGCATCTTCAATTTTGATTTCCTCGACCAACCCTTTTTTATAAGAAAGTTTTTTCAATCTTCCTTCTACTTCACTGCCATCATTCATAGTGATGTAAGTAGTTTTCTTTACAGAAAATCCGACAAAGCCAGGAGCAAAGGTTTGTGCTTGAGTTAAAAGTGCTGTTAGTACTAGCGCTAGTACCATTGTTGTCCTTTTGATCATTTGAATAGTATATGGTTAAAAAAAATGTTTGTTACGAATTGTTATGTAGTATCTTTTATTGGTATTTTATAGAATGCTACTTCGAGCTTATAACAAATAAGAGAGCTATTTTATTTGATTGATTATTAAGAAATAAAAGGATTAGTATGTTAGCAATTGAGGGTTAAATATAATTGTGAACAGTGTTTTTGATGGATGATTGTTACTCTTTTTGTATGTAGTACTCTTGTTTACAGTTAGTTGTGATTAGGCGAGGTAGGGAGTAGGTGTGAATAAAAAAGTCGTGACCATACAATTTCTTTTTGTGCGGTCACGACCTGATAAAGTAGTAATTACAAGCAGTTTACAAGGCTACTTCCCCCAGCCAAGATTGTTGGATTTTTTGCTGTAGTTCGGTCAGGCTGTCCAATTTGCTGAATTCAAATGAACGGAACATTTTGGTGCCTAGTGGAATGCTTATTTTCTTGCTTTCTGTATCTTTTCGAACCGTCACTTGGATAATATCCCCCTCTTTTTTGGTGGAAATAATATTTTTCAGCTCCTCAGCACCATTGATGTCTAAGACTAAATCTCCTTTACGCAATCCTCCTTCCCAAGCGGGTGATTTCCATTCCACGTCCTTTATAAAAAGCGAATCATTTTTGCTGCTTGCAGTAGCCCCAAGCCATCCGCCAGCAACAGGCTGAGGAGTTACATCTATTTGATAACCAGCATATGCCAAGTACTTGTTGTAGTCCAATTCTTCGGTGGTGTAGATGTAGGTAAATAGCTCGTCCAACTTTGTGCCCGCGGCAGTTTCCAATGCTTCGCGTAACTCGTCTTCAGTGAAGCCTCTTCCCAGCTCTTTGTAGTAATGGTTGTACAAAAAGCGCATTACATCGTCCAGCGATTTTTCATTTTTAGTTTCGTGCCTAATGGCAAAATCGAAAAGCCATCCAACAATTGGTCCTTTGTCGTAATAAGAAATCGTTTTGTTGAATTCGTCTCCAACTCTTCCGAAAGGACCGTCTTCCCAAGTTTCATAACTTGACTCGGCCAAAGATTGGAATAAGCGCCCTGGTTTTCTTTCATAAGCCAAGATGTCATTTTTTAAATGTCCTAACAACTGAGTTTCATTGCAAAGCCCGGCACGTTTCACCGCTAGGTATTCGTAATACACACTTACGCCTTCCGAAAGCCACAGCATTTTGGTACGGTTCTCCTTGTCGTAATCAAAAGGACCAAGCTCTATGGGGCGGATTCGTTTTACATTGTAATGGTGGAAATATTCGTGGGCGAGAAAATTGAGCATTCTTTGATAACTACTTGTGTCGCTTAGGCTGTTTCCATTAAAGCTAACGGTAGTAGAGTTGAGGTGTTCAATGCCACCACGACCTGGCCCAATCCCGATAAATGTATAGTGTTTGAAAGGAACATCGCCAATGATATCGGTAGCTGCTTCAGTCACTTTTTTCAAATCGTTGATGAATCCCTCTTTATTAAACTCGCCCATTTTGTAGCCCATAAAATAGTGGGGAACACCTTTCACGGTAAAGGAAGGAAGTTCTTCCAGTTTCCCTACCAAGAGCGGGCTGTCGTAGAGTGCATCGAAGTTGTCTGCCATGAAAGTGAAGTTTTCGCCTTCTACGGCATCCAACCCTGTGGCCACTTTATCCCAGCCTTCGTAGGGATCGATGATGATTTTTGAGGGGGTTTGCACCAGTTCGGTAGGGTGGAGCATCACGCCAGTAGGAATGATATAGCCTCTTTCCTCATCAAGGTAAGGAATCGCCACAAAAGTGCGGACAGTTTTTACATCGTAGTTCAGTACAATACTGGAGCTTTGCCCTCTGGTAACTCGCCAAGTGTTTTCATTGTGTTTTTCAAAAGCGAGTTCGGTCCCATTTTCGTCTGTCGCGGCAAAGTTTTCAATATTCTCTGCAAAATTCAGGATTTGGTAGTATCCTGGCGACCACATTGGTATTTTAAAATCGACGTATTCTTTTTCCATCCCCGTGCATTCCATTTTCACCTGAAAAGTGTGTTCTGATGGGTTTTCCATAGCCACCGTAAAAGTAATGGAAGGCTTTTGGGGGCTAGAACATGCCACTAAGGATGAGAAAATATAGAGAATTAAGATTCGGGAAGTAGTATGCCTCAATAGTTTACTTATTGACTTGTTTTTCCGTAGTTTCATGTGGTAGTGTGGGTTGAATTAAGACTTTTTTTCATCTGTATTTGAGCATCAGAAGTTTCGAATTCTAAAATTGTTTCTTTTACATATAAATTGCTAGAAGAAGTTGGTTTGTTCCACTTATAACTCTTTGGAAGGAGGATTTTCAATCTTGTTGGTCTGCTTATATTCCATCGTACCTTTGATTGGTTTTTAACCCTTTCGGGTAGATTTGCTTTTTGATTTGGTACAACTCAAAAAACTTGGGCTTTCTTTTGTTGAAGAGATGGAGCAAGATGCTTTAGTAGGCTTATTATCACATTTTATATTCAAACCCGAGGATTGTATGTACTAGTTTTTCCTATCTGGAGCAGAGAGGGTTATATATGAAGCGTTGAACTATGCTTTTATTCTGATGAGTTAGACAGTAGATTTCCCTTTAGCTCTTTAAGCACTTTTTTACCTAGAAGAGCATATTTTACTTTTTGGAGAGCTGCCCTGTCTTTTTTTACTGGGAGAATAATAAAATTTCATTAAATTGTGTGGATTATTGGTTTTTTGCAAAATAATAACTTAAACCAACCAATAAGTACAGAAGATAATTCAATGAAACCTGATCCTCAAACGCCTCCTCTTATCGATGCATTCATTTCCTATGGAAGAAAGGAAAGTAAGCATTTTGCCATGAGGGTGAAATCGTACTTGGAAAGCCAGGGCTTAAAGGTATGGCTAGATCTTGAGGAGATTGATGTAGGTACGGACTGGCAAGATAGGATAGACAAGGGTATTGCTTCTGCCAAGAACTTTATATTTCTCATTTCCCCTCACGCTATTAGCTCGCCCCATTGCAAAAAAGAAATAGAGCTGGCACTTGCGTATAGCAAGCGGATTATTCCTGTGATGCACATTGAGCGAGATATTGATAAGCTGAACAATGTAATCAGCGAGATCAATTTTTTATTTATAAGGGAAAAGGAAGATACGACCAAGCTCCCAGAAGATTGGGAAAGCATTGATGATTTTGATAAGGGTGTTGGTGTTTTAACATCGAAAATAGAAGAAAATGAAAGCTATAACTTGTTGCATACTAGCCTTTTGTTAAGGGCACTAGAGTGGGAAAATAATAATAAGCGGAAAAGCTTTTTGCTCTATGCCCAAGAACGGATAGATGCGCAAAAGCACTTGGAAAATAATAAGCGTTTGGATGTTCCCAATCCATTTTCCCCTATCCATTGTGAGTACATCTGCGAGGCTCGGAAGAATGCGGAGAACATGATGGCAGATGCATTTTTTGCCTACGATGATAACGACCTTGCCATAGTGAGGGAAATAAACCAAGAGCTGCAAAAAAGCGGGACCACCACTTGGCTGGACAAGCAAGATATGAAGCCTGGCTCTGACTTGCGGGAGTCTTTGCAAGAGGGCATTGAGCTTTCGGATAATGTGATTTTTGTAATTTCGAAGCGCTCTGTGGTTTCGGAGATTTGCTTAGAAGATTTGTGCTATGCAACTTCTCTTGGCAAACGAATTATCCCCATCATCTGCGAAAATGTTGATAAGGAACACCTCCCCAAGGAGTTGAGTAATTTAAACTCCATCGACCTGACGGACAATGATCCAAACAAGGTGAAGATCGCCAAAAAAGATAAGAGCGACTTTGACCGAGACATGGACGAGCTGATGATACAGTTGGAAGATGACCGAGAATATTTCCATAAGCATAAGCAACTACTGGTGCAAGCTCTCAAATGGGAGCGAATGGGAGAAAGCGATAGTTTTCTGCTGAGAGGAACTAATCTTTTACAATCCCAAGAGTGGCTAGATGAAGGGAAGCATAGAAAAGTAAATGCTCCTACTTCATTGCATGATAAGTTTATTGCCACAAGCATGTCCAAGATAGGAATTCTCTCCTCCGAGGTATTTATTTCCTATTCTCAAAAAGATGCGGACTTTGCCCGAAAGCTCAACCTGAAGCTTCAGAGTTTTAGAAAAACCACTTGGTTCGACCAAGAAAGCATTGCCTCTGCCAGCAATTTTGAAGAAGAGATAAAGAAAGGGATTTCTACTTCTGATAATTTCTTGTTTATCATTTCTCCCAACTCCCTAGCTTCAGAATTTTGCGAAGAAGAAGTTAGGTTTGCCGCAGAAATGGGCAAGCGCTTTATTACTGTTTTGCTTGATGATGTTGACCCTGAAACGATGCCCGCTGCGCTCAAAGAAGTACAATGGATAGACTTCAAGGAAAATAAATTTGATATAGCATTTAGCTCCCTCATGCATACGCTCAACATAGATCGTGAGCATGTGAAAGAGCATACTCGCCTTCAGCAAAAAGCGGCAGAATGGGACAAACAGGGTAGAAAGAAAGTATTGAATTTTTTGTTTAGAAGGGCTGATGTAGATCTTTTGCTCAAGAAGTCGGAGTTTGTGCAGTCTCAGGTGTGGTTTTCCCGCTCCCTTGCCGAAAAGAAAATCCCGACGCCAACTCCCCTCCAAAAAGAGTACCTCAGAATATGTTCTCGGTTCTTGAAGACCCGACGACACTTTTGGCTAAGCTTACTGGTGATGGCCATGTTGGCTCCACCTATTTATATGATCTATTCGGTAAAAGAATCGAAGGAAAAGGAGGCGTTGAACTATCTCTATGCAGCCAAGCAGGTGTTGGATAAAGAGCATGATCCCATGCGTGCGTTGAGCATCGCCAAAGAGGCTTCTTTGCTCATTAGCAATAAGTCGCTGAACAAGCTTTTACCTGTACTTAGGGAAATTTCCAATTCGCTAAGCGAGCATACATTGCAGTTTGAAAGACCGGTTAGAGGCTTAAGTATTCCCCGAAATGGTTCAGATACCTTGCTTGTTACCTATGCGGGAAATAAGTTGATGGTAAGGGATTTAAGAGGTAAGAAAATAAATGAGAACGCGGAAGTTTTGTTTCCTGAGCCTATCAGGAGCTTAGTATTTGGGATAGACAGAGCATTTGTATTGGGTATGGATAAAAAGGTTTATGCTGTGGATATAGGTGATGGTCAAAACCTTGAAATACAGGATGTGTCGGACTATGGGACAGCTACTGGAATTCACCTTTTTGATGGGGGAGGAGGCGTGTTTGTAACCCAAGAAAGTGGGGCAATGAGACTTTATTCCCAACTAAAAGAACGCTGGGTGTGGATGAGTACTTTCAACCATAGTATGGCTGTGGAAGGAATGGCTATTTCCCCAGACCAAACCCGTGTTTTTACCTATTCGAAAGATAAAACAGGAAGACTTTGGTCGCTCAAAAAGTTTAGTAATAATTTTCTGGACGAGATAAAAATTGCGCCAAATACCATCAAGTTTGCCGAGTTTTCGGAAGATGGGGAAAAGCTCCTGACTCATTTTTCGAACAACGATGTAGTGATTTGGCATGTTGAAAACAACAGGTTGGTAATGCATACTGAATATTCTGGCGTAACCTATGTGCGGTTTACCAGCGTGCCCGATCTTGTTCTTATACAAGAAGGAGGAAATAGGGTGAGCCTTAGGGAAGTAGATGGCAGCTTTTTCAGAGAGCTGGCTACTTTTTCCCAGTTAGAAGAAAGTATAGATGGGGTAATCCTTTCGGAAAATAAAAAAGTGGTTCTTACTTATAGAAAAGACGGCCATGCGGCTGTTTGGGAGTTAAATGGGGAATTATTGGGCGAAGTAGATTTTAGCAGAGAGGAGAGCCCGACCGATTTGGTGAGACTTTCGCCAAGAGGTAAGTTAATTTTGCGAACAGATAAATCGGGAACTGTTTCTATTTGGGAAGCGAACGGGGAAGAGTTTGCCGTGTTAAAAGCTCATAAATCTAAGATTAGTCATATTGGTTTTTCAATAGAAAAAGAAAAGTTGATCACTGTTTCGGATGAAGGGGTGCTGAAAGCGTGGAGCGCCTCGGATACGGTGCTTGCCCAACGGAATTTGGAACAATTGCTTTCGAATAATAATGGAAACCTCAAAACAACCATTAATAAATGGTTCGACAAACATTCTTCCAGTACTATGGAAATGGCGGAGGTGGATCGACTTCGGTTTGGCATTATCCGCGACTATCAGGAGGTAATTGCCTCAGAGGATTCTTCACTGTTGCATGTATATGCCAATTATTTCAAAAATGAGATAGGGAATATGCTAAACGAAGAGGATAAAAAATTGAATTTAGAACGTTCATTGGCTATTTATAACAAAATTAATGAGCTTGAGTATGGTTCAGTTTATTCGCAAGTAGAAGTAGCCGATTTACGGTTTGAATTGGAACTACCCCTTTGGCTAGCGCAAGATAATCTGCCCGATTTTGATGAAATGTTTACTTTGGCTTCACCCGAGCAGAAGCATTTTGTGGCCCAGTACCTTATTCAGAAATATGGTAGCCAGCAGCTTGCCCTCAAAATTAAGGCTTTTGAAAAAGTAGAAGAATTATATAATGAGATTTTGGAGGATAATGTAGCCGGAACGAAGCATTATTCCGAAGATATGCAGCCAATAATTACAATTCACTTTCTTACTACTACACCCAAATAGGGGAGGTAGAAAAAGGCAAAGCAAAAGCATTACTAGGTAAGGAAAAAGATCCTTCTTATAAATGGATCAACACAAAATTAGCCTTGGCTTACCTGTACGATAACAAACTTAATGGCGCACTGCCATTGCTCAGGGATATGTATAAAGATGTAAACTTTGGTCCTGATGATTATCAACAACGGATGAAAGGATATGTTGCAAAAACGGATTCACTTCACCTGAGTTTGAAACTCAGTAGTCTATCTGAAATTATTGCACCTAGCCTCGCCGATCTTTCTGAAGAGGATAAGGAGCTGTTGAAGTTATTTGGAGTGCAATAAGAGAGCTGTTTTGGGGAAGTGGAAAGCTTAATGCTTGCTTTTCATTTTTTAAGGAGTGAATTTTAGGGTGGTAAATTACTGAACCTAGCACTTACACTATGCTTAAACACTATACAATCCTGTTTATTTGGCTATTGTTGATTTGCGGCTATGCTGTTGCCCAAACCGATGTAGAAGGGGATGCCGAGTCATGGAATGATTTTTATAATGAAAGCTTCCAGCCTTTTACAAAAGGAAATTGGCATACGAACTTAGTCCTGAATTTTTCCCAAACGGAGGAAAGCAACCAGATAAACCTGTTGGCAAATGTGATTGATGGGAATACTTTTTCCTATGGTGTAGGTTTTTCGGGAGGCTATTTTTTCAAAGATGAAATGTCGGCAGGTTTAAACATTAAGTTTAACCGTTCCAATTCGAATCTGAATACACTGCAAGATGCCGATACAGTGAACACCAAACGGTTGAACCATAGTTTCGCGTTTACTCCTTTCCTTCGGAACTATATTCCCCTTTCCAAAAACAACAGATTTAGTGTGTTCAATGAGACAGGCTTGACCTTTGGCTATGGGCAGACACTGAGAAGAAAAACAGTAAGCGAGGATAAAATAGAGAAGTATTATGGGGAATCATACATAGCAAGGTTTGGAATAAGGCCAGGCATAAATGCTTTCATTGTGGAAAACTTTTCCTTTGAAATAGCTATAGATTTGATAGGGTTTGAAATGGACTATATAAAATCGGACTATGGGAATGGGCAAACGGGAGATGCCACCAATCTTGATTTTAATTTCAAAATTGATCTGCTCAGCCTCAATTTTGGGGTAGCCTATTACTTCTAGCAAACACGATTTATCATGAAAAATATCTTTCCTATACTCATATTCTCTGCTATTTTGGTGCAATCATGTATCAAAGAAGACCATTTTGGGCTGTCTTCTGCGGGAAATATTTTGTCCATCGAGTTCAAGAACCAGAATGGAAGTGCGAGCATAAACCGCAGCAACGACTCGGTGTATGTGGAGCTAGCCAATGGGACGAACCTTAGCCAAGTCCAGCTGACCAAGCTAGAGCTTTCTTCATTTGCCGCTTCCTCTCGGAAGGTTGGCGACCTTGTCGATTTTACCTCTGGCAGTGCCGACTTTGTAGTTACTAGCGAAGACCAAAGTCAGACTAACTGGAAAGTGCATGTATTTGAAGTAGGGAGCAATCCACAGCTACCCAACTCCGATTTCAACCAATGGTACGATTCCCAAAAAGGGTATTTGGAAATAGGGGCAGATGTCAATTCGACCATTTGGGGGACGAGTAATCCAGGTGTGGAATTTGGGGGAATGGATGCCAATGTGTTGCAAGAAGAAGTAAGTAACGATGATTTTGCTATCAAAATGGTGACGAGATATAGCAGCTTGGCGGCTGTTTTTAAAAAGCCGATTGCATCAGGGTCTGCCTTTACGGGCTTTTTTGATGTAGACAATATCGATATCAACGACCCTGAGGCAGCTATTGATTTTGGGATACCCTTTACCGCCACGCCAGCATCTTTTAAGCTGCAGTACCTTTACGAAGCAGGGCCAAAAAATATAGATAAAAACGGCAACGCTCTTTCCTTCCCCGATTCTTGTGATATCTACTCCGTATTGGAAAGGAGAGAAGGCGACCAAGTAAAGCGAGTGGCAACAGCGTGGCTGAGAACTACGGGCAACGGCGGAGATATTCAAAGTATCCAGGTAACATACACGTATGGAGAGCTTCCTGCACGCACCCCATCCTACATGTTGCCCAAAGAAGGCGAAACCTACGCAGCCCTAGGCGAAACCCCCACCCATATAAATGTAGTATTCGCCTCCAGTGCCTACGGAGCAGAATTCCAAGGTGCAGAAAACAGCACCCTTCTGGTGGATAACTTTGAGTTGGTGTATGAGTAGGAATTAGTAAACTTGAACATGGAAAAAAGAAATACTCTTATTTTTTTGACGGCTAATTATCCTTATGGCTTTGGAGAGGCTTTTATTGAGGGGGAAATGCCATTTTTGGCTGAGGCTTTTGAGAAAATTATTTTAATATCAAATGATCTGAATAATGAGCAGACAAGATCGACTCCTGACAATGTAGAGCTATTCCGGTTTCCCTACGAACTAAGTGCTATTGAAAAATTATTTGCTCTGTTCCAATTGTTTAATCCATTGTTCTGGAAAGAATTTAAACAGCTAAGTTTTTATAAGCTCAAACCTTCAAAGCCTATTGTAAGCACAATACTATTTTCTTTGTATAAGGGGAAAAAGCTAATAAAATACATGAAGGGAATAATGCAAAAAGAAGGTGTTTCTCCTGAGCAAGCCATCACGTATTCCTATTGGAGCAATGATACGGCAGTGGGGCTGGCCATGTTGAAAAATGAGTTGCCAACTATTAAAGCGGTGAGTAGGGGGCATCGGTGGGATATTTACTTTGAGAATGCTTCTATCAATTATCTGCCTTTTAGGAAATTGATGTTAGAAACGTTAGATGCTGTGATCAGTATTTCTCAAGATGGAATTGAGTATATCAAAAGTAAATGGGGAGTGGAACAGCTTTGTTTTTCAAAGCTGCGAATGTCAAAGTTGGGTGTTTTTAATGAATTCCCTTTTTCAACTGAAAAACAAAATGCCCCATTTTTGATAGTAAGCTGCTCTTACATCATTACACGGAAAAGGGTTGATTTGATTGTCCAAGCCTTAGGAGAATTGAATTTGCCTGTAAAGTGGTTTCACTTTGGCGATGGTCCGCAAGCAGAGGAAGTAAAACAGTTGGCAGCAGAGAAACTGTCTTCAACAAAAACTGAATATACCTTCGCAGGAGCAGTCTCCAATACAGAATTGTTGGAAGCATACGCTGCGAAAAAGCCTTCTCTGTTCATCAATGTGAGCAGTTCGGAAGGAATTCCTGTTTCTATCATGGAAGCGATGTCATTTGGCATTCCAGCCATTGCTACAGATGTGGGCGGGAATAATGAAATCCTTCGTCATCAAGAAAATGGCCTGTTGCTAGCCTCTGATCCAACAGTAAATGAAGTGGCTGAAGCCATCAAATACTTTGTAACATTAGACGCGGGTCAGTATTCGACATATGTAAAAGAGGCTCGGAAAACTTGGGAGAGGGAATACAATGCAGAATTGAATTATAAGGAGTTTGTGGGGTTATTGAAAGAATAGTTTTAGCTCGATTGTTTTTTATACAATTCCAGTAGTTTATCAACATATTCCTTTATCCCAAACTGTTGGCTAAATGCCAAAGCATTTTTGGACATACTAGCATAGAGGTCTTTCTCCTTCAAGAGAAGGGAAACTTTCTCGGCAAATTGCTTGGGGTCTCTTTCCCAGACCATAAATCCATTTTCTCCTTCTTTTATCAAATCTCTATTGCCTTTTCCATCGGTACAGACTACGGGCAGTCCACAAGCCATAGCTTCTATAAGTACCAAGCCAAAAGGCTCATAGTTAGCCGAATGTATATATACATCTGCTTTTTGAAGGAATTCTTCTGGGTAAGGGACATTGCCTTGCAAGCGAATTGATTGAGTTAAACCTACCTCTTTTATTCTATTTGAAATGGCGTCCTTTTCAGGTCCATCTCCTAGTATATCTAATTCTGCTTTTATTCCTATTTGGTGTAAATGGACAACTACATCTACTAAAAATGCGTGGGCTTTTTTGGGCACTAAGCTTCCTATGCTTACAAGCCGTAATTTGGTTTTTGATTCATTAGAGGGTTTGAAACGGGAAAGGTCGATGGCATTGTGCAGTAAAGTGACATCTTTGCTTGTTAATTTCAATGCTTTTTGGGCATACTGATACGCATCTTGCGAGATAGCAATGCAATGGTTGTTGCATTGCTTGTATTGCTTTTGAAGTAAGTACTTTTCATAAAATTCAGTCAAATATGTTTTATTTGTAAGCACCTGCCACGAGAAGGGGCGAAGCTGGTGCATATTATCGTGGAAGTGGGTAAAATATGTAGCTGTTGGGTAAAGTACTTGCCTGCTTACCATCTCCGCTTCAAAGAGATGGGAATGAATAATATCGGGTTGATAACTGTTTATAAACTCTTGCAGGGCATCGAGTTGTTTCAACGGTTTCCCACTGAGAGAGGGGACAAACTTAGCTTGAATAACTTTGTAGTTGATTCCTGTAGTAAGGAATGGGTAGGCATTGTCTTCTCGAAAGGTAATTAAAGTTAGTTCAATGGCTTCTCTTTTAGTAAGTTCATGGCAAATATTCAGTACCAAGCGTTCGGCGCCTCCTTTTGGAAGGGCAGGGATGATTTGGAGGGTTTTAAGCGTTTTCGGTTTCTTTCCGATATTCAGCATATAGGTTATTTATTTGGCTATAAGTTTCGTTGGTAGTGTTATTAATTTTTTCAATTATTTCTTTAGATAGGTTTTTATAACCCTTATTGGAATCAGGCTTAAAAATGAAATTCCCTTTTATTTTTAAGGATGTACATAGAGAGTCAAATAAGGTTTTATCAGATATCAAATCTTCATATTTAACTATTATACCTTTTTCTTTATCAGTAGGAAATCCTTCCATAATATTTTTCATCCTTTTTTTATATAAATGAATGAAATTATCTACTTCATGATAATAACTATCATGAAGCATATTAGAATAATAAACATTAATAGGGTCTCTAAAAATAAATACCAGAGTGATATTATATTTTTTATATTCCTCTAAAAGATCGCCTGTATTTCGTATATAGCTTTCAGTAATAGGTTTTAAAAGAATTTTTTTATCTCTACAAAGAATATTTCTTATTTTTTTTTCAGGTCTGAGCAACCATTTTTTCATAACATATTTATCACTTTCATTATATACTCTTATTTCATTATCATATGATAGTGAATCAAATAGTGCATTTGTTCCTGATCGTTGAAAACCAATAATCATTAGTAGATTATTGGTTTTGTTGGGGGTTCTGAACGAGGAGGCAAGACGATTGTATTTTACAATGAACAGATGGAGTAATCGTCTGATAAAATGGCGGATATTTTTCAAGTACTTTATTTTTTTTTAATAGAGGTTTTAGCTTTCGTTAGAAGCTTACTTTTATATTGAAAATAGGCAGAACTTGTTAAAGTTGCAAACTTATTTTAAGTTGGCATAAACCATATATACTTTTTCTTTCCATCGATAAGTAGGCAAATACCAAGATGCTTTTAGGAGTGTACGACTCATATTCCAAAACTTATGGTGAACTTCATAGCTTTGTGCCAAAGAAAAGTAAGAATCATGAATCACTTTTGAGTAAGTGTGCTTTGAAAGGGTAGCTTTTACTGACTTGGCTAGTTTCTTTTTGACCTCTAAGCTTTTAAGGTAACTTGATATATTTTTTCTATCTATAGTCCTATTGGCATGTGAAACTATTACAACCGTAGCCTGATCTACATATATGAAAGGATAATGTTCAATAATTCTAAACCAAAGTTCTGTATCTTCTGCTACATTTAGTGATTCGTTAAAATAGTTGTTCTTTAGTATTGATGAATGAATACATACCCTTTGACTAGCGATATTTCCCAATAAAATTATCTCATATGGATTTGTTTTTTTAGAAAAAACTACTTGGTTTTCTTCTAGTTTTCCTTTTGTACAAAGTCTGTAGTTACAAAAAAATAAGCTGCACTTTTGTTCTGTTTTTAATATGAATTCATGAAAAAAATGGAGGTGGTCAGGTAAATAAAAATCATCACTATCCAAAAAACATATATACTCTCCTTTAGCATTTTTTATCCCATTATTTCTAGCAGCACTTCTTTCGGCGTTTTCTTGGTAGATATATTTTATTCTTTCGTCTTTATATTCAGTGATAATTTCTTTGGTATTGTCCGTACTGCCATCATCTACAATGATAAGTTCCCAACTTGTGTGGGTTTGGGACAATACACTTTCAATCGCTTTTGGAAGAAAGTTTGCTCGGTTATAGGTTGGTAGGATGATGGAGAAAAATGGCGACATGAAGGTAAATATTAGGCTTAATTGAATAGAGACGTTACTTTTTTTGAAGGATGTGCCAATAAATAATTGTAGCATCCAATTGGTGTTAATTTATCAGTTTTAGTTAGCTTGTTATGTTCTATATTAAATATTTCATATTCAGTTTTGGTAATTATTTTATTTAGTTTTTTTGCAACTTCTGTTGTAAGTACTTCAATAATGATATAGGGGTAATATAGTGTAAGATAAGTAGAAAAGCCTTCTAATATTTGGGGTTCATGCAACTCTACATCTATTTTAATGAGGTCCACCTTTTCTAAATTATTATCCCTGATAAATTCATCAATAGTGATTGTTGAAATTTGGTATTCTCTTATTTTGCCTTTAAACGAAGGTAAGTCTTTTAATTTGGCAGGTTCTAATGAGGCACTTGTTTGATGGGTTCCTTCTACATCATAAAATGTAAGTGAGTCAGAAATATTTGACACGCCTTTATTGATGCAATGAATATCAAAATTATTCATTTTATTGTTGAACGTTAGTTTGTTGTAAACCAAGTCTGACGGTTCAAAAGCAAATATATTAACTGAAGGATTAATCGCTTTGGCCATAAGAGAATAGACTCCCGTATTGGCTCCAATATCTAAAATTATATTGACATGAGGGCAGATCTTTTTCCAGACAAAGATGGTTTCAGATTCCCAAGTGTTGCCTAATCCATGCCAAAAAATTTCATTCTCTATAGTGCTTTCCCAATGAAATAGCGAAAAGGATTGCTCATTTATTTTAACTTGAAATGGGGCACGAAACTTCAGATCCGTATAAAAATTTTCTTTAAAAGGAATCTTTCTAAGAAGAGAACAAACCTGTTTCTTAAAAGGGATAATTTTATAGAACCCTGTAAAGAGTTGATAAATAAGGCTTGTTGCTTTCATTTTATATAAACTTTTCTGGTTTTATTGTTTTTCCTGCCCTCTCAAAGACAGCATCCAGACTTCCTTTTAGGTATATAAACTGCTTTTCATTCTTTCTTCTAAATGAAGGGGAAAGGTAATACTTCGTTAAAAATTTCACTTTTGAGAGAAAGGAGTCTGGATGGTTAAGGATATTCATACTATTCCAATTGTAATGGGTCTTGAGAAACCGCATAAAGTTTCTTCTTCTGTAGTAAGCACTTACCAAATATAGTTTGTTTTCTCCTTTAAATGAACTAGCACTATAGTGGATAACTGTTGAGTTGGTTACAAGAATAGATTTTACCCCTTTTTTCCTTAGTCGGTAGGCGTAATCATTTTCTTCGGCATACATGAAAAAGTCTGTATGCATAAAGCCGTATTTGTGTATCAAAGAGGCTGGCAGAAACATAGATGATCCTTCGACAGATTGAATTTCTCTTTCTTGGGGGTATATTTGTGAATAGTCTCGGTAGCTTTTGCCTTCCCAAAGGTTGTAGGTAAAAGGTTCTTGATTGGTGATAGGCTGGATACCTCCTCCAAAATCTATAAGATTGGGGTTTTCTGGTTGGAGTGAAATAGAACCATATATATGTTCGCCATTTCTTTTGTAAGCATCTAAAAAAGCATCAAGTGAGTTATAGCTTACGATTAAGTCACAATTTAGAATCCAAAAAAAATCAGCTCCCTCCTTTTTAGCTATTTCCCAATTTGCCAGATGCCCTGCTGCATATCCATTGTTATGTTTAGATCCATAGATGGGATAGTTAGGTAATGCCTCTTTTAATTTTTGAACAGAATTATTAGGTGAGGCATTGTCTCTGATAAGGATGGTTATTTCAGGAGAAGATAATTTTTCTAACGATTTAACACACTTTATACAGTCTTGGAAATTAATCCAATTGAGGAGTGAAATAAATATTTTGCCCATATTTATTTTATTATTTTTTGAATTACCCCAAATATCTCATTAGCAGATTTTTCCATGTTAAATTGTTTGGATTTTTCTTTGGCGCCAATAGACAGGTTTTGTAATAATGAACTGTTTTCATTAAGTAATGAAATTTTATCTACCACAAACTCTAAGTCTTCATAAGGTGCTACAAAGCCAATTTCTTCATTGACAAATTCTGTACTTCCTCCAGATTTGTCAAAACAGATAATAGGCAAGCCAAAGCTGGCAGCTTCTAAGTTTACCAAAGGAAATGGATCCTCACGGGATGTCATAAAGAATACATCCATCAGTTGGTAATAATCTTCTACATTGGGTATAGAAGGTTGAAATATCACCCTATCGACAAGTTCGAGCAATTCTAATTCCCGTTGAGCTTCCAACATTGCATTTGAATTTTCTTTGCCTCCAACCCATAGAAACTTGAAGTTAGCTGTTGGGTGTAGGTCCTTTGCTAATTTGGCTGTTTGGATAAAAAGGTCGTAACCTTTTCTCCAGATTAGCGACCCACATCCTCCTATCACAAAATCATGCTCGCTTATTCCTAGTGATTTTTTTAAGGAGCTTTTATTTTGAGAGATGGGCTTTGGAGGAGGGATAGCTCCATAGCAGACATGTATTTTGGATGCAGGGACTTGATGATTGGCAATCAGGTTTGTTTTTACTGCTTCTGCCACTGCGATGATCGCATCACTTTGCTCGAAAGTGTTTTTTACTTTTCCAAGCGTTTTGAATAGCCTGATTACATATTCGAGTTCTGGAATTCTTGTGATCAAAGGTTTAGAAATAATATTTTTTACTGATTCTATAATTTCACCATTAGTGCAGGTATTACAGTAAATGGTGTCTATCTCATTTTTGATGCCGAACAAAAACTTTTCCTTACGCTTTTGTTCGTAATCATATAGCCTATTTAATAATCTTTCTAACAGCTTCTTGTCTTCATAATTCCTATTCCAAATAAAAACACTACCTATTTTTTCATACTCATCCAATAGCTCCCCGCCTCGCTGCAAAATAAAATATATAGTATATTGCTTGTTTGTCTTAAGCCATTTAGCAAAATACAATAGGCTTTTTGGAGCACCAGAAAGTGATGCTTCATGCCCAATGATGAGTATTGATTTTTGGTGCATTAGTTAAGGTTATTGAAAAACTGGATATAATTCTTGACCATTTCTTTAAGCTCGAAATACGTTGATCTTTGAAAGGAGATATCAGCGCACTTTTCTAATAGATGTTGGTCTTGAGCCATTTCGGTTAATGAATTTTTGATATCTGAAATGTTAGACTTTCCATTGTGAAGTGGAATGATTTTACCGCCTATTTTTTCTTCTAAAGTAATCATTTCCCGTATTTCTCCAAGGTCTGTTCCCAGTATGGGTTTTCCCTGTGCCATAGCCTCTATAATAAAGGTAGGCAATTCTTCCCCTTGATAATAAGTTGGTAGCGCACAAATATCACTGATATATATATATTGGCTCACCTGATTGGTAAAGCCTAGAAATTGAATAATTGGGAGGTCAGCATATTTTTCTTTGAAGTAAGCTAAATCAGGTCCTTCACCTGCAAATAATAGATATCCATTTGGAATATTTGTCTGAATAAATGCTTCGCATAGTTCTTCCCATCCTTTCTCTTTGATAGCTCTGCTGGCGCAAAAGATTATAAATGCGCTTTCAGGTAAGTTTAATTCTTTTCGAGTAAAATAAGTTGAAATGGGTTTGGGTATTCCATTCCAAATCTTTTTTGAAGGCAGTTTTTTGAATGATTCGAAATTATCTAATAAATCTTTGTTTTGCTCAGAGATATAGATACACCCATCTGCTGTAGCCAAAACATTTTCAGCAGCATCTTTGAATGAAGGAAATTCTTGAGGATGTGAAAGGCAATAGCGGTAAGAACCATGCATGGTGAGCACCCACTTTGCACAGGGTTTACCAAGTACATCATAGACCAATTTATCTGCCCACCATACATGAGAGTTGATCACATCCACTTGCCTTTCCTTATCTAGCGACTTTAATTGTTTGGTTTGCTGCTTTTCTTGCCAACTGTAATTGAGCCGCTTATTGATATTCAAGGCTTTGAATAACGGGTCGCAAACTTTTAGGTACAGTTTACTGAAAAAAGTCAGCCTTGGGCTAATGAGATTTACCTTTTCATTGAGTTGGGAGGTTATCTCCCGCTTTCTGAGGTAAGGGTAAACATCTAGTACATAAACCTCATTTTTTACATTAACTAGTCCATTAGCTAAGTGAACAACTATTTGCTGAGCACCGCCAAGCCCTAAGTCTGCAACTACTAAGAGGATTTTCATTTTTACTTAGTTAGGTGGTATGATACAAAAAAATCTTGATATCAAAATTCTTTGATAAAAGTTTTTGGAAAAACAGCCTATTATTGAGACCATCGTCTTTATGAGAGAGGAGGCAGTGTAAGTAAAGTTTATTTCATTAAGCTCAAGCTGTTGCTGTCTGCCAAGAGCCTTTAAATCAATTTTCTGAATGAGGAGTACTACATCCTTTTTTGAAAATAGCCCTTTGTATTTAAGTACCATTTTGAAATACCCTAAATGTATTGCTTGTGTTATTTCATCCTCTGAAATAATAATTTGTGATTTTGTAATAATAAGGTTGTTAGAGGTTTGGGGTGAACGAAGAATGTCAAAAATACTTTGATATATCAATAATTGTTCTTTGCCAAAGTTTGATTCACCAGTTACAGTTTTTGACTCTCCATGATACCTGAAGTTTACTATTACTTTTTTGATACTAATTACATTTTCTATTCCATATAGTAATAGGTATTGGTACCACATTGCTAAATCCATAGAATAATGTAATCCTTCTGTTAGTGGAGTTATTTTTCGAACAACATCCATTTTGTAAAATGTTTCGGGCTGGGCATAAGAAGGTTCGCTTAAAGCTTCCATTGTTGACCCTACTAAGGGGAATGGCTCATTTAAATTTCGCTTATTGCCTGAGAGTGTTCGCTTAATACCTGATACAACTTTTGTATGTGGAGCTTGGAATCCAAGTGCTATATTATATAAAGCATAAGGTTCAAGATAGTCATCACTATTCAACCAATTAAAGATATCCCCCGTACATTTTTCTAAGCCTTTATTTATAGCATGACTTTGTCCTCTATCTTTTTCACTTACCCAGTAAGTGATATACTTCTCATATTTTTTTATGATTTCCAATGTACAGTCAGTACTTCCCCCATCAATGATGATGAATTCTATATTTGGATAGTTTTGGTTTTTTATAGAAAGAATAGTCTCTTCAATATATTGACCTTGGTTATAACTAGGAGTTACTATTGATATTTTAGGCCATTTGATATCTTCAGAGTAGATAGTTGGATTTATTTCCTCTTTAGGCCATGTGGAATTTGCCATATAAATGTTGGAATTTAAAACTTGTACTTAACGTGCACTTATCATATTGGGGCGCATAAAAAAATCATGATTTTTCCTTACAAAGGGAATGAATATATAGCAATACCTTTGCTATGTATTCATTCTATAGGCTGAAATAGTGTTTATGGATTAGGCCAATATTTTGCCATGATTTTTTCAAAATAAGAATAATTAACAGCTATGTCATTGAATTTAAAATAGCCAGTTAATTCCCGAGTTGCAGATGGTATATAATCTGCCCCCTTATTTATAAGTTCATATTTTGGAAATATACCAGTGTGTATTCCTATTGTTTCCACAAGTGCAAGAGCAGTGTAAGAAAGAGGAAAGTAAATATCGTGAGTACCCGATTTATTCATATGTAATAAAAATAATACGATTTTGACTAGATCATCAATATCCAAAATATTACGAGTGGCATTTTTCCATATTTTAATAGGCTTTCCTTCTAAAACTGCATTTACAAAGTAGTTAACCAAAGTATGTGGGTTTCCCCCTTTACCTACAATATTCGATGTGCGTATTATCAAATGATTGTGATGGTTTTCTTGAATGTATCTTTCTAGCTCAATTTTATGCTGTATATATTTGCTGCCTTCCAAGGAGGGGTCATAAACCGAGATCGTGCTAAAGTAGATAAGCTTTTCCGCAGGTTGACAGGAAAGTATATCATATAATAGTTGTCTTTCACGATTGTAAGCCTTTTCATCAGTTTCAGCAGAATTTGATACGCCAGAAGCAAATATGATGGGTTTATCTGATAATAAATGGTAGTCTTCATTCGACTCAAATCTAGAAGCAATCAATCCTTTTCCAATGATCATTTAAAATATATTCAATTCAATAACTTTTTATAAGTTTCAATATATGCATTTACATGGATTTTGTAGTCATATATCTTACGAGCCTCACTTGCTATTTCATCTCGCGATAACTCAACACCTTCGTTTAAGAAAGTAAAAAATGTGTGTTTTAATGATTCACTGCTAACCTCGTCACAAAGTAATCCATTTTTCTTGTGTGTAATAGATTCTTCAATTCCTCCCACAGGGAAACCAATACAAGGTGTTCCACAAAGCAATGCTTCGATGAGCGTATAAGGTAGGTTATCCATTAGAGAAGGGATTAGTATAACATCACAAGCTGCATAAAGTAGACTTAGCAGTAATTCGTCATGTATATAATCTAATTGCATTACATTTTTATGTCGACTCTTAATTCTACTGTCATTGCCAACTGTGCAAAATGTGACATCAAGTTTTTGGCGTTCGGCTTCTTGGATGATTGGTATTAAAAAACCATATCCTTTTCTTGGGTTTTTCAGCGAACTTGATAAAAATAATACTACTTTTCTGTCCTTAGGAAGCCCAAAAATATCGCGAGTAAATTCAATGTTTCTTGGGTGGTAGATGTTTGGATTAGCTCCGTAACCTAGCTTCAAATGAGGAAATTGGTTAAAAACAGGGCTTTTCTTCGAGCTTGTTACTAACCAGTCAGACATGGCGGCTATATGTAGGTTTTTAACACCCTCCAGTGCCTTGATTTTTAAATTTTGGTTTTCTGAAAAAATGGTTTGTTCAATATCCGTTATTTCTCTGGACAGTAATTCTCCTTTTTCATTTATATCACTATAATATTCTCGATAGTGTTCTCCACCTGAATAAGGGTTTTCATCTACAATAGTCCATATAACAGGTTTTTTATTTTTACGAAAGAAGGAATAATAGTCAAGAAAATTAGCTGTCCAGTGTAAATGGATGATATCTGCTTCTTGATATAAAGGACTTGTGGTAATGTCAAAGTCAGTATATGGAAAGCTAAACATCTCTAGCTTTTTTGAGCGCTTGTTCAAAAAAAACTGTCTTTTTCTCTTCTCTTTTAGTTCTGCTGAGAAGAATTTGTTGATGATAGACCTACCTTTTCTTATTACCTTTGATAAAAAACTCTGTTTTAAAGGAGGGGGGACATAGACAAAGCTAGAGGGGAGGTTTTTTGTTTTTTGTTTTAGTAAGAGTTTACTTTCTACTCCTTTTTCTAATAATCCCAGGTGTAGCCTTGTACATGCATTAGCTGCACCTCCTCGGTCATAAGTGTTAATGTGTAGTATTTTCATCTCTGAACCCATAAATGTTTAGTTGCATATCCATTCCTTCATATGTTTTGATATTTAATAAAGGTTGTGGGGATTCTAGACCTGGAGAGCTAACATAAAGTCTGAATCCTGAATTCTTAAGTAGCTGTAATAACTCAGGTAACTGTTGGTTTTTACCAGCAAATGAATGGTACTCCACAAAGATATTATGAACGTTTGTTAGCTGGTTAAAAGAGCTACTTAAAACTTCAAACTCTGCTCCTTCAATATCTATTTTTAAAAAATCTACAGGTTTATTTAAGTACTTTAGTAAAATAGCTGTCTTTACTGTGGTTTTGTTAGTTTTAATAGAGTTATCAATTCTTCCACCATCCGCACCTTCATGATAAAATGTGAGCTCTGTCTCCTCTTTCCAAAGGGCTTTTTTTACGAGAGTAATGTTATTGAATTCAAATGACTGGATATTGAATTCTAAAGTTTCAAAGATTGTTGAATCAGGCTCGAATGCAACTATTTCAGAATTTGGAAATAGTTTTTTGAAGTAAATAGATGCTAGACCAATATTTGCACCTGCATCTATTATATAGGGTGATTCATTCAAAGCTCTAAATTTGTAAATTTCTTTTTTGAAAATCTCGTTGAAAATAAAAAGAAAAGATGCTGAATCTACAATTTTTATTTTTTTGTCAAATAAAACAGTCTCTGTTGGCGTAAACCTCGGAAATAGGTTTAATATCTCATACGGGTTAGAATGTTTACTTTTACTATCAGATTTAGCCTTGATATTAAAAATCAGCTTTACACCATCTTTAATATTAGTGGGTATAAAAGATTTCCAGCCCATAGTTTAGGTTCTTGTTTTGATTTTGTTAGCAGGTACTCCTCCAACTACAGTATATGGCTGGACATCTTTGGTAACCACACTGCCTGCTGCAATTACTGCTCCATTTCCAATTGTTACACCAGGCAATATCTGAGAATTACATCCTATCCAAACATCATCCCCAATTGTTATATCCCCTTTATTAATCCACGATTGTTTTTGAATGGGACTGTGTTTTTCTATCTTATGGTTTGCAACTATGATACTGACTTGCTGGGAAATCAAACAGTTTTCACCAATAATGACTTTCCCTCCTGATGCTCTTATATTATTTAATTCTCCAATATATGTGTTTTTACCAATTATTAATGCAGATCTATGGTCAGCATAATTTTCTCCAATAATGAAAAAAACATTTCCTGAACCTATATGAACTCCCTCTGATAAGAGAATTGAACTTAAGTCAGAATAATTAAACCTATTAGAATAATCTATAAAGCAGTTTGTGCTCTTAGACCTAATATTGTTGATAATATCAAACGATTTTTGCATTTCAGAATAATACTCTTTCCTTTTATAGATTTGCTTAAAAAACTGTAAATGTTCTTTTAAAGCATTTTTTTTACCAACTAACTTTTTAATAATGTTACTAGAAGGTTTGTGTTTTTTATTGTTCTTTAAATTGATATAATAATTCTTGATTATTTGTTTTCCCTCTTCTGATCCCGTAATGGATAGGTTATTATTTAGTATTATTTTTTCGCTAATTAATTGTCTGGAATAGTTGTCATCAATACCGCAATTTTCACCAGATGCATCATTGCCTATATTTCTAACTAATGAAGTTTTAGGAGTTAGCGCTAGTAAATCGTTAATAATCAAGATAGCATGCCATTTGACCGCCCATGTTTTAATCTTTTTTTTGATATTATCTTCTAATTGTGATTGAAGAGAATAGGTGCCTTCTATATTAAATTTATGAAGTAAACCCTTTTTACGTATAACTTCCCATAGAGCTATGCTATCATTGGTATATTGTCTCCATGACCTTTTCCAAGTCCCCCATCCCCATGAAAATGTGATTTGAGCAAAGAATGTTTCAGATAAATTATTGTCATTTGATGGGAACATATAACCATTGATGTGCATGATTTTCTCCTCATCCTTATAAATATCAAGAGCATCATTCATATATTGGAGAAACCCCTTAGAGGTTACTAGATCATCTTCAAGTACTATTATTTTCCCATATTTATTTACTATTTCTGTAACCCCTTCAACTATTGAGTCTGCAAGCCCTTTATTTATAGGTGATTCAATTATTTGAACCTCTTTGCACCATTTTTTTTCTTTAATTAGTTCTCTAACTTCATTGATTTTAAGAAGATTTTCTTCTGTTGTATTTTCTTTTGGTCCATCAGCATAGATAAAAAGTTCTGACTGGTCAGCTAATTCGTTTTGGACTAATGCTTCTAAGGTTTGGCGTGTATGCCATGGACGATTATATACGAATAATACTATAGGTGCTAAGGTCATTAATTTTTCAAATTAATATTTTGAAAGGTTGTGCTTCAAAAATTTTTCCAATTAAAGAATAATTTCAGTTCTTAATAAGAACTGAATTACCTCTGTATATAAATAACTCTTGTATAGTAAGTTAATGAGATGCACTTGCATTCTATATTCTTCCCAATTATTAGATTTTAATACTTTTAAGTTCAGTCCTTCAATATTATCATCGATTTTTATTAAGTTAATGATAAGGTTTTCTTTCAGGGTAGATAATTACTTTTTTCAAGTATATTGAATCCTTTTTACAAGGATTTTACTAGTAGAAATTATCTATAGTTTTTAAACCTATTTTTAATGTCAAGCATTCGTCTCTCTCCGCTAATTTTTATTATCAAATAGATCGTCTTTTGTCGATACTACTCGTTTTGCTGCCACGTCTACCTTTTTATTATAGTATAGTTGAGCAAATTTTGTGGAAGACTCCGGCGTTAACTTTGCGTCGTGTTCAAGAATAGGCTTCTGTCAAAATATATTTATTGTAATAGCTATCATTTAAAATATACATTAAACTATCTTTGATTAGCTTGTGATTAATATTAATATAGCTTACTACTTCAGGTTTGAAATATTTTTTAGAATTTAGAATTATCTCCAAGAGTTGTTCCGTATTTTCTGTGTAGTAAAATATTCTTTGGTTGATATAGCTTTGCATATCATTTTTTCCATTTTCATGAATAAGTATTGTATGAATGCCAAAAGAAAGTGCCTCATAAGCCACTGTAGACCAAAATGTAATTTGGATATCTACTATCTTGAACAGAGAGTAGATATTAAACTGGTTAGCATACTTCAATTCATAGTTTTGATTTGGAATACTTTCATTTAATATTTTTTTTATGTTCTGTACTTCATCTGAGAACCGTGGGTGTAATCTTATCAGCCAATAAATATGTTCTCCAGCTTTTATGGCTTCCAATAAAAATTTTGGTAATACAGAATATTGTAAGGAAATTAGAACGACTTTTCTATATTTTTTTAACCCTAAATTACTTTTATCAAAACTATCGAGTCGTATTTTACCTTTCACATTTATGCTGAGCCATGTATTACCAGCTATCACTACTTCATGTCTTTGGCTATGATTAGCCCATTTTTTAATTATCTCAGCATTTTCTGAACCCCACATCCAGAAGTGAGAAGGAATTAGGTTATATCCATTTTTTGGATAGTTCGCCCAGTTGCTATACATAGGGTGATATTTCCCTTGTTGCCCGTGTTGAAACTCTACTGTCTTGATACTTAATTTATTGGCAGCTAAAACCATAGCAAAAGCCCAATCATAATAGAAACAATTTATAAATAGCAATTTAGGCTTATATTTATTGAGAACTTTGTAGAACTCTTTTTTAGCTAGTAAAAGTATGTCTAGTTTTTCAACGACTACAGAATGTGAGGATGGAAAAGTAATATCGTGTTTGCTCAGAAACTTCATGAACTCAGTCCAACTTTCTATTTCTGCAGTTTTGTGTACTAAACACTTTTCTGCTAGTAATTGCCAATAATAGTTGATTTTTACTTTTGCTAAACTGGCATCTATATAGATAGTTTCTCCATGTATTTCGGTATTGAAATCACGTGTTGCTAAAAACTCAATAAGTTTGGTATTTAACTCAAGTTTTTTACAAAAAAATTCTAAACTATTTCCGAATTTATTAAAATATCTTCCTTCTATAAGCTCTCTTTTTCCATTTGGTGTATTAAGATATAAAACATCAATTTGTCTTTTGTCTTCTTGTTGTGGGTTATTACTTTTTATTTTTTTTTTTACTTGGTAATAAGCTTTATAGCTATCTTTAATTTTGTACCTTAAGTCTCTAACATTCCATTTCTCTTTTTCGGATATTTGTGTGGGTTTTGAAGTGCTCTTAGTAAGTAAGGTTTGTGACAATATTTGCCTAAGCCAAGGCCATATTCTTAGACTTTTGTAGGTTATGGTTTCGACAGGAAAGTTAGTTTCAATATTATTTATAAGTTCTATATATTCTTTTTTGCTTAGCATGTATGATTTTGTATATGCTTTGTCAAATAATTACATCAAGAAGCCATGAGGTTTGAGTTGAGAATAATGGACTTATTTTCAACTCAAACTCCAAAAGTTTATGACTATATAAAAACAAACTTACCCTATAAGTTGTAATTTACTTTATGATATCATCTATAGGTAATTCTTGTATTATTTTTTGGACTATTTTGTATTCATTTTCTCCAAGTTCTTGTAAGGGCATTCTATCTTTTCTTTTCATAATCCCCCTAGCTTCTAGGGCAGCTTTAATGGTCAGGTGCCAACTATATTTTTGAACACCTCTTTCAAAAAAGGGAACTTCTACTTCTTCAATGATTTTCATATACCCATCTTTATTTCCATTTTGATAGTATTGCCAAAATAGTGTAGCCAACTTAGGTTCGAACACTCCAATACCGTTAAGCCAAGCCTGGCATCCGATGTCAGCAAAACGAAGCCATTGCCTTTTTCCACCACCTGAAATGACTATAGAAACTCTATCTCTCAGTTTAGCTACTACATCTTTGGAATAAGCATCATCTTTGGCATCTTCTTTTACAGCTACGACGTGCTCCAAATCTGCAAGTCTATCTAACAATGAAATTGGCCAATTTACCGTAGGGCCTCCATACCCATTTAGAAAAGGCATTTCATGGATTAGTATTGCAGTAGAAGAGTTTTGGGCTATCAGGTTATAATGATTAAATATTTGATCTTCTGAATAGAATCTTTCTCGGACAATAAGTGATATCATATCTGCGCCGATTTTTTCGGCGTGGTTGGCAAATTCAATAGATGTTTTGGTAGAGCAATGTAGCGGGTCAGCTACAATCATAATATGGTTCTTGTCTAATTCTTTTACTTTCTTAGAAACAAATTGATTAAGGGTTTTGATTTCTTCCCAAGAAAGTTGGCTATAACGACTGTTGTAGCCCATGACATAAAATATATTACCACCTGCCTCATGAATTTTTTCTAAATACTTTTCTAAAGATGCAAAATCAATACTTTCATCTTCTTTAAAAGGGGTCATTATAGAAAATACAGGACCATTAATTTTGTTTTTAAGTTTACTGTAGTAATTGTTCATATTTTTACATGATTATTTTTCAAAAGATATTCAGCCCATTCTAAATCCAACTTATAGTCTATATCTACCGAATGAAGCTTATCCATATTGTATGCTTTTATTTTTCCCTGAAAAAAATTATCTTTTTCGATGAATTTTTTCAACCAAGCAATGTAAAGTCCTCCATTGACTCTATAAAATGTTTGGAAGTCTTGAGAACGCGTTTCGCCTGTAATCAAAGGCGACGGGTTTAGCAGAGCTTCTGGGTTAGCTAACTTGCTTTCATCTATAGTAAGTGTAAGCTGAACAGGGTCGCTCATTTCTGTGACGCTTACTACAGATAAATCATCTTCACTAAGCAGTTGATAAGCCTCTTGAATATGTTTCGCAGTTCTAAATGGGCAAGTAGGTAGAAATAAGCCGATTGTCTCAAACTGATTTATATAACCTTTTCTAGCTGCGATAGACTTGACTAAATCTATTACTTTGATATTATCTCCTGCCAAAGTAACTTCCCTTTTTTCTAGCGTAACTCCTTCAATCTCTCTTCCTATATCTAGAATCTTATCATCGTCTGATGACAAGATAACAGTCTCAAACAAGGCACTATTGACCACTGCTTCCAAGGTGTAATGAATTAGGGGTTTCTCTGCAAGAGGTAATATATTCTTGTTTGGTAATCTTTTTGAGCCACCACGTGCAGGTATAATTGCAATATTTCTCATTTTTTTATAATAAAGGAAGGGGTTTTAGAATATGGAAGTTTTTTTATAATGACATCGGTTTTGTTTTCGAAATATTCATCTACAGCTTGAGTTTCGCCAGGGAATACACCGTAATCATCTAAAAGGATAATACCTCCTGATACTATTTTAGGGTACAAATGTTCTAAAATGACTACTGCTGGCTCATAAATATCAGTATCTAAATTTAGCAATGATATTTTTAGTTCGGGGTGTGCTTCTACATACTCAGGGACACTTGCATTTATATCCCCTTTTACTAGCTCAATTTCCTGATTTAACCCTTTTTTAGTAAGTGTATCTTCTAATTGTTTTAGAGATATACTCTGGCTTCCTGCGTTATGCACAAATTTGTCTAGTGTCTTTTTATCTGCGTCAAAGTTTGTTTTAGGAAACTCTCCAAATACATCAAACCCAATGATTTTTTTTGTGAAAGACCCACCATACATTTCTCTAAAATGTGCCCAACGAACTAAAGATGCACCTTTGAAAACACCACACTCCACAATATGCCCTGTGAGGTTTAAGGTTTTTAGAAATAGCTGATGATGGGCAATTAGCTTACTTATTCTTTGAGTATTACAACTAAGGAAAAAATTATTCTCGTACTCAAAACTCTTATTAAAATCAGGTAGTTCTATCATAAAACAAATAATTTAATTATAAACTTGCTAAAAACTTTAAAAATCTCTGTTATTTATATACCTATGAAGGAACTATTTGCAGAATGTTTTCTGTTTTTTTTAATTAAAAATTACAGAATAAAAAAACGGTTTTTTATTCTCGGTCTAGTTTGAAAGCCTTTCTTAAAAATCGGGCGATGAACCAAGTAAAATAGAAAATAATTTTACTTGGTTTTGTCTAAAATGTTTGGCGATATGTCAAATATTTTTCTAGTTTTTCTAATGCTATCCAAAAACCTTCTCCTTTGTTTTCGTGCCCTTGCCAGATTTCTGGTATAAACCAAGCCTCTGGAGCTAGGCTATTCAGGACTTCTGCAATGGTTATAAAATCAATACTTCCAGTTCCAATTTGTAGGCCTTCTCCACTTGCTTTATCTGCGTCTGCGATATGCAAGTGAGCTGCTATTGGTGCTACTTGTTTTAAAAAATTGTGAAAGGAAGTATTCAGGTGAGTAGCAGCAAGTTTGGAGTGTGAAATATCTAGGCATATCCTCATTTTGTTTTTCTCACAAAAATCACAAATCTCTTCTGCTTCTACAAATAGATTATGATAGCTTTGACCTCCAAAATGCCAAGGAAAAGGCGGCATAGTTTGCGGTACGATTTCAACGCCAGAACAATCTAATAGAGAAAGGCTTTCTTCTAATATTTTATACTTTTCTTTTTTTTCTTTTTCACTTAGAAAGCCTTGCTGTGTCCAACCTCCTACATTAGTTACTATAAGTGGCCGTTTGGTATGAGAGAAAAGTTTATTTAATTTTTTTGTGGTGTATATTACTTTTTGTAGTTCCTTTATAGAACGCTCTCTGTAATTTTTGTCTAAAGCACACAAATCGAGAATGTGATCACCTGCAAAAAGCTCAGGGCTATGTACTGCAAAGTTTATATTTTGTGGTTTGGTTATAAACTTTGAAAAATCTACTTCTAAGTCTTTATAGCTCAAATGGAATTCTACAAAATCAAGATTAGTTTCTTTTATAAGTTCTTGATAATCTGCATAGCGTACGGGTATTCCCCAAGGTCTTTTGAAGTTGTATTTTCGACGTGTCACAACTTCTTCTAGTATATCACTTGGGAAAAAAAAGTCTCCTTTTTTGAAAGAATGCTTAGCCTTTTTACCCAGTAACTTAGACCTATAGTTGGGTTGTAGTCCTCTGCCTGGACTTCTTACCTCTATCATATTATCTTCTATGATTCCCCCCTCTTTGAGGTCTTGATTAATAATTAAACTTTTGGCAAGAGTCACTCTATTAATCATTTCTCCTTGCGAAATGATTCTGCTTTCTGATGTCGATGCCCCTAAACTTTTTTCAACTATCCTAACTCCTTTTACTAGCTCTTCAAATTCGGTAGGTAACAAGCTTACCTTGTGGTCATTTCCTTCCATTGTTTTATCTATAGTAATGTGGCGTTCTAGCACTTTTGCTCCTAAGGCTACAGCTGCTATAGATACATAAATACCACGTTCGTGACCTGAGTATCCTACAAAAGAGTTTGTGAGTTTTTGTAGCTTTTTGATATAGCTTAGATTAATGTCCTCGAAAGGAGCAGGGTAGGTAGAGTTACAATGAAGTAATATGAAATTTGCTCCTAAATCATTCAAAAGCTCAACAGTTTGTATAATTTCATTTTCGGAACTCATGCCGGTCGAGCATATAATCGGTTTGCCTGTTTTGGCAATAGCTTGTAAAAGTTTATGATTAGTTAAGTCGGCAGAGGCTACTTTATAAGCAGGCATACCGTAATTTTCTAATGTGTTTAGACTGCTTATATCCCAAGGAGTGCAGAGGGGGATGATTTTTTTTTCTTTGCAATAATCAAAAACCTCAATGAGTTCCTCTTCTGATAGTTGGAAGCGATTCAGCAAGTCTAAAGTATATTGGGTTCCTAGGTTTTCTCTGGAATCCGAAGCATCTCCTGCATTACTGTATAACTCTTTTAAGTTACGCATCTGAAACTTCACACAATCTGCACCTGCTTGAATGCTATAATCGACCAATTGTTTGGCAAGTTCTATACTTCCATTATGGTTATTTCCTACTTCGGCTATGATAAAAGTATGTGTGTTTCCTATTTCTATTTTATCAATAAAAAACGCTTCTTTTATTTGTTTATTTCTGGCTACAGCAACTAGTTGCTTTTGAGTATTAAGTATTGGTATATGCGTATATTTTTGTAACAAGCTATGAAGGTTGTAATTATTATAATCTTCATACACATACTTAAAGTTTTGATTTGCTATGCTTGTTATATTTTTCTGCAAATCTGGTGTTTGAGCATTCATAATACTTCTCAAAATATCACCATTTGTAATAAGCCCTAACACTATGTCTTTATCTGTAACAACGATTAAGATTCTTCCTTTTCTAGCATTTAAAATTTTTAAAGCCTCAACAATGGAAGTTTCTTCATATATAACAAAGCTTTTAATATTTCTATCGATAAACATAATAAATAGTTATAAAGTTATGTGCCAGGGTATTTCAGGAGCAATTATAGTTGGTCTATACTGATTATTAATGGCTCTGTAAGATGTAGTATCCTCAATAGAAAAAGAAATGAGTCTTTCTTTTTTATCTTTGATTCTTGTAGATCTATCAATGAAGCTTAGGGTTACAGTATAGTCACCTGCTCGAAGAATTTTAGAAGGTAGCTTAATACGATATTCATAACTTCCAGGTCTGAGGTTAGCTAGTTCGGAATATTTCATATCATCGTTTGCTGAAGTAAATAATATATTTCCCATATTGTCGTGTAGTACTATGACAGAGTAGTAATGTTTACTAGGGATATTTATATCAAAGTGGATTTCTAGGCTTACATTGTCATAATAGTCAAATAAAGTAGTTTCGTGCCCTATATTATTAAGTAATAAAATTTTTCTAATTTGAATAGGTAAGCTAGTATCTTTATCAAAACTAAAGTATGTTTTATTCAAAGCCTTCTCACCATAGCTCAGATAAGACGATATGACCTTGTCAATATTATCTTCTAGCGTCTTACCTCCCCGATCAAGTAAAATCCCTCTGTTACACAATTTTCTTACGCTTGCCATATTATGGCTCACAAATAATACAGTTCTCCCCTCTCCTTTACTTACATCTTGCATCTTTCCAATAGCCTTTTTTTGAAATTCTGCATCACCTACTGCAAGAACTTCATCAACTATTAAGATTTCAGGTTCAAGATGTGCCGCTACAGCAAAGCCTAGTCGAACGGTCATACCAGAAGAGTAGCGTTTTACGGGGGTGTCAATGTATTTAGCTACACCTGCAAACTCCACTATTTCTTCAAGCTTGGCAGTGATCTCTACTCGGGTCATGCCTAATATAGCTCCGTTAAGGTAGATGTTTTCCCTGCCTGTTAGTTCGGGGTGGAAGCCTGTGCCTACTTCCAGCAAAGAAGCTATTCTACCCTTTGCTCGTATCCTTCCTGTGGTGGGTCCGGTTACTTTTGAGAGTATTTTTAGTAAGGTAGATTTTCCAGCACCATTCTTTCCTATAATGCCTAATATTTCCCCTTGTTCCACTTCAAAATTGATGTCTTTTAATGCCCAAACGTAGTCGCTGTCTCCTTTGGTGGCACGGTCGTTCACCTCGCCTATCTTTGCCGTTGGGTCTTCTTTTCCACGCACATTTGCCCAGAAACGAGCCATGTCGTCCCGCAAGGTCTTGCTTCCCACCGTTCCCAGTCGGTATTGTTTGGATAGATTTTCTACTTTTAGTACTGGCATGTTTAGTTGTTAAGGATTAGTTGTTTGATTAGGGTGTTAGATATTGGGTATTGGCTTTTATTTAATCCTTTTTCTTATTGCTGTAATTAATTAATGCGTTTAGCATTTTGGCAATTTCGATACTTTCCAGCTCTAAAGTTTGATATTCTTCTGATGAAATCCAACCTCTCTTTTTGAAAATTTCTAATAAGGTGATTGTTTCATACAAAGGACCTCTGCATATGCTAAAAACTGGATGAACTCTTTTGAGGAATTTCTGCCTTTTCCTTCTGCTATATTCATTGATATGGAAGTTACAGCAGCTTCTATTTGTTCTATTAATCGAAAATGATTTCGAGATGTTTCAAGCCTTTCGCATAAGTCAATAACATCACTGGCAAAGTCGACAGCTTGTTGCCATACAGTCAACTTCTTAAAGTCAAAATCTTCATCTTTCATAAACTATCTTTTGGAATTAGCTAATTCCAAAACTCCTAATCCCTACTGCCTAAAACCCAATCTCCAACACCTACTAACTAATTCCTAAACCGTATCCATAAAGTTCTTTTCGGTTTTGTTAAATAGGATAATGCCAACGATAAAGACGACAAGAGAAACTCCCGCACTGTAACCAAGCATGCTTAGGTTAAAGATTCCTTGGCCAAGGAATGCGAAGCGAAAGCCTTCTATGATCGGAGCCAAAGGATTGAGCAACATTAAGCTTTGGAGTTTTGGAGAAAGGCTTGATATAGGGTAGATAACGGGAGTAGCATACATTAATAGGGTTACTCCAAACCCTACAAAAATTGTAAGGTCACGGTATTTGGTAGTGAGTGAGGAAACAATAACGCCAAATCCTAAACCAAGAGTGGCCATGATTAACAGCAATATTGGAACTGCCAATATCCACCAACCAGGGTGTACATTGGCTCCTTGCCATAGGTAATATGCCATAAAGCATAAAAACATGAGCATTTGGATGCTAAAAGAGATTAGAGAAGATATAACATTGGACAGTGGTGCTACTAAGCGGGGAAAGTATACTTTCCCAAATATTCCTGCATTGGCTACAAAGGTGTTGGAAGTAGAGTTAAAGCATTTTGCAAAATAGCCCCAGCAAATATTCCCACACATGTAAAACAAGATAGGTGGTAACCCGTCTGTAGAGATCTTAGCTATCCTGTGAAAGACTAAAAAGAACATGAAGGTTGTGAACAAAGGATTTAAAAAGTGCCATAAGTGCCCAAATACAGTTTGTTTGTAAGCTGCTACAAAATCTCGTCGGACGAAAAGACGAACCAAGTCCCTATACTTCCAAACTTCGTCAAGGTGGAGGTCAAAAAGTCCATGTTTAGGTTGGATATCAATATCCCACTTTTCCTGTTCAGTATTTGCCGTCTTTTCCAAACTAGGGTTGCTAGTCATATATGTTAGGTTACTGTGTTCTGATTACTTGACCCAAAATTGTAATTTCCTTTGTTGAGATGCAAGAAGTTTTAGGAATTAGTTAGTAGGGATTAGGGGTTTGTTGGTAGGTGTTGGTTTCTAGAGATTGGGCTTTGGTTTTCTTAGATCTGTTCTATCTTTGGAATTCTTTAGCTTTTTAGAGCATAAATCAGGAGATTGATCAATTGCAATATCTTTATAGCGAGCTCTGTGGGCAATTTTTTTTAAATCTAAAACCTCAAAAACTAATAACTAAATCCTGACTCCATGGCAAATAAAGACATTATACCACAAAAAGTCACTATCAATCAGCAAATGCGTAATGAAAGCTTTGGGCATAAGTCTTTGGCTATTTGGTTTACGGGGCTTTCGGGGTCTGGGAAGTCTACGTTGGCTAATCAGTTGGAGATTCGGTTGCACAAGGCGGGTTACCACACTTATATGCTGGATGGCGATAATGTTCGTCGTGGGTTGAATAAGGACCTGGCCTTTACGGCTGATGGCCGCAAGGAAAATGTTCGTAGGGTAGGGGAAGTGGCTCGTTTGTTTACCGATGCTGGTGTGATTGTGCTTTGCGCGTTTATCTCACCCTTTCAGGCAGATAGGGATGAGGTGAGGGCATTATTTCCCGAAGGTCAGTTTGTGGAGGTACACGTGAGTTGCTCGTTGGAGGCTTGTGAAAAAAGGGATGTGAAGGGCTTGTACGAAAAAGCTCGTAAGGGTGAGATCAAGAACTTTACAGGTATCGATTCCCCATTTGAAGCACCTGTTTCACCCGAAATAGTGGTGCATACCGATAAACAGGAGGAGAAAGATTCTGTGGATATGCTTTTTACCGAGGTGGTGAAGAGGATTAAGGGTTAGATAGTGAGGACTTGATTTTAGGGGTTGGTGATTAGGCTTTTTAAGCGACGAGCTTTTTACGTAAGGCAGGGGGGATGGAATAAAACCTTTTCTTCTCCATGCTTTTCCCAAAAAATGTTCTAATATATTTCGATGCCTATTTTTGCCTTCGTAAGTTTGCCTTCTTTTTACAAAAACAATGATTCTCCTCGATTAAAGATGCAAGTTCACGATAAAAAATTCAAGATTTATATTGACGACAAGGCGGTAAGTGCAAAAGTAAAAGAGCTTGGTGCACAAGTGATGAAAGATTATGAGGGGAAGGAGCCAATTCTGATTGGAGTGCTTAATGGCGCTTTTATGTTTTTGTCGGAGCTGGCAAAGAATATTGATATGCCTGCCGAGTTTTCCTTTATTAAATATTCTTCGTACATCGATACCAAAAGCAGTGGGAAAGTAGTGCAGTTGATCGGCTTCGATAGGGAGATTGAAGGCCGGGACGTGATCATAGTAGAAGATATTATTGATACGGGATTGACTATGAAAAGTCTCTTGGGTGAATTGATTAAGTATAAGCCAGCCTCTATCAAACTTGCCTCTTTACTGTTTAAGCCTGAAGCCCTTCAGACCGATGTGAAGATTGATTATTTGGGGTTTGAAATCAAGAATGAGTTTGTGGTAGGTTATGGGTTGGATTATAATGGTCTGGGTAGGAACTTGCCCCATATTTATGTGCTAGATGAAGATTAGCATTCTAAAATACTTCGTATTTGAAATTGAGAGTCCCTTCTGGGGCTCTTTTTTTGCCCAATTGCTTTTGCCTTTCTTACCTATCTTTATTCCAAAAGTAGGTTTGCTATTTTGAAAATTTCCCAAATTCCCTTATGTTGGAAGTGGGGAAACCCTACTACCAAGTTCTCTGTTTAATAGGCAATCACTTAGAACGAAAAGACATGAACCTGAACGATGTAAAGAAGCTCGCTGGAATGGGGGAAGGGCTTCAAGTGGAATTTAAGCGAAAAGTTGCTGATCCGCTCAAGGTGCTGCGCGAAGTCGTGGCTTTCGCCAATAGGAAAGGTGGGTATTTACTCATAGGAGTAGATGATGATGGTTCGGTACTAGGCCTCAAACATGCCGAAGATGATGAGTTTGCGATGCAGGAGGTGATTGACAAGCACTGCAGTCCAATTATAGACTATCAACTGGAGCGGGTGAAAGTGACAGCGAAGCGTGATGTGTTGGTGTTCAAAATAAAAGAAAGCATTCAGAAACCAGTTTTCTTGATTTACAATTTGAAAAGAAAAATTGGCAGAGCGTATATAAGGGTGGAGGACAAAAGCGTGCAGACGAGCCGGGAAGTTCGTAAGGTGCTTAAAGGGCAGACTAAAAATCAAGACAACTTAGTTAAATACGGGGAGGTGGAGCAATCCCTTTTACGCTGCTTTCATCGGACCCAGACGTTAAACATGCGGTATTTGGCTGAAAATACAAGTATAAAGCCTCATGAAGCATCGGATGTGTTGGTGAAGCTTACGTTGGCAAATGTGTTGGAAGTTCACCCGTCTGACAATGGCGACCTTTACACCATGAAAGGTGAACCTCCCGTAGGAAGAGGGCAAGATACCCCCCGTCGATTATTCATCTAGTAATTCTTGCCGGATTGTCTTCTTGCGAACTCGCATGTTGATCATCTCAACAATAAAAGCAAATGCCATGGCGAAGTAAACGTACCCTTTTGGAATGTGCTCGCCAAACCCTTCTACCACTAATAAGAAGCCTATAAGCACTAAGAAGGAAAGTGCCAACATTTTGAGTGTTGGGTTCTTCTCTACAAAATCACCAATAGCCTTGGCAAAGAACAGCATTACACTCAAAGAAATGATTACTGCGGTGATCATGATCGCCACGTTTTTTACCAAACCAACAGCGGTAAGGATAGAGTCGAAAGAGAATACGATGTCGATCAATACAATTTGGATAATGGCTTTTCCCAGGCTATTTACTTTGGCCTTAGGTGAATCATGGTGTTCACCTTCTATTTTGTCGTGAATTTCTGCGACACTTTTACCCATCAGAAATAGACCACCTATCAGTAAAATCAAATCTTTGCCACTCAAATTTGGGTCTAGTCCAAATATTTCTAAAAAGCCAAGCTCGATAAGTGGCTCTTGCAAACCAATGATCCATGTGATTCCTAAGAGAAGCAAAATTCTTACGCCTAATGCAAGCAAAATCCCTATAGAACGAGCTTTACCCCTTTGTGATTCAGGTAGTTTACCTGCTACTATTGAGATAAAAATGATATTGTCAATGCCTAAGATGATTTCGAGCAGGGTGAGGGTAAGCAAGCTAATGAGGCCTGCTGAGGTGAGCATTTCACTCATGTTCTTTTTTTAACTTTTATGGTTCGAAAAAAATGCTGGTGCACGGATACGATATCCAGCATTGAAATGAGTTTAAGTCGTGCTATTTGGTGGTTGATAAGGTTTGGGATGATGCCGAGTTGTAACTTAGAAGTTCAACAAGGCATCGAAAAATCCTAGGTTATACGTACGGTTTTTTACCACAAGGGTTGGGATACTCATGTTTTCTCCTAATAATTTTTCTGTGGTACTTCCAATAAAGGCTGCTGCTACGTTAGTCCTTCCCCTCGAGCCTAATATGATCATATCGACATGTTCTATTAGAGCCGTGTTATAAATCAGCTTAGCAGGGTTAGCGCGCATATCTAGAAAGAATTTACAATTGATTTCCATGCCTTGGGTATCTATTTCGCTTAAAAAGTGGTTCCATCTTTTTTGTGCGTTTGACTTCATTATCTTGGAGAACTCTTCTTTACTTTTCCCCGATGCCAAGTATCCATTAGGAAGGTTGTAGATATGCATGCATTGTAGTTCTAGGTTGTGTTTTTTAGCTACGCTGATGCTTCTTTCTACGGCGAGGTGGGAATGTTCCGAAAAATCTACAGGGACTAGGATTTTTTTAAAATCAGGTTCGGATTTATCTGGTACGGTCAATACAGAGCATAAGGCTCTTCTGGCTAGCCTTTTCGAAAGTCTGCCCGGCCCTTCTGCTAAGTTTTTCCTCCCAACTAATATTTGTCCAGCATCATGTTTTTGTGCTTCTGAAAGTATCGCGTTCAAGTGCCCCCCACTTTTGATTGAGAAAACGAATTCAAGCCCAGGTTCTGCCTCGCTGATACTCTTGTCTACTTCGTTTTTTAGCTTAGTGGCTATTTCTTCTTTTTTTGTGATGTTCCCATCAGGGGTTGTTACTTTTTCTTTAAGGTTCACACCTTGGACAACATATACAAATACTATTTTATCCAAGTCGAGCAGCTTTGAATAATTTAAAGCATACCTTACTAGGTAATTGTCAATACTGGTTAGGTCTAGTGCAACCAAAATTGTTTTTAGTGCATACATAGCGTATTGCCTGTTTTAGTTATCGGTAATTAGATTGATGATGGTTTTCGATTAAAGTTTATGGGTTTAAAGCGAACTCCGATAATTATAACTTTAATAATCGTCATATCACACATCTGAATGCGTTTTTTGATATGAAAATGCTAGTTTTATATGGTTTTAACAGACTGGGAGCTATTTTACCTATCTTGTTTTATCAATTCTTTGATTAGCTGAGTCATTTTGGGCTCGGCAACTGCGGCGGCGGCAAGCACATCTTTTATATCTACTTTTTTGACTTTTCCAGGTGAGCAAAGGTCTGTTAGCACCGAAAGGGCAAAAACTGGCATGTCCATATGGCGAGCGGCTATTACCTCTGGCACAGTCGACATCCCTACCGCATCCGCACCTATCACCCTCATAAATTTGTATTCTGCTTTGGTTTCCAGGTTAGGTCCAGGAAGGCTTACATACACTCCTTGCCTGATCGTAATGTTGTTTTCCTTTGCTACTTTTTGAGCAAGTTCGAGTAGTTGTTGGTCGTAAGGCTCGCTCATATCTGGAAATCTAGGGCCAAACTCGTCAAGGTTTTTGCCCGTAAGCGGGTTTTCATAGTGCATGTTGATATGGTCATCAATCACCATTATGTCGCTTATCTGGTAGCTTGGGTTTAGAGCGCCCGCAGCGTTAGATACAATAAGTTTTTCTACACCTAATAGCTTCATCACCCTTACAGGAAGAGTAATTTCTTTCATGTTGTAGCCCTCATAATAATGAAACCTACCTTGCATTACTATCACGGGCTTGCCAGAAAGTAAACCTATGATTAGCTTGCCAGAGTGGGATTCTACTGTAGAGGTGGGAAAATTCGGAATGTCTTCGTACGGAACTTCATGTGCTATTTCCACATCATCTACCAAAGCTCCTAGTCCGGTTCCAAGAATAATCCCATAGACAGGTTTCTGTTGGCAAAACTGTTTTACATAACTTGCTGCTTCGTTTATTTGCTTGTAAGTCATAGCATCAGATTTTTTCCGCAAATAACCAAAATATGCTCGAATTACCCTAGGGTTCAATGATTTATTTTTAGGTAAAACACTATGTGCACACATTACATATAGGAACAGCCTTCCTATATAAAATAAAGTTGCGGATGAATTTTGTTTTTCCTTTTTTTATAAGCCTAAATTTGGGGAAGAATAAAGTAAACCGTTGGGCGAGTTTTTTCTTAGAAGTACTTTTTAGTATGAAACTGCAGGGAGGTTTGCCTGTGTATTTCAAAAGATACCCTTAGACCGGATGCTTTTATAAACTACAATTGAAAAACGATGAGTAGAATATTGATTACGGGAGGAGCTGGCTTTATTCCAAGTTCTTTAGCAGACAAATTGTTAGAAAATCCTGAAAATAAATTAGTGTTGGTAGATAACCTTCTTACAGGGGATTTGTCTAAAGTCCCTGATAATAAAAGGTGTAAGTTTGTAAAGTGCGATGTGAACAATTACTACGACATTGCGCCTGTGATGACTGCCTATCGGTTCGATTATGTGTTTCATTATGCCGCTGTGGTTGGGGTGAAGCGTACTTTGGATAATCCGGTAATGGTGCTCAATGATGTGCAAGGGATTAAAAATGTATTGGACTTGTGCAAAAATACAGGTGTTAAGCGAGTATTCTATTCCTCGTCTTCCGAAGTGTATGGCGAACCTGTAGAGCTTCCGCAAAATGAACTCACTACTCCACTCAATTCCCGCCTTCCTTACGCAATAGTCAAAAATATAGGCGAAGCTTATTGTAAGTCATACAAAAAAGAGTTTGGCTTGGATTACACCATATTTCGCTTTTTCAATACCTACGGTCCAAAGCAAAGCACTGATTTTGTGATGTCCAAATTTCTAAAAGCGGCACTTCACAATGAAGATATCACAATATATGGCGATGGTAGTCAAACTCGAACTTTCTGCTATGTAGACGATAATATTGATGCTACGGTAAACGCGCTTATCCAGAACAAGGTGCTAGATGATGTAGCCAATATAGGTAGCGATAATCTTGTGACCATTAAGCAGCTTGCAGAATTGATAGTTGACATTACCGGATCGAGTTCTAAGCTGATTCATCTGCCACCATTGGCTGAAGGCGATATGAGCAGAAGACAACCTGATATATCTAAGATGAAAGAGCTGCTAGGTAGAGAAATGTTGCCGCTGGAGCAAGGGATAAAACGAGTGTTGGATACGGGGAACTTTAGCTGAATTAAGACTGGAAATGAGGATTTTGATCTTGGCGCCTTATCCCAAAGGTGAAGCCCCTTCGCAACGGTTTAGGTTTGAGCAGTATTTGTACCTCTTTGATGAAAAAGGTATTGCTTATGACTACGAGCCCTTTATCAGCGAACAAACTTGGGGGATTCTTCATAAGCCAGGGTATTTTGTTCAAAAAGCATTAGGGATTGTTTTTGCCTTTCTTCGTAGGCTTGCTTTATTGCCACAGCTTGGGAAATATGACTTTGTATTTATCCATCGAGAGGCTTCTCACATTGGACCTCCCATTTTCGAATGGCTTATTGCCAAAGTCTTTAGGAAGAAAATCATCTATGATTTTGATGATGCTATTTGGTTGCCGAATTATTCTGAGCATAATGCTCGTTTTCACTGGCTCAAGTTTTACCAAAAGGTCTATTCCATTATGAAATGGAGTTATAAAGTGAGCGCAGGGAATGATTATTTGGTAAGTAAAGCTTCAGAATATAATCGGTCGGTTGTGTGCAACCCTACTACTATTGATACCGAACATTACCACAATAAGGTAAACCCGCAAGCTGCTGAAAAGCCGATTATTGGTTGGACAGGGACGCTCACTACTGCAAA
The DNA here is from genome assembly GCA_034044135.1 of Flammeovirgaceae bacterium SG7u.111. NCBI lineage: Bacteria > Pseudomonadati > Bacteroidota > Cytophagia > Cytophagales > Flammeovirgaceae > Flammeovirgaceae bacterium SG7u.111. Next base: position 6,462,351 of record CP139021.1, on the reverse strand, counting down.
ATACCTTCAAGAGCTAGTGCCTATCCTTGGAGGGTTGGAGCAAGATTTCGAATTCGAGTTTCAAATGATTTCCAATGAGGCACCAAAGTTCGACTTGGAATCTTTTAAGTTTATTCCTTGGAAGAAAGAATCTGAGATTGAGGATTTGCTCCAGTTTAATGTGGGGGTAATGCCACTTACGGATGATATTTGGGCAAACGGAAAGTGTGGATTTAAGGCTTTGCAGTATATGGCATTAGGTATTCCTGCTATTGTATCACCTGTTGGTGTAAATACCAAGATTGTGGATGATGGAGTGAATGGGTTTATCTGTGAACATCCCGAGGAATGGTATGAAAAATTATCTAAACTTCTTGCTTCTCCTGAACTGAGAAAGCAGATGGGGGCAGAGGCAAGAAAAAAGATAGAAGACCACTACTCGGTTAAATCAAATACTTCAAATTTTTTGTCACTTTTTGACCTGAGCTAGATGAAAAGTAACACAGAGGAGAGAAAGGTGATGCAAATGACAAAAATACGGTAAGGTCGCTCTGGGATTTTTTTGACCACTTTTATGCCAATAAATGCTCCAACTGCTATAAGAGGTGTGAGTGTAAGGTTAAATGTAAGAGTTTCGAGGGTGATTGTTTTCCAAACTAGGGCGTGGAACGGGATTTTGGAAAGATTGACAATGAGAAAAAACCATGCGCCTGTACCTATAAATGAGTTTTTGGGCAAGTGCATGGATAGTAAGTAAATTGCCATAATTGCCCCAGCAGAATTGCCTATCATGGTAGAAAAGCCTCCGGCTAATCCAAAAAGGGCAGAATAATACCAAGCGTCAGGAATGCTAATACTACTGCTTTTCTTTCTTTTTATATCTTGCCAGACCATAATGCCTAGCCCAACTATAACAATAGCACCGATTAGCTGCTTGAACACTACGTCCGAAACAGCTTCTCCTGTTACTACGCCAATCCCAATGCCTGCCATTGTCCAAGGTAACAGTTTCCAAACGTACTTCCATTCAGCGTGCCTATTGTAATACATAACGGCGAAAAGGTCGGCAAATGAAAGCATAGGCAATACCACACCAGAAGATAATTTTCCTCCATATATACTTGCCATTATGGGGACAACAATCATTCCTGCACCCCGCACCCCTGATTTTGACAGTCCGATGAGCAGACCGCAAATAAGCACAAGAGCTCCTTGGAATTGAGTGATTTGGAAGAATTCGTTCATGACGAGAGCTGTTGATAGATAGCGTGAGGTTATAGTTTAACTGGTGTATTTAAAGCCTGCAATACTAAAAACATTGGGTTGATTTCACAAAAAAAGGGGCAAAATGGAGGTTTACTTCTTTTTTCATAATAAAATTTGGCAATGCTTTGTGGAAGCAGATAAAAAATGCTATATTAAGGCAATCCAGTCTTATTCTTTTATCCCTTCACATAAATCTCACTATGCATAAAAACTATCCTTGCCCGAATAGCCTGTTGAGCAACTTCCACTTTTTGTTCCTCATGGCAAATTCATTTTTTGAAAGGAGAATTTATAAGGATGTCCCGACTGGTCATTATAACTCACCCAATTTTTTATAAATATATTATACTCAGCTATTGTATTGCAAATCAGGTGTATGATCTGGTTTTTGGAATTTTTGTATAAACAATGGTAAGAAAAAAAAGCAAAATAAATTTGCGAATTCAAACTATTGGTTTAGTAAATAATTATTAATTGTCTATATTTGCAAGTTCAAAAAAAAGGAAGCTTCAAATGGCGTTTAAGAAGAATAAAAAAATCACCAATGACTTTACAAAAGTCACCATTAGTTTAGCATCCCCCGAGTCTATTCTGGAAAGCTCTCATGGAGAGGTAACACAGCCCGAAACTATCAACTATAGGACTTACAAGCCTGAGATGGGCGGATTGTTCTGTGAGCGAATTTTTGGACCAGTAAAAGACTGGGAATGTCATTGTGGGAAATATAAGCGAATTAGGTACAAAGGTATCATCTGTGACAGGTGTGGTGTTGAAGTGACCGAGAAGAAGGTAAGAAGGGAAAGGATGGGTCATATTCAACTTGTAGTTCCTGTAGCTCACATTTGGTATTTCCGTTCCCTGCCTAATAAAATCGGTTATTTGCTAGGCTTGCCTACCAAAAAACTTGACCAAATCATTTACTACGAGCGTTATGTGGTAATCCAAGCTGGTATAAAAGCTGAAGATGGTATCAACTACCTCGACTTCTTGACTGAGGATGAGTACCTTGATATCTTGGATAAACTGCCTAGGGAGAACCAACTTCTCGACGACGACGATCCTAACAAGTTCATCGCTAAGATGGGTGCAGAGTCTCTAGAAATGTTGTTGAGCCGTATCAATCTCGATGAGCTTTCTTATAGCTTGAGAGATAGTGCTGCCAATGATACTTCGCAACAGCGTAAAGCTGAGGCGTTGAAGCGTTTGAAAGTAGTAGAAGCATTTAGGGATGCTAGGACTCGTATCGAGAACCGCCCTGAGTGGATGGTTATCAGAATGGTACCGGTTATCCCACCAGAACTTCGTCCACTAGTTCCATTGGATGGAGGTCGTTTTGCAACTTCAGATTTAAATGACCTTTACAGACGTGTTATTATTCGTAACAACCGTTTGAAAAGGCTTATAGATATTAAAGCTCCTGAGGTAATCCTTCGAAATGAGAAAAGGATGCTTCAAGAAGCGGTAGATTCATTGTTTGACAACTCTCGTAAAGTCAACGCTGTAAGGGCTGATGGTAACCGTCCATTGAAATCATTGAGTGACATGCTCAAAGGTAAGCAAGGTCGTTTCCGTCAAAACTTGTTGGGTAAAAGGGTCGATTACTCTGGTCGTTCGGTGATCGTAGTAGGTCCTGAATTGAAACTCCACGAGTGTGGCCTTCCTAAAAACATGGCTGCTGAGCTGTTCAAGCCTTTTATAATCAGGAAACTGATTGAGAGGGGTATTGTGAAAACAGTGAAGTCTGCAAAGAAAATTGTAGACCGCAAAGATCCTGTAGTTTGGGATATTTTGGAAAACGTCTTGAAAGGTCATCCAGTTCTCTTGAACAGGGCTCCTACGCTTCACAGGCTTGGTATTCAAGCATTCCAGCCTAAGCTTATTGAGGGTAAAGCTATCCAGTTACATCCACTTGTTTGTACTGCATTTAACGCCGATTTTGATGGTGACCAAATGGCGGTACACGTACCACTAGGTCACGAAGCTGTGCTAGAGGCATCATTGCTAATGCTAGCTTCACACAATATATTGAACCCTGCTAACGGAGCACCGATTACGGTACCTTCTCAGGATATGGTATTAGGTCTTTATTATCTCTCTAAAGGTAAAAGGACAACTCCTGAAGAAGAGGTGCCAGGTGAAGGTCTTACTTTCTATGGTGCTGATGAAGCTACTATTGCTATTAATGAGGGAAGGGTATCTAAGCATGCTAATATCAAGATCAGAACGAAAGTTCGTAATGATAAAACAGGTGAGCTTAGTACTGAAATCATAGAAACTGTAGCGGGTAGAGTACTTTTCAATGAGTTTGTACCCGAAGAAGTGGGTTATGTAAATGAGCTTCTTAGCAAAAAAGCACTCCAAAAAATTATTGCTCGAATCTTTAAGATTGTGGGTATGGCAAAAACTGCCAAGTTCTTGGATGATATCAAGGGCTTAGGTTTTGGAATGGCATATAGTGGTGGTCTTTCTTTCGGTCTGGATGAAATTGTTATTCCAGAAGAAAAGGAAAGCTTGATTGTAGGTGCTAAGGAAGACGTAGAGACAGTTACTGCTAACTATCAGATGGGGCTTATCACTGATAATGAGCGTTATAACCAAGTTATTGATATTTGGACGAAAGTAAACATGAGGCTGACTGCTACGCTGATGAATCAGATGGAGCATGACCAACAAGGTTTCAACTCTATTTATATGATGATGCACTCTGGAGCAAGGGGTTCTAGGGAGCAAATTAGGCAGCTTGGAGGCATGAGGGGCTTGATGGCAAAACCACAGAAAAACCTTCAAGGTTCTGTTGGTGAAATCATCGAAAACCCAATTCTTTCAAACTTTAAAGAAGGGCTAGATGTACTAGAGTACTTTATCTCTACTCACGGTGCGAGGAAAGGTTTGGCAGATACGGCTCTTAAAACTGCCGATGCTGGTTACCTTACTCGTAGGCTAGTTGATGTAGCGCAAGATGTAGTTGTTACTGAGCATGATTGCGGTACTTTAAGAGGTATCACAGTAGAGGCTCTTAAAGATAACGATGATGTTATTGAGCCATTGGCTGAGAGAATAGTAGGTAGAGTTTCTGTACATGATGTATATAACCCGCTTAATGAGGACGAACTTATTGTGGCTTCTGGCGAAGAGGTAACAGAAGACATCGCTGCTTATATTGATAAAGAAACAGTTATTGAAGCTGTAGAAATACGTTCAGTACTTACTTGTGAGACGAGAAAAGGTGTTTGTGCCTTGTGCTACGGTCGCAACCTTGCTTCGGGTAATCCTGTTCAAAATGGTGAGGCTGTTGGTGTTATCGCAGCTCAATCAATTGGTGAGCCAGGTACTCAGCTTACGCTACGTACATTCCACGTTGGTGGTACGGCATCGAACATTGCTGTAGATGCAAGTATCAGAGCAAAATTTGCCGGTAAGGTTGTTTACGAAGAGTTACGTTCTGTACCATCTAAAGGTCCTGAAGGGGAAGAGTTAGATGTAGTAATGTCACGTACTAGTGAGGTAAAAGTTGTTGATAAAGAAGGTAGAACCTTAATTAACAATCACTTGCCATACGGCTCTTTCCTAAAAGTACCTGAAGGTGCAATGGTCGAGAAAGGTGATACTATCTGTTTCTGGGATCCATTTAATGCTGTTATCCTTTCTCAATTCAACGGTCACGTAGAATTTGAAGCTATTGAAGAAGGTATCACTTACCGTGAGGAGTATGATGAGCAGACTGGACACCGTGAAAAAGTAATCATTGAAACTAAAGATAAAGCGAAAAACCCAACGTTGATCATTGTTTCAGATGATGGGGAAAGTGTAAGTAGTAACATTCCTGTTGATGCCCACTTAGCAGTAGAAGATGGTGAAAAAGTGACCGCAGGTCAGATTCTTGTGAAAATCCCTCGAGCAATAAGCAAAAACAGGGATATTACGGGTGGTCTGCCGAGGGTAACTGAGTTGTTTGAAGCACGTAACCCATCTAACCCAGCTGTAGTAAGTGAGATTGATGGTATTGTTTCTTATGGCGCTATTAAGCGTGGTAACCGTGAGATCTTTGTAGAGTCTAAAGAAGGTGTGAAGAAAAGATACTTGGTGAATCTTTCAAAACATATTCTTGTACAAGAAAATGACTTTGTGAAAGCAGGTATGCCTCTTTCTGATGGAGCGATTACACCATCTGATATTCTTGCTATTAAAGGTCCAACAGCGGTTCAAGAATACTTGGTAAACGAGATTCAGGATGTTTATAGATTGCAAGGTGTGGGTATCAATGATAAGCACATTGAAGTGATCGTTAGGCAGATGATGCAGAAAGTAATGATTGTTGATAGTGGTGATACTATCTTCTTGAATAACCAAAATGTGGACAAGTTCACGTTTAGGGAAACCAATGATCAGATATTGGACAAGAAGGTGGTGACTGAAGCAGGTGATTCTGCTACAATGCGCCCTGGAATGATCGTCTCGGCAAGACAGTTGAGAGACGAAAACTCTAACTTGAAGCGTCGTGATTTGAATATTGTGAAGGTGAGAGATGCTCAACCAGCAGTATCAAGACCGAACCTTCAAGGTATTACGCAGGCATCGTTGGATACTACCAGCTTTATCTCTGCCGCATCTTTCCAAGAGACTACTAAGGTCTTGAGTGAGGCTGCTATTAGAGGTAAGATGGACCAATTGAACGGTCTGAAAGAAAACGTAATTGTTGGACACTTAATCCCTGCAGGTACAGGAATCAGGAAGTTCCAAGGTGCAAGAGTAGCTTCAATGGATGAATATGAAGCGCTATTGGATTCTAAGGAACGTTTCAGAACTGACCGAGAGTTGCAGGACTAAGTTTCCTGAAAACATAAAAAAAATAACGCTATTTGAATTAAAAAACCACTTGTCAGCTGACAAGTGGTTTTTTGTTTTTGGTAGCTAGGCTACAGAGTTTTTTAGCAATTAGCTTTCTTTTTTCTAAGCTTCATTCTCTTTTAACCACTTGTGGAGAATGACCAATGCCCAAAGTCTATTGTATAAGTAATCCTTTCCTTTTTCAAAAAAGGCACGTTTGAGTTTCTCTACTATAGCAGGTTCTACTATTCCATAGTCTCCAATTATCTCTGGATTAAGATATTCATCTATCAAATATTTTAAGTCAGCTTTGAGCCAATTGCCTAATGGAATCCCAAAGCCCCACTTGGGTCTATTGATGAGCTCTTGAGGAATATATTTCGCCAAAACCTCTTTGAGAAGGTATTTACTAGTACTGTTTTTCCACTTCAGATCTTTATGAAGGTTGAGTGCAAATGAGATTACTTTGTGATCGAGTAGGGGGACCCTAACTTCAAGGGAATGAAGCATAGATGCAATATCTACTTTTACAAGTAGGTCATCTTTTAAGTAATTTTTAAGATCGAAAAGAGCTTGCTGCTCATCAGAATAAAGGCTTCTGTTCAATTTCCCAAAGCCTTCATCTATCCATTGTAATTCTTCAGGAGTATTTTTCAGTATTTTGCTCAGCTCTTTTTCCGAAAAGAAATATTGTTCTTGTGAAAAGGTATGGCTTTTTATTCGTTGAGAGTTTTTCCAAGCAAACATCCAGGCAGCTCGTTGGTCTCTGCTTTTGGGAGAAAGAGAAAGCCCAAGTTTTAAAAATGGAGAACCATATTTAATGTGTGGTTTAGAAAGCCTTTTTGCCCATTGATACATACCGTAGCCCATAAAAAGTTCATCTCCTCCATCGCCAGAAAGTGCTACTGTTACGTGCTTACGAGCCATTTCAGAGACCAGCATGGTCGGTACTGCCGAGGCGTCGGCAAAAGGTTGGTCATAGGATTTAGTGATTAAATCAACCCGTTCGATAGCATCTTTTTCAGAAAGAAGAAAGGGATGATGCTCTGTACCCAAGTGCTTTGCGACTTTTTCCGCCCACTCACTTTCATTAAATTTTGCTTCTTTAAAACCAATGGAAAATGTATTAATGGACCTGTCGCTTAGTTTTTGAGCAATGGAAGTAACCACGCTTGAATCAACTCCTCCGCTTAGGAAAGTACCCAAAGGCACATCGGCGATCATTCTTCGCTCTACCGATTTAGTTAACAGTTCATCCAGTTGTTTGATTCCCTTTTCCTCATTTGTGGTAGTTTCATTTCTGATGATTTTTTCAGGACTCCAGTATTGCTCTAGGTGCAATTTTCCCTTATCAAAAATGCCGCAATGCCCTGCTGGGAATTTCGATATTTCATTGTAGATGGTTTGTTCACCTGGTACATATCCAAGGTAAAGAAACTGGTGGATAGCACTTTGGTTGATCGTGAGCTTTCTTTTGCCTTTCAAGAGTTTCACAAGTGATTTTAACTCGGATGCAAATGCTATTTCTCCTTCGCGGTGGAAATAATAAAGAGGCTTAATTCCTACTCGGTCTCTAAAAAGGAAGAGTCTTTCCTCTGTTTTATCGTAAATGGCAAAAGCAAACATGCCATTCAGTTTTTCGGGTAGTTTCATAGTACCCCACATTGCAAAAGCTTCAATGAGTACTTCTGTATCAGAGTGGGTTTTGAAGGAGTGGGGTATAGGTTCGTTACCCTTATTTGCCAAAATTTGGTTGCCAACTTCTTTGAAGTTATACACTTCTCCGTTATAAACCATTACATACCGGCTATTTTCGGAGTAGAAAGGTTGGTTGGCTGCATTGCTCAAGTCAATGATACTTAACCTCCGGTGGCCAAGCCCGACATGTTTCTTTTCATCATAAAAGAAACCATCGCTATCAGGGCCTCTATGCTTAATGAGGTCCGTCATGCCTACCAAATCTGATTTGGAAAATGAATTAGAAACAAATCCTGCTATTCCACACATAGGATATACTAATAGGTTAGGTCGATGAATCAAAAATAGGATTGCTTACGATTAATCTAACTTTTTAATCTGTTTTTATTCACAATCCGATTGAAAAATTAGGTTAAAGTTTGGGTTTTCCAGAAATGCTTCTTTTTTGCAATAGTATTTAAATGGGCAGTAATAGCTGTTTTAGAAAGGGTTAGTACAAAAAAAAGAGAGGTGAAGCACCTCTCTTTTTACTCTATTTTAAGTATTATACTTATGTATAAACGGGTCTTTAGATGTTTATCTCAGACAACTCGAGATAATTTGTCAACTCTTCAATTTTAGCTTCTTCTTCATCAGACTCTCCCTCTGAAGCTTCAGCAAACATGTGTAAGATGTCAACCACATCTTCTTTTACATGAGAGTTATGGGCTAAATACTCTTTCAATACTTTCAAAAACTTCTGCTCCCAGTCTGATAAATACTTAGTTAAAAACTCCAATTCGGCAAACATACTTTCTTGCAGAGCGGCAATTTCTTCTTCTGAAAGCTGGTCTTTAAAGGTGTCCGCAATGAATTTTGACAAGTATTTAACATAAACCCATTCCTCATCATCTACCACTCCATCGCAAGCAACAACTAGCAATGCTGGGAAAAAAAGGACTAATGTTCCAAATTGCTCATTATTAACTTTGCAAACTTTTACCCTTCTGTAAGTATCGTATAGTTTATCTATTTCAGGTGAGCGCATAATAAATTTGAATTACTGTTGATTTAAATGCTAGCCTGTTTTTAGGCATTTTTCATCAAATCAACGAAGGCCTCTTTGTTTTGGTACAGATTAATTAAGTTTTGTCCAATTGCTGTGAACAAGCGTTAAAACCCGCTTTAAAAAAGGGCATTGTTTTATGTTATTTCTTATTTGTTTCTGTATTTCAGTGAGTTGTGCCTTGTTTGTTTCATGAGGTTAAAATGCCTTATCATTTAAAAAGTTTGCGAAAGGGCTTTTTTGCTATACCTTTGCAAGGGCAAACAAACCGCTGGGAATATCCCGGTCTTGCCTATCATACCACCTCTCTTTTTTTCATGTAATGCCCATTTTTTTGGGAATTCTTGGGCTACAAGGGTGGTTTTCTTTTTTTATACACAACACAAGCGGACAGAGAAATGGCTTCGGCAAAGTACATTTTTGTAACAGGAGGTGTGACATCCTCATTGGGTAAAGGTATTATTTCAGCTTCACTGGGCAAATTATTGCAGGCAAGGGGCTATTCGGTCACTATTCAAAAATTCGATCCTTATATCAATATCGATCCGGGCACAATGAATCCTTATGAACATGGAGAGTGTTATGTTACGGACGATGGCGCTGAAACTGATTTGGATTTAGGGCATTACGAACGTTTTTTGAACGTGCCTACTTCTCAGGCGAACAATGTTACTACAGGTAGGATCTACAATAATGTGATCACCAGAGAGCGTGAAGGCGGCTATTTGGGAAAAACCATTCAGGTAATCCCGCATATTACCGATGAGATCAAAGCCAACATGTTTAAGTTGGGTGAAACTGGAAACTACGATATCGTCATTACTGAAATTGGTGGTTGTGTAGGTGATATCGAATCTTTACCGTTTATAGAAGCTGTGCGCCAAGCACGCTGGGATTTGGGTGAGAATAACTCAATTGTTATTCATTTGACCTTGGTTCCTTACCTCAAATCTGCTGGAGAGCTCAAGACCAAACCAACCCAGCACTCTGTAAAAGCGCTTTCGGAAGCAGGGGTGCAGCCTAATATTTTGGTTTGCCGTACCGAATACCCACTTCCTTCGGATATGAAGCGTAAAATCGCTCTTTTCTGCAACGTAAATTACAATTCTGTTATCCAATCGTTAGATGCGGAAACTATTTATGATGTGCCTCTGATGATGCGCAAAGAAAGGTTGGACGAGATAGTACTCGATAAATTCCGCTTACCACAAGAGCCTGAGCCAAATATAGATTCGTGGAAACACTTTTTGGGTAAGCTAAAAAATCCAACTACCGAGGTCAATGTCGGTTTGATTGGTAAATATGTAGAATTGCCAGATGCCTATAAATCGATTATAGAAGGGCTGATTCATGCGGGAGCCATGAACGAAAGCAAGGTGAACGTAAAATGGATTCATTCTGAAAAGCTAGAAGAGGATAACCTCGAAACTACATTCAAAGATTTAGACGGAATGCTGGTAGCTCCAGGTTTTGGAGAGAGGGGGATAGACGGAAAAGTGAAGGCTACGATGTATGCCCGCAACAATAACATCCCATTTTTCGGAATTTGTCTAGGAATGCAATGTGCTGTAATTGGTTTTGCAAGAGATGTTCTCCAGCTAGAAGATGCTCATTCGGCAGAGTTTGACCCAGAGTCAAAAAACTTGGTGATCGACATTATGGAAGATCAAAAGAACCTAAAGCAAATGGGCGGTACAATGAGGCTAGGTGCATACAAATGTAACTTGAAAAAGAATAGCCTTGCTCATAAAGTGTACGGGACAACAAGTATTTCGGAGCGCCACCGTCACCGTTATGAGTTTAATAATAACTACCTAGAGCAGTTCGAAAAAGCGGGAATGGTAGCTTCGGGTATCAATCCTGATTCCGGATTGGTTGAAATCATGGAGGTGAAAGGTCATCCCTTCTTCATTGGTTCGCAGTTCCACCCAGAGCTTAAAAGTACAGTAGAGAACCCTCATCCTCTTTTTGTAGGTTTTGTAGCTGCTGCTATTGCAAAAAGCAAATTAGAAAAGGGTGATAACCAATAATGAAGTGTGAGGAAGAGTAGGGGCTCTGTTCAACCAGGTTCTTACAATCTATTTAAAATATACTCAACCCCAAAACAGGAAGGTTTTGGGGTTATTTTTTACCTCTCATCCACAATTGCCTAATTAATCAAAATGCAAAGCCTGAATTGATCAAAAAAGCTGTATTTTTGCAGCCGAATAAAAATGTTCTTTTGGCAAAAGCTTTCAGATATGCCAAAGTGCAAGATTTTTCAAAAAATGAAATCAAATTTGGGCCACTTTTAAAGGTCTGCAAAATGTTTTATAATGGATAAAAATAACGTCACAGGTTTATTGCTGATTTCTTTGCTGCTGATGGCATACTTCTTCTTTTTCAACCCAGAAGAACAAGCGCCTCAGCAGACTGAAGGCCAGCAAGCAGCCGAACAAGTAATTGACACACCAGTAGAAGAAAAAATACGCCCTGAGCAAGCTCCTCTCATTACTGATGATTTACCCGACTCAGCCATTCAAGAAAAATTCGGATTTTTTGCTACTGCGGTAAGTGGTACTTCTGAAGAGGTAAAGCTTGAAAACGATGAGATGGTAGTTACTTTCGATACTCACGGAGCAAAAATCAAAAATGTATTGCTTAAGAATTACGTGGATTACTTGAAAGAGCCTTTGATTCTGATAAGTGAAGAAAGTAGCACGATGTCTGAAGTGGTAAAATCTAATGTAGGTGATATTGACCTAAACGACCTTTACTACGGAGTAGAGAGAGAAGGGAATTCAATTGCCTTTACCATTACTCAGGGTGAGCAAAGTTTTAAACGAGTTTTCTCTTTGGAAAAAACAGGTTTTGTGATGGACTACACGTGGGAGACAGCGGGCTTGGATAATGTGATCCAGTCTGAAGATGTTGACTATTATTGGTTCTACAAAATGCCGAAGCTTGAGAAGGCAATCGACCAGAGTCGTACCCGATCTACAGTCAATTACCTTACGGCTGACCTCAATTTCGATGATTTGAATGTGAGTTCAAATGATAAGGAAACTAAGAAACTTGAATTGCCAGCCAAATGGGTTTCGTTCAAGCACAAGTTCTTTAATTCTGCCATCATTACCGATAAGACTTTCGAAGATGTAGAAGTTGCTTCGGTAGTGCCTGCCGAAGATCAGACAGTAGTAAAAGCCAGTGAGATGGCTTTCAAAATGCCTATCAAGTCATTGAAAGGCGATGATGGAAATATAAGATACTATTTCGGACCGAATGATTATGATATTTGTGAAGGTGTAGCTCCTAGCTTTGAGCGCAACGTTTATCTTGGATGGGCTTTCTTCGCTACTATCAACCTTTATCTGGTTATTCCTCTTTTCGAGTTCTTAGAAGGACTTTTCAGTAACTACGGAATCGTTATCTTGATTCTTGTTTTCATCGTAAAAACACTTCTTTTCCCTCTTACTTACAAATCTTATTTCTCAATGGCCAAGACGAAAGTATTGAAGCCAGAGCTAGATGAGATCAAAGCGAAGCACGGTGACGATATGCAAAAAGTGCAGTCTGAACAGATGAAGCTTTACCAGCAAGTAGGTGTGAACCCGATAAGCGGTTGTATACCCATGTTGGCGCAGATGCCCGTATTCTTGGCACTTTTCAACTTCTTCCCGAATGCTATCCAGCTTAGGCAACAAAGTTTCCTTTGGGCAGAAGATTTATCTTCATTCGATTCTATTTATAATTTTGGTTTCGAGATCCCATTTTATGGTGACCACATCAGTTTATTCACCTTATTGATGGCAATCTCTCAGATTGGATATACCTATTATAGCAATCAAATGAACGCTGCGGCGCAAGGACCAGCCAAAACAATTGGCTACATTACTCCGCTAATGTTTATGTTCTTCTTTAATAATTTCGCTTCAGGTCTTACGTATTATTACTTCGTTTCGAACGTAATCACTGTTGGTCAGCAGTTATTGATCAGGCGTTTTGTAGATGATAGCAAAATCAGAAAGATTTTGGATGAGAATAAGAAGAAGAATGTGAACAAGAAGAAGTCATCTTTCCAACAACGATTGGAAGATGCAATGAAGCAGCAGAACAAGAAAAAATAAGTTTGCATACATTTTGCAACCATTCAACCCCGACAATACTCTTATTGTCGGGGTTTTTGTTTATTATTCAAACTTATACAAGCAACAAGAGCTTTAGTAAAGAGGATTCACTTAATCAATTTATACTATGAAGATCAGCAAACTGCTTTTACCATTTGTCTTGTTACTCTCTGTTTTTTCTTGCAAGGAAAATGATGTGGAGCCGATAGATGTTACGGTTAAAAACAAGGTAGTAGCTGTTATGACTGATTGGTATTTGTGGAACGATGGTCTCTCAGCCGAGGTTGATGTCAATGATTTCGATAGTCCCGAAGCGCTCATTAGTTCGCTTAGGAATGCAAAAGACAAATGGAGCAGTATCCAAGAAGAGGTGGCTTTTGATCAATATTATGTATCTGCCGAGTATGTAGGCTTGGGTTTTGCCAGCACTTGGCTTTCAGATACAGAATTGAGAGTAAGTTTGGTGTACAAGGGTTCGCCTGCTTACGAAGCAGGGCTAAGACGAGGAATGCAGATTTTGGAAGTGAATGGAGTGCCTGTCCAAGCTATATCAAATTTTAATGCTGCATTTGGTGCGGACGAAGCAGGGGTGTCGGTAAGCCTTAAAGTGAAAAAAACTGGAGAAGCGGAGGAAGAGTTACAAATGACAAAGGCTGTGGTGGATATTACTACCGTCCCCCATAGGAGCGTGATAGAATTGGGAAATAAGAAAGTGGGCTACGTGGTGTTTAACAATTTCATAGAACGATCTAAAGAGGATTTGAATGAAGCGTTTGATTTTTTTGCTGCTGAAGGAGTGGATGAATTGGTGTTAGACCTTCGCTATAACCGAGGAGGCTTGCTCAATATTGCCGGATATCTTTCTAGTATTATAGCCCCACCAACTCTCAAAGATGAGTTATTGGTACAAATCACCTTCAATGAAGAAAAAGCTGACGAAAATACTCCTGTAAACTTCGAAGAAACACCTTATAGTTTTGATTTCGATAAGGTGGTAATCATCACGACAAAAAGCTCTGCTTCGGCTAGTGAGGTAGTTATAAATGGACTGAAGCCTTACTTAGATGTAAAAACCGTAGGAGATGACAGCTATGGTAAGCCGGTAGGGGCGAGCTCTTTCCGCTTCGATGGTTATGTATTTACCCCCATTACCTTCAAAATTACCAACGCTGATGGCGTAGCTGAATATTTTGACGGTATCCCTGCCGATGTAAAAGTGCCAGATGGCTTGACTTATGACTTTGGGGATGTGGATGAAGACTGTCTCAAAGAAGCCTTGTATTATATTGAAAATGGGGCGTTTAGTGCTGAAGGGAAGAGAATGGCAGCTCCAAGGGTTGTGCAGAAAAATGAGGAAATGTATGAAGGGATAAACAAAGAAATCGGAGCTTTTTAACCTAAGTTAAGGAGGATTATTTATGCTTGTATAAAAGGGAAGGGAAAGCTTAGTATTTCATAGGCTTTTTCTTCCCTTTTTTGTTGTATTTAAACCATTCTCCTACTTTTTTGCCTTTTTCAAAATTGCCTTCAAATTCTATTTTTCCTTCTTCAGTATAGAAAACCCAGTGCCCATCTTCTTTGCTTGCTATGAAGTTGCCTTCTTGCCACTTTTTCCCATTTTCATGATAGAAAGTCCATTTGCCATTGGGCAAACCTGAACTATAGCTCCCTTGCCTTTTTAAGAGCCCCGATTCGTAATAGAACTTCCACTCTCCCTCGTAAGCTCCGTTTAAGTAGCTACCGCTTTTTTCAAGCTTTCCGTTTGGGAGGTAATAGTTGGCCTCACCGTGGGGCAAGCCCATTTTCCATTGTTCTTCACTAAGTAACTTCCCTTCAAAAGAGTAGTATTTACAAGAGCCATCGAGTTCGCCTTGCTTGTAAAACTCTACTGCGCTCCGAACAGAATTTGGGTAGAATGATTGCCACTTTCCTTGCTTTTTCCCGTTTTTTAGTTTTCCAAAAGCTTTTAAAGCACCGTCCTCATACCGAAGGGTATCTGGCTGGCAAAGCCCAGCAGAACTTATTCCCAATAGGAAAAACCCGAACAATATGAGGAAAGGTTTTGGCATGTTTCAATAAGTAGTTTAGTCCAGTGTTTCTATCACAAAATTGTGGTTGGTGTAGATACAAATATCTGCGGCTATGGTCAAGCCTTCTCTCACCATTTCCTCAGCGCTCATAGAAGTGGCGTGCTTTTTCAGTGCTAAAGCAGCGGACTTAGCATAGTTACTTCCCGAACCAATCGAAGCTATTTCGTTATCTGGTTCTAGTACATCTCCAGTGCCCGAAATAACTAATATTTCCTCTTTAGAAGCAGCGATCATCATGGCTTCCAATTTCCTCAAATACCTATCTGTACGCCAGTCTTTGGCTAATTCTATAGCAGCTCGTTTCAAGTTGCCACCGTAAGCACCTAGTTTTTCTTCAAACTTTTCCAATAGTGAAAAAGCATCGGCGGTAGAGCCGGCAAATCCAACGGCAATTTTCCCATTGCTCAGCTTGCGGATTTTTTTGATATTTCCTTTGGCTACAGTATCGCCCATGGTTGCTTGGCCATCTGCCCCAATTGCTACTTTTCCATTATGCATTACTGCCAATACCGTCGTCGATCTTACTTTCTGTCTCTTCATTTTTTCTATGGAAAGTTTATTTTTTGTTCTTTAAATAAATAGTTTTCGTTTATCCCTAAACCCTAAACCCTAAACCCTAAACCCTAAACCCTAAACCCTAAACCCTAAATCAACCCATTCTTTTTTCCACCCTGTCTTTGCTTACGTCTTTGAGTTCTTGCTCTTCGCAATAAAGTACTCTTGCCGGAAGCTTTCGCAAAAAGGAGTGGTTGTGCGTACCCATCAAAATGGCAGTTCCATTCTGGTTTATTTTGGCAAAAAGGTCTAGTATTTCGTAGGCTACCTCTGGGTCGAGGTTGCCCGTAGGTTCATCTGCTAAAATCACGAGTGGATCGTTGAGCAATGCTCTGGCAATGGCGACCCGCTGCTGCTCACCGCCCGACAGTTGGTGGGGGAGCTTGTGGCTCACGTTATGCAAGCCGACCCGCTCCAATACTTCATGAGAGCGATCTTTTATTTTTTGCTTCTCCGCCCAGCCCATAGCTTTTAGCACAAAGGTGAGATTCTCTTCTACGGAGCGATCGTCGAGGAGCTCGAAATCTTGGAAAATGATTCCCAGTTTTCTCCTAAGGAAAGGAACTTGCTTTTTCAAGATTTTGCCAAGGTCATAGCCCGCCACATGAATACTTCCGCCCAGCGGCTCTAGGTCAGCATATAGCGTTTTGAGGATAGATGATTTGCCGCTGCCCGTTTTTCCAATGAGGTATACAAATTCTCCTTCTCTTAGTTGGAAACTCAGGTTACGAATAACAGTTTTCCCTTCACGAACAATGCTGGTATTCCTTACACTTATGATGTTTTCGTTGTCTTCTGCCAATTGAATCTGAGTTAATAATTGAAAGACCTTTCTTTAAAAATAGCTTATAGTTCCAGTTTTTGGATTTTACCAAAAGGAAGGGAATCTATCAACTCTTGAAAAGCTTCTTCTTTTCCTTCTAGCCCATATTTTTCGGGCTTTTTAATGGGTCGATCCGCCCTAAAATAGGCAACCAACACAAAGTCATCATCGCGAAGCTGAATATAATCAGGGATTTTAGCCTTTCCTTTTACTTTAATGATATGCATATGTCTGACAATTAAACTTAAAGTTGCTGCTTAATAGCTCGCTATCAAAACACCTATGAGAGTAAGTGTGTTCAAAAGTAAAATGTTTATTATAAATATCCTTTCAAAAAGTAAGATACCCCATTTTCTTGTAAAGAAATGAATGGGGCAGGTGCAAAAAAAGAACGCCCCTTGTGAATACAAGAGGCGTTCCAACTGTTTTTCTTAAATACAAAGACTACATTTTCTTTGCATCTTCTAAGAACTTAGCCAAGCCACTGTCAGTCAATGGGTGTTTCAACAATCCTAAGATTGCGCTAAGTGGGCAAGTAGCTACATCAGCACCAAGCTCAGCAGCTTGAACGATGTGCAGGCCAGATCTGATAGAAGCAGCCAATACTTCAGTAGCGAACCCTTGAGTATCGTAAAGGTCAACGATTTGTTCGATAAGCTCCATTCCATCAAAAGTGATGTCGTCAAGCCTTCCTACAAACGGAGAAACATAAGCAGCACCAGCTTTTGCAGCCAAAATAGCTTGACCAGCAGAAAATACCAACGTACAGTTTGTACGGATACCATTGTCAGTAAAGTATTTGATAGCCTTAATACCGTCTTTTATCATAGGTATTTTTACCACGATATTTGGGTGCAAAGCAGCAAGCTCTTCGCCTTCTTTTACCATAGAATCGAAGTCGGTAGAAAGTACCTCAGCACTAACATCACCTTCTCCTACAATCTCGCAAATATCTACGTAGTGCTTAAGAATGTTTTCTTTGCCATTAATGCCTTCTTTCGCCATAAGCGAAGGGTTGGTAGTAACGCCGTCAAGCACACCAAAATCTTTAGCTTCTCTGATGTCGTCAAGATTAGCCGTGTCGATGAAGAATTTCATTGGAATTTAAGATGTTTAAAAATGAAAGAATAGGTAAAGGGGGAAAGCTATATTTTGTTCCCAACAAACCAAACTGGTTGTGTTAGTCAATTCCATTCCGAACCGCTTAGTTCATCGTCGGGACATGCCAAAGGGCATGTTGTTGGTTATCTTATTGGTTGGTCATAAAAAAAAGCAAGCCAATATCGCACCGCTACGACCGATTACCCTTGCTTCCTTCCGGACCTGGGGGAGTTCTCAGGAGCTGGTCGTATCGACTTGCCGCTGCAAAAGTAAAACATTGCTGCTTTACTCCCAAATGCAATTCAAAGATTTTTAATAAAGGGGTTTGGAGAGAGATAGGGCTGCTATCACTTACAAGATTGTTTATTATAATTATATTAGGTGTTTTTTGATCAAAAAAATGACAACATAAATAGCTTACGGTCTGACTTCGGATATTAGTAGCGATAGATTTAACCAAACCTAAAAAAGCTTATGATATCTGTACAAATGTATTCTCCTGAAGGTGTATTGAATGGGACTTTCGAACACTTGCCCGATACTTACCAAGAAGACTTAAGTCCCAATGATGTATTTCTGATTTTGGAATACCAAAACCGTTATTATGAAAAAACTGCTGGAGCAGATTATGAAGGGACGAGCCACAATAAAATAGTAAGATTCATCCGTACTTCAGCCATGCTAGAGGGATTAGATTACACTACCGAAGAGATTAGAACTGTGCTGGAAGCAGAAGCCGATTACCTTACCGAGTTTGGGTTTGAATAGTCACAAACGTGCATGGGCAGCTCAATGCTCATGCATGTTTTTTACCTGACTGTCTTAATTGACCGGTTCTGTAAGATCAATTTTGTGTTTGATCCCTACCCAAAAAATATCAAGATGGGTATAGGTTTCAGCAATATTTTTTGCTACAAAAGTATTGCTGTAAGTAAAGCTAAATGCCAAGTGTGGACTCACTTTGTATGTAGTGCCTAGAAGTATTCTGTTTTGGTCAAAAATATTATAAACCACCTCGTTGCCTGCGTTCAAGAATATCTCGTCGCCTAATTGGAGCGAGAGCGCTTGGTCGGGCTGGTTGGGAAATGATTTTACAAGGGGGATTGCAAACTGGAAGCGATACCTGAACCGGTAATTGAATGAATCGGAAGCCTTCGCCTCTTTTGTTGCCTTGATATGGAAAAACCGTTGCTCTAGTCTCAGCCGGTTATTGAATCCAATACGATTGAGTTTCTGCCTTATTCTTAATTCCTGGTACGGTCTTATTTCTGTTCTATTGACCTCTCCGTCCGAATAAAAACCGAGGTGCGCAACTCCAGTCGCTATTCTTATATCATCAGTCAAATAGTACCCTGCTGCGGCTCTTGCTACATATTGCGAGCTAGCGGAAAACTGTTCAGACCAACGGTAGCCACCGTCCACTAGCAAGCTCCAGTTTTCGCTGATGTTGGTTTGGTTGTAATATTGGAGCCATTGCACATTACCGTATTTTACCTGCTTGGTCGGCTGGGCAAAAAGGCTCACTGTAGTGCAAAGTAGCACAACTGTTAAAGTAGTGAGTTTCATAGTTGATAGTATGTATTTGTGAGTGATAAAAAGGGCTAAAAAAATCCCGTAGTGAATTTGATTCTCAATAAATATAACGAATAATGCTGAAAATAGTGGATTAAACCAGCCATTTATACATAACCAAAGCATCAATAAAGCCTTTGGTGGGGTGGTTGAATCCTTTTGGTAGCCTACCAACAATGTCGTAGCCAAGTTTTGTCCATAGCCTGATCGCCCCTTCGTTGGAAGAGGTAACAAAGTTGAATTGCATGGCTTTGTAGCCCAGTTCCAAGGCTGTTTTTTGAGAGTGCTTGCAAAGAGCGGTCGCTACGCCTTTGCCTCTTGCCTTTGGCGATACCATATACCCACAGTTACAAACATGGCTTCCTGCTCCTAGTTTGTTGGTTAGGATATAATAGCTTCCTAGTATTTCTCCATTTTCCTCGTATACATAGGTCTTTCTTGGCTTTTTAATCCAAAGCTCTATTCCTTCTTCTTTGGTGGTGTTTTGAGGATAAGAGTAGGTTTTTCCTTCAGAAACAATAGAGTGAAAAAATGGCCAAATTTTTTCAAAGTCATATTCTGTAGCTTCTCTAATATTCATCTTGATTAGGGCGATGTTTGAAAATATTTATCTTAAATTTACTCTGAGATTAGTCTATATAAGATTTCTATTTCTCAAAAAAAAGTAATAGAAGTCGTTTACTTTAGATAGGTGGAAGTTATAAGTAAAATTGTACAGATAAGGTTGTAAATGTTTAAAAAACATACGAATTATTAACATGGAATACTTTACAACAAAGTATAAGCTTAGGTTGTTAGAAATCTGAAATAGGTATCTTTGAGTTTCAGATATGACTTTTTATCATGCTATTGCCTCTGTATCTAATTTTGCAATAGAGTCCAACGAATACTATTTGTTTTGATCAGCGATGTTGAATAGAAAAATACTCGTTTTTTTATTGTTTTTTATGCCATTCTTTGCTTATGGTCAAAAAAACGTTGATTATGAGTCTGATGTACAGGCTTTGTTAAAGAAATCTGCTGAGTTTGAGAAAAAAAAGGATTACAAGGAAGCTACGCGCTTTTTGAACGAAGCAGCAATAAAGGCATGGGAGCAAAAAGACCACGGTAAAGCTATCCTATATTTTGATAAGTCGGTAGAACTGAATGAGTTGATAGATAACCAGAGTGGGATTGCCAAAATTCAGAGCAATTTAGCGATGATCTATTCGGATATTGAGGAGTATGAAAAATCTCTTGGGTATTTTAACGAAGCATTAGAATACCGGTTGGCTTATGGGGCCAAACCAGAAATAATTTCTACACATATAAATAAGTCGGTGGTGCTGAATAACCTTACGCGCCACCAAGAAGCTGCAAAACATCTTGAGGCAGCATTGGCGCTAGCTACCGAGATGAGCGATGCGGCGCAGATGAAAAGCTGCTATGGGATGTTGTCCGAAACCTACGAAAAAGCGGGAAATGAAGAGCAGGCAATCCATTATTTTAACCTCTACCGTACATTTCATGAGATGATCCAGCGAGAGAAAGTTGAAGAGGCAAATAAGGAGGTAGAGGAGACAAAAATAGGGGCTTTGCGCCTTGAGCTTGAAAAACAGCAAAAAGAGCTGGCTTTGTTGAGGGCAGAGAAGCAACTTAGGGAAAAGGAGGAAGAGGTTTCTATGCTCAATAAAGAGGTGAAAGGCTTGATGGAAAAAATGAGTAAGCAGGATCTTGCCGTATCTCTTTTGGAAAAAGAAAGAGAGCTAGATAAAGCAAGAATATTAGATGGAGAAAGGGAAGTGGTTTATCAAAAGTCTCTTTCAAAAATAATCTCCATAGGTCTTGGGTTTGTTTTTGTTTTTTCAATATTACTTTTTATAGGTTATCGGAAAAATAAGAAGTTGAATCATTCCCTCGACAAGCAAAATGCTCAAATAACAGCGTTGAACGAGGATTTAGAAACCCAAGTAGCGGCTAGAACAGAAGAATTGCAGACTACGGTTATTAAGTTGAAAAAAAGAAATTTGGAGCTATCCCAGTTTTCCCATGTCATTTCCCACAATTTAAGAGGTCCAATAGCTACAGTTTTGGGGTTGAGCCAGACTATCAACCAAGAAAACCTTGCAGACCCTTTGAATGCCAAAGTGTTTGATGGTTTGGTTTCTACAGTCGGTCGAATGGATATGGTGGTGAAAGAAATAACAGTTCTACTAAACATTGCTGAAAATGAAGAACTTCCTCTGGAATATATAGATTTAAAAAAAATTACTTCTTGTGTAACCGCTTCTTTAAAAGATGAGCTAGAGTTGTCCAAGGCAACACTTAAAGTAGATTTCGACGAATTGCCCACGGTCAAATCGGTTAAAGCGTATTTGGAAAATATCTTGTTTAATCTTATTTCAAATGCGGCAAAATATAAACAGCTAAACGAGAATGCTGAAATTCAGGTTGTATCTTCGTCTAATAGTGAGACCTGTTGCCTGAAAGTCATCGATAATGGAATAGGGATAGATCAAGGCGATTATGATCAGATTTTTGAGCCTTATAAGAGAAAGACTAGGTTTGGAGGAGGAAGAGGTTTGGGGCTTTACTTGGTAAAATTGCAGGTGGAGGCGATGAGTGGGAGGATAGAGGTAGAAAGTGTCAAGGGGCAAGGCTCGGAGTTTAGGGTTGTTTTACCGTTAAACTAATTAGGATTTAATTTTTAACTGCTTTGTTCATAATTTTTTGACAGATGAAAGTATTCTTTACACTAGCATTAGCTATTGCTACTGCGAGCCTTTGTTATTCGCAAAACCAGCTGGAACATCCTAAAAATGCTTTTTTGGATACAGCAGGGCGCTATTTTCAGCAAGCTGAAGAACCTGTTTATCTGTATATATCTACAAGTCCTGATGGAGAACGCCTTGAGCTAAAATCTAACAAACCTAAGGGGGTTTATTTAGAAGGGCACGGTGTCCATGTATTAAAACATGCTAATAGCATCACGAATGACATCGATAAGTTCATGATCCATGCCGATGGTCTAGCTCCTAAAACATCATCCTCTTTTGTAAATGCTCCAACGTATTCATCTTCAAAAGGGCGGTTTTATGGAAAAGGACTTTCGGTAACATTAATGGCTAAAGATGAAATGTCGGGTCTAGGTCAGGTTTATCATTCGGTGAATGGTAGCGCTTATACAGAGTATGCGGAATATGATTTTACTGAAGAGGGGGAGTACTCTTATAAATACTATGCTGTTGACAAAACAGGAAATGTTGAAGTGGCTCAGGATAAAAAGTTTATAGTGGATACCACTCCTCCCGAGTCATTCCACAATATTGTTGGGATTTCTTCGGAGGGTATAGTTTCAGTCAATTCTTCTATTTATTTGACCGCAGGAGATTCGGTTTCGGGTTTGGCGCAGACGTATTATAAATTCGATAACGAGGAATATAGGTTGTACAAAGGAGGGGCTATTCCCTTCAAATATTTATCGGATGACCACCATACATTGAGTTATTATTCTATTGATAATGTCAAAAATCAAGAAGAAGAGAAGTCGGTAGAGTTTTATCTTGATAAAAGTGCTCCTATTATGTCGGCAGACGTATTGGGAGATAAGTTTATAGTTGGGAATAGGGTATATTTCTCTGGAAGAACAAAACTGAAACTTACCGCAGTAGATAATAAATCGGGAGTTAAAGATTTGATGTATGCCATAAATTCTGATTCTTTTATTACCTATGATGGTCCTTTTTACTTACCAAACCGCTCTGGTATTCATAATGTGAAATTTTATGCTATAGATAGTACGGATAACAAAGTTAATGGAAACTTCGAGCATAGCGTTGGGGTAATTTATGTTGACCTTACTGGCCCAACTATCAGCCACTCTTTTGAAGGGGTTACTTTTGACAAAGGAGATACGGTTTACATTTCACCTGAGACAAAGGTTGTCTTAACTGCCAGTGATAAAGAATCGGGAGTTCAAAAAATCACGTATAGCCTAAATGACGAAGCAGGAGAGTTGGATTATGAGTCTCCAATTTCCATTGAGAAAGTTGGCTTGAACAAGTTGAGTTTTAATGGGTATGATAATGTAAATAATAAAAATATGTTGGATGCCTATTTTATAGTAGATGCTCAAGGTCCAACTATTACTTCGCAACATGCTATTACGCCAAATGCTGAGGGGAAATATCCTTCTTATACAACTATCTTTTTAGCGGCTATAGATACCGAAGTGGGTGTGGACTATGTAGAATACCAGATAGATGAAGGAAAAATGCAGCGTTATATAGCGCCGGTTCAAGGGTTTAAAAAGAATGGGAAATACAGCATAAAAATAATTGCCCACGATCTTTTAGGAAATACTTCGGAGGCAGTGATCGAGTTTGAAACGGATACGTTCTAGTAAGTCATCTCTTTTATGCAAAATGGGCTGCTTTCCTTAAAAGAGCGGCCCATTTTTTTATCGCTTATATAAAGCTATTATGCTACAGGTTTTTGTAGTTGTTCCAGTGCTTTTGATATTTTTCTTTTTAGCTCTTCCGATCCTTTCATCAAAGGCAGCCTTACTTGTGAACTGCAAAGCCCTAGTAGCTCAAGGGTTGCTTTTACCCCAACAGGGTTGCCTTCTTCAAATAGCAAAATGGTATTTTCAACAAATGGAAGAAGGTCTTGGTGAGCAGATTTGAAATCTCCCTCCAGAGCCTTGCGGATGATAGCGCTAAACTCGGCAGGAAATGCATTGGCTATAACCGAGATCACACCTGCTCCGCCAATAGCCATCATAGAAAGAGCCATTAGATCGTCACCAGAAACAAGTAGAAAGTCCTCTGGTTTATGTTTTACTATCTGAAAACACTGGGTGATGTCTCCCGCAGCTTCTTTCGACCCCATAATGTTGGGGTGTTCTGCCAACCTCAAAGTGGTTTCGGCAGACATGTTAGAAGCAGTTCTGCCCGGTATGTTATACATTAAAACAGGTACAGGCGAAGCATCAGCCACAGCCATGTAGTGTTGGTAAATACCTTCTTGTGAAGGTTTGTTGTAGTAAGGAGAAATGGACAATATTGAGTCTATTCCTGTCGAAGATAGCTCCTTAAGTTCTTTAGTTACGTTGGCAGTATTGTTTCCGCCAACTCCATACATCACCGGTTTGCCACCAGCATGTTCTATGATTAATTCTAAAATTTTCGCCTTTTCGCTAACAGAAATAGTAGGAGATTCTCCTGTAGTGCCATTTACGACTAAATATTCTACATGTGGAGTGGTATGGTTCAGCAGCTTCCTAAGTGCTGGGTAATCAACTTCTCCATTGCCATCAAAAGGGGTGACCAGCGCTACTCCTGTTCCGCTATATTGCTGAATGTAATTTGCCATTTCTCAATAATCTGGTAATAATTTAGTCATAAAAAGTAGTCCCTACTTGAGGTAACTAAATGAAAATTAATGCTTAGAAAGGGTGTCCTGATCAAAGCCTTTCTAAGGCTGCTTAAGCCATTTCGTATTCATTTTTATTAATGGCTTTCGTATAATGCCTCATGTCCTTAATACCCTTTTCAATGCTTTCTCCCTCTTTCAGTGCGACCATTAGCTCATAAAAATTAGTCATGCCTTTTTGGTAGATACCTACTCGGCATTTGGCTTTGCTATGTGCCAATACGTATTGAACGCCCATCATATCTGGGTCGGCAGTGATGCAAAACAAATAATCAAAGCTGGTTTCTGCAAAGCTCAAGGCATTTTCTGAAGTGATGTTTCCCCAAAAAGAAACATGTTCGGGGCTGAGGTAATGAAATCTGAAATTGAAAGCTTCTTCCGGAGCCTTGTTGTCAAAGCAAGCTAAGGCCACCACTTCTTTTCCCTCTCCCTTCAAATCGCTCACAAACTTGTTAATATACTTGTGTTGCTCTTTTTTGGGAAGGTATATCAATACACCCACCTTACGAACATCATCATAGTTCAAGGTGGTGTGTGGGCTCTTTTCCTTCTGTAAAGCTTTATTTATTTTCCTTTTTAAGAAATAATCCTTTAACATTTTATAGTATGTTGGATTAAAAATAGTTCACAAATGTAGACATTTATACGCAAAGACAAACAGTTTACTGGTTTTCAGGACCTACAAACTAGTTGCATGGCGAGTGCTTAAAGTTTAGTTGATTGGATCGCTTTAATTGTGTATGAGATTATAAGGTATAGGGCAAAAGGGATTGGCAAAAGTATGAAAAGGTTTGCCAACCCCTTTTGTGTTTTTATTGGGAGGTTTTGCCAGCATAATAAAAAGCTGGGCTGCCTTTAAAGTTCGTTTTCACAGAAAAAACTCCACCGCAATGTGGATATTTCTCAAGTGTTTGGGCGTCTGTACCTATGCTAGCCGTAGTGATGTAAAGGGTAGATAAATCTTCGTCACCAAATGCACAAGCTGTCACATTTTGAGCAGGTACTTCTACTTTGCCTAAATACTCCCCTGTATTTGGGTTCCATCGGGTTACTCCAAAGCCATTCCACATGCCTATCCAGAGCATTCCCTCACTATCTATGGTCATGCCATCTGGGTAGCCCATTCCTTCTTGTATTTGAACAACAACTTCTCCATTGGATATTTCACCTGTTTCGGCATCGTAGTCAAACCCTTGGACTTTCCCTGTTGGCGTATCAATATAATACATTTTTTTGTGATCTGGAGACCAAACTATTCCATTTGAAATAGTAATACTGTCAAGCATGTGATGAGCGGTGCCGTCCGTATCAAACCTGTACAAATCTGCTTGCTTGGCAGATTGGTCAAGTTTCATACTGCCTACCCAAAAACGTCCTTGAGGGTCACATTTTCCATCGTTGAAGCGGATGGCTTCTTGCCCTTCCAAAGGGTTATTGAGCAAGGTAAGGTTTTCTGTTTCCAAATCCACATGGAAAATACCTCCTTCCAATGCGACGAGTACGCCCCCCTCTTTGGCCGGGACAACGGTACCTATGCGCGAAGGCATGGTTATTTCTCTATCAGACTTATCGGCAGGGTCATAGATGTGGAGCTTTTTGTTTTCTATATCTATCCAGTAGAATTTCTTTTCTTCAGGATGCCAAATAGCACCTTCACCAAGCTGTGCCTTCGCATCTAGTTCGAGCGTAGCGGATAGGTTCATAAGTTGAGGTTCGGTTTCAGTTTCCACAATTTCTTCTTCGGCTGGGGATTCGTTTTTTTGAGTACCACAAGATGCCAATACGGTCATCAATAGTGAAAAAGTTAATAGTTTATGTAGCATAATCTTCAGTTGTAAATAATTAAATAAAGTGAATAGCTTATGTATAAAAATCTGGGGTTTACTTCAAGCTATTGATGAAGCTTTTCCTCCCGAATTTACTTGTTATGGGGCATTTTTCTAATACGAAGCCCCTTGCTGGGCAATATTCCCTGCCATAAAAGATGATCTGAAGATGCAATTTGTTCCATTTTTCTTTAGGAAAGAGTTTTTTGGCATCTTTTTCCGTCTGTTCTACATTTTTGCCTGTCGATAAGCCCCACCGGTACATGAGCCTATGGATGTGGGTGTCTACAGGAAAAGCAGGAACACCAAAAGCTTGTGACATGACCACCGAAGCCGTTTTGTGGCCTACGCCTGGCAAAAACTCCAGCTCTTCAAATGTCTGTGGAACTTCGCCACCGTGTTTGTCTATTAAGATATTCGACAAGTTCCAGATCGCTTTCGATTTGGAAGGGGAAAGCCCACAAGGTTTAATGATTTCCCTTATATCCTCGATAGACAGTTTTATCATGTCGTAAGGATTGTTTGCCCTTGAGAAAAGCTTGGGAGTGATTTGGTTGACCCGTACATCGGTACATTGGGCGGAAAGCAGTACCGCAACCAGCAAGGTATATGGATCAGAATGATCAAGAGGCACAGGGACTTTGGGGTAAATCTCTTCGAGCATATTCATGATCTCGGTCGCTTTCTCTTTTTTTGTCATAGGGAATGGTGTTTTACATCAATTTTGATAGGCGACAAATATAAGAAGGGAAAGGTGAAATGTATGATTATGGAAAAAATATGAGATTATACTTACTGGTAATCTGTTAGTTATGGCCCTTTTAAGAAAAAAAATAAGAAAATTCCAGGTGGATATTTGACAAAAATAAAACAATATCTATATTTGCACTCGCTAATCAAAAAGCAAGCCTCCTTAGCTCAGCTGGTAGAGCAACTGACTTGTAATCAGTAGGTCCTCCGTTCGATCCGGGGAGGAGGCTCTTGAAAATCAGGCAGTTACAGAAATGTGACTGCCTTTTTTTGTTTTTCCACTTTTCCACTTTTTGAAATAAGTTGATTGCCTATCAATTTATTTCAGTACGAAGCAAGTTCTACTACGAAGCTGATTAATTTACTATAATTGTAAATCAGATTTTTCTGGACAGGCATAAAGCATTGAAGCTTTTGTAGCTACTATTATGACTTAAGAAATTAAATAGAATGATCAGACGATACTTTATCATTTGGACTATTTTATTAGTCAGTTCTGATTATTTGTATGGAATTCAAAACCCTATATTCAATCAATTGGGTGTTGCTGAAGGGCTATCCGACCCTATGGTCAATGACATTCATCAAGATGAGGATGGGTTCATTTGGGTTTGTACTAGTAATGGTCTAAACCGTTATGATGGTTATAATATGAAAACCTTTTTTCATATACCCAACGATAGTACAAGCCTGGTCAACTCAACAGTTAATTGCATTGACAGTGATAATGCTGATGACTTGTGGCTGGGTACAGGACAAGGGTTCAGCAAATATTCAAGGGAATCTGGAGCTTTTACATCTTTTATATTAGAAGGGTCGGAACAGTTAAATTTTATTCGTGCAATTTTTATCAAATCAGATTCTGTAATTTGGTTGGGTTCAAATGAAGGGTTGATAAAGTTTAATCCTTTGGATGGGTCTTACAAAAAGTATCAGCAAGGCACAGCAACTAGTCAGAGTATATCTCACAATATTGTAAGAGCAATAACGAAAGATAGCAATGGGCATCTTTGGATTGGTACTTTTGATGGGTTGAACGAGTTTGATCCTGTATCGGAAACATTTCGTCATTATTATCCTGTGGTGAGAAAGGATTTTGACCCGATCAACAACCTTGTAATATCCCTTCACCGAGGAGAAGATCCTGACATGCTTTGGGTAGGCATGCAAACAGGATTGGCTAAGTTTAACTTGGTGACCAAACAGTTTAAGGTATTTCGAAAAGAGTTAGGGTATGATGGGATATTTAATAATACAATAAAATCCATTGAGAGTCCTTCAAGTAATCAATTATGGGTGGGGACTGATGAAGGCTTGTCAATATTTGATATTGATGAGGAAAAGTTCACCACTTACAGGCACAATCCATTCCTGAGTAATTCTTTGAGCAACGATGTTGTTATCGATATCTATAAGGATAGGTCTGGGTTGGTGTGGTGTGGTACAAACAACGGGCTATCAAGTTATAACCTCAATAGAAAGCGGTTTGATCTTTACCCTATTGCAAAGATCGATCAGTCTGGAGCTGCTACAGGGACTGAAGTGACTGCGATTTACAAACAAGAAAATGTAGGCCTTTGGTTAGGCGGCTCTTCAGGGCTTATTAAAATTGATACTGAAGGAAATGAACAATGGTACACCCAACAAATGGATATTGGTTTGGGGTCTAATATTATCGGTGAAATATATTCAGATCATTCAAATAACCTATGGGTAAGTACTACAGGAGGGCTAAGCCTTTATGACCCTGAAAAGAATAACTTTCTGTATTTTGACATTCAAACAGATTTTAGGGTTTCAAAATATGTTTCCTCCATTCTCGAATATGAGCCTGATAAGTACTTGGTAGGGTCAAGCGGTAAAGGATTGCTGAAATTTGATATTAATTCGTCTGATCTTTTAGATGGAAAAGTATCGAATCCAGATTTTATCTTTTTGAAAGACATACAAGTCAATGATATCATTCGGGGAAAGGAAGATGATGTTTGGATTATTGGAGGGTTCGGCGAAGTTTATAAATACTCGATTGGTAGTGGCTCAATTACTCAATACATGTTGGCCAGCGAGTCAATTGAAAAGAACGTGGTTAATATCGTTTGCCTATACCCAAATAGCAATGGGCAAATTTGGATTGGTACAAGGCATGGAGCTTATAAATTGAACTCAAAATCGGATCATTTTGAAAAGGTATCAGAGCTGGAGAATATTGATATTTATAGTATAGAAGAGGATATAAAAACGGGTAGGCTGTGGATTTCCAGTACTAACAGCATTATCGAATTAGATGAAGAGGACAAGATTGCTAAACGATATATGGTAGGGACCGATTTGGCAATTAAAAGATTCGTGAAGAATAGTTCATTCAGAGATGAGCAAGGTATTATTTATTTTGGAGGCTTAGATGGCTATATCTCATTTGACCCTATTGAAATTCATGAAGATAAATATGTTTCTGCTCCTCTTGTAACAAAAATCACCATTAATAATAATGAGCTAAGCGCTAAAGACGAGTTTAATGGCAGAAGGCTGACCAACAAGGTAGTGCATTTGACCGATGAGTTGGGCTTAAGATATAGCGAGAATTCCATTGAATTTACTTTTTCCGCATTTCATTTTGCTTCACCAAAATCCAATCAATTTGCTTATCGCCTTAACGGTTTCGATGACGAATGGAGGATGACTGATGGCGCTTATCCAAAGGCTCTTTACTCCAACCTTAAATCTGGAGATTACATTTTTAGTCTGAAGGCAGCTAATTCAGATGGGATTTGGAGTGATGTAACAAGAATAATAAAAGTCCACATAGACACTCCGTGGTGGGCATCTACTACTGCTTTTATATCCTATATTCTTACCCTAATTATGGTTGGGGGATTGGCTACCCGGCAGACGATTATTAGAACGAAACTCAAGAATGAGATCAAATTTGAACAGCTGCAGCACGAACGTGATGAAGAATTGCATCAATTAAAAATGGAATTCTTCACTAATATATCTCATGAAATCAGGACGCCTCTCACGCTCATATTAGGACCTGTTGACCAAATGATTCAGAGACTTTCAGATAAGGTGGTATTAGGTCAGTTGAAAATGATGAAAAGGAATGCTTCAAGGCTTCTGAGGCTAGTTAACCAAATTTTGGACATGCGGGAGCTGGAGCAAGGAGGGCTAGAACTTAGGTTGCAAAATGGGGATATGGTCAAAATGGTTGAGGATATTTATACCTATTTTATAGAACTGGCAAAAGCCGAAAGTGTATCTTATTCTTTTGTAACTAATTACAAGGAGCTTTTATGCCAATTTGATAAGGATAAAATTGATAAAATCTTATTTAACCTCATTACGAATGCATTCAAATATTCGGGGAGGAATGGGAAGGTAGAGGTGAAATTATCTTACCCTATTCAAGAACAAGGAACCGAGTATATTGAGATTTCCGTAACAGATTCCGGTAAGGGGATTCCCGAGGACCAATTGGAGCATATTTTTGAGCGGTTCTACCACGTAGAGGGCTTAGATAATAATATTCAGAAAGGTACTGGTATTGGCTTATCCATGAGTAGTGACTATGCCAAATTGCACGAAGGGAAAATTCTAGTCCATAGCACTCTGGGAAAAGGAAGCGTTTTTCGTGTCCTCATTCCGCTTCTGGCTGTGGAGTCTGTCGCAAATGGAAAAGCCGCTATGGTTGAACAACCCTTTGTGAAAGAACAAATGCTGGAAACCATTGAACCTAAAGCTGATCCTCCCAATTCAACTTTGGGTAAGGGGCACCCACTTCTATTGGTAGTAGAAGACAATCATGATATGAGGAAATTCCTATGTGATAACCTGGTAACACGATACCAGATAATGGAAGCTGAAAACGGGAAGCAAGGTTTTGAGTTGGCGAGAGAGCATAATCCTGTACTAATCATTTCCGACATCATGATGCCAGTGATGAATGGATTAGAATTTTGTCATAAAATCAAATCCGAGTTCGATACAAGTCATATTCCTGTAATATTGTTAACAGCTAAGAACTCACCTGAGAATGTCCTAGATGGACTTGAAGAGGGCGCGGATGATTATATTACCAAACCATTTTTTACCAAACACCTTTTAGCGAGGGTTGAGAACTTAATAAATTCGAGAAAACTGCTTAGTGAAAAGTTTAATAAGGGGACACTAATCAACCCTTCTGATATTACGGCTACGGGAATTGATGAAAATTTTATTTCTGAAGTAACTGATATTATCGAAGCTCATATATCTGATTCTGATCTTAAAGTGACTTTTTTAGCCAAATCTATGGGCATGAGTCATTCTGCATTATATAAAAAAATCAAATCCATAACCGGGCTTTCGGGGAATGAGTTTATACGAAACATTCGACTAAAAAAAGCAAGTCAACTCCTGAAAGGTTCTAGCTCAAATATTACCGATGTCATTTATCAGGTAGGTTTTAATAACAGATCCTATTTTTCAAAGTGTTTTCAGGAAATGTACGGGATGACTCCTAGTCAGTTTGCTGCCCAAAAATAGCTGAATTATTTTTTTGAAGAGTTAATGGTTCGTAGGCCACCAGGCTCTCGACGAAGCCTGGCCCCTCCCGTGCTAATCTTGTAGGGGTTTTGAGAAAAGAGCCCTGCTGAGGGTCCCATTATTGTAGGAAGTTTCAAATTATATAAAACAACCCAGTATGGGTTGCAGAAACCTCATTATTAGCTGAAATTTTGCAATATCCTGCCGAAATACGGGATAGGCTATGCGGCATTGTTTTGATTTTAAGTTGCCAAAACTACAAAAGTGAAACCCATACTGGGTTTTATCTTGATTGATGTTTCCCCAACCATAGTTCTTTGACCCCTTATTAGTCTTACGGGTCATAACCTTTTATAGGGTCATTTTTTATCAAAAATGGGGCATTAATGACTCATAATAGCCGAATATGAATTTGTGTTAGCATCATACGAATTTGTGTTAATCGTAAAATACTCTTCCTACTAGTTTTCCATCTGGATTTAAAAATTTGTTGAGTGTACGATGAAAAAACAAAAGCAAATAAGACGGATGGGCATTTTTATATACTTCCTATATACACTGTTCATATTAATGGCAGCAGGCATTATTGCACTCGTCTTGTTTGTTTAGGGACTTGCAATTCATTGATGGAAGAAGTTGTGGTGACTCATTTTACGGCTACTAAAGCAGTTGAAGATCTTCTAGTTGGACAAGCAAAACCTATCGAAATGAAACCCTCTTTTTTTATCCCCTTCATTATTTTTTTAGAAAACTACCAACATCCATTTATAAAATTTTTAAGCGGTTCAATACATAAAATATGCCGAGTAAATTAACAGGCAACATAAATAGTTTGATTAAATAAATAATATCAAATAATGATAAAGAAAATAGTACTAGCAATCCTGTTTTTGACGGTAATATGTCAAAACTCTTTTTCTCAGAAGAAAATCTGGGACGAAACCGAAGAAGCAAAAAAAGAACGAATGCAGTGGTGGACAGATGCCCGGTTTGGTATGTTTATCCATTGGGGGCTTTATGCACAGGCTGCCCGGCACGAGAAGGTGAAAAAATATGAAAAGATGTCGGATGAGGAATACCAAAAGTATTTTGAGGTTTTTAATCCTGATCTGTTCGACCCAACAGAATGGGCAAAAAAAGCAAAAGCTGCCGGAATGAAATACGCAGTAATTACAACAAAGCACCACGATGGCTTTTGTATGTTCGATTCGGAATATACCGACTTTGACATAACAAGCACGCCTTACAAGAAAGATATTATAAGAGAATGGGTGGATGCTTTCCGTGCTGAAGGACTTGGAATAGGCTTTTACTATTCACTTATCGATTGGCATCATCCTGAATTTACTATTGATAAGGTTTACCCCAAAAAATCAAACTATACACCAAAAGAATACGATGAACTGAACAAGGGCAGAGATATGAGTATTTATCGTGAATATTTAAAAAATCAGGTTCGTGAAATACTTACTAACTATGGAAAGGTTGATGTTTTATGGCTCGATTACTCGTATCCTGGGAAATTTGGAAAAGATAAGGATGATTGGGGAGCCATTGAGCTAATGAAAATGGTTCGTAATCTACAACCCGGAATTTTGGTAAACGATCGTTCAGACTTAAAGGAGTATGCAGGCGGATGGGATTTCACCACACCAGAGCAGTTTAAAGTACAAAAGTGGCCTGAGGAAAACGGAGTGCGCATTCCTTGGGAAACCTGTCAGACTTTTTCAGGGTCATGGGGGTACTATCGTGACGAGCATACATGGAAAGATAAAAAGCAACTACTGGTTTTGTTAATCGAATCGGTGAGCAAAGGTGGTAACGTGCTATTAAATATTGGGCCAACAGCTCGTGGAACTTTCGATCATCGTGCTGATAAAGCCCTAGAGCAGATGGGGGAGTGGATGAAATATAATAGTCGTTCTATTTATGAGTGTACACAAGCTCCTAGTGAATTTTTGATACCAGACAATACATTGTTAACATATAATTCTAAAACAAATAGGTTATATGTGCACCTTCTCGACTACCCTATGAAAAACTTTTTAATGCGTGGGTTTGGCGGTAAAGTCAAATATGCTCAGTTTCTTCATGATGCATCAGAGATTAAAGTTGGTAAGCCTTATGGGCATTGGGTTCAGCAGGAAACCAGTGATAACGATATTAACCTGATATTGCCTACAAACAAACCGAATGTAGAAATACCTGTAATCGAAATTTTTTTAAAGGAATAGACTTCAGAGATATAGTTGTAGTGTATTGTAATGGGTTTTGCACAATTTGTATATTTCAAAGTTTGATAATGTGGCGCTTAATATTCTGACGGGCTGAAGAAATAAAAATTATTTTTGAAGCTACTCCCCCTCAATTTCGGCTAAAAGAACAACACAAATCAATTAAGAGATGAGTAGAGTTAAGTTTTTACTTTGTATATTATTTACCTTGTTTCTGTACACAAATGTTTATTCACAACGTGAGTACATAAGTTTGAATTCCAACTGGCAGTTTATCTTAGAAGATGATCCGCACTTTTCAAGTTCAGATTTTGACGATTCAGCGTGGCGGAAGCTAAGTATTCCTCATGACTGGGCGCATGAAAAAGGCGTTGTCAGAAATGGTGCGCAAGGTGCAAATGGCGGTTATTTTGAAGGCGGGATTGGCTGGTATCGTACCAGTATTAATGTTCCGAAAGACTGGGAATCCAAACATGTTCAAATTGAATTTGATGGAGTTTATATGAACAGCGAAGTTTGGATTAATGGGCATCACTTGGGTAAGCGTCCGTACGGTTATATTTCATTCCGCTATAATTTGTCAGAATACCTCAAGCCAGGCAAAAACAGTATTGCCGTCCGTGTTGATAATTCCAAAGAACCGTCAGCGCGTTGGTACCACCCTTGTGGAATTTACGCCCCTGCTAGGTTAATAGTAACTGATAAACAATACATTGCACCCAACGGAATTTCCATAACGTCACCCCTTGCCTCGGCAGAGAAAGCTAGCTTAAAAATTAAAACAGAGCTTTTAAATACCACTAAAAAGAAAGTAAAAGCGGTACTGGAAACGTCTATTACCGATGGATCGGGCAACCTCTTGAAGCACGACCGGACACCATTAAAGTGGACGGAGAATGCTGAATTGAATGCCGTTAAAGAATTTACGTTAAAACAAGTCAATTTGTGGAGTCCCGATTCACCCTATTTGTACAAAATAACCAGTAGCTTATGGGTGAATAATAAGCTCGTTGATGAGGTTGTCACAAACTATGGGATCCGGAAAATTGAATGGAAAAATGAAACTGGTTTTTGGCTAAATGGAAAAAACACTAAGCTGCTGGGAGTGTGTGAGCATTATGAAGGCGGACCAGTTGGCGGAGCATGGACAAAACCTCTACTTAGATGGAAATTGGAATTATTGAAAAAAATGGGTGTAAATGCCATCCGGACGGCTCACAACCCTTATCCCCCAATGTTTTACGACCTGTGCGACGAAATGGGACTTCTGGTAATGGATGAAATTTTTGATGGTTGGAAGCGTAAAGCCCGAGAGGATTATGGCGCACAGGCATTTAGTAGTTGGTGGGAAGCTGATTTAACGGAATGGATGAAGCGAAACCGCAACCATCCGTCTATTGTAATTTATAGTTTAGGAAATGAAACAAGAGGAGAGATAGGGGAAAAACTGGTTGCCAAATGCCACGAGATAGATTCAACACGGCTAGTAACATCGGGACATAGTGCTTCGCAGTACATGGATGTATTTGGGGTGAATGGAGGAAGTGAAAAGCAAGGTTTTTATACTAAAAAGCGGCCCGATAAACCTTTTGTAGCTACCGAAGCGCCACACACTTGGCAAACACGTGGGTACTATCGTACACAAACTTGGTTCAGAGATGGCTATCCGAATAAGAACCAGCAACCTTTTGAATTGCCAGATTTAACTGAAAAAGAAATATTTCATTACGAGTGGGCTTCTCAAGATACATGGGTAAATGGGAAGCAACACTTTAATTCATCTTACGATAATGGGATGGTTCGCATTTCGGCCCGTAAAAATTGGGAGTTAATGCGCGATTTGCCTTGGTACAGCGGCCATTTCCGTTGGACCGGTTTCGATTACTATGGCGAAGCCGGTTATGTTCATGGAGGCTGGCCCTTCCGTCTTTTTATGGGTGGGGCAATTGACGTTGCAGGTTTCGAGAAAGACTTGTTTTATTTCTACCAAAGCCAATGGACAGAAAAACCGATGGTGCATATTTTACCCCATTGGACGCATCCGTTGATGGAAGCAGGAATAGAGATTCCTGTTTGGGTATATTCCAATTGTGATGAGGTAGAGTTGTTCCTCAACGGAAAATCTTTAGGAAAAAATAAGCCAGGTACTAAATGGGATGAGATGCAGTGCGAATGGATGGTTCCGTACGAGGAGGGGACTTTGCTTGCCATCGGGTATAAAAACGGAAAAGAAGTGGAGCGTTCGTCACATACTACGTCTGGGAAGCCAGCGAAATTGAAGCTGAGTTTGGAGAATGCAAAAGAAAATACAGGCTTAAAAATAGTCACTATTGCTATCACCGATTCACTGGGCGTTTTATATCCTTATGGTGAAAACAAGGTCTACTTCCACCTAGCTGGTTCAGCTAAATTGCTGGCTTTAGAAAATGGCGACCCTGTTGATACTACAAGAAACATTGGAGTTGATACCAAAAAGGCTTTTATGGGCTTAACACGGGCATTTTACCAGCACGATAATGCAGATGAACCTTGTACCCTTTTTGCGGGTGCCATACTTGGCGAAAAACAACTGCTAACTTCCAATAGGGTAAGTATAGATATTCAGTCTATTAGTTTGAATGGAAAGAGCTCGCCCGAAACCTATAAAGTATTTTATACCACCAACGGCAGCCAACCTACAGAAAACAGTGATTTGTACAAAGAACCTTTTTCTGTCCAATTGGGAACTTTGGTTAAAGCCATAGTAGTAAGAAATGGGAAAGTTATTTTAACCATGGAAGAACGTTTTGACAAAGACTTGGGGCTTAGTTGGGAAAAGCCAATTCGTAAAACCGAAAAACATGTTAGCGGAATGAGAGCCGTTGATGCCGATTTCTCTGGAGCTTCTGCTCAGGCCAACAAGGATATAAAATACCTCGATTTTAAGGGGAAAGAAGGAAAGGTAACTTGGTACCAGGAGAATGATGGGAGTGCTGGACAATTTACTTTAAAAATAAGTTATGCCAGTAATGATAAAAAATCGTTGCGCCCGATGGATCTTGTTATTAATGATAGAAAAGTGGCAACTCTTACTTTCGAACCAAGTGGTTCGTGGAGTTCAAACTGGAAACAAGTAGTTACTGTTCAGGCTTTGGTGGCTGGGGCCAACCATATAGAATTGCGAACTACAGGGCAAAGCGGACCGAATCTACAGCTGCTTTTAGTAGAGTAGGATTCGTTCAACCTTGGCAAGTGCTACTAAGTACATTGGAATAAGGAGGATTAGGCATCCCGAACAAAAACAGGGTCGGGTTTGCAGGTAAAAAATAGTTTAACCTAGTAAATTGAAATTAATAAAATGGCTAAGACAGTAATTATCGCATTTTTTTGCTTTTTGACGTACAATTATTTAACAGCTCAGGATTGGCGAAACCCATCTGTGGTTGGTATCAATAAGGAAAAACCCCGAGTAAGTTCAGTCCCTTTTGCGAGTAAAGAGAATGCACGTTCTTTCGATTTGCAAGAATCAAAATTTTATAAATCATTAAATGGAAGCTGGAAGTTTAACTGGGTCAGAAAACCAGCTGACCGACCCCTTGATTTTTATAAAATTGATTTTGATGATTCGGCTTGGGGAACAATTAAAGTACCTGGAAACTGGGAGCTTCAGGGGCACGGAATTCCGATGTACATGAACCACCCATTTGACTTCTCTCCTCGAAAACGTCCCGTCCCTCCGTTTATGGATTATATTTCGGATGATTACAACCCGGTTGGCTCCTATAGGGAAACATTTTCTATTCCGGCTGGATGGGAAAGCCGAGAGGTGTTTATTCATTTTGGTGCTGTGAAGTCAGCTATGTATTTGTGGGTGAACGGAGAAAAGGTGGGATATAGCCAAGGTTCAAAAACACCAGCCGAATGGAATATCTCGAAATACTTGAAAGAGGGTGAAAACACATTGGCAGTTGAGGTTTATCGCTGGTCGGATGGGTCATTTCTCGAGTGTCAGGATTTTTGGAGGATAAGCGGCATTGAACGCGACGTTTATTTGTATTCGACTCCTAAAGTGAGGGTGCAAGACTTCAAAGTGATTGCTTCTTTGGATGAAAACTACACAAATGGGATTTTTAATCTCCAAACAAAAATTTCTTCTGTAGCAGGCAAAAGCGAAACTGTAAATGTCGAGTATTTATTGAAAGGGGAAACGGGAGAGTTCAGTGGAAATGTTCGTTTGAAACTGAAAAATGGCAAAGGCATAAGTACCCTTCAAGGTGAAGTGCCAAATGTTAAAAAATGGTCGGCAGAGCAACCGAATTTATACGACCTGTTCATCACTTTAAAAAACAAGAAGGGTGAAGTGCTTGAGGTTCATAGTTCAAAAGTAGGTTTTAGAACTACTGAAATTAAAAATGGACAGCTACTGGTAAATGGCAAAGCGGTATTGGTAAAGGGGGTAAATCGTCACGAGCACGACCCTGTTACTGGCCACTACATCACAAGAGAGCTGATGGAAGAAGATATTAAATTAATGAAAAAGTATAATATCAACTCTGTTCGTACTTGTCACTATCCTTCCGATCCTTATTTCTACCAACTTTGCGACAAGTATGGTTTATATATTTGTGATGAGGCAAATATCGAATCGCACGGAATGGGTGCAGCACAACAAGCGCCATACAAATTGCCGCATATTGCCGATTTACCCGAGTGGGAACTGACCCATCTCGACCGCATTCAGAGTATGTACGAACGTGACAAAAACCATCCATCGGTTATTGTTTGGTCACTAGGGAACGAGGCGGCAGATGGCTGTAACTTTGAAGCTGGTTATGATTGGTTGAAAGAAAATGACTACCGCCCTGTGCAATACGAGCAAGCTAGCCTACGAAGGCATACCGATATTTATTGCCCGATGTACGCTAGCAAATGGGAGTTGGAAAACTATGCAAAAATGCCTGGGATTTACCGCCCGGCAATCCAATGTGAATATGCTCATGCCATGGGAAACAGTGTAGGCAATTTGCAAGATTACTGGGAGGCTATTGAAAAATACCCGGCACTTCAGGGAGGTTTCATCTGGGACTGGGTTGATCAGGGAATTGTTGCTAAAAACGATTCAGACGAAGAATATTTTGCCTACGGTGGTGACCTAGAGCCAGAAGGTTCGCGAAATGATAATAACTTTTGTTTGAATGGCTTGGTTGGGCCAGACCGTAAACCAAACCCACACATTTTTGAAGTAAAAAAAGTGTATCAGAATGTTTCGGTTTCGGCGATTGATGTAAAAAAAGGGCTCTTTGAAATTTACAATAAATTCTTCTTCACCAACCTTAGCGAGTATGGTTATCGCTATGAGATTTTGGCTGATGGCGAAGTTGTTGAAACAAAATCCGTTGGTTCTGTCGATTTGGAACCTCAAGCAAAAAAAGAGATTGAAATTGAATTGGGCAGATTTGAAAACGACGGGCGAGAGTATTTTGTAAACTTCTATTTTCTGCAAAAAGAAGAAACTGATCTGCTGCCTAAGGGGCATGTTGTTGCAACTGAGCAGATTTTGCTAAAAGCAGGAATAGGGCAAGAAACCCCTGAAAATGTGGGAGAACTTCAATGGGAAGAAAAAGAGTTGAGCATTGAGGTAACTGCTGGGGATATGGTTGTCTCTTTCGATAAGCAGGAAGGGACATTTCACACCATGTCATTTCTTGGAGAGGTAATAATTAAGAAAGGTCCCTTACCTGATTTCTGGCGTGTACCAACCGACAATGATTATGGTTTTAACATGGTGAAGAAGAGGAAAGTCTGGAAAGATGCCAATCAGGAGGCGAAAGTGACAAGTTTTGAAGTTAAAGAACTCGACAGTAAAGAGCTTGTTATTTCTGTAGAGCGAAAAATGCCCAAAGTTAACCTTACTTATTTTACAGAATTTCATGTGTATGCCTCTGCAAAAATTGAAGTTAAAAATAAAATTGTTCAGGCTCCTAATGTGCGAAAACCAAATATGCCACGTGTTGGTAACGAGCTTGTAATAAATTCCTCATTAGAAAATGTGGAGTGGTATGGACGTGGCCCGCACGAGAACTATTCAGACCGTAAGTCATCAGCATTTGTTGGGCTCTATTCCAACACGGTCGATGGCCTGTATTTTCCATACATCCGCCCACAGGAAAATGGTTATCGGACTGATGTACGCTGGGTGAAATTCCAAAATGATAAGATAGGGTTTACAGTGAGTGGCGAGCCTGTTTTGTGTTTTGGAGCTCAGTATTATAAAAAGAGCGATTATAATAATGAAGTAAACAAAAAGGATAATATGCAACACCAGTTCGACTTGAAAAAACGCAACGAAATTTACCTAAACATTGATTACGGAATGATGGGCATAGGAGGTGATAATAGTTGGGGAGACGAACCGCATTTGATATACCAGCTGCTTCCGAGCGAATATTATTACAATTATACAATCCAACCATTTGAAACAAAGTAAAATATGAATACAAAAAAAAGGTCTTTATTACTGGTTTTTAGTTGGTTGGTATTTTCTGTTTTCTTGTTCGGCTCATGCACAAAGAACAAAAAAGCTGAAAGCCCATCCAAGCCAAATATTATTTTCATCATGGCTGATGACCTGGGCTATGCAGACTTGGGCTGTTATGGGCAGGAAAAAATCAAAACACCCTATCTGGATAAAATGGCAGCCGAAGGAGTAACCTTCACGAATCATTATTCTGGCTCTACTGTTTGTATGCCCTCAAGAGCAAGCCTGCTTACAGGCTACGACCAAGGACATGCTTCGGTAAGGGGAAATCCGGTTTGGACGCATAGCGGTAGCCCGGTCAATTTAAAGCCAAATGAATCCACTGTTGCTACTGAGCTCAAAAAAGCTGGATATAAAACTGCTGTTATTGGGAAATGGGGGCTTTCGGAAGGAAATACCAAAGGGAATATGCCTTCTGAACATGGTTTCGATTATTTCTTAGGGTACAAAAAACATGGCCATGCCCACCATTACTATTGGGATACGCTATATCAGAACAATGACCCATATATTTTGGAAGAAAATAATTTTGCACTGAAACAAGGCAAGTACACACACGATTTATTTGTTGAAGAGGCGCTAAATTATATAGAGAAGGAAAAGGATAATCCATTTTTCCTTTATCTGGCATTGACTATTCCACATTTGGAATTAACCGTACCCGAAGAGTCAAAAACACCCTATATGGAGCTTGGTTGGCCCAAGCGGAAGATGAATACCAAAGGGCATTATAAAAATGATGAGGAGGGAAATACTACCTACGCCGGAATGGTTTCTCGTATGGATAGGGATATAGGCAACTTATTCGGCAAGCTGAAAGAGCTAGGGATTGATGAGAATACGATCGTTTTCTTTACTAGTGACAATGGACCAGAATACGAGAAGAAAGACAAATTCTTTAACAGTAACGGACAGTTGAGGGGCGGGAAACGTGAACTGTACGAAGGGGGAATACGCATCCCGTTTATTGTCCGATACCCAGGACATATTGAGCCGGGTACTCAAAGTGAACATATTTCAGCTTTTTGGGACTTTTTACCTACTGCTTGCGATTTGGCTGGTGTTGAGCCTTTGAATACGGATATTAATGGAATCTCCTTTATGCCTGAGCTGATGGGGGACAAAAAGAATCAGCAAAAGCACGAGTATTTATATTGGGAGTTTAATGAGAGCAAAGGTCCTATTCAGGCCATACGCAAAGATAACTTCAAACTTGTATGGAAACTGGATGGCGATCCTGAGCTATATAACCTATCAAGTGATATTGGAGAAACGGATGATTTGGCTCTAAAAGAGCCAAAAAAGCTAAAGGAGATGCTCGGTTTGCTAAAAGATATTAGGACAGACCACGATGAATTTCCGCTGGAAACAAGGGAACTGGCAATAAAAAGGAGG
Source organism: Flammeovirgaceae bacterium SG7u.111 (assembly GCA_034044135.1). Taxonomy (NCBI): domain Bacteria; kingdom Pseudomonadati; phylum Bacteroidota; class Cytophagia; order Cytophagales; family Flammeovirgaceae; species Flammeovirgaceae bacterium SG7u.111. Next base: position 6,420,631 of record CP139021.1, on the reverse strand, counting down.
AAGAAATGATAAAGAACTGTTTGAGAATTATAACGGTATATTTCAAAACAGCTTCTAAGCTCGACTTTAGCCATTTGCCAACGGTCAAAAAGCTTTGTTTAAAGCAAAATAAGACATGTTTTATAATTATCAACTTCGTTTTTTCCACTCTTTTAAGAACGAAGTTGATAATTAAATGTGAAAATCCAGTCAATTTGCTTTCTAGGCAATAGTTGGGTTTTCAAAAAGCCTAAAGTCGAGCTAAGGTAGTTACACATAAATGTACTTGCTGTCGAGTGTGTATCGGGTAATGATGGGAAAATATCTGTTTCCTATTTTTTTGGACATAAAAACTGTTGCTAAAAAGTGTGAGTAGAATAGGGTAAAGTTAATTATGGATCTTATAACAAAGAGTTGTTTTATTAAAATGGGGCTTGTTAATTTGTTGGGGATTAATTGATACCAAGAACAGTTTGTCATATCATGCCCGAAATACTACATTTGAACTGCATGTCACTAGTTTTTGATAAAACATCTTATTGTTGTGATTCAACATTACATAAAACTATCTTTTATCGCCATCATTTTAAGTTTTGGTATTTGGGATACTGTAGCTTATTGCCAAGATCTCAAGTTTCGCCATCTCAGTATTGAAGAAGGGCTTTCAAATAATACTGTTTGGAGCATAATTCAGGATGATGAAGGGTACATGTGGTTTGGAACAAATGATGGGCTAAATAGGTACGATGGATATGACTTAACTGTTTTTAGGAATGATGGGGCTGATTCTCTTTCCCTGAGCAGTAGTAGAATAACAGAATTGTATAGGTCGAACAATGGGCAGCTTTGGGTTGGCACATCTAAAGGGTTGAATTTGTATGTAAATGAGAATAAAGGCTTCCATAGATTCCAGCCCCCCAACACCAATACTCAAGAACTGTTTGTTCATTCTATTATCCAAGATGGACATGATAATTTGTGGCTTGGTACATCTTCAGGGGTTTACTGTTTCAACCCCTCCTCTCAAGAGTTCATCAAGCTAGATGAACGAGGAGATAGTTTTAGTTTAGTTTCTGATGTGAGTGTTTATAAGATAGTAGAAGGGCACGATGGTATTTTGTGGTTTTGTACTAATAAAGGCGTTTATAGGCTGGAAAATGGTTTGGAAATAGAACAGTTCAGCCCTCGAAACCTCCCAGTATTTGAGAGCGGTGAGCCTTTTAGAGATTTGCTTATTGATAAGCAGGGGAATCATTGGTTTGCAACTGAATCAGAAGATGTTGGGGTTTTTGTATTGGGCAGTGGTAAAGATTCTGTTGAGGTTTTTACTAGTGATTCGGATGACCAAAATACCCTGCCTGGTAATAGGGTTCGGGTTTTGAAACAACTTTCCAATGGGTCTGTTTGGATAGGCGCATTCAGTGGCTTGAGTATTTATGATCCTTTGAATGAGGAATTTTTTATTTATACTCATAACAAATATGACGATAAATCGCTAAGCCAGAACTCTGTTCGAGATATATACGAAGATAGAGAAGGAGGAATATGGATAGCAACTTATAACGGAGGCGTGAATTACACGCATTCTGCCCTTAGCAGGTTCAAGCATTACAAAGAAGAAATAATTTCTAATGAAGGGCTTAGTGACAACCTCGTCTCTTCATTCTGTGAAGATACGTCGGGGAATATCTGGATAGGAACTGAAAACGGTTTGAACTTTTTCAATGTGTCTACGGGTGTTTTTGAACATTATTATGAAGAGCATGCTGGGTTGATTGAAAATACAATCAAATCTATTTTACTGGATGAAAGCGGTAACCTCTGGGCCGGAGGGTTTGTTGGTTTAAGTATTTGGAATACAAAATCTGGTAATTCTTTTAGTTTTAGAGATAAACCTGATAGTAAAAGTTCTATTGGAAATCATCACATCCAGGTTATCTACCAAGATGCTAAAAAGCAAATTTGGATTGGGACTCAAGGAGGAGGGCTGAAGAAATATGATAAAATTAATAAGTCATTTATTACCTACTTTGAGCTTGAAAATGAGACAGATAAATATGTAGACTCCCATGTTTGGGCTATTTCCGAAGATAGAAAAGGAAATTTATGGGTTGGTACGGAAAGGGGGCTGGAGTATTTTGATACCGAAAAGGGGCTTTTTACTAGAGAGAAACTAAAAACCGATGCCGTTTTTGAAAAAACCCGAAATCTTGAGGTGCTTAGCATGCTGCTGTCAAAAGAAGACGTGTTGATGATAGGGACTTTAGGGAGGGGACTTTTAGCTTATGATACCCAGTCTGGAGAAATAATAAATATCAGCATTGGCGATGGTTTGGCTGACAATACCATTAATGGAATTTTGGAAGATGACAATGGAAAACTATGGGTTAGTACCAACAAAGGTATTTCGACGCTAGATTTAATTCGTGATCCAGAAAAGGAGTCGTTGGTCGTAAACAAAATCATGAATTTTAATAAATCTGATGGAGTTCAAGGATACCAACACTACCCCAATAGTGCGTACAAAGCAAAAAGTGGGCAACTGTTTTTTGGAGGGTCTTATGGGTTCACCACTTTTTTTCCTGAGGACGTAACAACAACCGTAAACCATCCTGACGTCGTTTTCAAAACCCTTCTCGTTTCCGACTCATCGGTAAGGAGCTCTTTTGATTCCCTAGTTCTCAAGAGAAATACTAAAATATCTTTAGCGTACTCGTATTCAGATTTTTCAATCGAATTTGCGGGTTTGAACTTCTTTGAGCCCAATGAAATAAACTATGCCTATAAGTTAGATCCTATTGACAAAGAATGGAATGTAATTGGTAACCAAAGAAGAATTAGCTTTTCAAAGCTACAACCAGGCGATTATACGCTAAAGGTAAAAGCAACGAATGATGTAGGTGATTGGGGGACAAACGAGAATATATTACACATCATTGTTTCACCTCCATTGTGGAGGACGGTTTGGGCATATATTATGTACGCTGTGGTATTGTTGGGTCTGTTGTACTTGTTTTTCGTTTTTGCTTCGAAATGGGGAAGGTTAAAAAGCAATTTGGAGTGGGAGCACATGCAGCGGGAAAAAGAAAACGAATTGCACCAGCAAAGGATAATATTTTTTACTGATATATCCCATGAACTGAGAACTCCTCTAACGCTCATTTTGGCTCCATTGGAGAATTTAATAACCAATACTTCTGGAAGCCCTCGACTTAAAAACCAACTGGGAATCATCCAACGAAATGGAGAGCGGATGCTTCAGCTTATTAATCAGCTGCTCGATTTGAGAAAGCTAGAAAAAGGACATTTGGCTTTGGAGGCAGCAGAAGGAAATATAAGCTCTTTTGTCAAAGAAATTTCTTTGGCCTTTCGGGAACCGGCATCCCAGAAAAAAATTGATTTTGAAGTAATATTCAACAATGAACAGACGCAGTTATGGTTTGATCGTGACAAAATGGAGATTGTGATGTATAACCTTCTTTCTAATGCACTAAAATTTACTCCTGAAGGAGGAAAAATAGAGTTGTGCGTAGCAGAGTTTGCCAAAGAAGCTTTGCAAGAGGAAGAGCAAAAGCGTTACAAAAATGGGTATGTGGAAATTGTAGTGGCAGACAGCGGTGTGGGGATTCCGGCAGATCAATTGGAAAATATTTTTGATCGGTTTTATCAAACTGAAAAAGATACTAAACGAAGGAGACTTGGGTTGGGGGTCGGGCTGGAAATCACCAAAAAATTTGTGGAGCTGCACTCAGGGGTTATTCAGGTGGATAGCGTGGAAGCTCAAGAAGGAAAACCAGGAAACACAAAGTTCACAATTAGGATTCCAAGAGGAAAAGAGCATTTGACCGATACCCAAATTATCCACGATTTTCAAAGTAGCGAGGATATTTCTTTGTATACCAAAAGTTTTGATGTTGACGACAAAAGCCAACCGAGCCATAGAGAGCCTGCGCAAAGTGGACAAAATACAGAGGTAGAGGGAGGAAATGAAAAATATACGGTTCTGATTGTAGAAGATAACGAACAGGTTAGAAGCCTTTTGGTAGAGCTGTTTTCATCAGAATATGAGGTGGTTGAGGCGCCAAACGGGAAGGTCGGTTTTGAAAAAGCTCTTGAGGGCACACCTGAGCTCATCATTAGCGATGTGATGATGCCTGAGATGGATGGAATGGAATTATGTAGAAAAATTAAGACTGACCAAAGAACTAGCCATATTCCTGTAATTTTGCTTACTGCCCGAACTGCGGTTACTTTTCAGATAAAAGGGTTTGAAACGGGGGCAGACGATTATGTGACGAAGCCTTTTAGCAGCAATTTGCTTAAGGCAAGAACAAGGAATTTAATCGACCAAAGAATTGCTCTTCGAGAACAAACAGGAAATACATTTAAACTGGTTCCAGAGGACGTGTCGGTGACTTCTGTAGATGAAGCTTTTCTGAATAAGACGATTGACTATATAAACAAGAATATTTCAGAATCGGATCTATCTGTTGAGTCAATAGCCAACGAGGTAGGGATGAGCAGAGTGCACCTTTATCGAAAGATAAAAGCATTAACAAACCTAACTCCTGTTGGGTTTATTAAAAAAATCCGGTTAGAATACGCAGCGCAGTTGCTCAAGACTGGTAAGTTGAGTATTTCAGAGGTCAGGTATTCCGTAGGATACCAGCATGCAGACTATTTCAGAGAACAATTCAAGGAGTATTTTGGACAAACACCAACAAAGTATATGGCTTCTTTTTCGGAATCTCCCGACTCTTCTTCTTCCAATAAGTAACAAATACCGTGTTCATTTGTAACACAAAAGCAACCTTGGTATCATTACCGAGGCTGCTTGGTTACATTGGAGTGGTTCTTCTTTTTTTATTCCCCCCTACATTTGATTCAAAAGAGTATTCTGGTATGAATCAGGTTAAATTATATCAAAGAAAATTAGTTCGAAGGATGATGATTTTAGCAATGCTGATCATCGGACTGATTTTGACAATACTAATTATTTCTTAACTACTAAAAGTAAATATATGAAAATGAATTACTGGAAAATTAGGCCAGGCTTAACCTTATTTTTTGTTTTGATGGCTATGGTTGCTTTGCAAGCTCAAAGCTCGATCACGGGTGTGGTTACAAGCTCAGATGACGGTGGTCTCTTACCGGGCGTGAATATTATAATTAAGGGTACGACAGGTGGTACTACAACCAACATAGATGGAGAGTTCTCCATCAAAGCTAACCCAGAAGACATTTTAGTTTTTAGTTACATTGGATATTTATCAGAAGAAATTCAGGTAGGTAGCCAAAATGTAATTGATGTTTCTCTGATTTTAGATATCCAGTCTTTAAATGAGGTGGTGATTGTAGGGTATGGTACACAAAAGAAAAGTGATGTTACTGGTTCGGTAGCTTCTATCGATAAAGACGTGTTGGAATCGCGGCCACGGGCTAGCCTTGAAAATTTGCTACAAGGTACGATGGCAGGTTTAACTATTAATCAAGATGCTTCAAATGCAGAAGGTTCTTCCAACTCGATGTTGATCAGAGGCTCAAACTCAATCTCTGCTTCTAACGAACCTCTCATTATTTTGGACGGAGTTCCCTATGCGGGGAATTTGTCAGAGTTGAACCCTCGAGATATCGGTTCTATAGAAGTATTGAAAGATGCCTCTTCAGCAGCAATTTATGGAGCTCGTGGTTCGAATGGCGTAATCCTTATCACTACTGTAAAAGGAAAAGAAGGAGAGTTGAAAGTGAATTACGATGGGTTCTATTCTTGGAACAAGGTTATCAACATTCCAGATATGATGGATGGGAAAACCTTTTATGAAACAAAAGTAGAAAGAGGACTAGCTACTACTGCGATAGAAGACGAGGGGTACGACAGTGGACGAAACACTGACTGGATTGATTTGGCGACCCAAACGGGCAGCAATCAACAGCATAATTTGTCTTTTTCTGGAGGAACGGCAAAGACCAATTATTTCATATCAATGGCTTATGTTGACAACAAAGGTATTGCTGTTGGAGATAAATTTAACCGATACACTTTTAGGCTTAACCTAGGGCACAAGCTTGGCAACTGGATTACCTTTAATACAAACACACAATATGGGTATTATGACCGAAGTGGAAACAATGCCAGTTTTTCAAGGGCATTTACTATGAACCCGCTGGGCATACCATATAACGAAGATGGAAGCATTAGACTAGAGACTTGGGAAGATGGTGTGTATGCGGAAAACCCACTTACTCCACTTTTAAATAGTAATAATAATATAACCAGAAGGTTCACAACGAACAATAGCCTTCTTTTTGAAATCCCTGGTGTAGAAGGATTGTCATATAAGTTAAATACTGGTTATGATTACCGATCAAGTCTTAATCAGACCTATAGGGGTAGAAACACACTGACAGGTGCACGTGTAAATGGATCTCTTTCTGTTGATAATGGACATGACGAAGATTGGCTAGTTGAGAATATTATCAATTATAAGCGTGATTTTGGTGTTCATTCTTTGTTTTTTACAGGGCTTTACAGTGCGCAAAGCGAATGGGCTGAAGATCATGACATCGATGCCCAAGGGTTTCCTAATGACGTAATGACTTATTATCAGGCTAGCAAAGCGAGTTTGGTTGAGCCAAGTTCTTCCTATAGTTTAAGGACACATATTTCTCAAATGTTGCGTGTGAACTATGGGTTTGATAGCCGTTACTTGCTAACTCTAACCGCAAGGAGAGATGGATTTTCAGCATTTGGAGAAGATAGCAAGTTTGGTATTTTCCCATCAGTAGCTCTTGGTTGGAATATTGCCAATGAGCAGTTCCTTGCCAATTCGGAACAGCTCGGAGCATTGAAATTGAGAGTGTCTTATGGTAAAAATGGTAATGAAGCAGTTTCAGCTTATTCTACATTGCCTAGGCTTTCATCTATTGACTATGTAGACGGCGATGACAATACGCTGTTTGGTTTTTATCCAAGCAGACTAGGAGATCCGTCGCTAGGTTGGGAAACAACCACTTCATTCAATGCAGGGCTTGATTTTGGATACTTTGGTAATCGCCTCACTGGTTCTATTGATGCGTATTGGTCAAATACAACTGATCTTCTTTTAGAGAGGGCTATTTCATCGGTAAATGGAACCACTTACATTACCCAAAACATTGGAGAAACTAAAAACAATGGTATCGAGCTACAACTGTCATCTATCAATATCGATAACAATGATTTCAAATGGACAACTAACTTAAATGTCTCTCATTACAACTCAAAAATTGTGCATGTAGGCTTGACAGATGATAATGGAAACTACATTGACGATGTTGGCAACAAATGGTTTATCGGCGAGCCAGTTGTTGTGAATTACGGATATGTTTTCGATGGAATCTACCAAGAAGATGAAGAGGGTACTCCGAGAGGCGATGTGAGTGCTGGAGATATTAGGTACTTTGATACTACTGGCGACTCACTCATATCTGCTGATGACAGGCAAGTTATCGGACGTAGAATTCCAGATGTGGTACTAGGCTTAACAAATACTTTTTCATATAAAAACTGGAGATTTAGCTTTTTCCTTTACGGAGTTACAGGCATTACCAAAGCTAATGACCTCCTAGGTACGAATGACCTTGACATGAGACAAAACCGCTACAATGTAGAGTTTTGGACGGAAGAAAATGGAAGTAATGAATACCCTCGAAACGACAAAAGTTCTATTGTAAACGAGTTCAGTATGCCATTTTACAGAAATGCTGACTTCCTGAGGTTGCAAGATATTTCTCTCGGCTACTCTCTCCCACAATCAGTTTTGGATAAGATGAGGCTGCAAAATTTCGAAGTGTATGGCAATATAACAAACTTGGCTACTTGGACGAGCTGGGAAGGCTTAGACCCACAGTTTGAGAATCAGGATGCAGTGCCTCAGCAAGCTACATATTTGTTGGGTGTGAAATTAGGTTTTTAAGCTTTTAAAAGATATTGAAATATGAAAAGAATATTAATAATACTCACAATGTGTTTCGCATTCACCATGGTTGGGTGTAACGAGACGGAATTTTTGGAGGAGAGCCCAAAGGATGATATTTTTTCCGATAACCTGTTTGTGAATTACGATGGGTTCAACAACGGATTAAACGCTCTTTATAGCTTGGTTCGCCAAGATAGAGAATCATCTAACAATGTTACTAGGGCTGCTTTATGGCAAATGGGCACAGATAACGCCTTTGTAAATAATGGGGCAGGAGCGACCGACCCATTCAATGATTATTCAAATTTGAATTCATCGAACGGTTTGGTTGAGAATAATTTTAACTGGCTTTATCGAATTGTCAACTCAGCCAATATGATCATTGAAAGGGCAGAGGGTGATGTAGATTGGCTTGGCCTGTCAGATGAAGAAGATTTAGCAAATAAGAACAAAGCGATTGCTCAAGCTAGGTTAATCCGTGCATGGGCTTATCGACACTTGCGATTCGGTTGGGGCGAAGTCCCTTTGAGCCTTGAAGAGATTTCAGGTACTACGTATAGGAGCGATTGGGAGAGAGCGTCTGTTGATGAGATTTATGATCAAATGGAAATTGATCTGATATTTGCCCGCGACAACCTTGCCATGAAGGAAGATGCAGGGATGGTTAATAGTGCTGTGGCAGGAACAATGCTAGCAGAGCTATATCTTGCAATGGAGGAAAATGACAAGGCAGAAACAGAAGCGTTGCGTGTGATCAATAGTGGTGAGTATAACTTGATGACCACTAGGTTTGGGGAGACTGCTGGAGAGCCTGGTACTGTTTTTTCAGATTTGTTCAAAAACCCAACTCACACTGAAAACAAAGAAGTCCTTTGGGTATTGAATAATGCCTACATGGATGTGGTAGGAAATGCATATCTATACATGAAAAATACTTGGTTCTCTTATTATGCAAAAGATAGTAAGTTAAAGAAGACGGACCTAGATATTTTGTACACATACAATGGAGGAAAAGGTGCTGGTCGTATTTCTGTTTCTGACTCTGCTTTCAATTGGTACGAGCCGTTTGATGACAGGTACTCTGAGTATATGGTGAAAAAGTACTACATCTATCCTGCAGATGATGATGGAACTACCTTTGATACCTTAAGGTATTCTGATATGGATTATGATGAACCTAGCGATTTGGAAGATCATTTTTTGTGGCCATGGGTAAGAAAGTGGGAATATAACGACCCCTATGTGTTTGAAAATGCGTCACGTGCAGGACAATACGACGATCAGATGTTCATGAGATTAGCAGAAACATATTTGTTGGCAGCCGAAGCACTGATGAAAAATGGGAAAGGAGGGCAAGCAGCAGATTTGCTTAATGAATTAAGAGGGCGTTCTAATGCCTCGGCAATTACTGCTGGAGATGTCACTCTTGATTTTATCCTCAAAGAGCGTTCAAGAGAATTGGTTACGGAAGAGTACCGCAGGCATACGTTGGTGAGAACTGGCAAATTCTATGAGTGGGCAGTAAAATACAACCCAAGACTAGATGCGAGCACAGTAAGCCCAGAGAATGCGTTGCTTCCAATTCCGTTGTCTATCATAGATTCAAATACGGATTTAGAGATGGGGCAAAACCCAGGTTATAATTAGTAGGCGGTTTCCGATCCTTTCCCCCGCTTGTTCGGGGGGGAGGATTTTTTTTCTGAGAACAGATTGAATTGATACCTAAGGTTAACAAACAAAACAATGAATTTAGAGAGGACATTTTTCACATCGATTTTAGCAATCGTACTTACTCTTGGCTTGCATTTGCAAAGTCGTTCCCAAGAAGCTGCTAAACCAACAAATATCATCTTGATAATGGCAGATGACCTCGGCTGGGGAGATGTAGGCTTTAATGGAAATGAGAAAATAATCACGCCTCAACTGGACGATATGGCGGAGTCTGGGATTCGGTTTACAGACTTTTATGCAGCTGCACCCTTATGTTCACCAACTCGTGCCAGTGTTTTGACGGGTAGAGCCCCATTCCGACAAGGGGTTTTGGCAGCTCACACTGGGGGGATGCGCCCCGCTGAAAAAACGATTGCCGAATACCTTAAAAAAGAAGGGTATGCAACTGGTTTCTTTGGAAAATGGCACTTGGGGTGGATAGAGCCCGACAAAGTAGAAACACGTGGGTTTTATTCCCCACCTTGGCATCATGGTTACGATGAAGTATTTGCCACAAAAAGTGCTGTGCCTACGTGGAACCCAACAAAAACACCTGAGGGCTGGACTGGGTTCGGGTCTAGGGAAGATGGTTCTTGGGGAGGATCGATTTACATTCATAATGGCGTACCCGTTACAGAAAACCTAGAAGGGGACGACAGCCGCGTCATTATGGACAGGGCAGTTCCGTTTATAGAAAAATCGATTGATGAAGGAAAGCCATTTTTTGCAACTATTTGGTTTCACACCCCTCACGAGCCAATAGCGGCAGGACCTGAATACCTTGCCAAATACCCTGATTTGGCAGAGGAACAAAAACATTTGTACGGGTGCATCACTGCGATGGATGACCAAATTGGTCGTTTGAGAAAGTTGCTGAGAGACAAGGGGATAGAGGAAAATACGATCTTGTTTTTCTGTAGTGACAATGGTCCTTCCGATCCGCAGGCTAAGTGGGGAATTGCTTCAGCTGGGCCGTACCGTGGGCACAAGCACCAGATGTGGGAAGGAGGGCTTCGTGTGCCTTCAGTTGTTGAGTGGCCAGGTCAGGTGAAGGCCGGGCAAACCAGTAGTTTCCAATCTGGTACTGTCGATTATTTACCGACAATCCTTGATATCATTGATGTAAAACCTACTAAAAAGATTCCTTTGGACGGTGTCAGCCTTGTTCCTGTTTTTTCAGGAAAATCAGGCCAGAGAGAAGTGCCTATAGCCTCAGGATTTCAGCGTCTTTACAAAGACACGGAATTGTATGCCTACATCGAAAATCAATACAAAATATGCATTCCTGAAAAAGGGGAAAAAATGATGCTTTTTGATTTGAAAGCCGATCCCGGTGAAACAAAGGATATTTCCAGTGAAAAACCAGAGTTATTTGAGGAAATGAAGGCGAAGCTTGAAGAGGTTAAAAAGTCTTGGAGGGAAAGCCGTGAAGGAAAGGACTATACGTGGTAAAAACTGCATAAGAGAAAATAGCTCCTTGTTTTTTGTTCACCATGTAACATATTTTTTAAAATGAATAGAAGTTTTAGGCTCGTCCTTTTACTATTTTTTCTTATTGGCTGTAAAAGTGCGGTCGTAATTCCAAATTCTGGCCCAGAAGTGGGGCAAGTGGGCTTGGATATTTACCTGCTAATCGGTCAGTCGAATATGGCTGGAAGGGCGGAAATTGAAATGCAGGACCAGGATTCCCTCAAGGGTGTTTTCCTTTTTACGGGAATAGAAGGAAAAGAATGGGAAAAAGCAGCAAATCCGTTGAACAAATATTCTACTATCCGCAAAAAGCTTTCGATGCAAAAGTTGGGACCTGGGTATTCTTTTGCCCAAAAAATGATCGAAAACAATGCTGGAAAGCAAATTGGCTTGGTGGTGAATGCCAAAGGGGGGACAAATATATCTTCTTGGGCTAAAGGAACGGATTATTACAATGAAGCGGTGAAACAAACCAAGGCAGCTTTGAAATTCGGCACTCTGAAAGGAATTGCATGGCATCAAGGGGAAGGGGATGCTTCAAAGTATGAATCGTACACTCCAAAGGTCATTGCCCTCATTGAGGCTTTTCGGGAGGAGTTCAACAATCCAGATCTTCCGGTGGTAGTAGGGCAATTATCGGAAGATAAAGAAGTGCGAATTGATTTTAACCAGATGATCATTCAGCTTCCAAAAAAAATTGACAGGGTAGCGGTAGCAACTTCCGAAAATACAAGTACGATAGACAGCACTCATTTTGATTCGCAAAGCCAGCGGCTAATGGGAGAGCGATATGCCGAAGAAATGCTTAAACTTTTGAAAAACTAATCTTCTGAATTCATCTTAATCATGACAAAGATATACTTACTCTTTTTGGGTTTGCTAATGGCTAGTTGTTCCGCAAAGACGGAAAAAGTCAGTCAGAAAAAGCCCAATGTCCTTTTTATTTCCATAGATGATCTGAACGATTGGGTAGGTGGCTTGAATGGAAATCCGCAGGCCATCACGCCTAATATGGACAAATTGTTTGGGCAGGGCGTATTGTTTACCAATGCCCATTGTTCACAAGCCGTCTGTACAGCATCAAGAAACTCTCTTTTGAGTGGTATTCATCCTAGTACTTCAGGCTGGTATGCATCAACCACCGATATGCGAAAAACCTATGACCAAGTGATGGGTGAGCATAAAATGCTTCCCCAATATTTTAAAGATAACGGCTATAAGACACTGGCTGTTGGTAAAATATTCCATCAAGGAGTATCGGATTATAAAGACAAGGTAGATGATTTTTGGGATGAAACTGCCCCAAACTATAAAGTACCCAAAGACCTCAGAGATCGCGGAGATGGGTACAAAGGCATGAAATTTTATCCTTTTCCAAAAGAAGGAAGCCAAATTGTAAATCATTATGGAGAAGACTTTGCCAAAGGGCATTCGTTGTGTTATGGTGCTTTGGATAGAGAGGATATGCCTGGGGGCAAAATGTTTGATGAGTTGATAGCCGACTGGGCGGTTGACAAATTGGAAGAAGAGCATGAAAAGCCATTTTTTATGGCTGTTGGGTTTGTACGACCACATGTTCCTTATACCGCACCCAAGGAGTTTTTTGATTTGTACGATCTCAATAAAATCAAGATTCCCGAAATACCGGAAGATGAGATGGCTGATATTCCAATGATGGGCAAATCCATAGCCTATGGAACAATCAAAAACGGTGACCATTATGCAGTAGTGAACTTGAGCGACACTTATTGGAAAGAAATGGTCTATGGTTATTTGGCTTGTATTTCGTTTGTTGATCACGAACTTGGTAAAGTATTGACCGCCTTAGAAAACAGCAAATATGCTGAAAATACTATTGTAGTATTCTGGTCGGACCATGGGCAGCACCTTGGGGAGAAAAAGCACTGGAGAAAGCAAGCCTTGTGGGAAGAATCGACTAAAGTTCCCTTGTTTTTCAAAGTGCCGGGTATGAAAACTGCCGGTGAAACAAGCAAGCAGGTGGTGAGCTTGTTGGATATCTACCCAACACTTTCAGAGCTATGTGGTCTTCCCGATGCTCCAAAGTTGGAAGGGCATAGCCTCACTCCGCTGATTGAGCAACCCGATGCAACTAGGGAAATGCCTGTGTTAAATACATGGTATTATAAAAACCATTCTATCAGAAGTAATGACTGGCGGTATATCCGATACAGAGATGGAAGCGAGGAACTGTACGATCATCGCAATGACCCTGGAGAGCACACCAACTTGGCGGAGGATCCTCAATATGCTGAAGTGATAGCCGAGCACAAAAAATGGCTACCCACTACAGATGCTTTGCCCGCAGGTAAAACTGAATGGACAGGAGACAATCTTGATAGAAGAATAGAGAGCTGGGTCGAAAAGGATTCAATTCCTGTTTGGCTAAGGAAATGAGGAGAAAACCAGACTAAGAAATACGTAAAAGAACAACCATGAAGAACTTAAACCTTATATTTTTAACCTTATTCCCCATTTTTATCCTGTCTTCTTGTGGGCAGCTTACTCCAGATGAGGATGCAAATGTTTTTTACATAGATACCCAAGAAGATTTTGACAAATGGAGTAACCATCAGTTTCCAGCGGGAAGTAAGGTTTTATTTGCCGAAGGGGAAACGTTTAAAGGGCAGTTTATCCTTCAAGGAGCTGGCACTGTCGATTCCCCCAATATTGCATCAGCCTATAACAAGGAAACAAAAGAGCCCCAGACGGATTGGATTGACAATAAACCCAAGATTAACGGAGAGGGAAAGGTCATTTCGGCACTTCTGCTAAAATGCGGATCGAACTGGGAGATCAACAATATTGAAGTGACTAATACCAATGGGACAAAAGAGCAGCAGGGCAAATTGCTAGGAATAAATGCCATTGCCGAGGATGTTGGGACGGTTGAGAATATCACTATTAAAAACTGCTTTGTCCATCGTGTAAATGGAGATGTTGGGGGAAAGCAAACTGGTGGGATTCATGTACTTGTTTTGGGGGATAGCATCAAGACTAAGTTTCACAACCTAACAATTGAAAACAACACTATTGCTAATACGGGAGGCGTAGGAATTTCTAACCAATCCAGTTGGGGGGGCATCAATACCGACGAATACCATCCTTGGACCAATTTTGTGATTAGAAAGAACCGAGTAGAGCACACAGGCCGCAACGGTATCATAATCAGGTATGCACTGAATCCGTTGGTGGAGTACAACGTGCTTGCCTACAATAGCCGCTTCGATACGGGTCATAGTGTGTTCAATTTTAATACGACTGGCTGCATAGTGCAATACAACGAGGCCTACGGAAACACCAGCGACAACCCCGACGATATCGATCATGGAGGGTTTGATGCGGACTACCAATCGAAAGGAACAGTTATCCAGTATAACTACAGCCATGATAATAACTGGTTTTGTGGAATAATGCGTAAAGGCTACAATTCGGATATTACTATCAGGTATAATGTTAGTCAAAATGAACTTTTAGGAGGGTTTTTATACGGCTTCCCGAGCCTAAAAGGGGTAGAGGATGTGAAGATTTATAACAACACTCTTTACTTTGGAAAAGGGAAGGGAAAACGTGTGTTTGTTAATGCTGGAAAAAAAGACCGTATCCCAATTGAAACTTCATTTTGGAACAACATTTTTTACTTTGAAGACGAAGCAACTTGGGGCTTCGAGCCTGATGAAACATGTGTTCTTGAAAACAATCTTTATTTCAATGTAAGTCCGAAAGGGGCTAATCCTTTTACAGGAAACCCGCTGTTTGTAAACCCTGGAACTGGTGGGACTGACATTGATATGACCGACCCAAACCGCTTGGCTGGATATAAATTGAAGGAAGGGTCACCTGCACTATTTACAGGGAAAAAAATAGAGGACAAGGGGGGGAAGGACTTTGCTGGGGGGGCGGTATCGGCAACTCCTAATATTGGAGCATTTTAACAAATGGTTTTTATTCGAATAAAGAAAGATGAAAAATTATATAAACTATCTTTTTATACTTCTTTTTTTAAGTAGTATAAAAGTTTCTGCAAAGGAATTTCCACAGATCACTAATGTGTATAATAGGAAAACTACCTCGCTAAATGGAAAATGGAAGTTCATAATAGACCAAGCGGAAATTGGCAAAAAGAGGAAGTTTTGGGAAGATAAACACGTAAAGAACAAAACAGAGCTGCTCGAATACAACTTTGAAACAGCAACGCAAATCAATGTGCCCGGTGACTGGAACTCCCAGCAAAGTGAACTGCTTTATTATGAAGGGAAAATCTGGTACCAGAAAAGCTTTCCTTTCGAAAAGAAAGAGGGGAAAAGATACTTTCTCTATTTTGGAGCGGCTAATTACCAAGCAGAGGTGTATTTGAATGGGGAAAAGCTTGGGGTGCACAAAGGAGGCTTCAATCCTTTCACTTTTGAAGTGACCGACTTGATGAAAGGAGAAAATTCTTTGGTTGTTTCGGTTGATAATACTCGGGAAAAAGAACAAATTCCTACCCTAGAGTGCGATTGGAAAAATTTTGGAGGCATTACTCGCGATGTATTGATCATCGAAGAAAACAGTGCTTTTATTCGTGACTTTAGTGTTCGCCTGAAAAAAGACGCAAAAAATGAGATAGAATGCAGTGTTTGGGTTGATGGCAGTGCCGAAGGGCAAGAAGTAGTTTTAAAAATTCCAGAGTTAGGTATCGAAGAAAAAATTGGAGTTGCGGATGGTATTGGTTCAAAATCGATTAAAGTAAAACGCATCACAAATTGGTCTCCTGAAAATCCAAAGCTTTATTCGGTGAATTTTGAGCTGAATGGGAAAGTTCTGAAAGATGAAATAGGCTTTAGGACGATTGAAGTGAAAGGACATGACATTCTGTTGAACGGTGAAAGTATTTTCCTAAAAGGGATCAGTATGCACGAAGAAAGCCCCTTCACTGGAGGCAGGGCTTATTCTAAAGAAGAGGCATGTACGTTCCTCGACTGGGCGAAGGAGCTGGGAGCTAACTATGTGCGTCTTTCTCACTATCCTCACAACGAGCATATTGTAAAGCTGGCAGACCAAAAGGGCTTGTTGCTTTGGGAGGAAATACCTGTGTATTGGGATATTGATTGGGAAAATGAGGAGACATTTCGCCTTGCCAAACAAATGCTGGGCGATGTAATTACCCGAGACAAGAACAGGGCATCTGTTATCATTTGGTCAGTAGCCAATGAAACAGATATTTCGGAAAGCAGGAACAAATTTTTGAAAGGCTTGATCGACTTTGCCCGTGAGCAAGATGGTACACGTTTAATCAGTGCTGCATTATTGACACATGCTGCCGATGAAGATAAGGATGTGAAAGTAATTGATGACCCGTTTGGAAACTATGCCGACATCATTTCTGTGAACCAATACATAGGTTGGTATGGCGGTAAGCCAAGTACACTAAGAAAAATTAAATGGGATGTTAAATTTGATAAGCCATTTGTGTTCAGTGAGTTTGGGGCAGGGGCACTTGGTGGTTTTCATGCCGATTCTTTAACTCGATGGAGCGAAGAATACCAAGAGTGGTACTATAAGGAAAATATTGAAATGTGCGAGAGAATTGATCAGCTTAGGGGAATCAGCCCTTGGATTCTGATTGATTTCCAATCTCCCCGAAGAAGGTTGACAGGGTATCAGGACGGGTTTAACCGCAAAGGGTTGATCTCAAGCGAAGGGAAAAAGAAGAAAGCATTCTTTGTGCTGAAGGACTATTATTTGAAGAAATAAAAAGCCTACTCGGTAGTGTTTTAGTCTTTACCTTGCACTACCGAGTAGACTTATTTAAACTAGTTATTGGTCTTGTTTAAGCTATTAGAATAGTCAATTCTGATGTACTCAAAGTATCAGATTAAGCCTTGGGGCTATTTCAACTTAATCCACAGTCACCTTGCTTCCCCACCAATCATTTTTAGGGTCAAAATCTGGGGATAGGAATTCCATGCGCTGCTTTTCAAGCTGGGACCACCTTTTTGTCATTATTTTTTCAAGGTGTTTTTGCTCTTTTTCCGCAGTCCATTCAGGGTCTTTGGTCGGGTAGCGAGCTCCCATTTCGTCCAGCATGGCAAAAAGCTTCTTGCTCATTAGGCTCACTATTTCACTGTTTTCACTTGCTACATCGGTAGTTTCCGAAAGGTCGTTTTCCAAGTTGTAGAGCTCTTCCCTTCCGTCTTCATAATAATGGACCAGTTTCCATTCCCCTTCTCTGATGATAGACGAAGGTTCGCCGCCTTGGTTGCCGTAATGCGGGTAGTGCCAAATAAGCGGGCGGGTGGCTATTTTTCCTCCTTTCAATGCAGGTACTAGGCTCACTCCATCTATATGTTCGGTTGGCTTCAACTCAAGCCCGGCAAGCTCCAAAATAGTGGGGTAAAAGTCTGTACCCGAAGCTGGGCTAGTGTTTTTTGCCCCCGCTTTGGTTAGTCCTGGTGCTTTTATAAAATAAGGTTCTCGGATTCCCCCTTCAAACTGGTATCCTTTTCCAGCCCTCAGCGGAAGGTTGGATGTAGCAAAAGCATCGCCGGCCGCCACGCCCCCGTTGTCCGAAGTGAACACGATCACGGTGTTGTCGCCAAGTCCAAGTTCGTCCACTGCCTTCAGCACTTCCCCAACGGCATCGTCCATTTGTTCCACCAAGCCAGCGTATACAGGATTGTCTTGTGTCTGGCGGATGGGCAAGAAATGTCCCATTTCAAAACCAGTTTCAGCTATGCCCTGTTCCTCTGCTTTTTTGCGGTATTTTGCCCATTTTTCTTGGGTAGTTTGGATAGGCCCGTGCACGGCATAAAAAGCGAGATAGGCAAAAAATGGCTGCCCTGTAATTTTCGGGTTGTTTTGCTTCATGAACTCCACCGTTTCGGCGGCCAAGCGCATCGAAAGGTTTTCCCCATCCTTTCTGTTTTCAAGTTTGGGGTTAACAAACGGGGAGAAATATCCTCCTTTTGGTCCACCGCTGTCCCATCCTCCTTTGTTAATGTCAAAGCCATGTTGTTCAGGCCAAGAAGTTGAGTCTCCCAAATGCCATTTTCCAGCAAAAAAAGTTTTGTAGCCCCCTTCCCTCATAGCTTCGGGAAGAGTGGTTGCCTCTGTGGGCAGCTTGTGTATATATTCAGGAGGGAGCAATTTGTTGAACCGACCAGCTTTTCGCCAATTTTCACCCGTTTTTGCTCCTATCCAGTCGGTGATGCCGTGGCGTGCAGGGAATGTTCCCAGCATAATGCTTGCTCTTGATGGGCTACATACTTGGCAGGTGGCGTAGCCATCGGTGAAGGTCATGCCCTCAGTGGCTATTCGGTCTATGTTGGGCGTTTCGTAGTACTTGCTGCCCATCACGCTCATGTCGTGGTAGCCAAAATCATCGGCAAGGATGAAAATAAAATTGGGTTTTGGTGAAGCTTCGGCAACTTCTTCTGCCTTTTCTTTTTTGCAGCTGGTCAATATAGAAAAGGCAATAAATGCTGTGAGTAGGTATTTGTGTTTCATTTTCATTTAAGAATAGAAGGGTAAAATGTTTCAAACTATAATATTAGAACTTAAACTAATAGCGTGTTTAAATCTCACCTTTTCCGGATGAGAATTTAATGTGCGAAGTGCTCAATAAATATATCAAACTATTTGAGCCCTTTACTACTATGATGGAGAAACCCTCTCAATAACTTCAAAAAAAAAGTTTTTTTAGGCTCTTATGTGGGCTGTATCCAAGTTTTAAGATCAAAGTCATATCTTTAGTGCAATAAACCGCAAACGTTACCAAATTTTATCAAATCACAAATACACATTATGATGAATGCTACAAGGAAAATGAAATTCAGTATACTGATAGGATGCTTTTTGATAGCCATTGGGCTAAGTAATTGCCAAAAAGGTGAAAGTAATGAAGAAGTAGGAATGGAGGAGCAGGAGCAAGTAGTAGACTCTGCGACAATACGCTCAGCGGCTATTTTTGCTCAGCACTGTTCGAGTTGCCACGGGCAGCAAATGGAAGCCTTTGCCGACCGTAAGTGGTTGCATGGAAAAGAACTCGATAGCATAAAAGTATCCATCACCGAAGGCTATGCAGAAGCGGGTATGCCTGCCTGGAGTGCCCTGCTTGACTCGCAGCAGATTGGCGAGCTAGCTCAGTATATCCGAACCGGGATTGAAAATGTGGAGCGTTATGGGTTTACGGAGGAAACACTGGATTCTGATACTTTTGAACTAGAAGACATTACCGTACATCTCGATACTGTTTTTTCTGGGATAAAAAGTCCTTGGCACATGAACTGGCTGCCAAATGGCGATATGCTGGTGGCCGCCAAAGAGGGCGAATTGCACCGAGTGGGGCAAGATGGACAGAGTGTCCAAATAACAGGCTTGCCAGTGATAAAGAGCAAAGGGCAAGGGGGCTTGTTTGAGATTCAGCTACATCCCGATTTTGAGGCGAATGGAAAAGTATATTTGGTTTATACGGGACTTAAAGTGACTGATGGAGATTCTTTGGGAACTACTGTTGTCAGTCAATTTGACTTTGCAGATGATAAGCTGTCTAACGAAAAAATATTTTTTGAAGCAAGGCCATATACCAAAAGAAACCACCATTTTGGTGGGCGAATAGTGATAAAGGATAATTTCCTTTTTGTAACCGTAGGAGACCGAGGCGATAGGGATGTGAACCCTCAAGATCTCAGCTTGGCAGGTGGAAAAATCCATAGGTTCAACCTTGATGGCAGTATCCCCGAAGACAATCCATTTTACAACCAAGCCGATGCTATTAAGTCTATTTGGTCATACGGTCACCGAAACCCTCAGGGACTTACTTTGCGCCCTGGCACGGACGAGCTTTGGTCGCATGAGCATGGCCCACGGGGAGGCGATGAGATCAATATTGTGAAACGTGGTCTCAACTATGGCTGGCCGGTTGTTTCGTATGGAATCAACTATGACGCTACTATTTTCACCAGTGAGCTAGAAAGAGAAGGGATGGAGTCTCCTGTTCTTTATTGGGTGCCGTCCATCGCTCCTTGTGGTATGGATTGGGTCGCTTCCGATAAGTATGGCAACTGGAAAGGGAATTTACTCGTGGGCTCGCTAAGATTCAAATACTTAGATAGGTGTGAGATTGAAAACGGTAAAGTAGTGAAAGAAGAAAATATACTGAAGGGAATAGGAAGGCTCAGAAATGTAGAGCAAGGTCCTGATGGTTACATATATGTTTCTGTAGAAAACCCAGGGTATGTATTTAGGTTGATGCCAATTCCTAGCATGTAATGAGTTCAGGATAGGGACTAGAAATATCAGAAAGCTCCACCAAACGGCGGAGCTTTTTTGGGTTAGAAGTAGGGGGGCGTCCGGATCGCTTAAAGCAATCCGGACGTTTGTTCTTACTGCCCAATCAACGAATAAATAAATACAAACAACCCGCCGCTCAGCGCTACTATTGCGGAAAGTATGCTAAATGATTTGAGTACTTTACCCACCGAAAGTTGGTGGACTTCTTTGAAGAGCCAGAAAAAACTACTGTTTACATGGATCATTCCCAAAGAGCCGGCGCAGATGGCGGAAGCGGCGAGCCGGGCATCGAGCATACCATCGAACACCAAGGGTGCCATAATGGAAGAAGTGGTGATAAGTGCCACGGTGATAGAGCCAGTAACTGTAGTGAATAACATACTCAAAAAGAAAGGAACGAGGATGCTTATGGTGGTCAGGTTTCCAGCATCAGTAAAGAGCGAATTGACAATTTTCGTGTCTTTGATTACCTGCCCAAAAGCACCGCCAGCCCCAGTTATCAAAATCACGATGGCAGATTTTTTTGCTGCTTCATTTATCAAGTTGTTGAGGTTTTCCGAAAAGTTTTTTTTCTGCAAAAGGGGTAGGGAAATGGCTACGCCGATCATCAGTGCCCAAATCGGATTTTTTATGAAACTAATAAATTGGCTTTCCTCACTGGCAAAATTCCCAGCAGCCATAAGTGCCAGCGGAAGTAGCAAAGCGGCAAAGGGAAGAACTCTGTAAATTCCTTCTAAGTTGCTGCCCGTTGCCTCCTCGGCTACTGCTTCTGAGTTAGCTTTTAGCTGAAGTTTTTTTTTGTTAAACCGGATAAAAAGAAAGCCTCCGGTTATGGCAAAAATTGCGGTGAGCACATTTGGAAGGATGATTTCCCCCACTTCTAGTTCGAGGATAGCTGGGACTGCCAATGGCCCTGGTGTGGGTGGGATCATGGCATGGGCAACGGTCAGGCTCATGGAAAGTGAAAGCCCGAGTACCAACACCGAATGCCCCGATTTGCGTGAAAGGGCAAGGATGGTCGGGAGCAAGGTAAGGTAAGCGACATCTACAAAAACAGGGATTCCGATGAGGAAACCGATAATGGCCATGCTAAGGGGCAAGCGTTTCAACCCAAACGTTTTTATGATAGTATCGGCTATCACATCCGCTCCTCCCGAAACGGCTAGGATTTCCCCCAGCAAAGTTCCGAACAGGATTACCAGCCCTATCCATTTGAGGGTGTTGCCAAATCCACTGAGCAGGCTTTCAGTAGTGGCGGAAACATCGTTGCCAACGGCTAGCCCCAAGATTAGCCCAGCTACCAGCAAGGCGGGGATAGGATGCACTTTTACTACGGTAATGCTGACAATGAGCAAGGCAATACAGAAAACGAGGATCAAGATACTTTCCATTCCGATATGATAAGGTCGAGTTCAAGTTGAATGAGGTGAATTTCTCAAATATAGTTGATCTGTGCCTTTACGGTTTTGCCGAGGTATTCACCCACTTACACTTTTTTACCTGAAATGAATTTTCATTTGAATGAATACTCGAAAGCCCAAGCAGCTCCCATTTTTTTCTGTTATATTCATTTTTTTATTACTCCAACCTCATTTTTACCGTATTTTCTTAAAAAGAATCTTTTTAGAAGTTAAAAAAACTTAAAACGAAACTATCGACTCGGGCTAGAGTTTTTACATTAAACAAAACAATTAACCTATGCAACAATATAAAATTTTGTGGGTGGATGACGAGATTGAACTCTTGAAGCCTCATATCTTATTTTTAGAAAACAAAGGATACGAAGTTACAGGGGTGAACAGTGGTGCTGATGCATTGGAAAAAATAGAAGAGGAGAGCTTTGACGTGATTTTTTTGGATGAAAATATGCCTGGCATGAGTGGCTTGGAGGTGCTTTCCCACATCAAGGCAGAGCGCCCGAATATTCCTGTGGTGATGATAACCAAAAACGAGGAAGAGTACATAATGGAGGAGGCGATTGGGTCTAAAATAGCCGACTACCTGATTAAGCCGATCAACCCCAACCAGATTTTGCTTTCGGTTAAAAAGATACTGGATCAGAAACGAATAGTAAGCGAAAAAACAAACTCTAATTATCAGCAAGATTTCCAAAAGATCAGCATGGCGTTTTTCGACGACATGGACCATAAGGACTGGGCTGAGATCTACAAAAAGCTGGTGTATTGGGATATTGAAATTAACGAGACGGACAACAAGAGTATGATGGACGTGCTGGAGATGCAAAAAGCAGAAGCCAACGGCACCTTCACCAAGTTCATAAAAGATAATTACGCAGACTGGCTCAACAATCCGGATGAGGATAAGCCGATGCTTTCTCATGAGATAATGAAAGAGAGAGTTTTCCCAGAATTGAAAGATAGTGGGGACGATCCTGTGTTTTTCATAGTGGTGGATAACCTTCGCTACGACCAGTGGAAAATACTAGAACCAGTGATTTCCGAGTACTTCAACACCGAAGAGGAAGAACCTTATTTTTCTATTTTGCCTACCACCACCGCTTATGCCCGAAATGCTATTTTCTCGGGGATGATGCCATCCGAGATGGAAAAGAATTATCCTGATCTTTGGCTTAACGATGATGAGGAAGGGGGGAAAAACAACAAGGAAGCAGAGTTTTTGGAAGCGCAATTGCAGCGCCATCGAATAGATATCAGGACATCGTACCACAAGGTAATCCATGTGAACCAAGGCAAAAATGTGCTGGATAATTTGCATAATCTTTTTGCCAACAAACTGAATGTGTTGGTTTACAATTTTGTGGATATGCTTTCGCATGCACGAACCGATACGGAAGTGATTAGGGAACTAGCGCCAGATGAGCCTGCTTACCGCTCGCTCACAAAGTCGTGGTTCCAGCACTCATCTTTGCTCGATGTGCTCAAAATTCTTGCTGAAAAGAAAATAAAAGTATTGCTGACTACCGACCACGGCACTATCCGTTGTAAGAGGCCTTACAAAATAGTGGGTGATAGGAATACCAATACGAACCTGCGCTACAAGCAGGGTAAAAACTTGAGTTTCGATAAGAAAAATGTCTTTGTGGCCGATAAGCCAGATAGGTTCTTCTTGCCTAAGCTCAATGTTTCTACAGCCTATGTTTTTGCAACGGAAGATCATTTTTTCGCTTATCCCAACAACTACAATCACTATGTGAAGTATTATAAAAATACGTTCCAGCATGGTGGGGTTTCGTTGGAAGAGGTGATTATCCCTTTTGTAAAGCTTGTGCCTAGGTAGGGCTTATCCAAAGACTCGATGCCCTTCAATGTTTGGCTAGGCTTTCATTATTTGAAGCTTTGGTTTAAACTTTGAAGGGTTTCTTGTTTCTAAGCCTCAAAAAGAGAAATGGACCGCCACTTCTCCCTAGATTAAATGAGCCTCCCTTGGGCGTAGACACCACTAATTCATACATTTGTAAGCTTTTACGTGTCTATGGAGGTAGGCAAGCTGTTTAGGGTAAGCTCATTGGCGCAAAAGAAATCGACCGGACTAACTAAGAGTATGTATAAATTTTATCTATTTCGCTGCAAATGCCCATATTGAGATCCCCAGCCTGAGCATTTTCGCATGAATACCTAATCTTTAACATACTCTCATCACATTTTAACACGAACAAATATTTGAAACTAAGTTTCACACATAGAAAGTTAAAAGTAAAAGAGTTAAAACGACTGCGCTATGTTTCTAGGCTGGTCAGTAGCGCTGCTATGTTCGTGCTTATCCTATTTATGGCCACCATTATGGTGTTACAATATCCCTTCATCCAAACCCAGCTTGCCCATTTCCTCACTCAAGCCCTTTCCGAAAAAACAGGCCACAAAGTGGTCATAGAAAATGTCCATATAAATTGGTTTGATTTGGTAAGGCTGGAGCATGTGCAAATAGACGATTTGGAAGGGCGGAAAATGGTGCAGGTAGATGAAATTCTGGTCGATTTCAGCATCAAAAGCATTTACAACCAAGGAAATATTTTCTTGGACAAAGTAATGATAAAAGATGGGGAGTTCAACCTGATAAAAGGCGATAGCAGTAGCTTGAATTTTACCGATTTTGTTAAAAATATAAATGAGCTATCAACAGGAGAGGGTTCGAAAAGGAAAAAGCCAGAGGTCTTGATAAGTACGGGACACATTGATAATATGATTTTTACTTATTTCCATGAGGGAGAAGAGGTTTTTGAAGAACCGAGGAGGTTCGATCATTTCCACTTTGGGTTTGATAGCATCAACGGTTATCTGGAAGATTTCAGAATTCATTATGATACTATTGAATTTGATATGCATAAGATTGGGGGAGTAGAGCAAAGAACAGGAGTGGAAGTAGAGAGGATTACGACCCAATTTCGCTACACCAGCGAGGATATGATCTTTAACAACCTCTATGCCAAAATCGAAGAAAATATATTGAGGGACTCGTTGGTAATGCATTACGATGATCAGGATGCATTTAGCAATTTCAACAATGAAGTGGAAATGGTGGCTACGCTAGATAGCTCTGTGGTGACTACAGAGTTTTTGAGCCTCTTTGCCACGAGTATGCAAGGTGTTTCGGATGTCTATACGCTCAATGGGAATTTTAGGGGTACGGTAAAGGATTTTAGGGTGATCAACCTCGATGCAGACTTTGGGAAGGAGAGTAATTTGAAAGGTCGGGTGGTTTTTAAAGGTTTGCCAAATTTTACCGAAACATTGATGAACCTGAAATTTTACAGTGCGGAGGTTACCCCCCAAGATTTGAAACAGTATTTTCCTGAAAAGCAATATAACGTACTCGAGAAGTTTGGGAAGGTCGACTTTAATGCCAACTTCTTTGGGTTTTATAACGACTTTGTCACTGATGGGCAATTTAGAACGGGGCTTGGGTATGTGGAAACGGATATCAACTTGAAGGTGCCTACCAATTTTTATGTTGGAAAGCTCAAAACGGAGGGCTTCAAATTGGGTCAGCTGATAGGGCAGGAGGAGTATATACAGCAAATAGACATGAATGGGCAAATACGGGGTACGGGGCTTGCCTTGGAAAATGCCAAATTTGATTTGGACGGGGCGATCAACCGAATTGGTATATTGAATTACGATTATGCAAATATCCGTACAGATGGCCATTTTGAAGAAGAGCTTTTTAATGGGGAGCTTTTGGTACAAGATCCGAACATAAAAATGGCAATGAACGGAGATGTGAATTTTAAGGACGAAAGTTTCAATTTTGTGCTGGTCATCGATTCTGCCAATCTTTTGCCACTCAACCTAGCCAAAGATTCTTTTCAGATTCACACTACCGTAGATGCCAAGTTCAATGGTTTGAGCTGGGATAGTTTTAGCGGCGGCATCGCCCTTTCGGACAGCAGGGTACACCACAAAGGCAGGTTGCTAGAGCTCGATACCTTGCTTTTTAGCACCGAGAAATATGAATTGGAAAAAGAGCGGGATATAGTGATAGTTTCGGAGCTGTTTGATGCAAAAGCGAAAGGGCAAATAGATGTTCGTTTGATCTACAATGACTTCCTGAAGTTTATGGAAGGGTTTACTAATAACATTCAGCTAGATGATATTTCTGATAAAATAACCGTTGCAAAGGAGAAAGAAGAAGCGAAATTGAAAGCTAAGAAAAAGGAGTTGAAGGTATTACCAGAGTACGGGTTTAGCTTCTATCTAGATATGAAGGATGTGAATAGAATTCTTTATTTGCTGGACGATGGGTATTTCATTGCTCCAAAGTCTACTTTTTCCGGCGACTTACATTTTGGTGAGCATACGGAAATGATCTACAAGGCTTATTCCGATTCTGTTTTTATCAAAGGATATAACTTCTATCACGATACGCTGGCTGTTTATCTGGCAGGGCAGCAGCCCGATAGTGTAGATCAAGACTGGGAGTATGACTTTGAAGCGTTCCTTTCGTCGAGTGATCAATCGCTCAATGGTTTTGAAACGGAAAATTTTGTGGTGAACGCAAGCAAGTTGGAGAATAGGGTTTTGCTCGAAAGCCAAGTGTTTCATGCTTGGTCAGATGACATGGCGGCTTTCAATGGGAATCTTGGTTTTTACAAAGAACATTTCGAAGTCAATTTGGTGAATAGTAATTTCCTTTTGCTCAATAAGCCGTGGTCTGCTGCGGGTATAAACAAAATAGATATTAAGGGAAATGAAATTATGTTTAACGATGTAAAGTTTGTGAGTGGAGTGCAAGAATTTGCCCTAGAGGGGACGGTTTCTTCTGATACAAGCCAAACATTGAACATAGATATAAAAGACTTTGACCTCAATAATTTGAGTGCGTATATAGGTAAAAAAATATCGGGGAAGGCAGATGTAAAGGCAAATATTGCAGATATGTATAGTGCGCTCAAGATTGAGAGCGATATGTATGTAGACAGCATAGTGGTGAGCCAATTTAATATAGGGAATCTCGATGCCCGAACCAGTTGGGACGATGAAAGCCAGCAGTTGGATATAGATGCACAGCTCGATTGGCAAGGGTATGATTTGATTTCGATAGGTGGGCATTATGCTCCTTATGCTGATAAAAAAGAAAGGTTTGGGATGACGGCGTATCTCAATGCGGCTCCCTTGGAGCTTGCCGGTCCGTTTTTAGAAGGGGTAGTTTCCGACCTCGACGGTGTGGCTATTGGGATGTTAGATATCAAAGGTTCGCCCATTAATCCTTTTGTGAAAGGCACTCTTTTCATTGAAGATGGTCAGGTAAATATCAATGCTACCAACACGACTTACCGGTTTAGCGATAAAGTGGATTTTAGTTACGATACGCTCCGCATTAAAAAGTTTAGGGTGCAAGATGTGCGGGGGAGAACGGCTTACCTAAACGGGTCGATCTATCAAAATGCTAGTAACAAGTTTATTTTTGACTTGTTAGGCGATTTTGAAAACTTCCAAGTGATAAACCTGCCCGAGTCGCCCGAAGCTCTATATTATGGGGAAGCTTATGGAACGGGAAATGTTCGTTTTTATGGACCTCCAGATAACGTATCCATTAATGTAACAGCGAAGTCGGAGAGGAATACGAAAATTTATATTCCGCTGGAAGGCAGCGAAGATGTGCAGGAGCAAGATTACATCACGTTTGTCAGCCAAGATACGGTGCAGGTTAAGCGGAAAAAGAAAAGCTCAGATGTAGATTTGAGTGGGCTTCGGATGAACCTCGACTTGGAGATTACGCCTGATGCCTATTGCGAGATTATTTTTGATAAAAAGGCAGGGGATATCATTCGGGGAAATGGTAAGGGGCAGCTGAGCATGAGTATTGATACCAAAGGCGAGTTTAAAATGTATGGAGATGTGAGTATTTTGAAAGGTGCTTACAATTTCACCTTGCTCAATGTGGTGGATAAACGTTTCGGTATCGAACCCAACTCACATATTACCTGGACAGGAGATCCTTATGGCGCAACCCTCGACATTACGGCAACTTATACCCAAATGACGTCGCTTGCCCCCATCATGGATTTGGACAGTATTCCAAGCCAATCAGAACTCAGAAGGCGCTACCCTGTGGAGGTGTTACTTTACCTAAAAGGTCAATTGCTTAGTCCAAATGTAGATTTCTATATAGATGTGCAAGATTATCCCAATACAGTAATAGTAGAAGGCGCGCCTATTTCTTTGGAAAGTTATGTGGCAGATTTTGAGCAGCGAATAAAAAATGATGAACAGGAGCTTAACAGGCAAGTTTTTAGTCTGATCGTACTTAAAAAACTTTCTCCTGAAACGACCTTTAGTGGAATGTCGCAGTCGGCTGGGAGCAGTGTGAGTGAGCTGTTGGCCAACCAGCTGAGCTATTGGGTTTCCCAAGTGGATGACAACTTGGAAATAGATGTGGATTTGAACGGGTTGAATGCCGAGGCGCTCAATACTTTTCAACTACGGTTGTCGTATAATTTCTTGGATGGAAGGTTGAAGGTTACCAGAGCAGGTGCTTTTACAAACCAACAAAATGAAACTGATTTGGCAAGTGTGTTTGGGGATGTGACAGTAGAATACTTACTTACTCCCGAGGGACAGCTCCGTATGAAAATGTACCACAAAAGTAATGTGAATGCATTCAATACGGGCTTGGAAAACAATAACTCAACTGCGGGCTTTAGTTTATTGCACACAGCCAGTTTTGATAGTTTGATACCCAAATGGTTTAGAAAGAAAAAAGACAAGCCGAAAAAGGAGAAGAAAAAGAAGGACAAGGAGGCCGATCCTGCTGAAGCGGTGAGTAAAAATGAAGACGAGTAGGTTTTGCAAGCTTAGGGTAAAGTTTCTTCCGCATTAAGATTGGAGGAAACAATATTTAAGTCTTTGTCAAAAAGAATATTCATCACAGGCTTGTCGGGGAGG
Organism: Flammeovirgaceae bacterium SG7u.111; assembly: GCA_034044135.1. Lineage (NCBI taxonomy): Bacteria > Pseudomonadati > Bacteroidota > Cytophagia > Cytophagales > Flammeovirgaceae > Flammeovirgaceae bacterium SG7u.111. Next base: position 6,391,860 of record CP139021.1, on the reverse strand, counting down.
GCATTTAGGTTGAAGAGACCTTTGAAGCCCATTACCAGCAACCCTGTTTCATTATAAGGAATGGCATAGGTGGAAAAATGGGAAGTCTGGGATCTTACAAATTTTTTAGCCACAAGTGTTCCTTTTATGTCAAATACTGCGGCAAATACATTGCTATCTCCCGCTTTTTTTGAGTTTCTACTGATCAGGTTTCCATTACTGTCCCGGAGGTTTACAATATTACTTACCATAAAATACCGGTCTTTCACTTTATGCAAGCGAGTGATTCTGCTTTCTACAGGAAATTTCTTTTCCCATTGCGTATTGCCCTCAATATCAATACTGGCAACTAACATTTCTGGAAGGAAATCTCTTCCGCCAGGTTTGCTTCGGTAAGCCACTATATAGCTGGAATCTTCTTCTACTTTGAGGGAATGCTCTGGGAACATTCGTTCTTGCAAGTGAACTTTGGTCAAAATATTACCTTCAGCGTCAAGCTCAAAAAGAGTGTTGACAGCACTGCTGTCAGTGTAAATTTTCTTTTGAAACGCCCTTACTATAAGTAAGCAACCAGTTGAGGTTGGGGTCAGGACAGTCCCAAAGTGATTTTTTTTGCGCCCTGTTTGCTCCTCTTCCAATGTTTTTAACCAGACTACTTGCCTACTTACTACTTTGGCTACAAAAGGTGTTTTTTCCGAAGATTTTTGAAAACCCGTCACATACATCTCACCATTTTGGGTCTTGCTTACTCGTGTGGTAATGAAGTGATCCTTTTCCACCACCAAGTTGGGGCTTTGCTCAAAAAGCGCAATTTTCTTACCTTCATATTCTACATATTTAGGTAAGAAACGTTGCTCTAAGTAGCTGTATACCAGTTGGTCTTTTATTTTGATGTTGCAGTAATACCCTTTCTCATTAATTGTTTTTTGTTCGTGGTCAAGGTAGCTTTTTAATCCTTTTTCTCCTGCATAATATTTTTCTAGAAAGTCTGAATGGTGGAGGAATGCTTCTTCTTTAAGCGCTATTCGGACATTGTCCAATAAATCTTGGCAGCGCTTTGTGTGGGATTTGAGGGTGAAATAATAGTTGAGAATTCCTTCTCTGCCTTCCTCATAAGGTAAAAAACTCTTTTCAGCTAGATAGTCGGAAAGCATGTTGACTTTGGCAACTTTATAGTTGAAGAGCAGCATAGGCAAAGACTGAGCTTCACTAGCTAAGATTGGCTGCGCCAAGAGGCTATCTATTTCAAATGCTTCGCTCAGAATTAATGTATCTTTTTCAACCTCTTCGAGTTTTCGGTCGAGCAATTTTTCGATCTCTACAATAGCCCTTCTGAGTAATTTGATTTTATCTTGTCTATAATTACCAATGCTATCTAGCCAAGTATTGAAACTGTAGAGTGTGATGAGGCTATCGGCAGTGATGAAAGTTGAATTATTGGGAAAAGGGTAGTCTTCAATTTCGAAGGTTTTAAGTTGGAGAAGACTGGTGTTTCCAACAAAAACATCTGTGAGCAAATTAAAATTCTTAGCGTTGTTTCCCACTGTTTTTTCTAACAGCATAAGGCTGTCTTTTAAGATGGAAAAGCCATCTTCACTCAGCATATAAATATCCATGAGCTCTGGGAAGCGTTGCCGAACTGACTGATGATATGCTGAAGCACCAGAAATTGCAGTTTGAGTTTTTGACAGTTCTGAAAAGAGTTCATTAGCTTGCTCTGATAGTTTTGTTATCTCTTTCTTTTGCTCCTCAACCCAGCTTACCACGTCTTTTACAGAAAGCTTTTCCTCTGTAGATCGGAGAGCAGGCAAGACTTCTTCATAGAAGAAATCTTGTTTTTTGATAAGCTCTTCGCTAAAAAGCGGAATAGCCATTTCAAAAAAAGTAATGGCTGAATCTTGGTATTGCTTAAAATCTTGAGGAAAGAGTAGGATATCGGTAGTTTGGGCAAGCCTAGCATAGCCCAATCCTAACATTAACCTTGAGTGTACAAAGTACCTCTCATTTTTTCTAATTGCCTTAAAGTCACCCAATACACTTTTTTCAAGAGTAGCAGAGCTAGAAAATTTAGTGCACAGCTCTTTATATGCCGCTTTTTTTTGTGCCTGAGCACTGAAAAAAGAACAAACTAATACCCAAGAAAAAAGAACTGATCTAAGTAAGAAGAGCATATTGACCTGTTAAATCCGACATACTAATAGAAGTAATCGATCATGAAATTACGCAATTGGTAAACCTCAGGATGTTAATGGTTATTAATATAATTACTAACGTATTTTCATGACACGCTTGGTACAAACTAAGTTTGGAAAATGAGAATTTTGTATTGACTTTATGTTTTAAGCGGTTGTAAATTTAGCTTTTCAACCACATGGAAGAAAGTCAATCAAAGATTATGTTTCTATTATTGGAATGGACGTGTAGCAGTTAATTGTGCGCTAGATGCAGACTTTTTCTCTTAAGCTAATGAACACAAGCCTTTTCTTAAGATTTATTAAGAGTTTCTGTCCTGTTTATTTAAAATAATCAAGATTTTTTTAGATTTATCTACGATATTGTCACTCTATTTGAATAGGAATAGTTTAGCCGCCGCCCACACGTAATGGCTACTTCTACTATTCAGAAATTAATATTACTAGCATACCAATGAAAAAAATATTGCTCCTCATGCTACTGAGTTTTAGTAGCCTAATTGCCCTTTGCCAAATAGATTCGCTACATGGCGAGTTGGCAAAAAATCCTGAGCTGAAAAGTGAACTTTATTTTAAGCTTGTTGATGAATACTGGGGGAAAGATCTAGATTCCACTCTTGCATATTTGCGACTAGCTCAATCGTCGGCTGAAATGGAAGGGAATGGGGATGTTTATATCCTTTCGATAAAAGATAAAGCTGTGGCTTTTCAAGATGCGGGAGAAGCCGACAGTAGTATTTATTATTTTAATTTGTTAGAAAAAGAATCTGCAAATATTGAAGTCAAACTCAATACAAAAGCGAAGGTTTATTATACGTTAGGTAGCCATTTAGCTACCAAAAGCCATTATTTTCAAAGTATAAAGTATTTAGATACCGCTGCATATACAGCCCTTCAAAACAGTGATTCACTATTGTATGCAGATATTTTGAATAAAAAGGGTACTGCTAATAATAATATGGGCAGAGAGACTAATGCGTTAGAACTGTACTTAGAGGCCATGGATATTTATAAGTTGTTGGGAGATGAAGATATGTATGGGAAAACGATCAATAATGTTGCGGTAGTTTTTAAAAAATCAGGTGAATATAATAAAGCACTGTTGTATTATGATAAGGCAATAGAATCATCTATAGCTAGGGGTGATTCTATTGGTGTTGCTATAGCAAGAGTTAATCGAGGGTTGTTAAAGAGAGATTTAGGAAAGTATGACGAGGCTTTTGATGATATGCATTATGCTCTCAAACAATTTAAAAATACTTCTTTCACATATGGTATTAGCGCTGCTATGCATAACTTGGGGGAAATACACTTGGCTGCTAATAATTTCGACTCTGCCTTGTACTTTATAGATAAGTCGCAGGAGATTGCTATATCGTTTGAGAACAACGAATTGGTGGCCAATAATTATCAGGCTAAAGCTAAACTTTATAAGTCGGCAGGAGATTTTAATGTATCCAATGTATTTGCGATGAGAGGGTATAATATGGCAGGTGAGCTGTCTCAATTTGAACGGTTAAGTGACCTGACAAAGATAATCTCTGAAAATTATGAAAGCCTTGGTCAGATTGAGCCTGCTTTAAAATATTTGAAAGAGCATTATGCTATAGAGGATAGTATTTTCAAACAGCAGTCTGTGGAGCAGTTGAATGTGTTGCGAAAGGAATTTGAGCTCGAAGTGAAAGACAAAGAGATTCAGGTGCTTGAAATGGAAAAAAAATCCCAGCTTAAATTAGCGAAAGGGCAAAGGAAACTGAATTATATTCTAGGGTCAGGAGTGGTTTTGTTCGCTATCCTTATAGCAGTGCTTTTCCGTTTGTATAGAAAATACAAAACGATATCTGATAGGCTTTCCCAACAAAAGGAATTGCTTACAGAGCAGAAAGAGGAAATTGAGACGGCCCAAAGCCAAATATTGACTCAGAATGAGAATTTGCTGAAGCTGAATAAGGAAAAAGATGATATAATGGCGATGGTGGCGCATGACTTGCGAAGCCCCCTCAACCAAATAAGAAGTGTATTGGCTCTGATCCAAATGGGACAAGACAAAGCTTCAACCGACCAATTACTTACCATAGCCACGCAGTCGACAGAAATTTTGACTAAGCGAATAAACCGTGTTTTGGATGTAGAAGCGATAAATGAAGGAAAGATAAACTTGCATATTGATCACGTTGATGTAAGTGAGGTATTGAAATACCTGAGGCAAAATACCCACGAGCCTGTCCATAAAAAAGAAATGGATTTGGAAGTGAGAGTACAAGAAGGGCTAGCATGTGCTGCAGATGAGAACTACCTTTTACAAGTGCTCGAGAACCTTTGCTCAAATGCAATCAAGTTTTCACCAGTGAGGTCGAAAATAAGGGTGAAGGCACAGGCAGAAGGTGATTCAGTTTTGTTTGAAGTGGAAGATCAGGGACCTGGGATTTCTGAAAAGGAAAAAAACTTGCTTTTTACCCGCTATGCCAAATTGTCAAATAAGCCCACAGGAGGTGAGACTTCTACAGGGCTAGGTCTAGCAATTGTGAAAAAGTATGTAGAGGCAATGAAAGGTGAGGTTTGGTGCGAAAGCGAAATAAATAAAGGAAGCCGTTTTTTTGTAAAAATACCTAAGCATGCTGCCTAAGATAAAGTTATCTCTGGAGCCACTTTACCTCTCAATTATTATTTTTCTCACTCAAAAGTTGTGGCTGTAGAACTATTCCCTTAATTTATGCCTAAATTTTTTCAAGCTTAATTTATTCATCCTCTAACTATAAAATAATGGACTTTTTGAATAGTATTCCAGAAGAATACCTAAGTGCTATCAGTCTTCTCATTGTATATGTGGTTGTTTTTGTGGTCTCAAAACTAGTTTTTGACCTTACCACGCCTTATAACCTCAATCATCAGCTAACTGAAGAAGATAATGTTGCTGTTGCAGTAGTGCTTGCAGGGTATTTTTTAGGTATTACCATCATTTTCTTAGGTGCTGTAGATGGTCCGGGAACTGGAGTAGTGAATGATGTAATAGCTGTAGGAGGTTACGCTTTAGGAGGTATGGTGGCGCTCAATTTAGCCCGGATTATTAACGATAAACTGGTTTTATACAAGTTTTCCACCAATAAGGAAATTATAGAAGATAAAAACCCAGGTACGGGAGTAGTGCAAGCTGCTTCGTATATATCAGCAGGGCTGGTAATAGCTGGAGCTATTCATGGCGAAGGAGGAGGAGTGTTGTCGGCAGTAGTGTTTTATTTTATAGGGCAGGTCATCTTGATAATCTTTGCTTGGATTTACGAAAAGCTCACGCCTTATTCTTTCCACGATGAAATAGAAAAAGATAACTTGGCGGCAGGTCTGTCACTATCGGGTGGGCTTATCGCCATAGGGATTATTATCATGAAAGCTATTTCTGGTGACTTCGAGAGCTGGTCAGATCATTTGTCAACCCTTGGTTGGGATGTAGCCCTTATTTTAGTTTATATTTTCTTTGTAAGGTTCTTCTTCGATAAGTTTATTATACCGAAATCTGATTTGAGCAAAGAAATAGCGGAGGATAGGAATGTAGGAGCAGGTTTACTTGAAATGTTGATTTCGATAAGTTTTGCAGCTGTACTGTACTTCCTTTTATAATAAAAATATTTATTATTATGTGAAAGCCAGCACTTCAGCTGGCTTTTTTTATGCCTAATTTTTCTTTGGAGGGTTTGCCCCATACGTTCCTGTTTTCGTTTTCGTTCCTAAGTTGATTCATTAAAAAAGGAAGAAATCAGTTTTATGTTCATTTATCGCAAAGCACAGCTTCGGCGAATAGTTATTCGAATATTGGCAGCATGCATCTTATGCCTAGGGGTTTGGGCGATAAATTTGGTTTGGTACAAACCATTTTCCATCGACTTGTTTTTTGAGAGGATGTTCATGGAATATGCTTTGGAAAAACCCGAGCTGGTTAGTCGGTTACATGTTGCAGAGCTAGGTTTGGGTGATTCGGAAAAGTACCTCGATGATATTTCTACCAGTCAGTTTGGTCGGGACTTAAAGGTTCTTACCCGCAATTTTGAAATGCTACGGAGTTATAAGCGATATGAACAGGATGAGTCCCAGCTACTTTCTACCATAGTGCTGGATCATTATATCAAACAAAAGCTTTATCAACAACAATTTCCTCACTATCAAACTCCTACCAATCATCTCACAGGTTTGCATGTACAGCTTCCTTTATTTTTTCATGAAGTTCAGATTATCAACAATCTCGAAGATGCGGAGAATTACTTGGCTAGGCTTTCGGTGATTCCAACTAAAATTGACCAGCTAATAGAGCAACTAATGGTGCGGGAAGTGTACGATGCGTTGCCTCCAAAACATATCATAGACTTGATGCTTGCGCAAATTGATACGATAATATCGCCAGAGCCAACTGAAAGTTTGTTTTTTAAAGACTTTATGTTCAAGCTTGCCCAAAATGAAGAAATGCCTGAAGAGGCAAAGGTAGAGTTGAGGTGGGAAGCGAAAATTGAAGTAGAGGATAATACCTACCGGGCTTTTAAGGAGCTAAAAAACAAGTTGAAATCACTGAGGACACAGGCTCCTGAGGAAGTAGGAATATGGCAATACACGGATGGTGATGTGTATTATATGCACCTTTTGAATGAAAAATTGACTTATGATACCCTAGTGCCAGACCTTGAGTTGATGGCTTTGGAGGAAATGGAAAGTAGGCAATTCGCTATAAAAGAGTTGTGCGATGAGGCTTTTACAACCGAAATTACTATGAAAGTGGTATTTGAGAGGTTAGAAAAGAAAATAGGGAGTGCCAATGCGAAGGGGATGAGTTTTGAAAAAGTAACAGAGTTTTGTAAGAACAGGGTCGCTATTGCCAAATCTAAATTTGGTAAAATGCTGCCTTTAGTGGGAACTTCTACAGTATTGTTTAATCAAATGCCGTCTTATTTAGATAGCTACCCAACTGGGGGATATTATTACCCAAGTAGTTTGGATAGCTATAGAGAAGCAAGTTTTTATCTGAAAAATGATTCTACTAGTTGGGCGATGTATAAGCTTCCTGCCCTTATGTACAGGGAGATTTATCCAGGAAGGCATTTTCAGTTGACCGTCCAAAAGTCACGGGAAACTTTGCCTACTTTCCGGCGAGCTATTGAATTTGGAGCTTACCAGGATGGTTGGTCGCTCTATGGGCTAGAGCTTGCAATGGATAGAGGGCTACCTAAAAATGATTTTGAGAAAATAGCTTGTTTGCAAGAGCTATTGATAGAAGCGGCAAAAGCTGTAGTAGATATCAGGATTCATTTTCACCAAATGACTAGGGAAGAAGCAATAGCTTTTTTCCAAAATGAAACAGGTGTGGGCTTAAAGGAAGCGGAAGCGCAAGTAGATGCTTGTATTGTAGCCCCTGGGCGTGCCCCCTCTTGCTTAGGAGGTTATTTATTTTTTCAGCAACTGAAAAGAAAAACTCAGCTTCAGCTAAAGCAAGATTTTGATCCCCTCGAATTCCATTCTTTCATTTTAGGAAATGGCTCACTTCCCCTAAAAGTACTTGATGGGCTTGTGGGTCAGTATATTGCTGATAAAAAAAGTATCAAGAGAAAATTTATGGTGCTTTCACGATGAGCTTTTTGAATAATAATCTCTTCTACAGCTAAAAAACATGTTGTGATAAGCTAATAAAAAATATGTTTAAGCATAACATTTTCTGAACTTTCATGCCCATAGATGGATCAGGTAATTTTCTTACCCTATATTAGCAACAATTTTAGCATCCAATTTATTTAATTATATATTTTTAATAGTATGAATATAGCAGTAGTAGGTACTGGTTATGTAGGATTGGTAACAGGAACGTGCCTTGCAGAAACTGGTAATAATGTCATTTGTGTTGATATTGACAATGAAAAGGTTGAAAAAATGAAAGCGGGAGAGGTGCCGATTTATGAGCCAAACCTCGACGTTTTTTTTGAAAGAAACCTTAAGGCAGGAAGGTTAAAATTTACTACAAACCTGAAAGAAGCTGTTGATCATGCATCGGTTATCTTTTTGGCATTACCGACTCCTCCTGGAGGCGATGGTGAGGCTGATCTGTCTTATGTACTGGGTGTAGCCAATGAGCTTGGGCACATTATGGAAGACTACAAGGTGATTGTGGACAAAAGTACTGTGCCAGTAGGAACAGCTGACAAGGTACATGCTACTATTGCAAAAAATGCAAAGCACAAATTTGATGTAGTATCAAACCCCGAGTTTTTGAGAGAAGGGTTTGCCGTTTCAGATTTTATGAAGCCTGACCGTATTGTTATTGGTACTTCTTCGGATACAGCTCAGGCACTTATGGCTGCTTTGTATAAACCATATGTCCGCCAAGGAAATCCTATTATTTTTATGGATGAGAAATCTGCCGAGCTTACTAAATATGCTGCAAACTCATTCTTGGCTGTCAAAATTACATTTATGAATGAAATTGCCAATTTCTGTGAGAAAGTGGGGGCAGATGTAGATAAAGTTAGGATAGGGATTGGTACAGATGCAAGGATAGGGAAAAGGTTCATTTTTCCAGGTATTGGTTATGGAGGTAGCTGTTTCCCCAAAGACGTATCTGCCTTGGCCAAATCGGGTATAGAACATGGAAATGCCTTTCAGATTCTAGAATCTGTTATGGATGTTAATAATAAGCAGAAAACTATTTTAGTGCCCAAGATAAAGTCCTACTTTGGAGATGATTTGAAAGGTAAAAAGTTTGCATTGTGGGGATTAGCATTTAAGCCTGATACTGATGATATAAGGGAAGCGCCTGCTCTTTATATTATTGATGAGTTGGTCAAAGCTGGTGCAGAGATAGTTGCCCACGACCCAGAAGCGATGGAGAATGTACAAAAGGTATTAGGTGATAAAATTGTCTATTCAAAAGATCATTATGATACTCTAAAAGATGCAGATGCACTTATTGTTGCCACTGAGTGGTCTCTTTTTAGAACTCCTGATTTTTCAAAAGTAGCAGAGTTGCTTAAGGAAAAAGTAATTTTTGATGGTAGAAATCTATATGATCTTGAAGAGATGAGAGAATTAGGGTTTTATTACGCATCAATTGGTCGAAACTTAGTGGAAGGTTAGCCTAAACTATATTTTAAGTTATTATTAATATATTCTTTTAAAATGAAGAAAGTTCTCATTACCGGTGCGGCCGGCTTTTTAGGTTCACACCTTTGCGATAAGTTTATCGATAAAGGATTTCATGTAATTGGTATGGACAACCTAATTACAGGAAACCTTGACAATATTGAGCACCTGTTTCCACTCAAAAATTTCGAATTTTACCACCACGACGTGAGCAAGTTTGTGCACGTGCCAGGAGAACTCGATTATATATTACATTTTGCTTCTCCAGCAAGCCCAATAGATTATCTTAAAATGCCAATTCAAACCCTAAAAGTGGGTTCTTTGGGAACTCATAACCTATTAGGGTTGGCCAGGGCAAAAAAAGCGAGAATTATAGTGGCCTCGACATCTGAAGTATATGGTGATCCTACAGTTCATCCACAGAAGGAAGAGTATTGGGGTAATGTCAATTCTGTAGGACCTCGTGGCGTTTATGATGAAGCTAAAAGGTTTCAAGAAGCGATCACTATGGCCTACCACAGTTTCCACGGTCTGGAGACAAGAATGGTAAGGATTTTCAATACATATGGCCCACGTATGCGACTTGATGATGGAAGGGCATTGCCTGCTTTTATGGGACAAGCGCTTAGAGGTGAAAATATTACTGTTTTTGGTGATGGTAGTCAAACCCGTTCCTTCTGTTATGTGTCTGATTTGGTAGAAGGTATTTACAGGTTACTTATGAGTGATTATCATTTACCGGTTAACATCGGAAACCCAAGTGAGATTACTATAAAAGATTTTGCTGAAGAGATATTGAGGTTAACAGGATCAGGGAGTAAACTGATTTTCCAAGATTTACCTAAAGACGACCCGAAACAGCGCTGTCCAGATATTACTAAGGCAAAAAGTATTTTAGATTGGAAGCCGTTGGTAGGTCGTTCAGAAGGGTTAGAAAAAACATTAGCATATTTCAAGGAAAAAGTTTAATTCTGAATATAAATTAAATCCTTTCACCCAAAATAGTTACAAGCCTAATCGTTTTGGGTGAAGTTTGATGTGATGGCTATTTCAATAAAAAACATTCTCACATCATGCCTTATTTGAAATAATCGTATATTTACTCGCTGTAAACAAGAGTTGTTGCCATGACAAGTGACGAAAAAAAAGCTTATTTACTACTCAAATCGGTTATTTTCCACTATCATGGATTAGATGAGGACGAGCGCAAAATTTTAGTTGATACTGCTGAAAATCTTCATGCCCATGAGGAGTTACAATGGGCTTATGATTTTATAGCGGAAGATTATTACACTGCTTTTGAAAGAGCGAGGGAATATCTTAGTGTTCAAATGAACAAGTTTGACAAAGAGACTAGGCTATCTTATCTGAGTATGGTTTGGGATGCCAATAATAGAAAAGGTTACATTAGTGAAATGGAAGCAACCGCTTTATTAAATCTTGCTAGGGATTGGTATATCGAATCAGATTTGATCAAAATGATAAAAAAATAGGTGTTTTACTTAAATTTCCTCCCATCTTACCTTCCTGTCAATAATTTCGGAGAATAATAACGTTTAAAGGTAATGAAGATTAATATAGCCCGTTGGCTATATACAAGAAGGTTTTCCCACTAGAATTACCTAAATTGATAGTCCCCTGATTTTTAAAACTGAGTTTTAAACCGATATGGAAAAATTTTATATTGATGGCACACAGGAATTTATTCCGAAAATAGAGTTAAATCCAGTTTCCAACCACCATGAAATTTCTGGTGAGTCTCACCATGAGTATACTTGGGAGTTTTTTGAACCAATATTTAAATGGTTAGAGGAATATTTGACAACACCAGGTAGAACCATAGTGATGGATTTCAGGATGTCTTACTTCAATACTGCATCAGCGAAGGCGTTTTATGAAATTATTGAGTCCTTGGTAGACTATAAGAAGCACCGTTATGGTGATATCACAATTAACTGGTATTACGAGGAAGGTGACCTGGACATGTTGGAGATAGGAGAAGATTATGCCGAAGATTCCGGTGCAGATATAAACCTGATTCCTTATCCTAAAGTACATAAAGAAGAAAATGATTTTGAAATCTAGATACTTAATTTGAGTTTAGGCTCGGATGAAACTAAAAAGGGCAGACTGATAAATTCAGTCTGCCCTTTTTAGTTGGTTGTAAGAATAACCTAATTCACTATAATTCTTTTTATAGCCTTAGCTTTATCTGTTGTTATTTCCACTAAGTATAACCCCGCATCATTAAGAAGTTCTACTGATAAATTGAATTGGCTGTGGCTTTTTACAGAACTGTTTAAAAAGATGGTTTTTCCCACTGTATCAAATACCCTGACACTTACTTTTCCAAGGTAGTTTGAGGAATATTGCACAGAAAAGACTCCAGTTGTAGGGTTAGGGTAAACTAGCGTATTGGCTTTTAGCAAGTCGTCTTCCAATCCTGTTAGTACTTGTGTATCAGATATAACCGTACAGCCGTTGGTAGTGATAGCAACTTTATATTCTCCAAGACCTTTGGTTACCAACGTTTTCCTCGTTGCACCACTTATCGGGTCATCGCTCAAATACCATTGGTAACTTTCCCCTTCACTGGCAATTAGTGTATCATTTGATTGAGTGAAGGTTGATCCATATTTCTGAACAGTGATGGTATCTTTCCCCGTAGCATTTTGAGGATCTTTGGCGCTTAACTCTATCAGAAAATCCGTTGGGGTAATGGCTGTACTATTTAAAGTAAGGGTTCCTACTTCATCAATTTCCATAGTAAGTTCATTTTTCCCTACAGATGCCGAAGAGGAGGAAAGGATTCTTCCCGAAAGGCTCAAGCTGCTAACAGGGCTTTCCTCATCTGTTACCTTTTCAATAAGATTTATCTGGAGTGGGGATTCAGGGCAAATAGCTAAGTCTCCTAAGTTGGAAAATTGCGGTTTGTCGTTGACTGGAAGAATTTCTACCCTAAATGAATCGACAGTGGTAAAGGTGCCATCATTGGCACTAATAGCAGCATTTGCCGAGCCATGATAATTCTCGGTAACATTCAAGGTAACTGTGTTTGCCGATTTTGTAAGTTGTATATCAGGATTATCGCTTGAAATGGTAAAGACCATAGACTCACCATCAGGTTCGATGAACATTGTATTTAGGTTTTCAACAATTTCTACTACACCCGGATCTTCTTTCTCCACTATTGATTTGATGGGAAGTAATAACCTTGGAGCATCCATAATAGGCAGAATGGTCACCTTAAACGTATAGTTCAATGAGGTGAGGCTATCATCGGTAGCGGTAATAGTAATATAACCCTCTCCATTAAAATCCTCCGCCATTTCTATTATCAAACTATCATTGTTGAAAATAACGGGAGTTAGCTCAGGGATATCTGACTCGGCTGTAAAGTCTAAATGATTACGTCTGTATCTCATTGCCAAAGAGTCAAAATACTGTCCGTTATTATCATAATCTTTGAAATGGTTTTCCAACCGGTCAGTTACAATCCTAGGTCCACTATCTTCATCATAAATTACTTCATCTATAGGTGTAACCAAGTATGGGATATCATTGATAGAATCTATAGTGACTGTAAAAGCATGTATATACGAAATTCCTCCAGCTTCAGCAGTGATTTTGACAGAGACTTTGCCATTCTGATTGTCTATAGTAGACAACACCAGACGTTTGTTTTCCTCTACAGTAGCTATGAGTTTATCTTCCTTGCCTGCAATAGCAGTAAATGTAAAAGGGTCACCATCTGGATCGGTGAAATTCAGGTTTAAATCCTCGCTCACTACAACTCTTCCGGCATCTTCATCTATGGTCATACTTTTGATTGTATCAGCAACCATAGGGGTGTTCACAGTGATTGTTTTATAAGTGGTATCCGACCCACAAAAGCTATAAGCTATTTGAGACATTTCATACACACCTCCCGATAAATAGGTATAAGAAGTTAAGGTATCTTTGATTACTTCACCGTCACCCATATTCCAAATGTAAGAAACAGCATTTCGGCTAGTATCGGTAATGGAAAGTACATTGTCGACGAGGGTATGTTCAAAGCCGCCAATTACTCCTTCTGGTGAGCAATAGTCGAATGGTCGAACATTGAGTAAGCTCCATCTGTCCCTACTGTCTTTCACCCTTACTAAAAATTGATGTCTGCCAATATCTAAGCTAGTAGTAGTTAGATCAAGCTCTCCTTCAACAGAGATATTTTGACTTGGAGTAGGTACATCAATAGCAGTAGCATTACCAACTCCGGGGTCAGGCGAATTAATGAAATATTCCACTGCCACAATGGTTGAAGTATCTGGAGTAGTTGGGGTGTAAGTAGGTTCTACATAAAACTGGACACATTTCCCTATACTCCAATTTCCCTTCTCGTCTTGCACCCTCACGCACAAATGGTGCTTTCCCGCAGAAAGGCTACTTAGCGCATAGTCTACATCTATTTGCACATCATCTGAAGTAGTTCCTACAGAAGCTGCCGTAGCATTTCCTGCCCCAGGGTCGGTATCGATAAAATACTCGGCAGCAATTATTGTTGGCAATTTCGGAGTTTCGTAGCTCTCTTCTACATAAAACCTAGATTGCTTACTCAAGCTCCAATGCCCTTCTCCATCTTTTACCCTCACTACCAAGAGGTGAGAACCTTTGGAAAGTCCGTTGAGGTTGATGTCAAAAGATTGTTCCACGGTATCTGCAGGCGAAGGAATTGATAAAGAAGTTCCTTTGCCGACACTAGGGTCGGTATCGATAAAATACTCAGCTTCCACAATTTCTTGCGCTGTTGCAAAGCCTGAAAACCCTATTAAAAGTAAAATAATTAAGTACCTCATCAATCCTTGTTTCGTTTGCACTATTTTTTCCATGCTAAGTTTGTTCATTTGTTAGCAAAAAAATTAGTTAGGGAAAATGCCTTCAATGGTGAATTTCAATACATTGTCAGCTCCCAAAACAGGATTGTTTATTTCAATAGAACGAACGTGGGGATACCCAAAACGAACTCGAGGGTTAAAAGGAAAACGCCCACCTGTAAGTCCAATATTAGTCCCAGCACTTCCACTGTCTTTGGCAGGTGAGCCTTCTTGCAGTTCGAAATTAGAACGCATGATATTATCTAAACTACTAAAATAGCTATACCTTGATACCCAAAGCGGGTTGGTGTTTTCAATATTATTACTGCCAAATACATTGTCTGTTCCCCCCGAAAGGTCATCATTTGTTTCTTGGGTTAGGTTATAATCGAATATGTTGTTGTTACACGACTTGGTACCTATGCCTCTCTTTTCGGTATAACCGTAAAATATGTTGTTGAAAATAGTAGCTCCGCTTACATTAAACAAGGCTGTTCCCCCAAAAATAGCAGGGTTGAAAATGTTGTTTCTGATAGAGAACTCATCACCATTCCCATTGGCAATTTGTCCGATGATATTGTTTTCTATGGCGAGCTTTACATCTCCTTCTATAGCTTCCCAAGCATTGAAAAAGACCAGCTTTATGATATTGTTTTTTATGACAAAATCGGAGCTTGAAAACACACTATCTGTACTGAAAAGATCAATTCTATTGATATAATTACTGGTAATAGTTATACCATCAAAAGTAGTGTTTGCAACAACCGAGTCTCGTATGACCAATCGCTCGATCATCATGTTAGCTATAGTAGAATTATCTGCAGCTCCAGTAAGTACTATTCTATTGAACTTTGTTTCTAAACCGCCATATTCTAATGAATCGTTGTAGATTCCTCCGCCAATCAGAACTAGTGGTTTAGTGATGAAAATGGAATCTTCGCCATCATACCTATCACTGGCAGGGTGGATAAATAATGTATCTCCTGCATCGGCAGCATCAAGAGCCGATTGGATATCGGTGTATTGGGCTGGAATATTAGGGTTGATGCTTACGGTTTTTGTTCCTTGGGCCAAAATGCTCAATGAAACCACAAATTGAAGGGCTAGGCTAATGAAAAGATTTTTTTTCGTCATCACAATATAGGGGTTAAACTATGTCTATTTTCAGATTGAATTTATTTAACCAAAAACTATTCTTCTTTGGTTTTGGGCTAGTTACGTCTAAGTAATTTTTTGAGAGAAATGAGTGTTTATCTACAGTTATTATGTAGGAGCAGGACAAAGCTATTTGGGTTGGATACATAACGAAAGGTTCTTCCCTTCCTTATGTAAGTTCTTTGTTTTAAAGTAACATATTTAATACACTTTCATTCTAAAACTCATAATGAAAAGTTGATTTATAAGAGATAAAAAAAGCAGTATCATTTCTGATACTGCTTTTGGAGTGTAATATCGAAGGTGTTTTACTTTAATTTAATCGCTCCTTCTTTAATGCTTTCGACCACGGTAGGGTCAAGTAGAGTCGATGTATCCCCTAAATTAGACGTGTCTCCCTCGGCTACTTTTCTTAAGATCCTTCTCATAATTTTTCCCGATCGGGTTTTGGGCAAACCTCTTACTATCTGTATTTTATCTGGCCGGGCTATCGGTCCTATTTCTTTTACCACAACAGCCAATATGTCTTTTTTCAGATCGTCCATACTTGTTTCATCTAAGGCTTGCGAGTCGCAAATAACATATGCATAAATACCTTGCCCCTTGATGTTATGGGGGTAACCAACCACAGCTGATTCTATCACACCCGGATGGAGGTTGAGTGCATTTTCCACCTCGGCAGTTCCCATCCGATGCCCACTGACATTGATTACATCATCTACTCTACCAAGTATGCGGTAATAGCCATCCTCATCTCTTCTACAGCCATCTCCTGTAAAATAATATCCTTGGTAAGTGGAGAAATAGGTTTGCTTACATCTTTCGTGGTCGCCCCAAGTAGTCCTTAATATGGAAGGCCATGGGTGTTTTATACACAAGTTTCCTTCCACGCCTTTCCCTTCAATTTCCTTCCCCTCGGCATCTAGCAATACGGGTTGGATACCGGGAAGAGGTAAAGTGGCATAAGTAGGTTTGGTTGGGGTAATTCCCGCCAAAGGGGAAATCATAATACCTCCGGTTTCAGTTTGCCACCAAGTATCTACTATCGGACATGTTCTTTTGCCTACATGTTCATGGTACCAGTGCCAGGCTTCTGAGTTGATAGGTTCTCCTACTGTGCCGAGTACTTTGAGTGAGCTTAGGTCGTATGCTTCTACATACTCCAGACCGTGTGCTTGCAAAGCTCTAATTGCTGTGGGGGCTGTATAGAAGATATTTACATTGAATTTTTGGACTATTTTCCAGAAGCGGCCAGCATCGGGCCAAGTAGGCACGCCTTCAAACATTAGTGTAGTAGCCCCGCTCAGCAACGGACCGTACACTATGTATGAATGCCCCGTAATCCAGCCAATATCAGCGGTGCACCAATAGATATCGTCTTCTTCGTATTGAAATACATTTTCGAAAGAATACTTGGTATAGATCATATAACCTCCACAGGTGTGGACTACTCCTTTTGGCTTGCCGGTCGATCCTGAAGTATAAAGGATAAACAAAGGGTCTTCGCTATCCATCACCTCGGCTTCGCATTCTGTTGAAGCTTTTTCTAGGGCTTCGTTAAGCCAAACATCTCTCTCTTCTTTCATGGGGATTTCCTCGCCCGTTCTGCGGAGTACCAAGCATTTTCCCAAATTAGGGCATTCTTCCAATGCCTCATCTACTACTGTTTTTAGGGGTATTTGCTTTGCCCCACGATAAGCCGTGTCTGCTGTTATTACCACTTTTGCATCGGCATCTTGAATTCTGCTTGCGAGGGCATGGGCTGAAAAACCAGCAAAAATCACCGAATGTATAGCACCTATTCTTGCACAGGCAAGTACGGAAAAAGCCAATTCGGGTACCATTTGCATGTACAAACAAACCCTATCGCCTTTTTTTACTCCATTCTCTTTCAGTACATTCGCCATTTTGCACACTTCGGTGTGTACTTCTTTATACGTAAATGTTTTATGGGGCTCTTTTGGATCGTTGGGTTGCCAAATGATGGCTGTTTTATCTCCTCTAGTTTCCAAATGTCTATCGAGACAATTCTCGGTAATATTTAACTGCCCACCTTGAAACCACTTAGCTTGGTAGTCTTTAAAATCCCATTCCAACACTTTGTTCCATTTCTTTTTCCAAACAAATTCTTCAGCTTCGGCTTCCCAAAAGCTTTCAGGGTTTTCTACACTTTTTCTGTAGGCTACCGTATAATCTTCTAATGTTTTTATTCTGCTCATTTTCATATGTTTTTTGAATGCGGTAATAAACGTTTTTGCAAAAAAATGGGGAATGACTCCTAGATATCGACAAGGGTATTGTTCCAATTTCAAAACTGTCTCTAAGTTTAAAAAATACTTTCCATACCTACAAGCGGAGAATTGAAGGAACTCAATTGTAAGGTCGGCGGATTTGGAGAAAAGGACAAGTGTTTAAAGGAGAAAAAATTGAGCAACTGGTTAAATTTTAAAGCTTTCCTATTGGCTCATTTGAATAAACTTTATGGGTTAAATTCCGTGCTAACTTTTCTGTAAAGACCTTGATAGTATGCCAATTGGCTGTTTATTTTAAGTTTTTGATGATTTTTTAGAGGTTTAACGGTCGCTGATATGTTTTTAAAAATGTAATTAGTACAATTGTAAATATTTTTGCAGGAATATTAAAATGTAAAAGTTAAGGTTAGTAAAAAGGGAAAGCTCTGGTTTTGTGCAGAGGTAGTTTTTTTGGTTTTAAATAAAAGGAATAGCTGTTATATATTAAGGTATCTAGATGTGAGCCTCAAAAGGTTGTTTTATGTCACCGTTTTTTGTATATTTTTAACAGCGACTATTAAGGCACGGTATGAAAATGACTGAAGATTGGAAGCAACTTGTCTTACGGATTGCAAATGGGGACGATCATCTTGCATTCAAAAGCCTATTTGATAATTATGTTGGTTCTTTGGGCGAGTTTGCAGGAAGATATGTGTCAAGTCCAATGTTGGTCGATGAAATTGTGTCTGATGTTTTTGCCCAACTATGGGTTGGTCGTAAGAACCTGTTGAAAATAGAAAACCTTCCCGCCTATCTTTTTACCTCGGTTCGCAATTCCTCTCTCAAGTACCTCAAAAAAGAATCAGGAAAAGACCTTATTAGGCTAGATATTTCCGATTTGCCCAACCAATTTGCTGAAAGTGGTGCTAACCCGCTCGAAGAGCTTACCAACAAAGAGCTTAGGGCAAAGATAGATTCGGCTGTAAATGAACTTCCTGCGCAGTGCAAGGAAGTATTTATGCTGGCAAAGTACAGTGGAATGAAATACCAAGGTGTAGCCGATGTGCTCGGAATTTCTAAAAACACGGTAGAAAACCAGATGGTGAAAGCCCTAAAGCATATTCGCCATTCGCTCGAACCTTACCTTTCCGATGAAGAACAAAAAAATAATCATGATGTAAAAGTGGTTTTGGTTGTTGTATTCACAATGTTTGAAAATTATCTTGATTTTTTTCTCCAATAGCATAGTGGTGTTTTTTGAATTGGGACTCTTATAATCACAGGGCTTATTAAAACAGGGGTTACCCGCTGAGAAGAGTAAGGTTTTGCTGAGTAGCGAATCTTGATTGGAAATACATAGTTCTGTCAAATTTTGTACTAGATGGACATAGAATTAATCATAGGAAAAGTATTGCAGGGAGAAGCAAATGACGACGAAAGGGCGGTGCTCGACTCGTGGCTGAAAGCTGACAAGGCAAACCAAAAGTTTTTTGAGACCCTCAAAAATTATTGGACTGCCGAGAGTGTTCATCAGCAAAAAGATAACCATGCCGCTGAAAGGCGTTGGGAGAAAACCTTGGGGAAGATTCACGAGATGGGTGATGGCGACGACATTTTTTTCTTTGAAGGGAAGCCACAGGCCAAAGAGGGCAAGTATATTTCCCTACCGGTCTCACATTTTTATAAAATAGCCGTAGCGGCAGTATTGGTTGTGGCCTTTGGGTTATTGGCAATTTTTGCCTCTACCAATTATTTCAGCTCAGGTAACGATACCCCCATAGCCTCGGTCGGCCTGGAGACAAAATTTATTGAAAAGCATGCTGGGTTGGGCGAGAAAAAGTTGATTACTCTACCAGACGGCACCTCCATAAAACTGAATTCGGGCAGCACTCTTTTTGTGTCGGAAGAATTTGGGGTGGATAAGAGAGAGATTCGGCTTGAAGGCGAGGCATTTTTTGATGTGGCTAAAGACTCTTCAAAACCTTTCGTGATCCGCACAGAAGGCTTTGATGTAACGGTTTTGGGTACTTCGTTTAACGTGAGCGCATACAAAGATCAGCCTGACCGCTCGGTTGTGGTAGTAGAAGGCAAAGTGAAAGTTGGAAAAACACAAGGAAGGGAGGTTGAAGAGGCGGTTTTCCTAACCAAAGGTCAAATGGTGTTAGATGCGGATAGCCTTGTTTTGCAAGAATATGATGCCGATCTCCTAGCATGGAAAGACAATATATTACTTTTTGATACGCATGACTTTGCTGAAATAAAAAGGCAGATAGAGAAGTGGTACGGAGTGAAAGTGATTCTTAAAAGGCAGGTAGATTTAGGGAAAGGTTTTAAAGGGCATTATGAGAATGAATCTTTAGAGAATGTGCTTGAGAATTTGAAATATGCATTAAGTATTGAATATACATACAAACCTTCTAGTAAAGAAGTATTGATTTGGTAGGCTTTTATCTATCAATTCATTCCGAACACACAATACTCATTAACTAAAATACTAACAAAAAACCCAGTTGCTTGCTACCAACAAGCCACTGGGCTGATATCCTAGCTTTCATAGGTCGGCAAACCACTCGAAAAGCTTAGGACTAGGATTACTTTTTTAACCCTTAATTCAAAAATATGAAAAAAAAGGAAGTTTTACTCAAAGTTTTTATGATGACGAAGTACGTATCATTAGGTATTGTCATTCAAGCCTTTCTCTGCGGCATGTTGATCGCTGGGGAGAGTTCTGCCCAAAAAAGCATCGACGAGATTTATCTGGACTGCAAAGTTAAAGATGCAAAAATAACCAAGGTTTTTAACAATATAGAAAAGGTGACGAGCTTTCGTTTCTCTTATAAGAAAGACGTAGTTGACCAAGTAGGTGTTTTTACTTTTTCGTTTGAAAATGCTTCACTTGGCGATGTACTAAGGTCTATCTCAAAAGAAAGCGGGTTATCTTTTAAAAGGGTAAATAACTCTATTTTGGTGAAAGACCATCATATCATATCGGTGGAGGAAGAGGAAGAAGAAATGGAAGTAATAGCTCTTCAAGATATGGTAGTGAACGGTACAGTAACTTCTGAAGAAGATGGTGAACCGTTGCCTGGTGTCAGTATTATGGTAAAGGGAACTGCATCGGGCACCACTACCGATATTGATGGCAAGTTTTCTATTTCATTGCCTAGCGATGGTGTTTTAGTGATGAGTTACATTGGTTTTGTTACTCAAGAAATACCAGTTAATGGTCAATCAATTATCAATGTTTCTTTGGAGATAGATATGGCTCAACTGCAAGAAGTAGTTGTAGTTGGTTATGGTACTCAGCGTAAGGCTGATATTACAGGTGCGGTAGGCGTAGTAAATGTAGAAGAGACTAGAAAATATTCTACGGGTGATATGTCACAGCTTCTTCAAGGAAGAACAGCAGGTGTAATGGTGACTAACGATGGTCAGCCAGGCGCAGCACCTAACGTTATGATCCGTGGTGTTGGTACATTTGGAAACCATCAGCCTCTTTATGTGATTGACGGTGTGCCAATTGGCACTTCCCCAAGGGACTTTAACCCTAATGACATTGAGTCTATTCAAGTACTGAAAGATGCATCGGCAGCAGCTATTTATGGATCAAGGGCAATGAACGGTGTTATTATCATTACCACCAAGTCAGGCAAGAAAAATGCTCCGTTAAAAGTTGAGTATAACGGATATTACGGCGTAGACCAATTGTGGCAAAGAATGCCTGTGTTAGGTAGGGAGCAGTATCAAGAAATAGTAAATGAAGTGAGGTCAAATGCTGGACAAACTTTGATTCCAGGAAATGACCCTAACTCTTCGTTTTATATTGACAATGTAGATACTGATTGGCAAGAGGCTGGTATCAAAAATGGTTCAAGGCAAAATCACAACATCAACCTTACAGGAGGCAGTGAATACACTACTTATAACATTTCTTTAGATTACTTTGCCAACCAAGGTACTTTCGAAGGAAATGGTCCTGACTACACCCGTTATTCTGGTAGAGTCAATACTACTACTGAAAAAGGACGTTTCCGTTTTGGTCAGAATTTTTATTACACACATTCATTCGAAAACACGCTTACCTATAACTCTACAGTATTGAAAGGAAACCGTCCTCCGCTTATCATTGATTTAGTAGAGGCAATTCCTACTCAAATGATTTACGATGAGAATAATGAAGGTGGATATGGAGGAACAGAGGCCGAAATCCATAATACAATTTCTCTTAATGCAATAGGTATAAACAATATGTTTGATAGCTATGCAGAAGTTGATAGAACGTTGATGTCAGGGTGGGGTGAGTATGCATTGGTTGAAAGCGAAAAACATAATTTGAAGTATAAGTTGAATTTGAGTTATGACAAAACCATCGCACATGATTACTCTTTCATTCCTGCATTTGATTTAGGCTACTTCTTTAACTTGGCTAGTGCCCAACTTGATGAGGGTAACCGGACCTATACTTCTTCCTTGGTTGAAAATACGTTGAACTACCAATTTGTAAGTGGAAACCATACGGTAGATGCGTTAGTGGGCCAGATGTACCAAAGTGTAAGTTTTTATGATGCATTTGGCCATACCGAAGACCTTACAAAACCATATTTCCCTACATTGGGAAGTGGTGCCAATAAGGCTGCTTCTGGCTCAAAATCAGAAGCTGTTCTTTCTTCGTATCTGATGAGGGTTAACTACAATTATAATGATAAATACTTGCTTACGGCTACTGCGAGGAGAGACGGTTCTTCTAAGTTTGCCCCCAGTAATCGTTATGGTTTTTTCCCATCAGTTGCTGTGGGTTGGAGAATTTCAAATGAGAGCTTTCTTTCAATGCCATCATTCATCTCAGATCTTAAATTGAGAGCAAGTTATGGTGTATTAGGTGGTCAGGAAATTTCAGATTACTTGTATACAGCATATATTAACAACAACATCCCTTATAACTTTAATGGAACGAAAGTAATAGGTGGTACACAGACGAGTGTAGTTTCTGAAAACATTAAATGGGAGGAGAAAACAACTTCAAACATTGGTGCTGATGTACAACTTTTCGAAGGGGCTGTTGAGTTCTCAGCTGAGTATTATAATAGTAAAACTGAAGATCTATTGGTAGGTGTTCCAATTCCATTTACTGTGGGTTCAGTAAACTTTAGGCCAACTGTAAATGCAGGTAGTATGCGCAACCAAGGTTTTGAGTTTATGGCTACTTATAGAAAAATAAAAGGCGATTTCAACTTTAGTGCATCGGCAAACTTCTCTACCTTAAAAAACGAGGTACTAGCCTTAGGTGGAAATAATGAACCCATTTATGGTGTAGGAGCTAAAACAGAAGTAGGAGGTGAGATAGGACGCCACTTTGGGTATGAGACTGAGGGAATCTTCCAAACTTCAGATGAAGTAGATGCCCATGCATTCCAAAATATTTTAACAAGCCCTGGTGATATCAAATTTAAAGACCAGTTGACAGTAGATACAGATGGTGATGGTATACTAGATGCAGGAGATGGGGTGATTAATGATGAGGATAGGGTGTACCTAGGTAGCGGTCTGCCAAAATATAACTTTGGGTTCAATATCACTGCTGGTTACAAAAACTTCGATTTCTCTTTATTTGCTTCAGGTGCAGCGGGTTATTTGATCAATAGCCGTTTGTACAGGGATTTGATGCTCACCACTGATTATATCAACCGCCATGAAGACATACTTAACAGGTGGACACCAGAAAACACAGATACCGATATTCCAAGGTTGGTTAATGGAGACCCTAATGGCAATGGTAGAGACTCAGACAGAGCAGGATGGCTACAAAAAGGTGATTATTTAAGGTTGAACACTATTTCACTAGGGTACACAATACCTGATGGTACTATTCGAGGAATTGATAGGGCTAGAGTATATGTTACAGTTCAAAACCTATACACTTTCCAAGCATACAAAGGGTATAACCCTGACTTTAATGCAGATGTATTTAGTCCAGGTTTTAACGCAGGTTCTTTCCCTAGACCTCGTACCATGTTGGCTGGAGTACAGTTAGGCTTTTAATTCTTATTAAGACAAAAACTCAATGAAAATGAAGGTATTAAAATATATAGTAATAACATTCGCCGCATTGTCTGTAATGACCAGCTGTGATAATAAGCTTGATATAACAAACCCTAATCAGCAGACTACTGGAACATTCTGGCAGGCTGAAGAACAAGTAATAGCTGCTACTGATGCAATCTATACAGGGTTTATTACGGATGGCGGATACATGAGAATGTATCCTGCTTTAACAGATGGAAGAGGGGATGATTTTACCGGTGATAGCCCTTGGTCTGATTTAGGTAACGTGGCAAATTTTACCATTTTGCCAACTTCTGGGCCTGTAAGGTGGGTGTGGGAAGCACATTACCAAGTAGTATTTCGTGCCAATCAGGTGATTCATAAAGCTCCTAGTGTAGAAATGGATGAGGGTATAAAAAAGCGCTTGATAGGTCAAGCTCACTTTTTGAGAGGGCTGGCATATTTCAACCTTGCTAATACCTATCATTTGGTACCTGTTATGGTTGACCTTCCACAAGATGAAAGTGACTACTATCCTGAAACTGCTACCGAAGAAGTTTTGTGGCAACAAATTATCTCTGATTTTCAAGCTGCTAAAAGCATGCTTCCTGTAAATTATGCTAGCGTTACTGGTCTTGACCAAGGTCAAATTGGTAGAGCAACCAAAGGTGCGGCAGCAGGTATGTTGGGAAAAGCATATTTGTATAGAAAACAATGGCAAAATGCTGCAGATGAGTTTGCCGCAATTATAAATGGCTCTGAGTACAATTATTCCTTGATGCCCGAATACAGAGACAACTTTAAACCCTTCAATGAGAATAATGCTGAATCGCTTTTCGAAATTCAGTTTGCTGATCCTAATACGGTAGGTGGAACTGATTACAACTATGGAGGCGAGCCTAACTCAAACTGGAAGCAAGTCAACTCTATTGGTCATACATATGCTATGGAAGGGTTTGGTTATTCAGATTTCTTGCCTACCCCATGGATTTATGAGGAGTTTAAAAAGGAAGCAACAGTAGACGGTGGGCTTGACCCCCGTTTGCTATCTACCGTTGCTTCTTATGAGCCAGGTGTTTCTGAATTGGCTTACGGAGGTCCTTGGTTCAATCCACAGGATAAAATTTATCCAAGAAAGTATACACATGATGGTATTGAGGGCTTTGTGAATGAGAACAATGGAGTAGAAAACTCAGGTATCAATTATAGGATTATTCGATATGCCGATGTTCTTTTGATGTACGCAGAAGCACTTAATGAGTTGAACCGTACTGCAGAAGCATATCCATTTATTCAGCAAGTGAGAGACAGGGCAAATCTCCCCGATCTTGCAACGGTTAAGCCAGGTATGACCCAGGCAGAAATGAGGGGCCAACTTGGTCACGAAAGAGCGCTTGAGTTTTCGGTTGAAACTATCAGAATCCATGATATCATCAGGTGGGGCTGGTTATACGACGATGCAAAACTTGCAGAGTTGAAAGCTCATGATAGAGATTTTGAAAGCTGGAGACCAGGACATGAGTATTTGCCAATTCCTCAAGAAGATCTTGACACTAACCCTAATATAAGCCCTAATTCAGCTAACTAATCCAGAACACTGGCGAGGTGTAGGTGTCTTACATCTTGCTAGTGTTTTTAGTACAATTTGTATTCTAAAAATACCTCCTTTCAAGTGATCTGCTTTTAATAGGTATAGACCTTTTTTGCACTCATATTATTCTTATAGCAAACCATTTGATTCTTTAGATAAGTCGGATATCAGCAACAATGCCAACAATATACGGAGGTGTACTTCTTCTTGGCTATAACTATACAGGAGCAACATTAACAAGATAAATTTTTTGAGTAAGAGGAATATATGGAATTTTAATTGTATAATACACATTTATACTTACTGAACTTAATAATAAAAGAACTACCTACCATTTGGGGAAAGAAAAAAGAACTGAATGCCTTGATTGTTTTTTTGTCTAATAACTATGTGGAAATTTTAGTAGATACTTATGAAAAAGAAAATAATAACAGTACTTACAATTTGCCTAGCATTTTTTTCTGTCTCGGCAGCTTTTGCCCAAAAGGCAATGAAGCTTGAGGTAGATGCTAGCAAACCATTGGTCGATATCCAACCAACTATGTGGGGTGTTTTTTTTGAAGACATCAACTTTGCTGCTGATGGCGGAATTTATGCCGAAATGGTCAAAAACAGGTCATTTGAGTTTGATAATCCACTTATGGGCTGGCTTCAACCAAATAGTGATCGGCATTCGATGAACGAGAAATCGGGGATGGCCACAATAGTAAAAGAGGGGCTGGAGGTAAAAAAACATTTTGCCCGAGTAGAAATTAAAAATGCCAAAGGATACAAGCTTATAAATGAAGGCTTCAGGGGAATGGGTATCAAAAAAGACGCAAAGTACCTCTTGACCCTGAATGCAAGAAAAGTTGCTGGTGACATCACAAAAATCACTTTCCAATTTGTAGACGAAGCAGGGAAGGTTTTGGGTGGCACGGAAGTGAAACCAACTGCTACTAGCTGGAAAGAATACAAGGCAAGTTTTGTGGCAACAGCTACGGAGCTTAAAGCTAATTTGCTGATTACATTTGAAGGCACAGGCAAAATTGACCTCGACATGGTTTCCCTTTTCCCGGAAGATACATGGAAAGGACGCCCAAAAGGTATGAGAAAAGACCTTGTACAGCTCTTAGCCGATCTTAACCCAGGCTTCCTACGCTTTCCTGGTGGCTGCATAGTAGAAGGAAGGACGCTCGAGAAAAGATACCAGTGGAAAAAAACGGTAGGAGATATTGAAGACCGCGAGATGATCGTGAACCGTTGGAACACTGAATTTGACCATCGCCCTACGCCAGATTATTTCCAAACATTTGGACTTGGATTTTTTGAGTATTTCCAACTTGCCGAGGACTTTGGTGCAGAGCCGCTACCTATTTTGAGTTGCGGAATAGCTTGCCAGTTTAATACGGGTGAACTTGTTCCTCTCGACGAGCTCGATCCGTATGTGCAAGATGCCATTGATCTTATCGAATTCGCCAATGGAGAAGTAAGTTCGAAGTGGGGCAAACTTCGTGCAGATATGGGGCATCCAGAGCCTTTCAACCTCAAATACATAGGTGTTGGTAATGAACAATGGGGTCCCGACTATTTTGACCGCCTGAAGGTTTTTACCAAGACTATAAAAGAAAAATATCCTGAAATGATTATTGTATCAGGAACAGGTCCTTTCCCAGCTGGCGAGCAGTTTGATTATGCTGAAAAGGAATTGAAAAAAATGAATGCTGAAATAGTAGATGAGCACTATTATAACTCACCAGAATGGTTTTTGGAAAATGCCGATCGCTACGACAGTTACGACCGAGACAGCTACAAAATATTTGCAGGAGAATATGCTTGCCAGAGCGTGGCAATTGCCAGCCCTAAGAACAAAAACAATTGGCAATGTGCCATGTCGGAAGCGGCATATATGACAGGTTTGGAAAGAAATGCCGACGTAGTTTACCTTACTTCTTATGCTCCACTTTTTGCCCATGTAGATGGGTGGCAATGGACGCCAGATCTTATTTGGTTCAATAATTTGGCCTCGTACAAAACTCCGAACTACCACGTTCAGCAGCTTTTTTCTACCAACAAGGGAACGCAGTTGATTTCTGTACTCCAAGACGGTAAGCCCCTCATTGGCCAAGAAGGAATTTATGCTTCTTCTGTGGTGGATGAAAACTCTGGTGAGGTAATAGTAAAAGTGGTGAACTCGGGGGAAACCGAGATGTCGGTAAGTGTAAAAATAAATGGAGCTAGGCTGGCTAAAGCAGGAAAGCTAATAGTGCTGAATAGCGAGAACCTAGAGGTGGAAAACTCAATTGAGCACCCAGATAATATTGTACCAGAAGAAAAAGATTTTACTGTAAAAGGCAAGGTAGTAACACTTTCTTTACCTCCATATTCACTGTCTGTATTGAAAGTGAAGAAACGCTAAATTGTATTCAAACACTTCTGTTTTCTGCAAACTTACTAGGCGGCAAACGCCTACTGAAATTGTTTTTTATTATCAACAATCACCTCTTCTCCCAAAAGTTGAGGTCTATTAAACTATTGATTATTATGAATATGCATAAGCTAGTATTTACATTGTTTTTGGCTTGTCCCATTTTTATGAGCTCGCCCATTTTTGCCCAAGGCGATGAGGCGGTACAAGTAAAGGTGAAAGTAAGTGAAGGAGAACATACCATCAACAAGCATATCTATGGGCATTTTGCCGAACACCTCGGTCGCTGTATCTATGGCGGAATTTATGTAGGCGAAGGCAATGAGGCTATTCCTAATAAAAATGGTATTCGTTTGGACGTGGTTGAAGCGTTAAAAGACTTGGAAGTACCAAACCTAAGATGGCCAGGAGGATGCTTTGCAGATACCTATCACTGGAAAGATGGAATAGGGCCAAAAGATCAGCGTCCTTCATTCGTGAACCGTTGGTGGGGCGGTGTTACTGAAGACAATAGCTTTGGGACACATGATTTTTTGAACCTTTGCCAAATGTTAGGAGCAGAGCCATACCTTGCAGGAAATGTAGGTAGCGGTACAGTTCAAGAGCTAATTGATTGGGTGTATTATGTGAACCATGATGAAGGTAGCCCAATGGCCGATTTGAGAAAAAAAAATGGACAAGAAGAAGCTTGGGGCGTGAAGTATTGGGGTGTTGGAAATGAAATGTGGGGCTGTGGCGGAAATATGAGACCTGAATATTATGCGGATGAATTGCGCAAGTACAGCACATTTATGACGGACTGGACCAATAGTGATGGCTTGTTCAGGATTGCTTCAGGGGCAAATGTTGATGATTATCATTGGACTGAAACGTTGATGAAACAGGTTCCTCATCACATAATCGAAGGTATTGCCCTGCACTCATATTCTTTTGTAGAATGGAACAAAAAAGGTTCAGCGTCGGGGTATGATGAAGCACAGTATTTCTCTACTATGCAGACTGCTTTGAGAATGGACGAATTGGTGCAAAAGCACACGGCTATCATGGATAAGTATGATCCTAGCAAGAGAATTGCCTTGGTAGTGGATGAGTGGGGTGGATGGTACGAAGTAGAAAAAGGAACCAACCCTGGTTTCCTTTATCAGCAAAACACTATGCGTGATGCCATGATTGCAGGAACTACCTTGAACACGTTCAACAACCACTGCGATAGGGTAAGAATGGCCAACTTGGCTCAGATAGTGAACGTATTGCAGGCGGTTATCCTAACGGATGAAGAAAAAATGCTTTTGACCCCTACCTACCATGTAATGAGAATGTACAAGGTTCACCAAGATGCTAAAATGCTTCCAGTAGAATTTGAAAGCCCAATGTATAAGTTTGGTGAAGAAGAGTTGCCAGCAATTTCTATTTCCGCTTCAGAAAAAGAAGGAGTTACACATGTGTCTTTGGTGAATATTGATTCTAAAAAGAGCCACAAAGTAGAGCTTGACCTCAGCGATGCCGACTTTAAAAAAGTAATAGGAGAAATTTTAACAGCCGAAAACCTTCAGGACCACAATACATTCGATACCCCAGAAAAAATCAAGACCAAGGAGTTTGATGGGGCAAAGAACAAGAAGGGTATAGTAACAGTTGAGCTACCTCCTTTTTCTGTCGTGGTTCTTGAATTGAAATAGACATTTTTAACATACCTAAAGGTCATTGATAGTGTAGAATATAACACCAGTCAATGGACGCCATTTATTAAACTAATTATGAAGGTGAAAAGAAGTAGAGTTAACCTTTTTATAGTCCAATGGTTATTTCTTTTGGGATTATTCTTAGCTCTTCAAAGCTGTAGCAATGAAGATGATCCTCAACCTGACAAAGAGGAGGAAGAAGAAGAGGTTGAAAAACCAGTAGATACATTTCCAGGGCCTACATATTCTGATAACTATACTCCTTATGCAAGTTGGTCCAGCAGGGGGCAATGGAACTTGGCCAATGTGCATGATCCTTCCGTAGCGAAAGATGGTGAGTATTACTACATGTACCAAACCGATGCTTCTTATGGAAATGCTCACGAAGGACACGGTCACTTCCCTTACAGAAGATCGAAGGACTTGATAAACTGGGAGTACCTCGGTGCAGCTCTGTCAGAAGCACCTGATTGGGTAAAAGATTCTTTGAACAACAAAAGAGCTAGAATAGGGTTAGAGCCCATCGAAAATCCAAGTTATGGGTATTGGGCCCCTTATATTTTAAAATTTGGGGAGGTATATAGGCTCTATTATTCTATAGTAGTCACTGACCTGATCGTAGCTAATGCAACCTCTTGGACGGAGCGGGCTTTCATAGGAATGGCCGAATCTACCGACTTAGCAAGTAATGTGTGGGAAGATAAGGGGATGGTAATTTGCTCAGAACCAGATGGAAAAGAAACCTTTTTGCGTAGTAATACCTCCGACTGGAGTGCTTACTTCCAATTTAACGCAATCGACCCTACGGTTTCAATCACACCTGAAGGCGATCATTGGTTGATCTATGGATCGTGGCATACAGGAATTGCAGCGGTGGAGTTAGATCCAACTACTGGCAAGCCTTTTCAATTAGAAAAATTAGAAGATTATGGAGTGCGAATAGCTGGGCGGGGAAATATCAGTACCAATAGATGGCAAGCAATGGAAGGACCTGAAATTATGTATAATGAAAATACAGGCTATTATTACTTGTTTGTCGCTTATGATGAACTTTCTGTCGCTTATAATACACGCGTAGCACGTTCAAAAAACATTTTAGGTCCCTATGAAACCATTACAGGTGAAAGTGTTACGGGTGGAGCAGAATGCTGGCCAATGCTTACCCACCCTTACTCATTCAAGAACCATACTGGCTGGGTAGGGTTTTCCCACTGCTCCGTGTTCCAAGACCCAGATACCAAAGAATGGTTTTATTCATCCCAAGCCCGTTTGCCTGAAGGCGTCCCCGGTATCAATGTTTCTAATGCCGTAATGATGGGACATGTGCGAGAGATCAAATGGACGGAAGATGGGTGGCCTGTGCTTGCCCCAGAAAGATTTGCTGGAGTGCCCGACACTACTTTAACTCAAGCAGACATGGCTGGCTTATGGGAGCAAATCACCATGGAGTATCAATACCAAACCATTCAAAATTCTGGTTATGTCACATTAGGAAGCGACGGATCGGTTAAAGGGGAACTATCAGGTACATGGTCTTTTGATGCTGCTTCTAATACGATTACGGTAGGTGGAGTTAAATGCCAAGTTTTTGAGGCATGGGATTGGGAAGCTCTTCCTCGAAGAAGGACAATAACCTATTCAGGGTTAACCTCTTCAGGAAAGCCAGTATGGGGAAAGAAGGTCGACTGATAATTCAAATCAAAAGAAGATGAAAAACTTATTGTACATACTTTTCTTTTTAGGTTCATTCCTCTATGCTAGTTGCCAAGCGCAAGAAAATGGTACTATGGTTCACGACCCGGTGATAATCAAGCAAGGCGATACCTACTATCTATTTTGCACAGGCTGGGGAATCTCAGTTCACACTTCCAAAGATATGGAGGAGTGGAAAAGGGAAAAGCCTGTCTTCTCAGATCCTCCTCAATGGGCACAAAATGCTGTAAAAGGCTTCAGGGGTCATATATGGGCGCCAGATATCCATTATTATAATGGTCAGTACTATCTTTATTATTCAATTTCGGCATTTGGTAAAAACACATCTTGTATAGGTTTGGTAACAAATAAAACTCTTGATCCATCGTCCCCTGATTTTGAATGGATAGATCATGGCAAAGTAATCCAGTCAGTGCCAGGACGTGACCTTTGGAATGCGATTGACCCCAACTTGGTTTTTGATGAAAAAGGAGATCCTTGGATGAGTTTTGGCTCTTTTTGGGTAGGAATGAAGTTGGTAAAGTTGGATGAAAACTTGGACAAGGTTGCCCAACCAGAAGAATGGTACACCCTTTCCAAGAGGGAAAGAAGTTTTAAAAGGCAGGATGTGGATCCTGGAGAAGGAGCTGTAGAAGCGCCTTTTATCTTCAAAAATGGAAACTATTATTACCTTTTTGTTTCCTTTGATTATTGTTGTAAAGGTTCAGAAAGTACTTATAAAGTAGCAGTAGGTCGCTCAAAAACGGTTACCGGTCCCTACCTCGACAAAGACGGAGTCCGGCTGGATGAAGGAGGTGGTTCAATTGTAATAGAAGGGAACGAGGATTGGCACGGCGTAGGGCACAATTCGGCATACACATTTGGCGAGAAGGACTACTTTATCTCGCATGCTTACGATGCTGCCGATGAAGGAAAGCCCAAGTTGATTATTAGAGAAATCGGTTGGGACAAGGATGCTTGGCCTATTGTTTCTTGGTAAATAGCAGAAATCAGTTTCATATTTTATACAGGTGTATTAAAATCAGAGCACTCTCAACTTGGGAGTGTTCTTTTTTTCTGAAGTTGATTAAAGTTATTTCTTCACGCTACAAATGGTTTGTTTTGGCTTATATTTTCGCTTGTAAACAAAGACTTTAATCAACGTCACTGTTTTCTATTCAGAAAATGATTAGTATATCAAAAATGTTCAACTTTGCGACGTGATTTGAGCCTGCTAACAAGCAAGGCGGGAAATTTATTTGAACCAATTGAGATGAACTCTTCTTACTTCGGAATGACAGTGTATGAATTAATAGGCTGGTTGGGTGCCATCACTTTTATAGTTGCCTACTTTTTGTTGAGCATAAAAGTGCTTTCTGGGTCAAAGTCACTTTACCATATACTGAATGCTATAGGTGGGGCATGCTTGGTCATCAATGCAATTGAGCTGCAAGACAACCCCACATTTGTGGTGAATATAGTATGGACGGTAATAGCCTTAGGGGCAGTTGTAAGAATTAAAAATGGGAAGAAAGCTGCTTAAATCTCCACTGAGATATTGATTATTTGATAGGTCAACGCTTTGTAATCTTCTACTTTTTTCTCGTACTCTTCAAGGTCGTCTATCATACCCAAATAGTAATAGGCTCCTTCTATCAAGATAAAAATTCTTTCAGCTGTTTTGAGCGGATCATCAATTGAAATTATTCCTTCATCGCGGTAGTTTTCAAGAACGCCAGCTAACATTAACCTTAAGGAATCGTGAAGTTTTTTGAAACTCTTTTTTATAGATTCATCTCTATAAATCATTGAATAACAGCTAAAAAAGACTCCGTCATCAAACAATTCGTCCCATTTCCTAGAGAATAACACATCGATCACCGATTGAAGTTTAGCCAGATTTAAGTTATCTTCCGATTCTATAGCATAAATCTCGCTATAGCTTTCTAAAATGAAAGAAATCAAGCCAAACAACAGCTCTTCTCTTGTCTTAAAATAATGCAAGATCAAACTCGGATTGATATTCAGGTGATTGGCCACCTTCGCTATCGAAGCATTTTCGAGACCTATCTCTTTTGCCACTTGGTAAAAGCCAGAAATGATCTCTTTCTGCCTTATTTCTTTCAAACTTTTTCTTCCCATAGAATTTTTGTTAACACAGATCGCAAAGATATCCAATATAACATACCTAATGTTTTACAGCAATATTAAGCTTTTATTATATATTGATTGAACAGTCAATCAATATATTTTCAACCTATAGATTTACCTAAATCTTTTAATGTAAATCTATACTATGGAAAAGAAATTTTTACCAAGAAACCAAGGATGGGGAATAGAGCTAAAAAAAGCTCTTCTTCTATCTTGTACAGTAATCATGTTCGCTTTTACAGCGAAATCCCAAGCTACTTTAATTTCAGGTACAATAACAGATGCAAATGATGGAGCTCCATTAGTTGGGGCAACGGTTCTGATCAAAGGAACAACTCAAGGAGTGGTAACCGATTTGGACGGGAATTTTAAACTTCAAGTTGAGAAAGGAAAGGTGCTTTTGGTTTCATTTATTGGTTTTGTGACCCAAGAAATTGAAGTAGGAAGCCAAACATTTTTTGAAATAACAATGGCATCTGATGCACTTTCACTAGATGAAATTGTGGTAGTAGGCTATGGAGAACAGAAAAAGGAAAACCTTTCGGGGGCGGTTGATGCCATTGACAAGCAAACCTTGGCAAGTAGACCAATCCAAACCTTGGCGCAAGGACTGCAAGGTATTTCACCTAACCTCAATATCGATTATTTGAGTGGTGAGCCGGGTACTGCCCCAAACTTCAATATCAGGGGTTTTACTTCTATAAATGGTGGACAGCCACTAATAATAGTAGATGGTGTGCCTATGGATGCAAGGGAAATTAATACAATTTCTCCTAACGATGTTGAAAATATTTCAGTACTTAAAGATGCTTCTTCAGCAGCTATCTATGGAGCGAGGGCAGCATATGGTGTCATTTTGATCACCACCAAAACAAAATCGACGGAAGGTGTTAGCCTAAGCTATTCAAATAACTTTTCTTGGAATAAACCTACCGTATTGCCCAATAAGGTGACCGACCCTTACATTTATTTGAGGGTGAGGGAAACTTCTACAGACAACACTCCGTGGGACAACCAAAACTATAGCGACCAAACTTACCAATATGCTAAAGAAAAATCGGACAATCCTTCTACGCCAAGCGTAAGAGAAAACCCAACTGCGGCAGGGCAATGGGAGTACATGGGCGACAAAGATTGGACGAAAGAGTTTTTGGAAGATATGACTTTTTCTCAGCAGCATAACCTTTCTATAGGAGCTAGAGGTGAAAAAACATCTTTTTTATTGTCAACATCCTACGATGATCAGGAAGGCATTATTGATAATATTGCTCCTGACAGATACAAGAGATATTCTTTTAGAAGTAAAGTGGATTACCAAGTATTTGATTGGTTAAAATTAGGTAATAATACTTCCTTAGCTTTTACAGAAAGAACAAGGCCAACTTATTTTAAGTACGACGATCCGACTACGGAAGATGATGACTTTAAAAGTGTTGATGAAATGTGGCAGATCTACAATTTTCATCCAAATGATTGGGATATTAACCCTGATGGATCATTTGCCAATACAGAGGTAGGTATTTACAAAGCACAATTAAAAGACGGTGGCCTAAGTACAAACAAACTGAATATCTATCAAACTGCTTTTACAGGTGAAATGAGCTTTTTTGATAGGGCATTAAGAATAAATTCAGATTTCACTATCCGGAAAAATATCGATAACAACGACATTTATCAGACAAAGTACAAAATTGGGTATGGACCAGGAGATATTCGGGAACAAGGAAATAGTTGGGCTTTAAGGACCAATGCAGAAAACACATATACTGTATTTAATATTTATACTACGGTTACAAAAAGCTTAGGTGATCATAATTTAAGTGCGATTGCTGGATATAATCAGGAGGAAAACAAGTACGAGTATTTTTATTCTCAAAAAACTAATCTTGTTTCCTCTGCATTCCCAACCGTTGCTCTTGCCACTGGAGAAGTATTTTTGGGAGAATCGATCAGGGAATGGGCTGTACAAGGTGCGTTTTTTAGGGCAAATTATAATTACAAAGACAAATATATAGTCGAGTTCAACGGTCGCTACGATGGTTCTTCCAAGTTCCCTTCTGACAAAAGGTGGGGATTCTTCCCATCGGCATCGGCAGCTTGGAGAATTGATTCTGAGTCATTCTTTGAGCCTATAATAAATACTGTAAATCAGTTTAAACTTAGAGCTTCTTACGGTACGCTGGGTAATCAATTTGTAGATGAATATGATTATATCCCTACAATGAACCCGTATGTAAACCCTTATATTATTGGTGATAGCCGCCCTTTGGCCATTTCTTCTCCACAAATAGTTTCAGCTAATTATGCATGGGAAAAAGTAAACACATTAAACTTTGGAGTTGACCTTGGTCTATTTGGAAATAGGTTAACTGCTGTTTTTGATATTTACAAAAGAGAAACGCTTGATATGCTTACGCTGGGAAAAGAGCTTCCTTCAGTATTGGGGACTAGCGAGCCTTTAGAAAATGCGGCAGATCTAGAGACGAAGGGTTGGGAATTTACTTTGGGCTATCAAGACCAATTTTTATTGGCTGATAAGCCATTTAAATTTAGCACGAGGTTCATTCTTTCCGATAGCAAAACAAAAGTTACCAAGTTTGATAACCCAAACAGAAGTTTGCCCCAATATTATGAGGGAATGGAAATTGGAGAAATTTGGGGGCTTCAAAGCGATGGCTTGTTCCAGTCAGAAGATGAAATTGCTGAATTGGACCAAACGGATATCATTCCATGGGGCGCATTGAACATAGTGCCGGGCTGGCCAAAATATGTAGATGCAGATGGCAATGGCAGAATAGAAAAAGGGGCGACTGTTGATGAGCCTAAAGACCTGTCTGTTATTGGAAACCTACAGCCAAGGTTGAGGTATGGAGTAGACCTTTCTTTCAACTGGTCAAATTTCGATATGAGAGTTTTCTTCCAAGGAGTTGCCAAAAGAGACTTCTACCCACGCCACTACTTGTACTGGGGCTTTTACCAGCAACCTTATGCGGGTGGGTATGAGCACTTGCTAGATTATTACAGAGGTTCGGCTGATAGCGATGTGGATAGAGCGAAACATTCGCAGGCATATATTGACGCTGGTTTGGCCGATGCAAACACTGACTCGAAATACCCCGTGCTCCAATCTTGGTTAGCTGACAGAAACCTAGGTGAAAGAATTGACCAAGCGCAAGGGCTTGCTATTCCTCAAACTGACTACTTATTAGATGGCTCATATTTGAGGTTGAAAAACTTGACTATCGGCTACACCTTGCCTAATGCATTGACCCAGCGCGCAAAAATTTCAAATTTGAGGATTTATGTAAGTGGCGAAAACTTAGCAGAATGGTCTGAGCTGAAGGATTTTTATGACCCAGAAGCTATCAACGACGATGTGAGAAAATATGATCCCTCTAGAAGTACAGAAAGCGGTTGGGGATATTCTTACCCTCTTCAAAGAAGGTATTCTATGGGTTTAAGCGTGAATTTCTAACTCATTCCAGTCCTTCAATTTGTTTTGGTTTGTCAACGAATTTGATTTGGTGAGCCTTCTTTCAAACTTGAAATTTCTATCAAAATGAAAAAAATAATATTTTCAATGCTAATTATAACTGTTTTCACAGCATGTGACGACAGCTTTTTGGATAGGTATCCGGAAACCTCCATTTCAAAAGAAAACTTCTTCAATACTGAGGAAGATTTGATGATGTACACGAACAGTTTTTACAATTTTTCGGGAACGGGTATTTATACAAGCGATGCTTCTACAGATAATCAAGTAACTACGGGTGTTACCGAAATCAAAAATATGATGACAGGTAACCCAACTGCGGAGACAATTAATGGTGGATGGGACTGGGAGACGCTTAGGAATATCAATTTCTTTTTGGAAAACTTTAAAAATGCAGATCTTCCCGAAGAAACTTTGAACCACTACGAAGGTTTGGCTAGGATGTTTAGGGCAAATTTTTACATGGGTATGGTAAAAAGATATTCGGATGTGCCTTGGTACGATTACGTGATTTCAACTGATAACGAGGAAGCTCTTTTTGCCGACCGTGACCCTAGGGATTTCGTAGTTGAGAAAATATTTGAAGACTATGCATTTGCCGTTGAGCACATCCAAACAGGTCAGCCTGACGGAGCAGTGGACAAATGGGTGGCTCTGGCATTTCAGGCAAGGCATGCTCTTTATGAAGGAACGTATAGGAAATATCACAACGAATTGAAGCTTGAAAACACTGCGAACTCTTTTCTTCAGATAGCCAGAGATGCTTCTGAAAAAATTATGGAAGAAGGTGGTTTTTCTCTTTACAACACAGGAAATCCGACAGAAGATTATGGGAGTCTTTTCAATAATGAAAACCTTCGTAATAATCCTGAAATTCTTTTGATGAACATCAGTGAAAATGACCTAAAAAACAGTGGCTGGTGGGCGTTTATGTTTGGAAATTACGAATCTAGCCCTTCAAGAGATTTGATGATGGCTTATTTGAATGCTGATGGTTCTTATTATTCAAGCGTATCTGATTTCGAGACCAATCAGTTTGTTGGTGAGTTCGCAAACAGGGATGCGCGCCTTTCCCAAACGTATGCTTTTCCAGGCTGGGAACTGATCAATACTTCTACTTATTCGCAAGGTGGAGGTATTTATATCCAACAATTACAAAAGAATTTTTCAGGGTATCATCAACTGAAAGGGTTTGTAAATAATACTGACCAATCGGTAATGAATAATTTGGACATTCCTCTGATCCGCTATGCAGAAGTGTTGTTGACTTACGCTGAAGCAAAAGCTGAATTGGGAGAACTTTCGCAAGCGGACTTAGACATGACGGTGAATAAAGTGAGAGAAAGAGCGGGGATGCCAGCATTATCTATAGGTGTAGCGATAGATCCTTGGCAGCAAGCTAAATACCCTAATGTAAGTTCGGCTATCCTTTTGGAAATTAGAAGAGAAAGAAGGGTTGAGCTGGCATTGGAAGGGCATAGGATGGGCGACCTAATGAGATGGGGGGCAGGAGATGTGTTAGAAGAAGAGCCAGTAGGGCTTTATTTTCCTTCTCTTGGAAAATTTGATTTGACTGGAGACGGAGTGGGAGATGTTTTCTTGATTCCAAACACCG
Source organism: Flammeovirgaceae bacterium SG7u.111 (assembly GCA_034044135.1). Lineage (NCBI taxonomy): Bacteria > Pseudomonadati > Bacteroidota > Cytophagia > Cytophagales > Flammeovirgaceae > Flammeovirgaceae bacterium SG7u.111. Next base: position 6,353,664 of record CP139021.1, on the reverse strand, counting down.
AGTCTATTCCTGAAGAAAAAGAGTTAAATGAAAACGATGTTCCTTATATCTACTACCGAGTAGGTCCGCAGGGCAGCGACGCTTCTTTTTACCTGACCGAAGGAGATAAAGGATACGTAGTAGCTACTCCGGAAAGAGGTGTTTTTGAAGCTCCAAAGTATTATTACCGCCCTGTTCCACAAAATCAAGTGACCTTGAATCCGAATTTGACTCAAATCTTTGGATGGTAAAGATGTTCAATCAAGTAAAGAAAGCTTTCGAGCTTTCTTTACTATTTTTTCATAGTAGAAAACGAAACAAATGAGACTATTCTATTTTTCAATAACATTACTTTTTATTATTTCTTGCAGTCCTTCTTTTGCGCAAAAAAAGGCTGTTTTTATTATTTTGGATGGGATTCCTGCTGATGTGCTGGAATCCGTAGAAACGCCAACGCTCGATGAAATTGCCAAAGTGGGTGGGTACACAAGGGCATACACAGGGGGAATTGCCAAAGGATATTCTGAAACGCCAACTATTTCGGCAGTTGGGTACAACAGTTTGTTGACTGGGGTTTGGGCAAATAAGCACAATGTGTGGGGCAATGGTATTAAAAAACCTAATTATAACTATTGGAATATTTTTAGAATTGCCAAAGCAGAGAAACCTGAAATTACTACGGCAATATTTTCTACTTGGTTAGATAATCGGACCAAATTGGTAGGAGAAGGGCTAGATGAAGCCGGCAATTTCAAATTTGATTATTCATTTGATGGGTTTGAAAACGATAAAGTCAATTTTCCCCATAAACCTGATAGGATTTTTATTTTCAATATTGACGAACATGTTTCCAAAGAAGCTGGTAGGTATTTGGCTGAAAAGGGAATTGATCTTTCTTGGGTTTATTTGGAGTTTACCGATGACATAGGGCATAAATACGGAGATGGCGAGCATATGGTAGATGCTGTCCAGAAAGCTGACAAGCAGGTAAAAAGGATTTGGGATGCTATAAAAGAAAGAGAGGAGAAGTACGGTGAGGATTGGATGATTTTGATTACTACCGACCATGGAAGGGAGCAAAGAACGGGCAGGGGACATGGCGGTCAGTCGGAAAGAGAGCGGACTATTTGGATGGTGACCAACACTAAAGAGTTAAATGAAAGTTTTCAACATATGCCTAGTATGGTAGATATTATGCCATCCGTATTAGCCCATATGGAAATTGAAATTCCCAAAGAAATTAAGAAGGAAGTAGATGGTATTTCCTTTGTAGGGCCTATTCTTGCCAAGAACCTAGTGGCTGAGGTAAGCGGTGAAAAAATAGTATTAACTTGGAAAGCTTTCCAAAAAAGTGGGAAGGCAGAGTTTTTTGTTGCTCAAACCAACAGTTTTAAAGAAGGGGGGAAAGATGAGTATATTAAGCTTGGGAAGGTGTCATTAAATAAAGAACGGTGTGAGTTTGACCTTCCAAATGGCGACTCAAAAACGTTGAAGGTTTTGATGAAAGTAGGAGACCATTACCTCAATGCTTGGATGGGGAAATTTGAGGAGTAGGGACTTATTTGTAATAGCTAGTAAAATAGTTCAATATGTTACTAGCTATTATAAATTACAACATTTTGCGATTGCCTGTTTTGAGTAAACTACTGGGTAGGTAACCATATGTTTTTTTGAACGCAACGGTAAAATGTTGGGAATTTTTATATCCCACCCTGTAGGCAACTTCTGATATAGGGGTGTCCTTTGATTTAATCAATGACTTGGCGTACTTCATTCGTACATCTGTCATGTATTTAAAAATTGTTGTATTGAAGACCGATTTAAACTGTTGCTTAAGCTTTGAGGTATTGGTGCCAAAAGTGGTTGCTAACTCAGCAATGGTGAGTGATTGTTCAAGGTTTTTCTCGATGTAAGTACCTATTTCTAGTATAGTTTCAAGTTCTTTACTAGAGAGTTGGTCTTTATCTTTTTTATTCTTCCGTATCAGCGTTGCTTGCAACACTACAAGAAGTTCCATCACTTTTGCCTCCAAAAATACCTTTTTAATGTTTCCCTCAAATCGGCAATTGCAGATCGCATCAATGTACTCTTTCAGTTCAACTGTGATTGGAGCGCCATTTTCCCACATGACAAAAGGTTTCTTTTTTTTCAAAGAATCAACAAATTCGGCTGATGTATCTTTCATGTCATTTCCAAGAATCCTTTTGAGGAATGCTTCTGTAAATTTGATTTCTAGGGTTTTCCTTTTTTTGGTATCGAAAGAAAGAACACCATCAACCTCAGGTATATAGAAGAAATTATAGTGGCCTTGAGGAATATAAATAGGAACTCCAGAGGTTGAAGAGTTGGGCATATATCGATTTGAACCCTCGATCTCAAAATGGATTTTAATCAAAGGATAATCGTGATGTACCTCTACCTCATATTTTTCACTCACTTCCACATCGCGAATATTCAAAATGACTTCATTCAGCTGAATATCAGTAACCTGTCCTTTTAATCCGTTCCTATTGATTTGCGTTACTGTTTCAACTAAGTGGTCTGAGGCAAAGTCCTGGCTGTATTCAATGGTCATTTTTCCATTCTCAAAAGGCTTTCCTTTGACTTCCGTTTGCATTCTTCCTTTTGCGTTATTCATATAACCAATTTCGTTATCGATCGAGCTTCATCAGCAGATACATTTGGCACAAATATAAGTATTTAGACTAAATTAAAATAACGACTGTGTTCATGTATCTTAAATTCTTTGTTTATCTACCGATAACTCTTGGGCTGTTACTTTTTTGCCCGTACTTGGCTGCTAGTCAGGGGTTGGTAGAAATTAGAGGAAAAGTGATGGATGAAAACGGCAACCCAACTCCAGGGGTTACTATTAGCTTGGAAGGATCGACTAATAGGAATATTTCTGCTGATATGGAGGGAAGGTTTGAATTTTTGGGTGTTGCCTCCGGTGCATATACGATCTCAATCTCAGGAATAGGATATCAGCCCCAGCGGCTGGAATTTACTTTTTTAGAACAAAGTTATCCAGAAATTGAGGTCACTCTCAAAGAAAGTGTGACTGAACTGGACATGATCGTTGTCACTGGTGAAACAGAAGCTTCCCTCCAAAAAAGGAAAGGTTTTGAAATTGCTTCTATTTCGGTAAGCGACTTTCAGCTTCAATCGGTCGAGCCGCACCAATTGCTAGAGCGTGTAGGTGGAGTGAAAGTTCGGCAACAAGGAGGGCTAGGCTCTCGCTCCGATTTTTTTGTCAATGGCTTGGGAGGTAGGGCTATTCGCTTCTTTTTGGACGGTATTCCTATGGATTATTTTGGGTCGTCCTACTCCATAAATACCATTCCTATTTCCCAAATAGATAGAATGGATGTGTACAAAGGAGTAGTGCCTGTGGAGTTGGGAAACGATGCATTGGGTGGAGCTATCAACATTGTAACCAAAAGTCAGTACGATAACGCACTAGGATTTTCTTATTCCTTTGGTTCATTCAATACGCACAGAGCTTCTGTACTTGGCAACTGGAGGGATGCAAAATCTGGTTTTACAGTCAAATTATCGGGTTTTTACAATTACTCGGACAACGACTACAAGGTTTGGGGGAATGATATTTATGTCACTGACTTAGAGACGTTTGAAATTACTAGAGACATTGAGGTGAAGCGTTTTCACGATGCGTTTGAATCTGGGTCTGTCAAAGCGGACATTGGGGTTACTGGAAAAAAATGGACGGATCAATTTTTTGTCGGAATCCTCCTTTCTGGAATGAACAAAGAAATTCAGCACGGAGCAACGATGGAAGTTCCTTTTGGTGAAGCATTGTATAACCAGAACGTCATAATGCCTTATTTGACCTATCAGAAAAAGAATGTATTTGTGCCAGGTTTAGATGTGACGCTGTTTAGTTCTTGGTCAAAACTGGAACGCAACAGGGAAGATTCTACTCGAAATATTTATAACTGGTACGGACAGATAGAGGGCAATAGGACATTGGGAGGTGAACAAACTAGAACGCTGAATTCATTGGCTGAGGAGGTTTTTCTCCATCGTGTGAACTTAGCTTACCAATGGACAGATTGGCTTTCGGCTGGATTTAACTACCTCTTTACTGATCTCACACGGACAGACGATGATCCATTGGTCAATATCCTGCAAAAAACAGAGGGGTATTATGCGCCTCAATTATACCAAAAGCATAGTACAGGGTTTGCGTTGCAAGGCGAATGGCTTGAGCAACGATTAAATGCGACGCTGTTTGCCAAGTCATTTACTTATTCGGCGGATATCAGGTATTCGGAATATGAAGAAGGTGAGGAAATGTTTAAGGTAGCGTATTCGGGGGATACAAACTATGGATATGGAATGGCAGGTTCTTATCAGTTAGTTCCTTGGCTTAGGGTAAATGCTTCTTTAGAATCGGCAGTTCGCTTGCCCGAGCCAGATGAACTATTGGGTGATGGACTGCTCATTGATAATAACCCTGAATTGTCATCCGAATTGAGTCAGAACATTAATTTGGGTTTCGACCTAAGCCTTTTTAGTCTCTCTGATAACACTGTAAGGCTTTCTGGAAATGGTTTTTATCGAATGGTTACAGATCTTATTCAGCAAACCTTTTCTCAAGAATTTGAAGGTCAGTTTGTATACCAGAATATTGACAAGGTACTGATGAGAGGTGCGGACTTCAGCTTGCAATACGACCATAAGCGGTGGCTACAGTTCAATCAGACCATTTCTTGGCTCAACCCAGTCATTAAGTCAGAGAAAGATGCCCTTGGCAATGACAATGTGCTACAAAATACTCGATTATCTAACCTTCCTTTTTTTCAAGCCAATAGCAACCTCAGAATAAACCTTACCCATGACAGAATGGGCAATAATACAAACAACTTATTTTTCTATTGGAACTTCAATTATGTTGGGGCTTTTTATCGCAATTCGGAAGAAATCGGACAGTTTGGGAGGGATGAAATTCCCGAACAGTTTGTGCATGGTACAGGTGTAGGATATACTTTCTTATCCAACTCACTTACCTTAAGCTTTGATGTAAATAACCTGTTCAACCGCCAAGTTTTTGATGATTTTGCCATTCAGAAACCAGGGCGGGGAGCTTATGTCAAAGCGACATATCAACTTTTTTAAAATCGTTAAACATCAAATTATTTTTAATTATGAACCGAATACTTACAGTTTTATTTGTTTCACTTTTAGCTATCACGTTTTATTCGTGTAGTGATGATGATACTGAACCAGGTCCTGGTTCCGAGGTAAATACTTTCAGTGTGTTGGGTAGCATCGACGGTGCTTACTATTTGGCACAATCTGATGTGCTTACAGAAGGTACGTTGACCTTCTTGAACAATGGTACTCAGTTGGATGCCAATATTGCCGCCCGTATCCTTGCTTCTGGCGATTACTTGTACTCGTTAAACTATGGCTCAGGGCTTCTGACCCAGTTGAAAGCCAATGATGAAGGAGGGTACGATGTGGTCAACGAGATCAATGCAGGTTTATCTGTTGGTTCGAATACTCCGAGATTCAAACTTGCAGATGAAAATACAGTGATGGTATACAATGTAACAGTAGAACCAGTGACTGATACCCTCGGTGCTATTGTTGACAATAACTGTACATTGCGTTTGGCTGCGGTGTCTATTCCTGACATGTCCATCACTAGCTTGACCGAGTTTGTGATTCCCCAATCGGCAAATGCAAAACAGGGAGGAGTGATTGGTTATCATCCGATGCGAGTAGAAAGCCCGGTGATTTCTGGTGACAAAATTTACTTCGGCTTGATGCACCTCGACATGGCAGACCCTTCCACTCCTCCACCTTTCCGAAAGCCTAAACAAACAGGTCTTGAAACATTGGTATTTGATTATCCTTCTTTCAGTAATGGAAAGATTGTAGAGTCGAGCAGCGCGTCGGGTCATACCAGTGGGTACAGAGCACCCTCTATGCACGTAGATGAAAATGGAGATGTGTACCAAAGCAATTGGTTTATGTCTGGTAACTCTTTCGATCTATCGGGTGGAGATAAGACTGTGATTAAACGCCTTAGAAATGGAGTTTATGATGAGAGTTATACATTCAATGTATCGGAGGCACTTGGGTTAAGTTCGAATGTGGCTACTGTAGGATGGTTTTACGTCGGCAACGGAATTGGGTACATGCCTATTCAGTTGGAAGACGAGGGGGCATATCACAACGAAAACTCTTGGACACTTGCCAAAATCGATGTGTACAATCAAACCGCCATTAAGTTAGATGTTCCGATGAGCCTGCTATTTGCTTACCAGAACGGCGTGGTGCACGAAGGTAAATTTTACATGGCGATTAGTCCGGTTGGTGGCGAGTCATACATTTATGAGTTTGACCCTGAATCGTCTAGCAGTAATGACTTCAAAAAAGGATTGCAATTGGATGGGGGAAATGTGACTGTAGAAGGTTTGTTTGATTAAACTATTTATGATTATGCTATTAAGATATAAAACAAAAATTACTTGGACAGTCCTTTGTTTAGCTTTCCTGCTTTCTGCTTGTGGTGGCTCTAAACGAGAGCGGTTTAACTATACACTCATCAAATCGAAACTTTCCCTTTCGGAAGAGCAAGTGGGCAAGTTTGACGAAATCACATCAAATTATCTGAAAAAAGCACGTGAGGCTTATGAAAGTAACAGTGGAAATAGGGAAGAAGTCAAAAAAGCGGTTGAGGCAGTTTTCCAAGAGCAAGATCGTTTGATCGGTGAAGTACTCAATGAGGATCAGTTTGCGATTTATACCAAAGAGATTAAGATCGAGAGAGAGGGTCGGGAAAAGTATAATATGACGGTGATACGGGATCAGTTAGGACTGGATAGCGCCCAGACGGTACAATACGATTTGGCGAATGAGGCATTTTACACACTACTGATCGAGAACCACGATAACTATCATGGCAAGCCTGATGTGTATTTGCAATACTATGCAGAAATTGATGTAAGCCGTCAGGAAGCATTCCAGAAACTAATGAATAAGAATCAGTATGGTAAGTATCAAGAACTTGCCGAAGAGTATAAAATAGGTAAGTCAGAAGCATATTGAAACAGTTAGTTAATTCGCTTTTTCGCAAGAAAAGAAAAAAAGAAAGTTGGTTCAAATACATCATGTCCGTGTCACATTTGTGGCTCGGACTTTTGTCCTCTATCGTAGTTTTTTTGGCTTGCCTATCGGGAAGTATTTATGCTTTCCGGACACAAATAGAAAATATTGTAAACTATGAAAATGTTTACCTGCCAGTTAAAAATGAAGGAAGAATAGATATAGATGCATCTCTCCATGATTTCAATAAACGTTTTGGCGGGGCAACTAGCATTCAGCTTTTTTCAGAGCTAAACAAGAGTATCATTATTTCTTCCTTAAGCCCAAACGGACCAGGGGTTACCGCATATTATAACCCTTATACTGGGGAATATCTTTCTACTCAAAATAGGGCTTGTAAACAATTTTTTGACCTTGTTCTCAATCTTCATAGGTTTTTGCTTGCGGGCGATGTGGGAAAACTCATCAACGGAACAGGAATCTTGATTTTTGTTTATATGCTTTTTTCTGGTCTCATTCTTTGGTTTCCCAAAAAACTCAAACAGCTGAAGCAACGGCTGACAATCCGATGGAGAGCTAGGTTCTATCGCCTCAATTACGATTTGCATAGTGTACTTGGCTTTTATACGCTATTGCTGTTGTTAGTTATTTCTCTAACAGGATTGTATGTTTCTTTTCACTGGATGAAAAATTTGATGATAGTCGGGCTTGGGGGAAACTCTATTGTGATTTCCGAGGGAAATACTGCTTTGAAAGAGGAGTTGTCCAATGCATTCAGCGATCTGCTTAATAATTTAGAAGATGAACAAAAATCTATAACTGATTCCTCATGGACATTGCAAGCTGCCTTGGACGAAACGAACCAAACATTCCAAGAAAGAGGAGAAATAACTATTCGTCTTGCAACCGAGTTCTCGAAAAATACAAGGATTATCAAGATGAACAATGATAACTTCTTTGGCTTGCATATTCCCCAAACAGTTGATTTTTCCTCAAAAGGCCAGGTCATTAACGTAACTCGATTTAGCGCCTTGTCCCTTCATGAACAATTTAAAGCTATAGCCAAACCCCTGCACACGGGTGAAATTATGGGCTTGCCAAGCATCATTCTCTACTTTTTTGTTAGCCTAGTTGGATGTTCCCTACCTATTACTGGTTTCATTATGTGGTGGAGAAAGATTGCTAAGATTTCTGCCAATTAATAACCTTTCAACACCCTTAGTACGAACCGCTTTAAATCTCGTAGTTACTTTCTCAGATGCCTATCTGAAATATCAGCTTCATATGGAATTTCTTTATTGGCACACCAGCCGAGTCAAGTGGATAGGAAGTCAGTTCTTAAAAACGTGTTTATTCTATTAAAGAATCCTAATGGGAGTAAGCGATGCGGCTCTTATCTCGTATATTTGGTAAATTAACTTATACAAAAAATGCTTTGTCATATTTAAAATACCTACTAACTACTTCTTACAAACAAACTTAAATAAACTGCCACTGCTATAATAAATTGTCGGCAATTATTGAATAACCAAATAATCTAGTTTTTTATACTATTAGTAAAATAGGGGTTTACAACTCTCTGATCTACTTGTATAAAGCTGCAACAAACTACCAGTTGAAAAATAATAAACTAGACATATTTTGTTACAAACAAGCTATTATCATCCGAAAAAAACGAGAGCACCTTTATGTAATTTAGAGGCTTGCTTTGTGTTCTTTTTGGTATTGTTTCCCACACTTCTGTTTGCAGAAATACCTCCGCTAAATGTGGAAAAAGGCACTTATGATGTTTTGCATAGGAGGGCGCTCTTTTTGGAAGATGTGGAGGGAATGCTTACCCTAGAGGATGTCACTTCTCCTTCCTTTGAAAACTCATTTTCTTTTTGGAAAAGTATAGATACAAAAGTAAGTCCTGAAGGACGAGTCTATTGGTTCAAAATACCTGTTAGATATGCTGGGGAAGGACTATCAAATAGTTATGCACTTTCATTTAATAAGTACATCGATTCGCTTGAGCTTTTCATGCTCAATGAAGAGGGAAGCTTGTTGAAGCAAGAGTTAATTGGATCGGCTATTCCCTTCTCTCAAAGAACTTTTCAAGTAAATGGTTGCAAAAGACCTGTAGTCTCCATCAATATTTCTACTGAAGAAGTAACATATCTTTATGGAAGAATGGTTTTTACAAGCTATTTGAGTAGCCAAATGGGCAAGGTTGATATTCACTTAATTTCTAATCAACTTTTCTTGAGAAATGAAATCCATAGGCATTATTTTAAAGGGGCTGTGCTTGGTAGTTTGATTATTACCATCATTCTCAATCTCTTCATTTTTCTCTATTATAGGGATAGGTCTCAAATGTTATTGGTAGTTACTGTTGTAACCAATCTAATATTTTTTATTTCATATACTGCTGATTTAGAGTTCTTGATTAGCAGCCCAACCGTGCAAAACACATATAGGTATTTGGGATATATTTCAGGGGCTGCTGGTTTAGTTTCCTATTTGTATTTTGTACATTATTTTCTAAGACCAGCCATCCCCGAAAAGTGGTTTAAACGCGTAGTGTACATCATCACTTTCTTATTATCTACAAATGTGGTGTGCGGTTTTGTTTTAGAGTATAGGTCGTTTTATACAGCATTGTTTGTGTTTGGAGGAACAGTGGTGATTTTTACCTCTTCAGTGGGCTTAATGGCTTATTTGAGGAAATACCGACCAGCGCTTCTCTTTCTGATAGCATCAATAGCTTCCCTGATAGGTATTTTGCTATTTGTATTTGCAAATTTAGGTGTGGTTTATTACTACATTGTCACCGATTATATTTTGCAAATGGGTGAAATTCTAATGTTATTAGTTTTCACTATTGGTTTGGGGTATAGGTATTATTTGGAAAAGGAAGTGCTGGTAGAAAAGTTAATAGAGCAAGAAAGGATAGAGAAGAAACAGAAAGAAGAAATAAGCGCCATATTAAGTAATCAAAACAAAACCCTTGAGGTTAAAATAAAAGAGAGAACACAAGAGCTAGAAGCCCAAAAGAAGGAACTCGAAGATACAAATAAGGTAAAAGACAAGTTGTTTTCAATTATATCACACGATTTGCGGAGTCCACTTGCTGCACTCGATGGCTTCTTGAAGCTTTTTTCTGCGGGGGCTTTGAACACCGATGAGATTGAGCAAATGAAAGCGGGGATACAGGAAAAGTTTAATAAAGCGAATTCCCTGATGGACAATTTGCTTAACTGGGCCCGTTCGCAGATGCAAGGCTTAACGGTAAACGTTGAGGTGGTACAAGTAGATAGGATTGCCCTAAAAGTGGTACAGCTTTATAGAACAGAAGCTGATAAGAAAAGTATTGAACTTAAGCAACATATTGAAAAAGGAACAAAGGCTTTTGCAGACCCTTCTATGTTAGAGTTGATCATCAGGAATTTGGTAGCAAATGCAGTGAAGTTTACACCGTATATGGGGAAAGTATCCGTAGAGGCAGAAACATCAAAAATTGGAGTTACTATAAAGGTTCGGGATACAGGAATGGGTATGAAAAAAGAAACAATTGCCCAGATTTTGAACCTAGATGCTCAGATTTCTACCACAGGAACGGCTAATGAAAAAGGTACGGGGCTGGGGCTTGTCTTATGTAAGGAGTTTATTGAGAAGAATGGAGGAGAGCTTCAGATAGAGAGTGAAGAGGGTAAAGGAAGCATATTTATGTTTACCTTGCCCTTAGATGATTGGGTGGATTTGGAGAAATAGAGATGTGCAAACCGTGACTTATGTCACGGTTTTTTTATTGGTACTATTGCTAACTTTGGGTTTCCTGAACTTTATTTAGCCATGACCAAAAAGCTGTTGTTTGTTACATTTCTAGGTTTTATAGCCATTGTTGTTTTTGTTCTTACAAAAGGAGAAAAGGAACAAGTAAATATAGTGCCGCTTAGTAAAAGTTGGGAGATAGCTGTTCCCAACCAAGAAATTCCACAAGGGCTTGGGTCGCTGAGCGCTGAGCATTGCGGAGTATGCCATCAGGAGCATTACCAAGAGTGGAAACTTTCTACCCATTCACATGCTTGGACGGATTTGCAGTTTCAGGCTGAGCTAAAAAAAGAGTCGAGCCCTTTCTTATGCATCAATTGCCACATTCCCCTGCAAAACCAACAAGAGTTTATAGTCACAGGATTGATTGATGGAGATGTTTATCAGCCAGTGAAAGAGATCAATCCACTTTTCGATAAAAAGCTACAGCAAGAAGGGATCAATTGTGCTAGTTGCCATGTGCGCAATGGAGCGGTAATAGGTCCTACTGGGACTGATAAAGCTCCCCACAAAACAGTCAAAGATCCAGCTTTTCTTTCGGAAGCACTCTGTATCTCTTGCCACAATGCCAGTGCAGTTGTTGCCCCCGATCTAGTCTGTACGTTTGAAACAGGCGATGAATGGAAAGCAGGGCCGTATGCTGGAGAGCAAAATTGTGTTAGTTGCCATATGGAGCCAATAGAGCGGGAAATAGTAGCTGGATATGGAGAGCGAACTAGCCACCGTCATTATTTTGCCGGCTCGGGAATCCCGAAATTCGACAGCGTATCTACCAAAGGTTTAAATGGGTTGGAGTTTTATCCTTCACCGCTTCAAAAGTCATATCAAACGACAGATAGCATACATTTTGAGTTCATGGTAAAAAATGAACATGCGGGGCATAAAGTTCCTACTGGTGATCCAGAACGCTTCTTTTTGATAAAGTTTGCATTTAAAACTAATGAAGGTCAAGTGTTGGAAACAGACACTTCAAGAATAGGGGAAGAGTGGGAGTGGTATCCGGAAGCGAAAAAATTATCTGATAATAATATGTTGCCCAATGAAGAAAGGACATTTGAATTTGCTTTTTCTCCAAAAGAAAAAGGTTCTTATTTATTCAGTGTAGAAGTGACAAAACATCGGCTTAATGAGGAGTCGGCAGCGTATAATAAGCTGGGGGATAATTACCCTCTTTTTATTGAAATTTATGAAAAAGAATATGTGATTGAAGTAAACTAAATACCTTTTGCCTCAGTCATATAACTTTTTTGCCAAGGGCAGGCTTCTTCATTATTTTCACAATTCTGTCCACTTTTCTACCTTCGGTTTTAGCTGAGTAAATTCAATCTTATAAAGGCTTTGTGCAAAATAAAGGCGGTGAACAGACAAGGTCCAGCCCAACGCCTAATTTAAACTTACACTCCCAATTATTATCTTGAGTTGTAGCTCTATCAAATAAAATAAAGAGTTTTCCTAATGATATTTCTTATCCTAACAATGGTTTATTTAAAATGTTTCTAAATTGATTTAGGTTCTTTTTCATAAAAAAACTCTCAACCTAATAACATAGACTGAGAGTTTTACTTTAAGCTTTTTTTGAACTAATGTTAATTTTCTTTTTTCTTGCCAAAAGGCAACTTTTTAAGTTTTTCTAATGCCTTTTTCGCATCGTCGCTAAGGTCATCGCCCATCTCTTCCATCTTCTTCTTTTTCTCTTCATCGGTAAGGGTTGTGTCTTGCAATACATTTACTGCAGCGCCTATTTGCTTTTGTGCTTCAGCCGAAGCCTCTTTCTTTATTTTATTCGCTTGTTGCTCAGCAAGTGATTTCCACGGATCGCCCTCAAGCCCAACTTTAGGATCGTCATAGTTTCCTGCCACGTTAAATACGAGGGGAACTTGGGTTGTACCAGTCAAGGCTGAATATTGTGCGGCAACGTCGGCTCCAAATTTTTCGAGAGGGATTACCATATTTACCTTGTAGTCCAAGTCGCCAGTGAAAGAAGTAGAGCCAGCCACCTCAGTAGCGATGCCCTCAAGGTCAAATTTAAATGGCTCAACTTTCATTTTACCATCTTCAAACTTGGTTTGTACCAAAATGTCTTTCAGCTTAGGGTTGCTAAGTTCTTTTATTTTCGTGATCTCACTCATTTTGGTGAGAATATCTAAGCCAACTACCGCCGCATCTTTCACAATTACTTTTCCTCCACCAGTAAGTGTTTCGTAAAGCGGCATCATATCTTGTCCCAGCCCACCTTTTAGCTTAAGGTTGGTAGAAAAATCACCATCTATATTTTTTGCCAATGGGGCAAAAGTTTGAACCGTATTGAAGGTTTCGTAAGACTTAGCAAAAGACAGAGCGGCAATGCCCATATCGAAATCGAACTTCGGTTTTTCAGGGTCCTTGGTGTCGTAAGCTCCATTCATGGTAAACTTGCCCCCTAGCAAACCAAACCTGAGGTTGTTGAGTCCCATCACACCATCTTTCATAGTGATGTTGCCTTTCATATTATCCATCACCATATCTTCGTAAAGCACTTTTGCAATGTTTGCATCGAACCTAAAGTCAAGTGTTTTTGGGATGGGGACTACGCCATATTCTTCTGTAGTAGTGTCGGCAGTAGCGGTCTCTTCCTCCTCCGTCATCCATTCGTTGGCATCGAAGGTATTGGAAGTCATGCTAAAATTGCCTTTCAATACTTCATTGTCTTTCAAGGCATAGGCGATGTAGTTGGAAAGCGAACCTTTTATCTTCATATCACTTTTGCCCAAAGCCCCTTCGTATTTGCTAAGCTCGATGGTGCGAGGGTTAAAAGTGGCTATAGCATTGTCAATTGTTAGCCCTTGCGGCAAATCAACACTGGTGAATTTTAGCTTGTCAATAGTCACACTTCCGCTAGTAGGCAGTTTATCGTAACGCTCTGCATCTACATCGGACATTTTACCAGAAGTGACGATATCTGCCTTAATCTTACCGGTAAGGTGCATATCTTCCAATGGGTAAATCTTGTCTAAGATGGTGAAATCTAAGCCGCCATTCACTTTGAAGTTCCAAGTAAGATCATTGAGGTTGTAGATTTTTCCACTGGCTTTGAGCGGTTCTCCGTCTACGAGCATGCTCGCATCAGAAATTTCTACCCTCGTATCGTTCAATATTCCATTTTCATTGATTATTTGCGTTTGAACATGGATTTTTTCCATAGGCACAGGGTAATCGGCATATGCTATTTTTCCATCGTTTAGTGCCATATCTGCATTAATCTGTGGAATAGTTCCCTTGGCATCGCTATAAACCCCTTTTGCTTTCAGCCCAAGCGAGTACATGCCCGCCATGCTCAGTCCCTCCATTGGGAACATGCTAGAAAGGTCGGCAAGATTAAGCTTGGCGCTTACATCGGCATCTACATCCATGTCTTCCAAGCCAGCAATTTTAACTCGCCCATTCACGGGGTTTTTGCCCAAGTCCATGTGGAATTTGCGGATATCGACAATCATATCGTCGTACACACCGCTTTCGGCATCCACGTGCATATCTACCAATATATTGTTGATAGCTGTAGGGAGGTCGGGATATTGGAACATGCCTTTTTCCACATTGAGATCTACTTTGAAACCGGGCATGGTGGTTTCGTTAAATGTTCCTTTTACAAAACCTCCAAAAGCAAGGCTTCCATCAGTTTTAAGGTCTTCAAAACCTTCTAAAAATACCCCAGGTACGAGGGAAAGGATGTTTTTGAATTCATTTTCCTTCGCTTCAAACGTAATATCCATTACAATGTCATCACCTGGCATTTTGATGAACCCATCGAAGCCCATGGCAAAATCATTTACTTTTAAAAGGTTTTCTTTAAAAGTGAGAGACATTACGTCTGAGAGGTCTATATTCATGGTGATTTCGGCATCAATCACGTTGTTTTCCAAGTATTTGACCCCGTCGAAGTCCACGGTGATAGACTCCATTTTGGTAGAAGTTTCGAGGTCGAAAACTTCGAGAGTGAAGTCTCCGCTGCCCGAATGGTTCAAGCCTTGGATTTCTAGGAAGGTTGGTAACGATTTATCATCATAGATCACCCTTCCGTTTTCAATGGACCATCCGTTCACTTGGAAAGCCATTTCCCCGCTGCTTTCTTCTTCTGTAACCACTTCTTCTTCTCCTGAAGCCTTAGCGATATCGTAGTTGGCTGTCCCATCTTCTTTCACCATAATGTTGATGTAGGGGTCAACCAGCGAGACTTCTTCAATCACTATTTGATCGCCCATGAGGCTGAACAGGTCCACCGAAACGCTAAATTCGGAAATGCTGGTGAGGGTATCGCCTGCAAAAGGTGCTTTTCCTACTACCCCAAAGTTGCCGAGGGAAACATTGAGATTGGGGAAATCTCTGAAAAGGCTTACGCTAAATTCATCGGCATCGAAGTAAACATCTGCGTTTACATTTTCGTCAATTTGCTGTTCTACCAGCGCACGAATATCGTCTTTGTAAACGATAGGGAGCACTGCTGCCAAAATTACTACGACAGCCAAAATACCAAGAATGATGTACAAGAATTTTTTCATTGTGTATAAAGTAGATTAATTGGATTGTTCTGAAACGATGTTATCTGTTTGTGTTTTATTGAATACAAGTTAAAAAAAAGCGGGACTTCCACCTAGAAAGAGTTCATTTAAAAGAGAAAGGTTTAAAAACGGCTTGATGTTTTATTTGGAATACCTGTAGTGAACGAATTTTTAGTCTTAAAATTCACGTGATAACCAACTAATCATTGCCAAATAATGTGCCTTTGCCTCTATTCTTTTGGAAAGATAGTATTACGCTTTTTTAAGGTGTTGTGAATCTGAGGGTTAGCAGTAAGGGTGGAAAAAAGGAGAGAAGAAAAAAAAGAGATATGTGTAGAAAAAAAATCACAGGTTTATGGGGATGTAAGTCGGATTTACAAAAAAAGCTGGAGGATACTTCCCCCAGCTTCATTTATCCCATTAACTCCTGATGAGTTTGTTACTCAATTATTTTGATGCTTACATCACGTTTGAGGCCTTCGTTCGCACCTGCTTTTCTTACTTGTAAATCTACATTGATTCGGTCAGGGTCAATCCCTTTTTCCTTGAAGAAATTCTTTACCAGCAATGCTCTGTCTTTCACCTCGAAATCAGGTTTTTCGTTGGTAACGGCTTCAAACACGATACTCACCGAAGTATCCATAGAAAGCTTGGCAACCAAACCTCTTAGCCATTCTTCATGCTCTTGGTCAAGCTTAGGTTCTTTTTGGAACATCACTTCTATAAGGCTTTCAGGAGCGTAGTCGAAAAATACCACTTGTCCTTCTTCGGCTTCTTCATGAATCATTTTAATTTTTTTCTCTATTCGCTGTTCCTGTTTTTCTGCCGCTGCGTGTCCATGACCTACGCCATCCACAGCAATATGAGGGGCAATTACCAATGAAACAATCGACATCAGTTTGATGAGGATGTTCATAGAGGGACCAGAAGTGTCTTTGAAAGGATCGCCAACCGTATCGCCAGTTACCGAAGCTTTGTGAGCATCAGAGCCTTTGTATTCCATTTTTCCATTGATCTCCACGCCTTTCTCAAACGATTTTTTAGCATTATCCCAAGCTCCACCTGCGTTTGATTGGAAAAGAGCCATAAGCACACCAGAAACAGTCACACCTGCTAGTACACCACCTAAAATTTCGGCAGATGGAGTATCTGGAAATACATCTTTGAACCCAAACCCGATGATAAGTGGAACAGAGATAGTAATGAGACCTGGCAACATCATTTGCCTGATAGATGCTTTGGTAGAAATATCCACACATTTGTCGTACTCAGGCTCGGCTTTGTATTCCATAATGCCCGGAATTTCTTTGAATTGGCGGCGGACTTCTTCTACCATGGCCATGGCTGCGCTACCTACAGAAGAGATAGTTAAAGAAGAGAAAATAAATGGAATCATCCCGCCTATAAACAAACCACCGAGTACGGGAGCTTTGTAGATATCAATATGTTCGATGTTTGCAATTCCTACGAAAGCGGCAAAAAGTGCTAGTGAAGTTAGGGCAGCAGAAGCAATGGCAAAACCTTTACCAATGGCCGCTGTAGTATTTCCAACTGCATCGAGGTTATCTGTTCTTTCTCTCACTTCCTTAGGGAGGTCGCTCATTTCGGCAATACCTCCAGCATTATCGGCAATAGGGCCAAAAGCATCAATGGCAAGCTGCATGGCAGTGGTTGCCATCATGCCCGAAGCGGCAATGGCTACACCGTAAAGACCAGCAGAAGCATAAGAAAGTACAATGCCTGCTCCTAACACGAGGATAGGCAACACGGTAGATTCCATGCCCATTGCCAAGCCTGCAATGATGTTGGTTGCACTACCTGTAGAAGATTGCTTTACAATCATGTTGACAGGGCGTTTGCCCATAGCAGTATAATATTCGGTGATGAGGGACATCAGGGCACCTACTGCCAGACCGATAAGTACTGAATAAACAATACCAGTATTTGTGAATTCAAAACCTCTTAGTTCGAGGGTTTCGGGCATAATCCAATAAATAACTCCTATAGAAACCGCTGCTGTGGCAATGATAGAAAGCCAGTTGCCTATGTTCAATGCTTTTTGGATATCGCTATTTTCATCTTTTACTTTTACAAACCAAGTTCCCACTACCGAGAATACAAGCCCAAGGCCTGCAATCAGCATTGGCAATACGATTGGTGCAATACCGCCAAGCGCATCGCTTGAAATAATTTCCCTGCCTAGCACCATTGAAGCTAGGATAGTGGCTACATAAGAACCAAATAAGTCGGCGCCCATACCGGCTACGTCACCTACGTTGTCTCCTACATTATCGGCGATAGTGGCAGGGTTACGAGGGTCATCTTCAGGAATACCTGCTTCTACTTTACCTACAAGGTCAGCTCCAACATCTGCTGCTTTGGTGTAAATACCGCCACCCACACGGGCAAAAAGTGCGATAGATTCCGCTCCAAGTGAAAAACCTGCCAATACTTCCAACGTTTTTTCCATCTCTAGCCCATTCACATCGGCTCCAGTAGAAACCACAAAAGCGTAGTAAGTAAGGATGAACAATGAACCGAGGCCTAAAACAGCCAATCCTGCTACGCCTAACCCCATTACAGTACCACCTGTAAAGGAAACTTTGAGTGCTTGGCTTAAGCTGGTTCGTGCTGCTTGTGCAGTTCTTACGTTTGCCTTTGTGGCTATCCTCATGCCTATATAGCCAGCAACAGCCGAGAAAACTGCCCCTATGACAAAGGAGATTGCGATGGTCCAGTGAGAGCTTTCCACTAACGTTCCCGACCATGCTAAAATAATGGCTGCTACTATTACAAAATAAGAAAGGACTTTCCACTCGGCTTTTAAAAATGCCATAGCGCCGTTAGCAATGTGGGTTGCTATTTTTTGCATTTTATCGTTGCCAGCATCTTGCTTTACCACCCATGAAGATTTCATGAACATATATATCAATGCCAGCACTCCTAAGGCTGGAGCTACGTAAATCAGGTTTTCCATATGAATAATTTAAATTTTGATTAGCTATGTTTCTATATAAAAAAATAATGTTGGAGAGTAAAACTATAGATTTTAACACCAAAACCAAAAGTACTGCAAACGTTTTAAATTAGGGCATTACATTACTAAAAAAATGAGGAGGGTGCTTTTAGACACTGTTTATTTTGAGGGTAAAAGGAATAAAAAAAGCCACAGCATTGGCTGTGGCTCAACTATCTATTTCCTTTATTGCGGCTAAAGCTTGATCAGCTTGTTGCTTTCAGATGTTTTGTCAATGTATTTTTGCCTGCATTCGTGGTAGATCCTGATGCCCGCTTCTTCGTTTTCCCAGCCTTCTACCGATACCTTTTTCTTCTCTAAGTCTTTATATACCAAGAAGAAATGTTCGATTTCCTTCATGAGGTGATCGTTTACTTGCTCCAGTTTGGTGAGGCTATTCCAGATAGGGTCACTTACAGGTACACAAAGTAGTTTCTCATCTTTTCCTTTTTCGTCGGTCATGTTAAAAACGCCGATGATACGAACACGGATGATACAGCCAGGGAATGTAGGCTCCGAAACTAGTACAAGTGCATCGAGAGGGTCACCATCGCCAGCCAATGTTTCTGGTACAAATCCGTAGTCACTTGGGTAGTGCATAGATGAGAAAATCATTCTGTCATAGCGGATCAACCTCTTTTCTGGATCGTATTCATATTTATTCCTACTTCCCTTTGGGATTTCGATCAATACATCAAATTCTAAACTCTCTTCTTTAGGTACTTTCGACATAACAGTATGTTTTTAAATAATGGGCACTTAGTGCACTAGATTCATTTTATTGTTTTAATGCTCCAAATCTAATCAATTGGATTTCACTCGCAAAACGGGAACGATTTAATTAATAGGCAATAATATGTTGTAAAATGGCTCAATCTTTTGATGATCAGGGGGCAATGAATTTTTTTGAGCTTCAAAGTTGTTTCTTAACAAAATCAAACAGAGATAATAGGTTTTAGAAATACAATTCTTGAGCTAGTCGGAAGGTATTGGCGTGAGCTTCTACTATGTTGGCAATTCGGGCAGAATATCCACCACCCATGCTCACAGCTACAGGTACTTTATTCCTTTTACAAAGCTCAAAAACAGTTCTGTCTCTTTCTTTGCACCCTGCTATGGTCATGCCAAGGCGACCAAGTTTGTCGGTATGGAGCACATCAACCCCTGATTGGAAAAAGATAAATTGAGGTTCGAATTGATCGATCAATTGTGAAAGGTGTCTGTTCAGTAGCTCTAGGTATTGCTTGTCACCTATGCCGTCGGGTAGGGGGATGTCCAAGTCAGATTTTTCTTTGTGCATAGGGTAATTTTTGGCTCCGTGCATGCTAAAGGTAAAAACTCGGGTTTCCTGTTCGAAAATTTGGGCTGTGCCATTGCCTTGGTGCACGTCCAAGTCTACTATCAAAATGCGTTCAAAGCCTTGTTTGTGAAGTAAATAATTTGCTGCTATGGCAATGTCGTTGAGCAGACAAAACCCCTCGCCTCTATCGGTGAAGGCATGGTGCGTGCCCCCTGCTATATTGAGAGAAACTCCATGGGCAAGAGCGTATTCGATGGTTTGAACTGTGCCTTGGCAAATAACTTGCTCTCTGAGAACTAATTTTTCGGAAAGCGGAAACCCTGTTTTTCTGATTTCTGATTTCGAAAGCAAAAGGTTTTTGAGTTTGTACCAATAGTCTGCATCATGGGTCAAGAGTATAAGTTCTTCCGAAATGGGGTCGGGAGCAAAAAAGTTTTGTGTGCTTACCGTTCCTTCGTAAACCAGCTGCTCTGGAAGCAGATCATATTTGATCATAGGAAACCGATGTCCTTCAGGTAAGTTGTGAGAATATTCTTTGGAGTGTGCTATACGAAGCATAATTATTAAAATGTTACCTAAGTTATATTTGTTCGCACTTCATTGATATTCAGAAGATTATGTTTTTTCTTTCTGTTGCTGTGCAAATTTTAAATTATTTTTTGATGATTTTCTGAGCTTTTTGAATAAAATTTGCGTTAATTTAATACTTTCAATCATGATAGCTTATTACTTGATTTACAAGCAACTAAAACCTTTTTAGAGTTAGAGCGTAAATTAAAGCAAACAAAATAAGCAGCAAAATGGATTTTGCTGACAACTCTTTGTTTAATCAACATGCTGATAGAAAAGAAGATAGAAGACTATATTACCGAACATTCGAGTAGTGAGGATGGCGCATTGAAAGCGCTAGACCGTGCTACTCATTTGCACGTTTTGATGCCCCATATGATTTCGGGTCACCCTCAGGGCCTTCTTCTTACTATGCTGACACAAATGTTATCCCCAAAAACGATTTTGGAAATAGGGACATTTACTGGGTATTCGGCTATTTGCATGGCACGTGGTCTACAACCTGATGGCTTGCTTTATACTATTGACAAGAATGAAGAGCTTCAGCCCATTGTTGAAAAACATGTAGCTGAAGCTGGGCTTTCTGAAAAGATCAAGCCGATGTTTGGTAATGCCATGGAAATCATCCCTACTATTGAAAGTTTATTTGACATGGTTTTTATAGATGCCGATAAGCAAAACTATAGCAACTATTATCAGTTGGTAGTAGATAAGGTCACCTCAGGTGGATTGATTGTAGCGGATAATGTGTTATGGAAGGGAAAGGTCGCTGATGAAGAAATGAAAGATAAGTCGACTAGAGCGATCCGTGATTTTAATAAAATGGTGCAAGAAGACGAGCGGGTAACCAATACGATTCTGCCCGTGAGGGATGGATTGATGATTGCAAGAAAGAATTAAGTAGCATAAATTATATAAGAACCTTGTGGTTTGGGAAATTGGCAAAAGAATAGTCATTTACTGAATTGCATAGGTTAAGATAAGTAGTATATTTTAAATCAAACAAAGGAAAGAGATTCAACTAACACTATATTCAAAATGAAAAATAGCAAAAAACTGATTGCCCTTATGTCGTTAGCGGCAATTCTGCTTCTCAACATGGCATTTAGAGGAGGGACTGAGCCAACTGAGATAGATGGTTCTCTCAGCGTTTTGGTAGAGCCCTCAACTCCTACACAGCTCCAATATCAGTATCCTATCATTTCGAACCGTCAGGTGAAGGTGTACCAAGGGGATACGATTATCCATGTAATGGCCAATGGGATTCCTGCAATTATAGCAAGACCTGGGCAAAATGTACCAAAACTACTTGCCTCTACCAATATGTCGAGGAACAAGTTCGCCAAAATTAATGATACGCCTCCATTATTTATAGATGAACTAATAGCTGGAGCGGTGTATTATTTGAAAAATAAAAAATCGAAAGCTCCTGTTCCTTTCCACTATGTGCAGCCGAAAGAAACAGCTTGGGATATTGCCCAGATGTATGGTATCAAAAAGTCGAAGTTGCTCAAGAAAAACAGGATGAGCACTGGAGATGAATTGCAGTTGGGGCGTAAAATGTTCCTTCAGAGCAATCGCAAAAAGAAAACCCCAGTAGAATTTAACAAGGATATCAAGCCAGATCCTAAAGCAGCAGGACCATGGGCTAGATTCATAGATGGTGATAAAGGAGGTACAAAAGATGAACAGCCTTTGGAGAAAATTACTAGAATAGATAATCAAGCGGCTTCTAAACTGGTAATTGACCCTAATGCAAAATTCCATACGGTAAGAGAAGGGGAGACTATTTTTGATATTTCTAAGGCCTACAATGTAACGGTGCTAGAATTGAAAGAATGGAATAACCTTGATTACAATAATATAAACATGAAGCCTGGTGAGGTAATCATAGTAAAAGGTGATAAACTTCCTCAGAATTCTTCTTATGGAAATACAGCGACTACAACTGGTGGAGGCGCTGATCCTTTGACTCCATCTATTATTTTGAAGCCTGGGGGAAATGCTCCTGACAGTGCTTTTGCTTATGGTGCAACCCAAAATGGATATGGCTATGGAACTCCAGCAGGCGCTGCTACTGGAACGGCAGCAGGAGCTTCTACAGCTTCTCAAATGCACACGGTTCAAAAAGGAGAAGGAATTTACGGAATAGCAAGGCAGTATAACATTTCTCCTAAAGACCTGATGGCTTGGAACTCGATGGATAATAATACTTTGCTAGAAGTTGGTCAGCAAATATATGTGGCAGATCCTTCTTCTGCTATTTCGGCTTATAATACTGGAACTCCAGCAGGTTCGTACAACAATACGGGAGCTACAGGAGGGTATAATGCTTATGGTGCAGCTGCAACGGGTGGAGTAGCCGCTGGAACAACAGGTTCTGCCATACCAGTAGACCAGACACATATAGTGGAAAAAGGTGAGACGCTTTACAGGATCTCTCGTAAATACAGTGTGTCTGTAAATGACATAATGGATTGGAATGGATTGGCTAGTACAGATATCAATGCAGGCCAAGAGCTATTGGTAAGTGCGCCAATAGGAGCAGCAGGAGCAGCGCCAGCAGGAGCTTCAGCTTCTTTCAATACAGGATCTTATTCTACTCCAGCAGGAGGCTATGATCAAGTAGCTGGTGCGGCTAGTGCTTCTGCAGCAGTAGATTATAATCAAGTAGCTGGAGCAGCAGCAGGTGCTTCAACAACTCTTCCTGCATATGACCAACAAGCAGGAGTTGCAAGCGCATATAACCAGCCCGCAGGAGCGCAAACTAATACAGGAGCGGCGGGTGCTCAAGTAGCTGCTATGCCGAATTATAATCAAGTGGCAGGCGGAGCTGCCGCAACAGTTCCGCCTGGTGCGGCTACAACTACAGGTCAGGGTCAGCATATTGTTCAAAATGGAGATGATATTTATACTTTGTCTGCTAGATATAATGTAACCGTTGAAAACCTTAGAAAGTGGAATAATATCCCATTTGGGACAGATATCCAACCTGGACAAGTATTGGTAGTAGAGCCTCAGGGCGTAGCAGGAGCAGCGGATGTTCAAGTAGCTGCTGGTGCGACAGGTGCGGCAGCAGGTGCTGTTGATTACAACCAAGCAAATGGAGCTGCGGGAGGAGCTACGGCTATTCCTTCGGCAAATAATACAGCAACTGGTGGTCAGGTGGTAGGTTATACTGCTCCTACAGGAAACAGCCAGATTGATTATGCAGCAACTGCGGGCAATTACAATCAAGCAGCTGGTGCAGCGGCAACATCAGCTGCTAGTGTGGGAAATGGCAAGACCCATATAGTTCAAAAAGGGGAGACTTTGTATGCGATCTCTAGACTATATAATGTAAAGGTGAGCGATTTGATGTCGATGAACGGAATGAGTTCTGGTGAAATCAATACTGGACAAGAATTGATTGTATCAGGAGTTGGCTCTTCTGCTGGAGGGTCTGTCCATACTGTTCAAAAAAATGAGACACTATACTCTATCAGCCGTAAATACAAAATCAGCCTCGATGAATTGAAAAGATTGAACGGCAAAAGTTCTAACGAAATAGTTGTGGGCGAGACGCTAAAAGTACAGTAGAGTTTAATCGTCCTCATAAAAATCAATAATGCTCCTTGTAATAAGCATATAAAGCTTGCTATAAGGAGCATTGTTTTTCAATAAGGTCAAGTGTTCATTTATTGTTTCTTGGTCGCCTCTAATGGCTGGTCCTGTTTGGGAACCTGCCGGACCATTTTTTAATGCTTTTTCTAGCATTGCCGCTACCAATGGTTTTAGTAACTCCAAATCTTGGCCGTTTACCTTCAGAATTTGCTCAGAAATTGCCAAAAGGTGATTGGTGAAATTGCAGGCAAATACCGCAGCTAAGTGAATAACCTTTCTTTGTGCCGAAGACACTTTTGCCACATTTTCTGATAAACGTTTGGCTATTCGCTCCATAAGTGCCAAAGTTTCTGCGTCCGATGCTTCAAGGCACAAAGGGATGTGTTTGAAGTTTATTTTTTGGTTCGCGGAAAAGGTTTGGAGTGGGTAAAAGACGCCAAATTTAGTAGCATAAGGTACGAGAAGGTCGATAGCCATTGCACCTGAAGTATGGACTAAGGTTGTATTTGGGGGGAGAAGTAAGCTGCTTGCGACTTCAGCGATTGCATCGTCGGGAATGGCGATGACAAATAACTCTGCCTCACTTGAGCTAAAGTCGAGAGAGTTGACCGGGGCTGCATCATATAATTTCTTACATAGTTTCTGGGCATGTCCCAAATCTCTGCTATAAACCTCTGCGACAATTAAGCCGATTGACTCCAGTGCTTGGGATAAATGCCAGGCAACATTTCCCGCCCCAATAAAGGTTACTTTTTCAATGCCTATTTCCTGTTTTTTAAAAAACTTCTTGAACCACTTGATTGCCATATCTTAATAAATAAATACTCTTGGGCTTATATTTTCCTGTAAACCAATAAAAATCAGACTAATTACCAGTAGGTTACAATGAGTTTTCTATAGAAATAGATGGGTTCTTATAGCCTTCTGAAAAAAGAGAATATTTTATTTTCTTACTATTTGAATTTTACCTAGTTTTGCGCTCGAATTCCCAAAAAACATAAAATTTTAAATGGTAGCTAAGAACTACAATTCAAGGATTTTACTTGCAATAATCGGCGTTTTTTTATTCACATTTTTGATAAACAGCAAGCTGATTGCTAGTGACGGTGCGGAAACTGCAGAGTTTAATGCGGGTGAGACAATCATCCATCACGTATTAGATGCCCATGAGATTCATTTCTTTACGCTCAATGAGGGCAAAGCTGATGAGTTTCATGCATCCATTCCTCTTCCTATTATTCTTTACACAGCAGATAACGGTGTTGAGATATTTTCATCGGCTAAGTTCCACAATGCGGAGCACAAGCACGGTAGGTATATCATGCACCACGAAAAGATATATATTGCAAATGCAGAAGGCGTTCTCGAACTAGATGCAGATGGACATTCCCACAATGCCCAGCCGCTTGATTTTTCATTGACAAAATCAGCTTTAGGTGGTGTGATGGTGATGTTCGCTATGCTTTTCATTTTCTTGTCTATCGCAAAATCGTATAAGAAAAGGGGGATCAGAGAGCCAAAAGGTTTGCAGTCCTTTGTTGAACCGATTATCATTTTTATTAGAGACGATGTTGCTAAGCCTTGTATAGGAGCAAAGCACGAGAAATTCATGCCTTATTTGTTGAGCATATTTTTCTTTATCTGGCTTTGTAACTTGTTAGGGCTTATCCCTTTTATAGGCGGATTCAACATCACTGGAAACATTGCTGCTACTTTGGTACTGGCGGTGTTTACTTTCATTGTAACCACATTTAGTGGTAACAAAAACTATTGGCAACATATTTTTGCCATGCCAGGAGTTCCGCCGGCGTTGTGGATTCTCCTTACGCCAATCGAGATCATGGGTATGCTTACCAAGCCTGTGGTGCTTATGCTTCGACTTTTTGCTAACATCGTAGCAGGTCACATTGCTATCCTTTCTTTCGTGAGTTTGATTTTCATCTTTGCAGGAATGTATGGTGCTGCGGCAGGGTTTGGCGTGTCAATCGTATCATTAGTGTTTGCCATGTTCATCAACGTGATCGAAATTCTTGTAGCTTTCTTGCAGGCGTATGTATTTACCTTGCTCTCGGCTATTTATTTCGGTTCGGCTGTGGAAGAGCATCACGATGCTCATTAATGTTAAATTGGCGAAAGCCAGTTTTTGAATAAGTAAATTACTTTAAACTATATAAATAAAATCACAATGGAATTTCTATTAATTCTTTTGCAAGAATCTTTAGGCCTTGCTTACGCAGGTGCTGCTGTTGGAGCTGGTATCGCTGTTATCGGTGCTGGTCTTGGTATTGGTAACATCGGTAAACATGCGATGGATGCTATGGCAAGACAGCCTGAGGCAATTGGTGACCTTCGTGGTAACATGATTGTTGCTGCTGCTCTTGTAGAGGGTGCTGCCTTTTTTGGTATCATCGTTTGCTTATTGGTAGCTCTTAAGTAATTTATCTAAAGTACCACAGCTTACGCAATGGGCGATAGCCAGTGGAGATGATTTTAAATCCAGTGCTGCTGCGATAGGCACAGCGCTGGTATTTCCTTAGCATACAAACATTAAAATTCTATAAATAATGGAATTAGTTCAACCTGGTTTAGGATTAATTTTCTGGATGAGTATCGCTTTTTTAGTGGTATGGGGCATTTTAGGCAAAATGGCTTGGAAACCTATTCTCAATGCGATAAAAGAAAGAGAAAATACGATCAAAAATGCGCTTGATTCTTCTGATAAGGCAAAAGCTGAAGTGGATGCCCTAAAAGGAGAGATAGAAGAGATGAAGAAAGAGGCGAGAGCTGAGCGCGAGAAGATATTGCAAGAGGCTAAAGTAAATGCCGATAAACTTTTATCTGACAAACAAGCGCAGGCAGAAAAAGAGTATGCTAAAATAGTAGAGCAGGCTCAAGAAGATATTATCAGTGAGAAAAACGCTGCCTTGGCTGAAGTAAGAAACCAAGTAGTTCAATTCTCATTGGAAATCGCTGAAAAATTGATCGAAAAAGAGTTGGCTGATAAAAAAGCCCAAGAAAACTTGGTTGATAGCCACTTAAAGGATCTAAAACTCAACTAAACCAGCATACATTATGTCAGCAGATTCAAGAGTAGCCATCAGGTATGCAAAATCATTGGTTTCTTTGGCAGATGAAAAAGGCTTGCTAGAGGATATCAAGAATGATATGCAGTTGGTTTTCGATACTTGCACAGCTAGCCGAGATCTTCGCCTTATGCTTAAAAGTCCTATCATTCATAATGATAAGAAGCTTTCTATCCTGAAAGAAATTTTTGAGAAAAGCCTGAATAAGCTAACGGTTTCCTTTATTGAAATCATTAGTAGAAAAAATAGGGAAGCGGTGCTAGTAGCTGTTGCAGAGGAGTCTATTAAGCTTTACAATGGTTTAAAAGGCATCCAAACTGCTAAGCTAGTTACGGCTTTTGAAGTTGATAAAGCTTTGAAAGAGAAGTTTGTAGGCATCGTAAAAGAGGTTTCTGGGAAAGACAAAGTAGAGCTGGAAGTAGAAGTTGATACTTCTATTTTGGGCGGTTTTGTACTTACCGTAGGTGATAAGAAGTTGGATGATTCAATTGCAACTAAGATGAGTACACTTAAGCGTCAACTGTTACAGAAAGCTTAAGTTTCGATATATAAGAATTCAGATAATAAATTAATCAACCTATATAAATTAAAAAATAATGGCAGAGGTAAGACCGGATGAAGTATCTGCAATATTGAGAGCGCAGCTATCCGATTTTAAATCAGAAGCCGATCTTCAAGAAGTTGGTACTGTTCTTCAAGTAGGTGACGGTGTGGCAAGGATCTACGGCCTAACCCAAGCACAATCTGGAGAGCTTATCGAGTTCCAAAACGGCTTTCAAGGATTAGTACTAAACCTTGAAGAAGATAATGTTGGTGCAGTAATTTTTGGTGAATCTACCGAGATCAAAGAAGGTGATTCTGTAAAAAGAACTGGACTTATTGCTTCAGTTAAAGTTGGTGAAGGCGTATGTGGAAGGGTAATCAATACACTTGGTCAACCTATTGACGGCAAAGGTGCTATTGAAGGTGAACTCTTCGAAATGCCTCTCGAAAGAAAAGCTCCTGGTGTAATCTACCGTCAGCCAGTAAACGAACCACTCCAAACAGGTATCAAAGCGATTGACTCGATGATTCCGATTGGAAGGGGACAACGTGAGTTGATTATTGGTGATAGACAAACTGGTAAAACTGCGGTTGCACTAGATACTATCATCAACCAAAAGGAATTTTATGATAAAGGTGAGCCAGTTTACTGTATCTACGTTGCTGTAGGACAGAAAGCTTCTACTGTGGCAGGGGTTTATGCTGCATTGGAAAAAGCTGGAGCGCTTCCTTATACTACTATCGTTGCGGCAAACGCATCTGACCCTGCTCCAATGCAATTCTACGCTCCATTTACCGGTGCTGCTATTGGTGAGTATTTCAGGGATACTGGTCGTCCTGCTTTGGTAGTTTATGATGATTTGTCTAAACAAGCGGTTGCTTACCGTGAGGTGTCTTTGCTACTTAGAAGACCTCCAGGACGTGAAGCATACCCAGGTGATGTTTTCTACCTTCACTCTCGTTTGTTGGAAAGAGCTGCAAAAGTCAATGCTTCGGATGCGATCGCATCTCAGATGAATGACTTGCCAGAATCATTAAAGCCTATAGTGAAAGGTGGAGGATCACTAACTGCTCTTCCTATCATTGAAACTCAAGCTGGTGACGTTTCTGCTTATATTCCAACCAATGTGATTTCGATTACTGATGGTCAGATATTCTTGGAAACTAACTTGTTCAACTCAGGTATCCGTCCTGCTATTAACGTAGGTATTTCTGTATCGAGGGTAGGGGGTAATGCTCAGATCAAGTCGATGAAGAAAATTTCTGGTACGTTGAAGCTGGATCAAGCGCAGTTCCGTGAACTTGAAGCATTTGCTAAGTTCGGTTCTGATCTTGATGCTGCAACTAAGAAAACAATTGATAGAGGGCGTGTAAACCAAGAGATATTGAAGCAAAACCAATATTCTCCTTACACAGTTGAAAAGCAAGCAGCTATCATTTTTGCTTCTACTAATGGATTTATGGATAAACTTCCTCTCGATAAAGTGAAAGCTTACGAAGAAGAGTACCTAAGTATCCTAGAAAAAGACCACAAAGCTATTCTTGATGCTTTGGGTGCTGGTAAGCTCGATGACAACATCAAAGATACGATGGGCAAAGTAGCTACTGATCTAGCTAAAAACTATTTGTAATCAACTTAAGCAGGCTTGGGATACCTTGCCTGCTTTTCAATACATAAGAGAAAGGGTAAGATAATGGCAAGTCTTAAAGAAGTAAAAAATAGGATTAAATCCATTCAGTCAACTCAGCAAATCACCAAGGCGATGAAGATGGTTGCTGCTGCCAAATTGAGAAAGGCACAGGACAGGATTCTTCAGATGCGACCGTATGCTGAAAAACTAAATGGAGTGCTTGAAAACATCAGCCATTCTGTAAAAGGAAGCGAGATCAACAACCCTTTTGAGGATAACAGAGGTGAGAAAAATAATGTTCTTATTGTAGTAATTACTTCTGATAGGGGACTTTGTGGTGGTTTTAATGCCAACGTGATTAAAGCTACTCAGCGTCTGATCAATGAAAAGTATGCTGATCAGCATAAAGCAGGTAACTTGGAGTTGATGTGTATTGGCAATAAAGGACTTGATTTCTTCAAAAGAAGGGGTTATACCATTAATGCTGATTATGCTAGCTTATTTCATGACCTGGTTTTTGACAATGTGAGAGAGGCTGTTGAGTTCGTGATGGAGTCTTATTTGGATAAAAAGTATGATGCAGTTGAACTTGTATATAATGAGTTCAAGAATGTAGCAACACAAATTCTAAAAACTGATTTGTTCTTACCGCTGTCACCTGAAGTAGTGGAAGGTGACGATGTAGTGGAAGAAGAAGCAACTGATTTCATATTTGAACCAAGCAAAGAAGAGATCATTACAAACTTGATTCCTTACTCATTGAAAACGACCTTCTATAAGGCACTTCTTGAGTCAAATGCCTCTGAGCAAGGAGCTAGGATGACAGCTATGGACCAAGCAACTGATAATGCAGGTGAGCTATTGAAACAACTTCGATTAACTTATAACAGAACTCGTCAGGCTGCTATTACCAAAGAAATACTAGAGATTGTTGGCGGTGCAGAAGCTCTTTCCAATGGTTAGTTTTGATATAGAATTCAAAAAAGCCCTTGATAGCATGCTACCAAGGGCTTTTTTGTGCAAAATTTTTCTCCTATATCTAACCTTTCTTATAAAAAAGAGTGGAGCAGTTATTAGGGTTCAATACGCTGTTTGCCAGCCTGTGGATATCTTTCTCCGTAACCTTGTTTATTTTTTCTCCAACTTTATTCGCTAGCTCAGCATCGCCTAGGAGCACTGACATAGCCAAGCTCATCGCTCGTGAAAGTAATTCCATTTCTGAGAACACGATGGTAGATTCCGCTTGATTTTTTACTTTTTGAAGTTCCAATGCTTCAATCTCCTTAGTCCTCAAATCATTTATGATGGATTCAATAGCATTATTGGCGTCGTTTACGGAAATGCCGTCAGATACTTTCCCCGATATTACAAATAGGCCAGGGTCGATGGATCCAGAGATACTCGCACTTATGCTGCTGAATAGTTGATCTTTCTTTACCAATTGTTCATAAAAACGTGAAGCTTTCCCTCTGCCTAATATGTCGCTCAAAAGATCTGTTGCAAAATAATCTTCTGAAGTTCGGCTGCACATGTGATAAACTTTGTAGATGGCATTTACGGGAACATCGGCAACTATTTCGAGTTGACGCGGCTCAGATTGAGCAGGCTCTTGTGGTAAGTCTCTTTTATAAATATTTCCTTTTGGAATTGGTCCAAACCATTTTTTACTTAGTTTACGGATTTGCTCAGTTTCCACATTTCCCGCTACTACTAAAATAGCATTGTTTGGGCAGTAGAATTTACTGAAAAATGCTTTTACATCATCCATAGTGGCATCTTCTATATGGGAAATTTCTTTACCTATAGTAGGCCATTTGTAAGGATGGACTTTGTAAGCCAAAGGCCTAAGCTTTAACCAAAGGTCGCCGTATGGCTGGTTTAAGTAGCGTTGTTTGAACTCCTCGATCACTACTTTCCTTTGTACTTCCAAATTCTCTGGACTAAACGCTAGGTTCAGCATCCTGTCACTTTCTAGCCAAAAAGCAGTTTCAATATTTCCAGCAGGCAAAGAGATATAATAATTGGTGATATCGGGGCTTGTAAAAGCATTGTTGTCCCCTCCCACAGTTTGAAGAGGAGTGTCAAAATTGGGGATATTGGCTGAGCCTCCAAACATCAAATGTTCGAAAAGGTGTGCAAACCCAGTTTTGTTTTCGTCCTCATCCCTTGAGCCAACATCGTAAAGTATATTCAAAACAGCTGTTGGCACGGACTTGTCTTGGTGGACATAAACCCGCAATCCATTCTCTAAAACAAAGCTTTCGTATTGGATCATAAGAGTTTGCAAAAATAATTAACTAGATCATCAACCGGCAAGTTGTTAATTGCCTTGGTTTAACCAGTATTTTTTTGCTATGGTTCTTTAAATTGGTGAATATTAAAATGCGATAGACAAGCTTGCAAATTATCCTTTATTTATGAAAAGTGGAAAAATTGTTTCCAGAAGGGTGTTTTACTTCTTTGTGGAGCCTTCCTTGCCAAGTGTTTTCCTTTTCCAGAAGCCTTTCAAATAAGGTGAGCACTTGGTGGTAGCGCATTCCCCAGTTCCGCCCAAGGTTCAGTTCTGGTGATGATTCCCCTGCTATTCTTTCTATCACGAGAGATGGAGGAAGTTGTTCCAAGTAGCTTTTAATAAAGTCTAAGTAATCAGGAAGGTCAAATAGTTCAAAATCAGAGGTATTTCTTTTATAATTAGCTCCCATTCTAGTCCCTTTGATAATTTGTAGCTGATGGAATTTGATACTGTGTAAAGGTAATTCGGAAATAATCTTTGCTGATTCGAGCATGTCTTTTTGCGATTCGCCTGGCAACCCGAATATCAGGTGCCCACCCGTGCGGATTCCTCGTTGGGAAGTGGCTCGTATAGCCTTTTCACTTTCGGCAAACGTATGCCCTCTATTTATCCTCCTCAAAGTTTTGTCGTAGACCGATTCTATCCCATACTCAACCGTGATATAGTGCTTTTCCGCAAGTTTTGCTAAATAATCGAGCTTTTCGTTGTCTATGCAGTCAGGGCGAGTGCCAATAACCAGCCCCATTATTTCAGGTTGTGCCAAAGCTTCAGAATAAATTTCTTTAAGCTCTTCAAGGGGTTTATATGTATTGGAAAAGGCTTGGAAATAGGCTAAGAAATTGGTCGATTTCCGATAGCGCTTTTTATGAAATTCAATTCCCTTTTCAATCTGGTCACTAATACCATCGCTTTCGGAGCAGTATGAAGGAGTGAATGAGTCGTTAAAGCAAAAAGTACAACCGCCATTTCCCTTGCTTCCGTCTCGGTTGGGGCAGGTGAATCCAGCATCGATCGAAACCTTTTGTATGCGGCCACCAAATACTCTTTTCAAGTAGTTTGAGTACGCATTGAACCGCCTTTCATGTTGCCAAGGAAACTCCATTTAAACATAAACTTTTTCCGAAACCACCATGTATTCCCGTATATCCTGAATATCAGAAGGGAGTACCTCTTCCTCGGCAGGTTCGGGGATTTGCATCGAAACTAATTTGTAGAGAATAGGTTGTGCCGTTGGGAGGTTGAGGTTCTTAGTGCTTTCCGGAGTCAAGGATTCCAAGTACATCATTAATGCCCTTAGGCTATTTCCATGTGCTACCAGCAATACATTTTTCTTTTGCTTCAATAGAGGAATTACCTCTTTTTCATAGAAATCGATTATTCTATTACTAATGTCGAGTAGGCTTTCACCGTTTGGGGGGGTGGCAGAATATGATTTTTGCCAGCATCTTACCTTAGAAGCCCCAAATTTTTCTACAAGGTCTTCCTTTTTTTGCCCTTCCAAATCACCCAGATAATTTGGGTTAAGAGCTTTGTTTACTTTTATATGCGTATGGAGTTGATTGTTTTTTCCTAGCATTATCTGTAGCGTATCTTTAGCCCTGCTTAGGCTAGAGGTAAATGCTGCATCAAATTTCATGTCTCGCAATCTATCGGCAGCATCTTCTGCTTCTTTTACTCCAACTGGGCTCAGTTTTATATCTACTGTACCTGTAAAGCGATGTTCAATATTCCATAATGATTTTCCGTGACGGAGTATGACCAGGTTAGCCATGGTTCTAGTATTTATAGGTGTTTGATCATTTCTCAAATAAACATTTTGCCTGAATACAAGCTAAATGTAAGAAGTTCATGAGTTCTGATGCGTATAGATGATTTCTCAAGTTCAAAAGTACGGTGGCTAATTATTTGAAATTATGATAGGGGTGTGCCGAAGGAAATGATTTTTATCAAAATGTTATAGTTTGATAAAACTAATAAGGGATGGTGTTAAAATAAGGAGGACGATAAAAAATGCCCTCTGGGTCTCCAAAGGGCGCAAAATGGTATTTAATAAATGAAAACTTTTAATCCAAGAGCTCGCTTGATCATAGCAATTTGCCCATTGTGCCACATTTCATGTTGGCTACACCAGAGCAAAGCTTCTTTTTTGGTTTTTGCTATAGGATGTGCCATTCCCGAAGAAGCCAAAGGTGCATCAAGCTGACCCTCGTCGAGGTTCAGTAAGATACTTTGGGCTAACTCTCTTACTTCTTCTAATTGCCTTAGCATCTTAGAAGGACTGAGGTCATACCCTTTTAATTCCATTGGTTTACTGCTGTTGCCAAACATGGTGAGATATTCTTGGAAAGGGAAAATATCCAAGACTTCCTTTTGAAACCCTGCTATACAGCTGATACTATGATAATTTTTGCTAATAATCATATGACCAATTTGCCACATTATGTTGGTATCAATACCTACAGGTGTAGCTGTCCATAAGTTAATAGGCACGTCCGATACCAATAATTTAGTAAGGTTTCGGGCTTGTTGAGACTGCTCTAGAATGAGAGATTTCTTACTGGAATGTAGAATGTTTTGCTCCATGCTTCTGATTTTTATTTTTTTAGGAAAAAGAAATTAGAAATTGCCCCTGCTTGTGCTCCAAGAGGTTTGTTGGTGGGTGGCAATTGGACTCTTTAGTGGTAGTAGATGAGCAAATTTGTTAATCAGAAGTTTGTTTACTTATGTTAGGAGTGGACACTCATTAGAAGAGGTATAGGTAGGAAAATAATGTAAAAAAATACGGTTTACCAACCCTCCCAATTGCTTCAGTAAATATGTTTTACTCATGCAATTATGTTATTTGAAATAATAGTAGCTTATTCCGTGGTTTATGTGTATGAATTTCATAAATAAAATCTAGAAAGTCAAGTGTTCTTTATTTTTTCAATCGTTCCCGAAACCATAAAGGTTATCTCTTTGTTCTTATAAAAAAAACATTTAGTATGCGTGCATAATAAATTTAATTGCATATATTTGTACATATAATAGTATGCATGCATACTAAATTGTTTGATATATCATCTTGTTGATACGATCAGAGGAAAGTGAAAAGCTTTAAGCGCAATGCTTATGGAGCTTGATGTGGGGATGTAACAATTTAATTAGCCTTTTAACCTCAACCAAAATATTTGAAGATGGAAGTAATAGATAAAAAATCAGTAAAGGGAGGAGAATTCCTCATCAAAGAATCAGTTGCAGCCGACCTTTTTATCCCAGAAGAGTTTAGTGAAGAGCAGCAAATGATGGCTTCAGCTTGTAAAGATTTTATTGAAAAAGAAATAGAATCGAGAGTAGAAGATATTGAAAAGCAGAAAGCAGGAGTAGTAGAAGATGTGTTTGCCAAAGCTGGTGAATTGGGTTTGTTGGGTATTTCCGTGCCAGAAGAATATGGAGGGCTAGGCATGAGTTTTAACACATCTATGTTGATTGCAGATGTAATTGGCGCTGCGGGTTCTTTTTCCACTACCTACGGAGCACACACAGGTATTGGTACGTTGCCTATTCTCTATTATGGTACTGAGGAACAAAAGAAAAAGTACGTACCTAAGCTTGCTAGCGGAGAATGGGCGGCAAGTTATTGCCTTACCGAGCCCGATGCGGGTTCGGATGCTAACTCTGGAAAAACGAAAGCAGTTTTAACTGAAGATGGGAAGCATTACAAAGTTACAGGTCAAAAAATGTGGATCTCCAATGCAGGGTTTGCGCAGCTTTTCATCGTATTTGCTAAAATAGAAGATGACAAAAACCTTACAGCTTTCATAGTAGAAAAAAGCTTTGGGGGCATCACCATGAACGAGGAAGAGCACAAGCTCGGAATCAAAGGATCTTCTACACGTCAAGTTTTCTTCAATGACTGCATGGTGCCTGTTGAAAATATGCTTTCCGATAGAGGCAACGGGTTTAAAATAGCAGTAAACATCCTCAACATAGGAAGGATAAAGTTAGCTGCAAGTGCCTTGGGTGGTGCAAAAAGAGTTATCACCCTTGCTACCCAGTATGCCAACGAAAGGAAACAATTTGGAGTGGCAATCTCCTCTTTCGGAGCGATTAAGCAAAAAATAGCTGAAATGTCCATTCGTACTTTTGTGAGTGAAAGTGCTACTTATCGGGCAGGTCAAGATATAGAAGATGCCATAGCTTCCCTAATGGCTGGCGGAGCTTCTGAAGCCGAAGCGAAGCTTAAAGCAACTGAAGAGTTTGCCATGGAGTGTGCTATTTTGAAAGTACACGGATCGGAGGTGTTAGATTATGTGGCAGATGAAGGTGTGCAAATTTATGGAGGAATGGGCTATTCAGCCGATGCGCCTATGGAAAGGGCTTACCGTGATTCGAGAATTTGCCGAATCTATGAAGGTACCAACGAGATAAACAGAATGCTTTTGGTGGGAATGGCTCTCAAGCGTGCCATGAAAGGTGAGCTCGATTTAATGGGGCCAGCTATGGCAGTTGCCCAAGAACTAACGGCAGTTCCTTCGTTTGCAATACCAGATATGAGTACGCCTCTTGCTGAAGAGAAAAGTGTGCTGAAGAATTTGAAAAAAGCGGTGTTGATGGTAGCTGGAAAAGCTGTTCAGACATTCACTACTGAAATTCAGAAGCAGCAGGAAGTATTAATGAATATAGCCGATATGGCTATTGAAGTTTATGCAGCTGAGTCAGCTTTGCTCCGTGCCGAAAAAATAATGGAGACAAAAGGTGAAGAAGCAGCTGAGCTTTATGTAAAAATGGCGAAAGCTTACTTAGCTGGAGCGGTTGATAAAGTAAATGTTTCAGGAAAAGAAGCCGTTTCATCTTTTGGCTCAGGTGATGAGCAAAAAGTAATGGTACTTGGTTTGAAACGCTTTACCAAAACCAACCTACTCAACGTGCATCAGATAAGAAGAGAGGTAGCAGATTACCTCATCGAAAAAAACAAATATGCTTTCTAGCAGAAAGAGTTTTAATTAAGAAAAGGTAGAACTGAAACCGTATTGGCATTGCTGATGCGGTTTTTTGTTTATATAGATCTGGCTCACTTTCATCGTAAAGCTTCGCTAGGCGTAGAACCCGTCACTTTTTTATATGCACGATTAAAAGCTGTTTTAGAATTGAAACCAACTTTATATGCGAGCGATAGAATGTTTTCCGAACCATCTTTAACTGTTATCGAAAGCCTGTTGAATTCTTCGACCCTATAGCTATTTACAAAGTCATTAAAGTTTTTGTCGTACCCTTCATTTATGGCTTTAGATAATGTATGTGTAGACATGCCTAGCTCTTTGGCAAGGTCGGTAAGTGTGAGTTGTGGGTTGAGGTAAAGTTGCTTTTCCTCCATCGCTTTGTCTAATTTGTCCTTATACCTAGCCAGCTCCTCATCAGCAATTTTGCTGCTATAAATCTTTTGCTCTTTTTCCATTTCTTTCTTCTCGTTAAAAATCCCCCTTCGGGTGACGAGGAAATAAGCAATAGCATAAACATTAAGGGCAAAAATACTCCAAGTACCTTCAATACCCTGCTCTACATACGGTTCTAGATTTTCGCCAGTCGCCTGCCCTATGAGGTACATGATTATGGTATAAGCCCAAAATAATAATACAAGTCCTTGAATGAATTTTAAGGTAGAAAAAAGAGAATTATAATGCCATTTGCTTGGGTTTAGCTTTTTAAACTTATTGATTATTCGGAAAATAGCGACCCAATAAGCAAGGTTATAAACAAATGCAACTGCGCCTACACTATAAAAAAGTAAATTATAATCCTTATTAACAAGGTGAAGCTTAAAGTCTTCTATATTGGTAAACCAAAGTGGGAGGTAGATAATGATTTGTAGGGTAAAGGGGAGGAAATGTCGCCAAAACATACCCTCAAATTGCCCTGGTTTTATTTCTTGGATCAGGCTTCTGACCAAAAGGTAAAAAACTGGGGCAAAAAGGAAAAGAATATAATCTGAGCCGAGGTGTAGCTTAGGGAGCGCCTCATGAGCCTCCTTCAGCTCGGTAAAAAAAACGCGTGATAGCAAGCCTATTAGACTGATGGAGATTAGGAGGATTAGCAATAGTTTGGCTGGACCTTGCTTGTAGCGAATGCCGAATACAGAAAGAATCAGAAAACCATTGAAAAACACGGAAAAAAGCATGAAGAGAATGTAGTTCCTCGGCAAGCCTTTCGATAAATCCTCCCAGTTTTCAATATCGATGTTTACAGTGATATTTTCATCTGAATTCCGTTGGAAATAGCGGTTTGTTCTCAGTTTTCCACTTTTTTTTGCCTCAACCGAAGCCCAGCTTCCTCTGTTAAATTTATACTCAAATGAATCGATACTTGCAGGGATATAAATGTGGTAAAAGCCATCAATATCTTTGGTGAGCTTGTAATTAGGATCTTTGGCTGTCCAATCATTGAAACTCCCTCCCATATAAATTTCGCTGCCTTGGGGTGTATTCTCAGGAAGTTCTCTGATGACAAACCGTGAATGAGGAACGGTATTGATAACCAGATCTCTCCAGCCAGCTATGCGTACTCTTCTTATGGGGTCGTCATTCCTGATTATGATACGGTTTCCCATCAAGTCTCCATCTTCATTTGCCTCTACGGCATCCCAGCCTCCTCGGGTAAATTTATACTCAAAAGAATAAGCATCTATATCTAAAGTAAGTTCAAAAGTCCCTTCCGCCGTTTTGGTAAGCATGTAGGATGAGTCCAAAGGATTCCAGTCATTGAAAGTCCCAGCTACAAAAATATTAGCCCCTTCTGGGGTATTTTCGGGCACAGCCTCCACTATAATGGTTACTTGAGCCAAAACTTGGCTGATAGGAGAACAACAAAGTAGTGTAAGTATGGCCGATAATAGAATATTATTCATTTTCATAAGTGCCGTTCTTGGTAATTGGATTATTTTTTTCAATTATAACCCACTTTTTCCAGAAATAACAATAGTTTGATAGCCAATGTTTTAAAAGGTGCAAATTATGATTTGAAACGTTTCATTTTATAATGAACGTATTTTTCCGAACGCGGAACGATTGCTTTTTTATTCTGCCATATCATTGTAGAGTCAATTAGTGAAATAAAACTGCACGAATCAGAATAAGATATGAAAATGAAGTTCTACTATTTTTTATTCTTGAAATACAAACGTTCCCGAACCTAGTTTTCCCTTCTTATTTATCCCACAGTTTTAGTGATCCAATTTGGTCGCGCATTTCATGGTGTGCGCTTCATCCCTAAAAAATACCTGCAGAGGTATTGGTGAAACTCTATAAAGCACTTGTGCTTAACTTTTAAAACTAATATTGAATATGATGATGAAAGACTACACGTCGAAGAGTATGCTGTGCTGGCTTTTGTGCCTGTTCTTTAACATGTCGCTGGCGCACGCACAAGATCATTCCGTATCAGGAACAGTTTATGATGAGACCGGGGCTGGAATCCCCGGTGTAAGTATTTTATTAAAAGGTACTGGTAAAGGTACTATCACAGACATCGATGGAAAATTTAAGTTGGTAGCCCCTACCGACGGGATTTTAGTAATAAGCTATGTGGGATATGTTTCCCAAGAGCTTGAAATT
Organism: Flammeovirgaceae bacterium SG7u.111; assembly: GCA_034044135.1. Classification (NCBI taxonomy): domain Bacteria; kingdom Pseudomonadati; phylum Bacteroidota; class Cytophagia; order Cytophagales; family Flammeovirgaceae; species Flammeovirgaceae bacterium SG7u.111. Next base: position 6,314,632 of record CP139021.1, on the reverse strand, counting down.
GGTGGTAAATCTATTTTTGAAGTAGCACTTGAGCCTGACCTTAGGCAACTAGAAGAGGTAATCGTAGTAGGTTACGGTACACAAACCAAACGGGAAGTAACTGGCTCTATTGCCAAGGTAGAAGGGGAAAAACTCCTTAATGTATCTGTTCCCAGTTTTGAAGCTGCTCTGCAAGGGCAAGCTGCTGGTGTTCAGGTAATCCAAGGTAGCGGTATGGCAGGCTCTGGATCTATGATCCGTGTTCGTGGTATTGCTTCACTTAGTGCAGGTGGCGACCCTCTTTACGTCGTAGATGGTATTCCTATCACACAAGACCCGTTTATCAACGGTGATCGTGGCGCAATGAACAACAACCCTTTGGCAACTATCAACCCCAATGACATCGAGTCTATTGAAATCTTAAAAGATGCTTCTGCAGCAGCTATTTACGGTTCAAGAGGTGCTAATGGAGTTGTGTTGGTTACAACCAAAAGAGGGCAAGAAGGAAAACCTTCTTTTGATTTTTCAGCAAAATTTGGAGTATCTGAACCAGCTCGTAAGCTTGATTTATTAAGTAGTTCTGAATGGTTGCAGCTTTACCAAGAAGCCTGGGAAAATGATGGAAAAACTGGAAGAGCACCTTTATATGGTGGTGTTTCTTGGGAAGATGCTCAAAATACAGATACAGATTGGCAAGACCTAACTACCCAAACGGGGGTAAAACAAGAATATAATCTTTCTATGCGCCAAGGTAATGATAAGCTCACAACTTATATAGGTCTTTCTTATAGTAATAACCAAAGTTTTTTGGTTGGCAACAACTATGAAAGAATAAGTGGTAGGTTAAACCTAGATTATAAGATTCTAAATAACCTAAAGGCAAGCCTTTCATCTACACTTAGCCAAGGTATAAACAATAGGGTATTTGCTGCATGGTCTGGCGGTTTGGGTGCTGCAACTTCTGATGCATTGCCTATTTACCCCGTTCGCAACGATGATGGAACTTATTTTACAGGAGGGAGTAACCCTGTAAGGCAACAGGAACTCAACGATTGGAAAGTTCGTGAAAATAGATCTATATCTTCTCTTTCTTTAGATTATGAGCCTATCAAAAACCTAAAGGTTAGGGTAGCTGGTAACTTGGATTACATGGATATCCAAGATGACCAGTTTGAGCCAGCAGAGTGGACAAATGCGGAAAGCAAAGCATCTAGGTATCCGACATGGGTAACTAATTACAGCACATCTGCAACTGTATCATACGACCTAAACCTGAATGACGATAACAAATTTGTATTCTTAGTAGGTTCAGAGTATCAGTACTCAATCACTGAAAAATACAACAGTATTACCGCATATAATGTAACAGGTCCACTTTATGAAGACCCAACTATTCCTCCAAGATTTGATGAAGAGGGCGAGCCATTGCCCAATCCAGTGATCTCAACTGCTGCAGACCAAGAGTGGTCTTTCTTAAGTTACTTTGGTCGTGTGAACTGGAACCATAAAGATAAATTCATTGTGAAGGCATCTGCAAGGGTGGATGGTTCATCTAGGTTTGGTAAAAACAACCGTTACGGTTTCTTCCCAAGCGCAGGTCTTGGTTATGTGATTTCAGAGGAAGACTTCTTCCCAGAAGGCAGTGCAGTGAACTTCTTGAAGCTGAAAGCTAGCTGGGGTATCACTGGTAATGCAGATATTCCTAACTACCAACGTTTCGGAACATTTAGACGCCAAGCTGGTGACGATGGTAACCCTTACAATCAACAACCAATTTTATACCCAGTTAGGTTGAAAAATGACGATTTGCAATGGGAGGTACAACGTACCGTTGACGTAGGGTTTGAACTAGGTTTATTAGAAAACAGAATTACTACTGAATTCGCTTATTTCGACAAACGTTCTTCAGATGTGCTTATCGATAGATTAGTTCAAGCATCAACAGGTTTTGAGCGCTACTTCGAAAACATAGGTGTTATTAGCAATCGAGGATTAGAACTTACTATCAAGTCTCGTAACCTAGTAGGTGAATTTCAGTGGACTACAGATTTGAACATTTCTCGACTTCAAAACGAAGTAATTGATATTGGAGCAACTCCTCCAGATGCAATTGCTGGTTCAGGTGATACACGTGTAGTAGAAGGCTTGCCAGTAGGTGTAAACTTTTTGAACAGGTTCTCTTATGTAGATCCAGCGAATGGTTTGCCTGTTTTTTTGGACAAAGAAGGAAACGAAACGTATGAGTTTAACCTCGACGATAGAGTACCAGTAGGAAGTGTAGTGCCAGATGCTACAGGTGGTATTACCAACAACTTTGCCTACAAAAACTTCGATTTGAATATCTTATTCACTTTCACAATTGGAGGTAATATTTATGATGATGCGGCCAAGCGTCAGTTAGGTGTTGTTTCTGACTGGAATATGCGTAGGGATATCGTAGACCGTTGGAGACAACCAGGTGATCAGGCATCTTTCCCAAGGCTTACACAAGATCCAACAACTTACGGAGGTCTGCCAAGTTTCTGGAACTTGAACACTACCCAGTTCTTGTACGATGCGTCCTATTTGAGATTACGTACGCTTACATTGGGTTACAACATCCCAACCAAATCTAAGATTGTCCAAAACGCTAGAGTATATGTGACAGGTACCAATTTGCTTACTTTCACAAAATACCCTGGTCCAGACCCAGAGATTGTTAGAGATCATAGTGGCCCTCAAGGGAGAAACTTGAGCCCAAATATCACCTACCTAACACCGCCTCAAGAAAGAGCAGTCTCTGTTGGAGTAAATCTTAAATTCTAAAAAGTTCAACCAAAAAACTTGAATGAAAATGAAACATCTTAAATATATACTTCTCATTCTGGCAATGTTGAGCGGACAAGCTTGCGATAGCTTGTTAGAGCTAGAGCCAGGTGATGAAATCATTGCAGAAGAAGCAATCAATACTCCTCAGGATTTACAGGAGCTACTCAATGCAACCTACGATGTGCTTAGAGGTTCAGGTGGTGATTTTATGGGTGGTCGTACTCAAGCAATTGCAGAGGTAATGGGCGACAACATAGATGGAAAGCCAGGAAGTCTTGATAACGCTGATTTCTTGGCTTACTATAATAAGTCAACTTCTATTTTTACAGGATACACACAAGCATATTTCACAGAGCCACATTTCTTGATTTATAGAGCAAATGTTTTGCTACAAAATCTAGAGCTTGAAGGCTTGTCAGATACTGAAAGAGATAGGATAGAAGGTGAAGCAAAATTCTTAAGGGCGTTGTGCTATTTTGATTTGGTAAGGCTATTTGCCCAACCATATGGCTACACTGCTGATAATAGCCATTTGGGTGTTGTATTGAGAACAACTCCAGAATCTGTTGCAAAAGATAGAAACACAGTAGCTGAAGTGTATGCCCAAATTACGGCAGACCTAGCAGCCGCAGCCGCTAAATTACCTACAGAAAATAGTATTTATGCTAACCAATGGGCTGCAAAAGCTTTGCTTTCAAAGGTATATTTCCACATGCATGATTACCAAAGCACCTATGATTTGGCGAATGATGTGATCGAAAATGGTCCTAATAAATTCAATCCAAATGCAAGTGAATTGATCGATCGTTATTCGACTACAGGAACTGAGGAAGCTATTTTTAAGATGGTAAGTAATGCCAACGATCATCGTGGAGAGCAATTTACTGCACATTTCCGTTCTGATGGCGATAACCCTCCTACATTGAGAATCGCTCGTGAGCTTTATGAAAAAGCTACAGCTGACCCTGCAGACTTGAGAGGTCAAAACTGGTATGTGGTAGAAGATGAAGGTCTTGAGAACGAGAAGATTTCTGTGAAGAAATTTGATGGGAAAAACTATTTTGATGTTCCTCTACTCCACGTAACGGAATTAAAAATGGTGAGAGCAGAAGCTGCTGCAGAGTTGAATATGTTGGATGAAGGACTTGCCGATCTCAACGATATCCGCATGCGTGCAGGTTTGAGTGAAATAGAAGGACCTATTGGTCAAGCAACGCTTATTAGCCGAATTAGAGATGAAAAGCGCAAAGAGTTGGTAGCGGAAGGTGTTCGGTTCCACGACTTAAGGCGCATAGGAGCAAAAGGTGAAAATATCACCATTAACGGATCTCCTTGGAGCTGCCCAGGCATGTCAGTTCAGTTTCCTGATATAGAGATAGCAGGTGCTGGCGGTACAGAGTTTTTCACTCCAAACGAAGAAGGAGGCTGCTAGTCCAGCTCCTTTTTACTCGATTTTTTAAGTCATAAAAAGATAAAGACATTGAAAATGAAGAACATAAATAAAATCCAACTACTACTCATTTTGCTTTTAGCGGGCTTGAGTGGTTGTATAGAAGAATTTGGCGGTGTGGGCGAACCATTCGACCGCCCCACGCAAATGGTAGGCAATTGGAATGTGACCCGTGTGGTGCAGGTAGATGACATTGCCGTAGAAAAAGGATACCCTGCCTTTGTGCAGTCGGTGGATATTACCCAAAAGCTTCCGTTTGGGGACTTTAATATCGACCTAAAAGCGGATGGCTCTTTTGAGGTAAATCTTGGCTCTGCGCCGAACATCATAGGCATGACCAAAGGAACTTGGGCATTTGACGATGCGGGCTATCCTAGCCAAATCATTTTTACTAGCGAAGATGGAAATACCAAAACTACTTTGGATATCCAAGGTCTAAATGGGCTTACAGAAACTGAGGTACCTACCATCGCTTTCCAGTTTTCTAAATATTTTAAAAAAGAAGAAAATGGTAAGGTTAGCTGGCAAAAATTCTTGACTTATAATTATACGTTGGTACAATCTGCAGGGGAATAACAATTTTCTCCTATTATCTAAAAAGAACTAAAGAAATGAAAATATATATATTATTTATCATAGGGCTGCTTTTGGCAGGAGTTGCCTCAGCCCAAACTGTCACCTACGATCCGGCTGAGTTTACAGCGGAAGACCAAGTTACCATGACCGTCGATTTTACGGGCACAGACCTTGAAGCTTCAAAATATACTGGCAATATTTATATCTGGATGTTTGTAGACGGATGCTGTGATGCGCCAACTAATGTGAACCCAGCAGGACCAGACCAAGAAGCTGCTCGTTTGCTGCCAACGGCTACTGAAAATGTATTCACTTTTACTTTTGTGCCAACTGCATTCTTTAACAAAACGCCAGGTGAGTTATTGACTTTAGGTTTCCTTTTTAAAGGAAGAGACTGGAGTGATGGACAGACTAGCGATATGTCGGTAGATGTAGTTGCACTAGAGTTTGTACCCGTTCCTTTGAGAGCTTTCCCCGATAAGTTTGAGCAATCGGATGTGGTTACTTTCTACTTCGACCAGAACCACAAAGATGTGAATAGCACTTTGGCTGCGCTTACTGAAGTGTACATGTACACAGATATCAAACTTACTGATGGTACAGAGATTCAGTTGGTACCTTGGGATGAAGTTGGTAATACTCCAGAGCAAATGTTCACAAATGAGGGCGACGGGATTTTTACCTTAACCATGGTACCTTTCGATTTTTATGAGTTGGATGAAGGTCAAGAAATTGAATCGATAAAAATTCATGTAAGAAGTGGACCTAATCCAGACTTTGGAGGACCAGAGCCCCCAGCAAGCTTGGGCGATAAGCTCTTCTCGCCTATCAAAGCCGATGCTGTAACAGGCGACTTTTAAGATTTCTCAACAAAAAGACCTTTTTGAAAATGAAAAAATATATCATATTCTTATTTGTTCTAGCAGGTCTCATTTCGTCGTGTGACCAAGAGCAGTTTGTAGGCTCAGGGCTAGAAAGTTTGAGGGATTTTTCCCTCATAGAAGTGCCAACGGGAAGGGTAGAATTGAACCCTTTGACCCCAGACGAACCAATAGTTGTTCAATGGAACCAAGCCCGTTCAGGTTTTGATTCTCCTGTAAGCTATACTTGGTTAGCGGTTACAGAAGGTGGCGATTTGGAAGCTCCTGTACTGGAACTTCCTTCCGACAATGATAATACAGCAACGCAAATCACCTTTACACATGCACAATTGCAAGAAGCACTCAAAAATTTGGGTGTTGCTGAAGGTGGTGAAGCATCTTTGGACTGGGGAGTAAGGGCAAGTAACGGTGAAATAACTAAAATATCAGGTCCTTCACCAGTTACTATCGTGCGCTACCGCGAAACATTGGCGGATTTTAATCTTATGACGCCAACAAATAACACACCATTATACTTATTGGAATCGAGTGCAGACGAAGATATCGTTATAAAGTGGGAAGCGAGCAAGGCGGGGCTAGGTTCAGGTATTACATACACATGGAAAGCTGATAACATAGGTGGCGATTTTGCCGAGCCAATTCTTTCTTTTTCTTCTGACAACAGTGGGCAGGATACCACTCTTACCCTTACACACCAACAGTTAGAAGATGCTCTGAAAGATTTAGGAATTGAAGAAAAAGGCAAAGCCTCCATTATCTGGACAGTAGAGGCTAAAGCTACGGATGCAGAAGGTGTAGTAAAAATGGCAGAAGAGCCTTTTAATCTTGACCTTTATCGTTACGGAGCAGGTATTGCACTTACCTTCAAGCTTAGTCAATTTGCCGAGGTTCCTGCCGGTTACGGCGTATTTTTGGCAGGTTCATTAGGTGACTTGGGCATTGCTGATGGTAATTGGCAAGAGCCTGGTTCAAACCAAGCTTTGAAGCTTGAATTGAAAGACGGGGTTTACCAGAAAACATTTATAATAACTCCTGACAAAGACGGAATTGGTATTGAATATAAATATTTCCTTGTACCTGATGGCGGAACAAGCTGGGGAGGTGGCGAGCAAACGTTTAATGATGCTGGATGCCAAGGAATAGACAACAGAAAATTTACATTTAACAGTGGTGATTTTTCTGACCAAACCGTAGAAGGTGCAGTAGTGACTTGGGAAGGCTTTTGTGTGGCAGATGGCAAAGATTTGGTGAAATTCACCGTGGATGTTCCTGTCGATACTCCTACGGATAAAGATATTTATATCACTGGTGATTTGGGTGTAGTATACTGGGTGCAGCCTGGTCAAGCGGCAGGTCTGAAAATGAATAATACAGGAGGTACTACCTACGAAATTTATCTTCCAATGACCAATGGGCAATCAGTAGAGTTTAAATTTTTCTTAGCGACTACAGATGCCCCAGCTTGGGGTAATGGAGAGCAAAAGCCTAATGGAGACAATACGGGTTGCGAAGGGGTGGAGAACCGTTTGTTTACCTACGACGGCACCAATTCGTTCACAGGAACGGTACAAACTTGGGAAGGCTATTGCCCTTTCTAGAGGCTGGGTGCTAGAAAATTAGAGGTTAGTTAGAAATGCTGGCGCGAGCGTCTCGCTCGTGCCCTTTCTTAACTTCAATGGAACAGGGTTTCCTAGCTATACTTCCCCATAGATTTCACGACAGACAACAAGCTTTTTTATTTCCAAACCATCATTATATGAAACGGATTTTACTTTTCATACTGACAATTCTTACCCTAAACACTGCTTGGGGACAAGTAACTGTCTCCCCATTATTTCCCTCTTCCGACGAGCAAATCACCATTACCTACGATGCCACCCAAGGTGCTTCGGGACTGGAAGGGGCTACAGGAGTGATGATGCACGCAGGTGTGATTTTGGAAGAAAACGGATTGGAATGGGAACATGTAGTAGGCGAATGGGGCAACCCAAATTCTTCGGGGAAAATGACTTCTCTTGGCGATGAGAAATGGCAGATTATTATTACCCCTCGTACCTATTTTGCCGCAGCGGGCTTGCCTGCCGATGCTACGGTATACCGCTTGAGCATGGTGTTTCGGGAAGAGGGACCTTGTGGAGGTTTTGATGGGGCAAGTAACAATTGTGCCGAGGGAAAAGACCCCAACGGGTCAGATATTTTTGTAGATCTTTATACGTCGGATAAGCTGGAGCTGAATCTATTAACTCCTCTTTCCCAATTGCTATTTGTTGATCTAAACGAGCAAATTTCCATTTCTGCAGCGAGCTCTAAAGATGCCGTTTTTTCATTGTACCGAAACCAAAGTTTGGTAGAAACAACGGTTACTCCTTCCAACGAATATTCATACCAAGAAAGCGTAACATCTGAAGGGAAAAACGATATTGCCATTATAGCTACAGCAGGTGAAGAAGCCGATACGGTGACTTTCAGTTACATTACCCGAGCTGATGTGGACGAAGCTCCGTTGCCCGCAGGTGTAAAACCTGGGGTGAATTACAACGCAACGGATGATTCGAAAGCGGTTTTGGTCTTGGAAGCTCCGGGCAAATCTTCCGTGTATGCCATTGGCGATTTCAACGATTGGACGCCTTCGCCAGCCTATTCTATGAAAAAAGACGATAAGTTTTTTTGGTTGGAAATAGACGGGTTGGTTGCTGGGAAAGACTACGTGTTCCAGTTTTTGGTAGATGAAGAATTGAGAATTGCCGATCCTTTTACTGAGCAGGTAAGCGATCCGTGGGAAGACAAATACATTACCGAAGAGACTTATTCTGGCTTGGTGAAGTACCCAGAAGGAAAAACCCAATTTAGAGCTTCGGTATTGAGAACGGGGCAGGACGAGTTTGAGTGGAAGCACGACGGATTTACCAAGCCTGCCAACAGCGATTTGGTGATTTACGAATTACTTATCCGAGATTTTGACAAAGGACATAGTTACCTGTCCGTTATAGATAGGTTGGATTATTTGGACAGTTTGGGGGTAAATGCGATTGAGCTAATGCCCGTGAACGAGTTTGAGGGAAACCTCAGCTGGGGCTATAATCCTAATTTTTGCTTCGCTGCCGACAAATATTACGGTCCTCGCGAAGCACTCAAAATGCTGATAGACGAATGCCACAAACGGGACATGTTGGTGCTGATGGATATGGTACTGAATCATTCGTACAACTCTTCGCCTTGGGCAAAGTTGTATTGGAATGCTAAGGAAAACCGACCTGCGGCAAACAGCCCTTGGTACAATGAGCAATCTAATTTTGAAAATACAGGCTTGCAATGGGGCTCGGATTTCAACCACGAAAGTGCCAGTACCAAAGGTCTTATGGACAGCATTTTGGTGTATTGGCTGAGAGAATTTCATTTCGATGGCTACCGTCTCGATTTTACTAAAGGTTTTTCCAACAATCCTAAAACTATTGCTGACGACGAATGGGGAGGGAAATACGATGCCGACCGGGTGAGAAACTTGAAGCGTTTGGCAGATGTGGTTTGGGCTCAAAAAGCTGATGCTTTGGTTATTTTAGAGCATTTGGCCGACAACGACGAGGAAAAGGAATTGGCAGATTATGGGATGATGCTGTGGGGAAATATGCATTTCAACTACAAAGATGTGATTTTGGGTAAAAGTGCAGATTTGAAATGGGGTTATGCCAAAGAAAGAGGTTGGGATGACCTGAACTTGGTGAGCTACATGGAAAGCCACGATGAAGAGCGCCAAATGTACGAAGCATTGAACTATGGAAATTCTTCGGGAGATTATAATGTACGGGACACGGCTACGGCACTAGATCGGATGAAATTAGCGGCAAGCTTCTTTTTTACCATTCCAGGGCCGAAAATGATCTGGCAGTTTGGCGAATACGGATACGATATTTCCATTGATTATAATGGAAGAACCGGTGTGAAACCACTTAAATGGGAGTACCTCGACGACCCTCAAAAAAGGAAGTTGTTTGATACGTACCGCAGCCTTATCCACCTCAAAAAATCGCAGGCAGAAGCTTTCAACAATGGGACATTTACTTGGGATCCTTCTGGAAATACCAAGTGGATAAACTTGGAACACGAATCCCTAAAAATGAGTGTTGTAGCCAATTTTGGTACTGGAAAGTCGGTGGTGAATCCTCAGTTTATCAGTACGGGGAAATGGTATGATTATTTCTCAGGAGACTCGCTTGAAGTAACCGACTTGGAAGAAACAGTGACACTTGCCCCAGGGGAGTTTCATATCTTTACCAACAAAAAACTGGCTACTGCTGTAGAAGGAAACCCTGTTCCCTTCAAGCTGAGTTTAGCCAAGCCAACGGAGCTAAAAGCCGCTCCTACTTCGCCTACAGGTGTTGATCTCAACTGGATGGACAATTCCAACTCGGAAGTAGGATACGTGGTGGAGCGTTCGGCCGATGAAGGGGCTACGTTTGAGCAAATTGCCGATTTGCAAATAAATGCACAAACCTATACCGATGCAGCGGTGAAATTTGGACAGTTTTATTACCGAGTAAAAGCAAAAGGAAGTTTCAAAGATTCGGAGTACTCTGAGACCATTACTACCGAAGAGCCACTCGCCTTGAGCAAAGAAGAGCTAAGCAAGGCTTTTATAGTATATCCTAATCCTGTAACAAACATTACTTATCTATTGGTCCTCGATGAATCTGCAAAAGTCTTATACGTAAAACTGACAGACCTCAAAGGGGAAAATATTCAAACAATTTACCTGCAACCAGGGGCAAAGGAACTGAAAATAGATATGTCAGACTTAGCTAGCGGGCTATACCTTATCAATATTCACAACAGCAAATCGACTATTTCAAAGAAAGTCTTGAAGCAATAAAGGACTTCATAAAGGAAATTATTTATAAGAATTAAGCTTGAGCTGAAATGAAAAAAATACTATTCTTTGCAGTGGCCATTTTCTGTTTGGCTTCCTGCAAAAGAGGTGGGGAAGAAACACCCAGTAAAGTCTTCAATTTTTCCAATGCAGATACCCATCTTTACATTGAACTGCTGGACGACGATTTGGTAAATGTACAATATCACTATGGAGATAGCTTTACCTTGCCACAAAACGCTTCTGTCATGGTTGCCAAAACCGACTATAAGGGAGCAAAAACAGTTTCCTTTTACAAGAAAGGAGAAAAGGATATTATCGAAACAAATGACCTGAAACTGATCATAAACTCAGAAACGTTTGAAGTTTCTTTTATTGATAAGACTAAAAGCTGGGTAGAATTAACCTCCATTTCTCCAAGTAGGAAAGAGGGGCTGCAAGGCTTAGTAGCCACTTGCCCAGCTGACCTTAAGGTGTATGGTTTGGGCCAGCAGTTTACCAATGAGGGCTACAGTCAGCTTTCTTACAATGGAAAAGTGAGGGAAGGCAATGAGTTCGGAAATGTAATGGCTTGGTGGGATGGTGGCTGCAATGGCAACTCGCAGTTTCCTGTTATGTACGCCATGAACGGTGCAGGGCATGAAAACTACGCTATTTTTCTCGACAATACTTTCAAACATGTTTGGGATTTTACTGCAGAGGATACTTGGAAAGTAGATCATTCTGGAGGAAACACAAGCTATTATTTCATGTCTGGAGAAGACTTGCTCGATCTTCGTAAAGATTATTTAGAGTTGACTGGTCACCCAACCATTCCTCCCAAAAAGATGTTTGGAATGTGGGTGTCTGAATACGGGTTTGACGATTGGGATGAGCTAGACAGCAAGCTTGTTTCCCTTAAAAAGAACGAGTTTCCCCTCGATGGCTTTGTGATGGATTTGCAGTGGTTTGGGGGAATAGGCAACGAGGGCGACGACTCACATATGGGCAGCCTAACCTGGGATACCGAAACCTATCCAGATCCTAAAGGCAAGCTTTCACAGCTAGAAAAAGATTACGGGGTCGGGGTTATGCTCATAGAAGAGCCTTATGTAGACCAGAAACTGCCAGACTATCAAGAGTTTAAATCCAAAGGATTATTGGTTGCGAGCACAGATGAAAGTTCAGCTATGCTTTTTCCCGAGCAATCGTGGTGGGGCAGTGGTGGAATGTTTGATTATATCAATCCTGAAACTGGGAAATACGTATTTGACCATCGCAGAAAAGCATTGATAGAAGATGGCGTGCTTGGTCACTGGACAGATTTAGGTGAGCCAGAAGTGTACAATGCCGACGCAATTTACATGGGAGGAAAAACCCAAAAAGAGGCTCATAATATTTACAATATCCTTTGGATAAAAAGTATTTTTGATGGCTACAAGCGTAACGGCATAAGCCAGCGTCCGTTCATTATGTCTCGTTCGGGCATCTCGGGTATCCAGCGCTATGGCTCAGCTATGTGGTCTGCTGATATTGGCACCAAAATGATCAGCCTCACTGCCCATGCCATGAACCAAACCAACATGTCCTTTTCGGGTATAGATTATTATGGGGCAGATTTGGGTGGTTTTCATAGACATATCAACGACGAGGGAAAACCTTATGACGAACTCTACACCAAATGGTTTGCTTATGCCATGCTGTTCGATGTGCCCGTAAGGCCTCATGCTCAAAACCTCAAGAATAATTTTGAGACAGCACCCGATAGAGTAGGGGATTTTGCCAGCAATTTGTCAAATGCCCGCCAGCGATATGCCATGATGCCCTATTATTATTCCTTGGCTTTCAAAGCGGCACAAGAAGCCGATCCGGTAATCGCTCCCTTGGTGTGCTATTTTCAAGCAGACTCTAGCGTAGCTGATATTTTCGACCAAAAAATGATAGGAGCTTACCTTATGGGTGTGGCAGAAACAGAATACGATCGCAAAACAAGAGATGTGTATTTGCCTGAAGGTACTTGGTATGATTGGCACAACCACGAAAAGCTCAATAGCCGTGGCGAGCTCAAAAAAGATGTGGCACTCTATCGTGCCGGTATGTTCAAGTTGCCCATTTATGTACGCGAAGGAGCCATTATTCCATTGGCTTATGTAGATGCCAAAACTATGAATGCTCACGGTAGAAGAACCGATGGTACTACCCGCAATGACCTGATAGTTAAAATATTTCCATCAATAAAGGCGACAAGCTTTACCCTTTACGAAGACAATGGCTGGGATGTGAGCTACCAAGACGGGGCATTTTCCACTACCAAAATTGAGCAGCAAATAACAGGTGAAAAAATATCCCTAATGGTTCATGCTGCTGAGGGAATGGGCGAAGAAAAAAATGAAAGTCGCCAGCTAGAGCTGCAAGTAGTGACCGAGAAGTTCTTGCAAAGTGTGAAGCTCAATGGCAAAGAATTGAAGAAAGTAGAGAGCCACGAAGCCCTTCAAAATAGTACAGAATCTGTATGGTTGCAGCCAACTTCTAGTGAGGTGTTTATCCGCACTATAGAACTGCCCAACAAGCAAGAAAAGCGTTTTGAATTAGAGTAAGAAATTCAATTTCATATTCATAAGGTGTATATAGAAAACCTTTTGAAAAAGGTTGAACTTTCAAATTGAGCAAATCACCAAGGATATTCCTTGGTGATTTTTTGTTTTTCAGACCTAGCTTCTCATCCTTGTTTTAGGAAAGACTCAAACAAAGATATTTGAATCCTGTTTTACTAGGGCTGAAAATATGCTTTTATCTCGTAGATTTAGGGAAAAATAGACAAATGCTAACTTGATTATCACTAACAAAACAATAAACTGCATGAGTAAAATTGATTATATAGAATCAGAAATAACTGAACTAAGAGCAAAGTTACGCACACACAAACTGTATAAAAACCTGGAAAGTATAGACGATATAAAGATTTTCATGGAAAACCATGTCTATGCGGTATGGGATTTTATGTCTTTGCTAAAATCACTTCAATTACAGTTGACAAATGTTACGTTGCCTTGGACTCCCAAAAACAACCCAACCCTCGCTAGGTTTATCAACGAGATTGTCCATGGAGAAGAAAGTGATGTCAATGAATTTGGAGAACCCAAAAGCCATTTTGAAATGTACCTCGATGCAATGAGACAGTTGGATGCCAATACAAGTGATATCCAAAGGTTTATAGGATACCTACAAGCAGAAAACACTGTAAACGATGCACTGAATAAATTGGAAATAGATAAACGGGTGAAAGACTTTGTGGCTTTTACCTTTGAGGTGATAGAAATCCAAAAGCCTCACTTGGTTGCAGCTGCATTTACCTTTGGTAGGGAAGACCTTATTCCAGATATGTTTATGGAAATCCTTAAAAATGCTGATGCGGAAAATAAGAAATACAACAAGCTGGTATATTACCTAGAAAGGCATATCGAACTCGATGGAGATGAACATGGACCGTTATCTCTTCGGATGGTATCCGAATTATGCGGTTCAGATGAGCTTAAATGGGAGGAAACACTGACTGTGGCAAGACAAGCACTACAACAAAGAATTCGGCTATGGGATGCAATTACTGGGTTGATTGAAGAAAAGAAAGCCGTTTGCAACTAGGCTAAACTATTCACAAAAGAATTAAATGCCTTGTTTTTGATATGCTGTAAACTAGATTTTAGTACATATTTCACACTAGCTAAGCTATTTTGTGCATAGTGAGAGTTACTTATAACAGTTAGGTACTCTCTAGTACTGGACTTTTTCACAGTGTAGTTTTGCAAGGCATATTTTACTTTAGACAGTTTCTTAGAGAAAAAGTATATGAAAAGCATGAATTTTCGACAATCTTCTATTACTGAAGAAACAGATCAACGGCGCGGTCGATTTTATTTGTCTCTCCACAGGAAAAAACCGAAAGGCCTTATTTCCAATAAAGAAGATGTATTTGATTTTGAAAAAGCACATAATATTGCTGTTTTTGATATTCATACAAATCAGACAAAATACCTTTTTGATAATGTAAAAGAGGGTGAAAATATCACTCATTTATTGTTTGAAACGGGGTTTGAT